>NZ_JAEULP010000066.1 GCF_016792905.1 Tabrizicola sp.
GAGGGCGTCCCGCACTCAGGGCAGGTGCCATTCGGAGCCAGTCTGCCAGATACGACCCATGCACCCGTCTCAGACTGGCGGACCTCACCAACCTCCACGTTGGCGGTTGGAGCCCAATGCTTCTTCGATACCACGGCCTGATCCCTTCAATCTGTGAAACTCGGTCAGACCGTGACACACAAATTGAGGATGACCCCATTTAAGGGCTACGCGACAGCGCGTGATCTACACCCATCCCGGGTCCGGCGCAGAAACCCAGCTTCTGACCATCGCGGAAAAGCGCCGCAACACGCCGACCTCGCTCGCCGATGCTCTGGACTGGCTCGACGACCCGAAGGCCTGCCTTCTGGTCAACAGCCGCTCCGGCCGGGCTGCGGTGCGGGTGCCCGCCACCAGCCTGATGCTGGACGACGGCACCATAGAACCGCGGCTGCGCCTGATCCGCCCGCTGGAGGCCAGCACTGTGCCTGTCAAAATCATGGAGGACACAAACTGGCTCGAGGCCGACCGCGCGGCCTTCACCGCCGCATGGAATTCCGAACTGGCTGAAGTGCCCGAGTTCTCGGAATCCACCCTTCACATAGTGGCGGGGCTCCTGCTGCCGATCTGGAAGCAGCTCTCCCAAGACGAAACCCGCGTCTACCGGCTGCAGACCGATGACGGCCAGCGCATCATCGGCCGCCGCGTCTCGCCCGCCTGGGTCGCGACCACGCTTGCGAGTGATGCGCCGCAACTCACGGCGACGCAGATCCATGCGCTCATTCTCGAGGGCAAGACGGTTGTCCGTCTGACCGAAGGCATGGAGTTGCACCGGTCCCGCGTCATGGGCGTGAACCGGATAGAACTGTCCAGTTTCACGGAAGCGGCCAAGGACCGGCTCAAGGCAGATGGCTTCTTCTCGGAGATCATCAGATGGAAGCTGCGGCTGTTCTGCCCGACCGATCCTGCCGGCATTGCCGTGCTGGATCGTCTGCTTGCACGTTGTCCTGTGACGGGACTACATGCACGCGGAGGTTGTTGAGCCATGTATTCCGAGACCGGAGATGTAATCCGCGCTCTCGCCGAAAACGCCGAAGGCGTCTGTCGCGCCTACCTTCCCGCCGGACGGCGGGAAGGGTCCTACTGGATCGTGGGCGATCTGCAGAACACCCCCGGCCGGTCGCTCTTCGTGCGGCTAACCGGGCCAAAGTCAGGGCCGGGGGCTGCCGGCAAGTTCACCGACGGCGCCACGGGCGAGCACGGTGATCTTCTCGACATCATCCGCGAGCGGACCGGGATCTCCCACTTTCCCGATCTTCTGGCCGAGGCCCGCGCGCATCTGGGCCGTCCGCAGCCGGCCCTCCCGGATGCGCCAGTGCCGAAGAAGGCCAATACCCCCGGTGGCACGCCAGCGACGGCAGCGCGTCTGTTTGCAGCCTCGGTGCCGATAGCGGGCACGCTTGCCGACACCTATCTCCGCTCCCGAGGCCTGACCCAAGGCGGCACAAAGAGCGCCCTGCGCTTCCACCCGAAGTGTAGGCATCTGGATGAGGGCCAGACCCGGAGCGTCCCCAGACCGGCGCTGATCGCGGAGGTCACCGATGGGACAGGGGCTTTGCAGGGCGTGCATCGCACCTGGTTGGCGCCTGACGGTCAAGGGAAAGCGGATGTCGAGACGCAGCGGCGGGCCATGGGTCACCTCCTCGGCAATGCCGTCAGGCTGACCCCGCATGACGACATCCTCGTGGTCGGCGAGGGCATCGAGACCATGCTGTCCCTTATCGAGGCAGTGCCTGGCCTTCCCGTCTGGGCGGCGCTCTCGTCCGGTCACCTCGGAGCGGTCCTGCTGCCGCAGGGGTTGCAGCGTCTCTACATCGCGATCGATCGCGATCCGGCGGGCCAACGCGCCGCGGAGAGGTTGAGCGCCAGAGCAACCGAGGTCGGGATTGGTTGCCATGTGCTGGAGCCGCGGCTCGGGGACTTCAATGATGATCTCCGGGCGTACGGCAAGGACGCGCTGCGCCAGCATCTGGCAGGGCAGATCGGGCCAGTCGATCGGCATCGCCTGGTGGGCTGAGCTGCATCGCGCAGGGCGCGGTCAGGGGACAGCGGGGCAGGGGTCACAGATCCCTGTCATGGCTCTGGATCGTCGCTTTGCCTCTTCCCGGGCAATCTCATCCACCCGTCACCCGAGCGGCCTTCAAGAGATGGGCAGGCGGCCGTCAAAGGGGCCGCCCCTTCAAGGACGGGGGGCAACTGATTTCCGCCGGCGGGGACGAGCCCCGCCTTTGCATCGCGAGACAAATCAGCCGCCCCTCGTCCTCCTCCACATGCGTTCCGGCCCCGAAGGCGGGGTGAAGGGGCGTCCCCCGTGACGGCTTCCGCAGCCCATGAAGGCCGCGCGGGATGACGCGCGGACGAGACAGGCCCGGAGGCAAGAAACCGATGACGATCCACACCCATGACGACGCGTATGAACCCGCCCACACCGCACCCCAGACCGCCCATGCGCTCGACGAGCTGCAGCTTTACGGCTTCCGCCCCTTTGATGAGCCCGATCCGCGCCCGATGCCAGATGGGCAGCGCCTCGCGGTCGCCGTCGCCGACATCTTCGATGCCCTCGTCGCGACCCTGGAAGACACCCGGATGGAACCCGACCTCGAAGAGGTGCTTTGGGGCCAGGTCAACCTCTTCCACCGCGCCGCGGCGAGGGTTGAGCGGTCGCTCGATGAGAACGAACAGGCGCAGCGCCGCCTCCAGCGCGAGCAGGATGGCTCCGAGGTGAAATCCACCGAACTCGAGCACCTGACGGCCGAAGGTCTGACACTGATCGAACGTCGGAACTGCATGGACATGATGCGCGATCATGCCGCGACCGAGTTTGTCCATCACACCGGGTCAACCTGGCGCCCCCGCACCGGCTCGATGGTGAACCGCCAGCAAATGACCGCAGCGCTGATCGACAGCCGCGACTTCCTGGCCGCCAAGCGCCGCGCGGAGACCGAGGTGATGCTCCCCGCAGGCCCCAAGGTCGCCCTCACCGGTGGGACCGACTTCAATGATCACCGCCTGATCTGGGGCAAGCTCGATCAGGTCCGGACCAAGTATCCCGACATGGTCCTGCTGCACGGTGGCAGCCCCAAGGGCGCCGAACTCATCGCCGCCAAATGGGCCGAGGCCCGGGGCGTGACGCAGGTGGCCTTCAAGCCCGACTGGACCAAGCACGCCAAGGCCGCGCCCTTCAAGCGAAACGACGCCATGCTGAACGTGCTCCCCGTTGGTGTCCTCGTCTTCCCAGGCAATGGCATCCAGGAGAACCTCGCCGACAAGGCCAAAAAGCTCGGTATCCCAGTCGTGAAGTTCGAGAAGGGGGCGTGAGGCGTCCCGAGTTTTGCAGATTGCAATCTGACAGTCTTCAGGCTCATAACCTGAAGGCCGCAGGTTCAAATCCTGCCCCCGCAACCAACTTAAGCGAACTCAACTTAAAACCACCATGCCCCGCCCCCGCGGGGCTTTTGTCGTTCTGCGCCAGGCCAATCATTGCCGACATCGCCCCGTCCAGAGCCGCGACCGCGCTGATCTGCTCTCAGGCCTGCGTCTGTGAGACGAGCCAATCCCGCACAGTATCGACCGCACTTCCCCTGCGCGGCTTGCGCGGATGGATGACATAGAAATCCACGCCAGTCCGAAGACAGGCGGCAAAAACCTGGATCAACCGACCTTCCGCGATCCGGTCCGCAACAAGGAAACGGTCGGCAAGAGCCAGACCCTGACCGGCAAGCGCCGCGTCGATCGCAAGGGCGGTCTGGTTGAAGCGCAGGTTCCGTCGGGCCGCAGGGGCAGGGCCCGGAAGTGCAAGGTCGAGGAACTGCGGCCAGAGGTCATGACTGTCGTGCAGGAGCGTGAGATCATCCGCTGCTTTATGGAGCCGGGCGGCAACTGCGGGGCTGGCGACGGCGATGGTATCCTGCTCGAAGAGGAGCGTCGCCTTCAGCCCCGGACCGAACGGCGGTCTGCCGTTGCGGATCGCGATGTCGACGGCATCGGTCTGGAAATCGGCAACTCGCTCGCTGGCCAGGATGCGCAGGTCGATCCGGGGGTGTGTGGCGGTAAATGCAGCCAGGCGTGGGATCAGCCATTTCGTCGCGAAGGTCGGCGTCACGCTGATGGTCAGATGTGTGGGCTCGGGGCGAAGGGTGGCGGTGGACGCGCCGATCAGGTCGAAAGCCTTGCGGAGGTTTGCGGCATAGGCACGTCCCGGTTCAGTCAATGCCAGGGCTCGGGACTGGCGCGAAAAGAGGTGCAGGCCGAGATGCGCTTCCAGCTTGCGGACCTGTTGCGCGACAGCGCCCTGGGTCACGCCAAGCTCTTCGGCGGCAAGGCGAAAATTCAGGTGACGCGCCGAGGCCTCGAAGGCGCGCAGACTGTTCAGCGGAGGAAGGCGTATCGCCATGCGATAGATTTTCTCCTGAATCGGCACAGAGAATATGGCTCGCAGCCTGGGTCCGGGTCCAGTAGCCTTATGCGGAACCTGCGGTCCTCGTCCGGGCCGGAATGTGCATGGAGAAGCGAGATGGCGATGGAGAAAGTGGCGCTGGTGACGGCGGGCGGCTCGGGGATGGGGGCGGCGGCGGCGCGGCGGCTCGCGGCGGAGGGCTACCGGGTGGGCATCCTGTCGTCGTCCGGCAAGGGCGAGGCGCTGGCGGCAGAGCTGGGTGGGATCGGCGTGACCGGGTCGAACCAGAGTCCCGACGACGTGGCACGGGTGGTCGAGGCGGTGATCGCGAAATGGGGCCGGATCGACGTGCTGGTCAACAGCGCGGGGCACGGGCCGAGGAAGCAGATCCTGGAGCTGACCGATGCCGACTGGCTGGGGGGCATGGATGTATACTTCCTGTCGGCGATCCGGCCGATCCGGCTGGTCACACCGATCATGCAGGCGCAGAAGGGCGGTGCGATCATCAACATCTCGACTGCCTGGGCCTTCGAGCCCTCGGCGATGTTCCCGACCTCGGCTGTGGCGCGGGCGGGGCTGGCGGCCTTCACCAAGATCTATGCCGACACCTATGCGCCGGACAACATCCGCATCAACAACATCCTGCCCGGCTGGATCGACAGCCTGCCCGCCACCGAGGAGCGCCGCCAGGGCGTGCCTATGGGTCGCTATGGCCGCAGCGAAGAGATCGCCGCCACGGTGGCCTTCCTTGCGTCCGAGGGAGCGGGTTACATCACCGGGCAGAACCTGCGGGTAGATGGCGGGACCACCCGCAGCGTCTGACCGATTGCAGAAGCCGCCCTGCCGCGCTATCCCCAAGGAAACCAAGGGGGGAACATGAGCCGCGCATACGTCTTTCCGGGGCAGGGCGCCCAGACCATCGGCATGGGCAAGGCCTTGGCCGAGGCCTATCCGGCCGCGAAGGCGGTGTTCGACGAGGTGGACGCCGCGCTGGGGGAAAAGCTGTCGGCCCTGATCTGGGAGGGCGACATCGCCGAGCTGACCCTGACCAAGAACGCCCAGCCCGCGCTGATGGCGACCTCCATCGCCGCGCTCAGGGCGCTGGAGGCGGAAGGCTTCGGGCTGGATCAGGCCAGCTTCGTGGCCGGTCACAGCCTGGGAGAGTACTCGGCCCTCTGCGCCGCCGGATCGCTGACCCTTTCGGATACCGCCCGCCTGCTGCGCATTCGCGGCCAGGCGATGCAGGAGGCGGTGCCGGTGGGCGAAGGCGCGATGGCGGCACTTCTCGGTCTTGACTTCGAAACCGCCATCGCGGTCGCCACCGAAGCCGCGCAGGGCGAGGTTTGCCAGGCGGCGAACGACAACGATCCGGCGCAGGTCGTCGTTTCGGGCCACAAGGCCGCCGTCGAACGCGCGGTCGAGATCGCCAAGGCCAGGGGGGCCAAGCGCGCGCTTCTTTTGCCCGTCAGCGCCCCGTTCCATTGCGCGCTGATGCAGCCCGCCGCGCATGTGATGGCCGAGGCGCTGGCCGCTGTCCCCATCGCCAAGCCCGCCCTGCCGGTCGTGGTCAACGTCCGGGCCGAGGCGGTCACGGAACCCGACCGGATCATGGACCTGCTGGTGGCCCAGGTCACCGGGTCGGTCCGCTGGCGGGAATCCGTCCTGTGGATGGAAACCGCCGGGGTCACCGAATTCTGGGAGATCGGCGCGGGCAAGGCGCTGTCCGGGATGATCAAGCGCATCGCCCAGGGCGCCACCACGCGCGCCATCGGCACCCCCGACGACATCGCCGCCCTCAAGGCCTGAAAGGATTTTTCATGTTTGATCTGACCGGCAAGTCCGCCCTTGTGACCGGCGCCTCGGGTGGCATCGGCGCCGATATCGCGCGCGCGCTGCACGCCGCAGGGGCCACGGTCGGCCTGTCCGGCACCCGTGTCGAGCCGCTGGAGGCGCTTGCCGCCGAGCTGGGCGACCGGGCGCATGTCCTGCCCTGCAACCTGTCCGACCCCGAGGACGTCGAAGGCCTGGTCAAGCGGGCGACCGAGGCGATGGGATCGGTCGACATCCTGGTCAACAACGCCGGGATCACCAGGGACGGGCTGGTCATGCGCATGTCGGACGCGGACTGGCAGTCGGTGATCGACGTGAACCTGACCGCCACCTTCCGCCTGTGCCGCGCCGCGATCCGGGGGATGATGAAGGCGCGCTGGGGGCGGATCGTCAACATCTCGTCAGTCGTGGGCACCACCGGGAACGCGGGACAGGTGAACTATGCGGCCTCCAAGGCCGGGATGGTCGGCCTGTCGAAATCGCTCGCCGCCGAAGTGGCCAGCCGGGGCATCACGGTGAACTGCGTGGCGCCGGGCTTCATCGAGACGGCGATGACGGGCAAGCTGAACGAGACGCAGCGGGCAGCGATCCTGGGCGCGGTTCCTGCGGGCCGGATGGGCGCGCCGCAGGAAATCGCTGCGGCGGTCCTGTACCTTGCCTCGCAGGAGGCCGCCTATGTCACGGGTGCCACGCTGCACGTCAACGGCGGCATGGACATGGTTTGACGGCGGATTGACGGAACCGAACGGCACAAGTCAGGTTAAAGCGTTTGCCTTGGCCCCCGACCCTTGCTATAGGCGCGCAGGATTGTTGACCCGCAAACGGGTTGAGTGAAAATGGCAGGGAAAACCGCTGCCGCAGATAGAGGAACGGACATGAGCGACATCGCTGATCGCGTGAAGAAGATCGTCGTCGAGCATCTGGGCGTCGAAGCCGACAAGGTGACGGAATCGGCCTCGTTCATCGACGACCTGGGCGCGGATTCGCTCGACACGGTCGAGCTGGTCATGGCTTTCGAGGAAGAGTTCGGTATCGAGATCCCGGATGACGCCGCCGAGACCATCCAGACCTTCGGCGACGCGGTGAAGTTCATCTCGGAAGCCGCGTAAGCGCAGTCGTCCATGTTCGGACAGCAGGGCACCCTTCGGGGTGCCTTTTGCGTTTCGGAGGCAATCGTCACCCGACGCGGGGATGACAGGGGGCTGACGCTACCGGCGATCCGTCGCCGCTGCGGCCGTGCCACCTTGCCAGCCCCTGCCATGCCCGCCACTCTGAACCCGAAGAAGGAGTCATGAGATGACCGGCAACAAAGCCCTTGGCACGATGTTCGGCGCTGCGTCCGTGGACACGTTCATGGGGCTGCCGCGCTGCCGGGACCTGTCGCGGCTGTCGGCGCAGATGGCGCTGATCGGGGCGGATGGCTGCACGCCATATGCTTCGGTCGGATTCTACTGTGCGGGCGGTCCGGCTGCGATAAGGGCGGCAGGGGCGGCCTATGCGGCGAACCTGGCGCATATGAACTTCGATCTGGGCGGGCCGGTCTTTCCGGGTGGCGTCTCGGCGGTGGACGCAGGCGATCTGGAGCAGGCCGAGGCCGACCCGGCGGGCAACCGGGCGCGGATTTTCGGGGCGGTTAGCCAGATCCTCGACCGGGGCGGGGTGCCGATGCTGATCGGGGGCGATGACAGCCTGCCGATCCCGATGCTGGAGGCCTATGGCGCGCGGGGGCGGGGCTTCACCATCCTTCAGATCGACGCGCATATCGACTGGCGCGACGAGGTGCAGGGCGAGCGGCTGGGGCTTTCGTCCACCATGCGGCGGGCGTCGGAGATGGAGCATGTCGACGCGATCATCCAGGTCGGCCAGCGCGGCATCGGCTCGGCCCGGATGCAGGACGTGGCGGATGCCGAAAGCTGGGGCGTGGGCTTCGTGCCCGCCGGGGAAGTGTCGCGCTACGGCATCGACCGGGCGCTGGACCTGATCGCCGAGGGGGCGGAGGTGATCGTCTGCCTCGACCTTGACGCGCTGGACCCTGCGATCATGCCCGCCGTGATCGGGCGGACGGCGGGGGGGCTTGGCTACTGGCAGGTGCTGGAGCTGATTGCCGGGGTGGCCGAGAAGGCGCGGATCGTGGGCTTCGACATGGTGGAGTTCATGCCCGAGCGCGACATCGACGGGCAGGGCGCGGCGGTGGCGGCGCAGTTGCTGGCCGCGGTGATGGGGATCGTGGCGCGGCAGGGGTGAGACGTTAACAAGTCCTGAACGTCCGCGGCCAAGCGGCTGATATTGCTGCGTCGGAAAATCTGTCCACCGTGGACACACCTGCCGACCGCCGATGACCCACCCCCAAGGTTGCGCGGGGAAAGGGGGCCGTGTATCACCCGGGACAAAGCCTTGATCCTTGGAGGGACAGCATGCGTCGTGTCGTGGTCACTGGTCTCGGGATGGTCACTCCGCTCGCCTGCGGGGTGGAGGAGACCTGGAACCGCCTGCTGGAGGGTCAGTCGGGGGCGGGGACGATCACCAAGTTCGACACGTCGAATGTCGTGACCCAGTACGCCTGCGAGATTCCGATGGGGGATGGCTCGGACGGCACCTTCAACCCCGACGACTGGATGGAGCCGAAAGAGCAGCGCAAGGTGGATGACTTCATCATCTACGGGATGGCGGCGGCGGTGCAGGCGGTGCGGGATGCCGGGTGGGAGAACCCCCCGGAGGAAGAGAAGCTGCGGACCGGGGTGATGATCGGGTCCGGGATCGGCGGGCTGAATTCCATCGCCGAGACGGCGGTGCTGATCAAGGAGAAGGGGCCGAAGCGGGTGTCGCCCTTCTTCATCCCCGGCGCGCTGATCAACCTCGTCTCGGGGCAGGTCTCGATCCGCTTCGGCTTCAAGGGGCCGAACCATGCGGTCGTGACGGCCTGTTCCACGGGCGCCCATGCCATCGGCGACGCGGCGCGGCTGATCATGTGGGGCGATGCCGACGTGATGGTCGCGGGCGGGACCGAAAGCCCGATCAGCGAGATCGGGATCGCCGGGTTCAACGCCTGCAAGGCGCTGTCGACGAAGCGCGCGGAGGAGCCGCAGAAGGCCAGCCGCCCCTATGACGCCGACCGCGACGGGTTCGTGATGGGCGAGGGCGCGGGGGTGGTCGTTCTAGAGGAATACGAGCACGCCAAGGCGCGCGGCGCGAAGATTTATTGCGAGGTGCTGGGATATGGGCTGTCGGGCGATGCCTATCACATCACCGCTCCGTCGGAGGACGGGGATGGCGGGTATCGCAGCATGGCGGCGGCGCTGAAGCGGGCGGGGCTGGAGCCAAAGGATATCGACTACATCAACGCGCACGGGACCTCGACCATGGCCGACACCATCGAGTTGGGAGCGGTGGAGCGGCTTCTGGGCGATCACGCCCCGAACGCCACGATGTCCTCGACCAAATCGTCGATCGGGCACCTGCTGGGGGCTGCCGGGGCAGTGGAGGCGATCTTCTGCGTGCTGGCGCTGCGGGATCAGGTCGCGCCGCCGACGATCAACCTGGACAACCCGGCGGTCGCGCCGAAGCTGGACCTGGCGCCGAACAAGGCGGTGAAGCGGAAGATCGATGTGGCCTTGTCGAACAGCTTCGGCTTCGGCGGGACGAATGCCAGCCTTGTGCTGGGCAAGGTGCGCTAGGGCATGTGGCGCTCGATCGCCTCGAACGCGCTGACGCTGTTCATCGTGCTGCTGATCGCGATGGCGGCGCTGGTCGCCTGGGGGCGGAACGAGTTCTTTGCGGCGGGGCCGCTGGTCGAACCGATATGCCTTCAGGTTGAACGCGGAGCCAGCCTGTCGTCTGTCAGCCGGAACCTGGAGGAGCGGGGGGCGATCACCGACGCCCGTATCTTCCGGATCGGGGCGGAATATGCCGACCGGACCGATGACCTGAAGTTCGGGAGCTACATGGTTCCCGCCAAGGCCAGCATGTCCGAGGTGCTGGAGGCGATCACGGCAACGGGCAAGTCGACCTGCGGGCGCGACCTGAACTACCGGATCGGGGTGACGAAGTCGGACGTGGTCCTGAGCGAGCTGGACCTTGCCTCGAACAGCCTGACCGAGGTGGCGCGCTTCGATGCCGGGGCCGATCCGCTGCCGCCGGAATACCTGGAGGTTTCGGACGACCCGGCGCTGGTGTTCCGGATCACGGTGGCCGAGGGCGTGACCAGCTGGCAGATCGTGGATGCGCTGAAGAAGGCGGATTTCCTGCAAGGCGCACTGGAGACGGTGCCGCCCGAGGGTTCCCTCGCGCCGGGCAGCTACGAGGTTGAGCGCGGCACCGAGCGCGGCGCGCTGATTGCCGAGATGACCGAGCGGCAGGCGGCGATCCTGGCGGAGGCCTGGGCGGGGCGGGCGGAGGGGCTGCCCTATGACACGCCGGAAGAGGCGTTGATCATGGCCTCGATCGTCGAGAAGGAGACCGGAGTGGCGGATGAGCGCGGCAAGGTGGCCAGTGTCTTCATCAACCGCCTGCAACAGGGGATGCGGCTCCAGACCGACCCGACGGTGATCTACGGCATCACCAAGGGCGAGGGCGTGCTGGGACGCGGGTTGCGGCAGAGCGAATTGCGCCGCGAGACACCCTACAACACCTATGTCATCGACGGGCTGCCGCCGACCCCGATTGCAAACCCGGGGGCCGAGGCGATCAAGGCGGCGGTGAACCCCGCGCAGACGGACTACCTGTTCTTCGTGGCGGATGGCACGGGCGGGCACGCCTTTGCCGAGACGCTGGAGGCGCATAACGAGAACGTCGCCAAGTGGCGGGCGATCGAGGCGGCGCAGGGGACCGAGGGGGAAACCGGGGTGCAGGGGGAATGACGGTTAACAAACCGTGAAGCCTGCGCGCGGCAAACCATTGATATGGCTTGTGTTTTACCTTGACTTGCCGCGCGGTCTGATGTAGACATCGTGGCATGCTAGAAGAAGTGTCGAAGCGGCCCGGGGGCAACCCCGCTGGCCGCTTTTTCATTTCCTCGTGCGGGGGCAGCATGAGGGGTACGGGTCTGGATGACTGTGAGGTTTATGGGCGATGGCCCCTCGGCAGACGAGATTCTGCGGGCCACGGAGAAGATTTACGGCATCACCATGATGGAGCTGGAACGCACCATCGACGCGCTGAGTGCCGGGGAATTCAATGAAGTGAAGGCAGCACAGACGGCGATCCGCGATCTTCGCGCGACGGCGTTGGTGGTGCTGCAGGAAAGGGGAAAAGTTGACCAACTCCGTAAGCAGATCGTCGGCCACGTCGGAGCCGGAGGGGCGCTCGACCTTGACGAAGCCCGAGCTGAGATCGGGCGCCGCCTGGCTTGCCTCCGCAGCGCCGGAGGAAGTGGATGAGTTCCTGTCGGGCTTGAGCCAGAATGCGCTCTTGGCGCTGCCCTGGATGTTCGAGTTCTGGGCGCTGCCGCATCAGTTGCCACCGCGGGGGGCCTGGAAGACCTGGGTCATCATGGGCGGGCGCGGGGCGGGCAAGACGCGGGCGGGGTCGGAATGGGTGCGGGCGCAGGTCGAGGGGGCGGGGCCTGCCGATCCGGGCCGGTGCCGCCGCGTGGCGCTGGTGGGCGAGACCATCGACCAGGTGCGCGACGTGATGGTTCTGGGAGAGAGCGGGATCGTGGCCTGCTCGCCGCCGGATCGGAAGCCGGAGTGGTTGGCGTCGAAGAACCAGCTTGTCTGGCCGAACGGGGCGGTGGCGCAGGTGTTTTCGGCGCATGAGCCGGAGGCGATGCGGGGACCGCAGTTCGATGCGGCCTGGGCGGATGAGCTGGGCAAGTGGAAGAAGGGTAGCGAGGCCTGGGATCAGTTGCAGTTTGCGCTGCGTCTGGGGAAGAACCCGCAGGCGGTGGTGACGACGACGCCGCGCAATGTGGGCGTGCTGAAGGCGATCCTGAAGAACCCGTCGTCGGTGGTGACGCATGCGCCGACCGAGGCGAACCGGGCCTATCTGGCGGAGAGCTTCCTGGCGGAAGTGCAGGCGCGCTATGGCGGCACGCGGTTCGGACGGCAGGAGCTGGACGGCGTGCTGGTCGAGGAGGCGGAGGGGGCCTTGTGGACATCCGCGATGCTGGAGGCGGCGCGGGTGGATGAGTCGCCGGTCTTCAACCGCGTGGTGGTGGCGGTGGACCCGCCGGTCACGTCGATGAAGACGAGCGATGAGTGCGGGATTGTCGTGGTGGGCGCCGATACGCGGGGGGAGCCGAAGGACTGGCGCGCGGTGGTGCTGGAGGATGCCAGCGTCAAGGGGGCGACGCCCGAGGGTTGGGCGCGCGCGGCGCTGGCGGCGATGGAGCGGCATGGGGCGGATCGGCTGGTGGCCGAGGTGAACCAGGGCGGCGATCTGGTGGAGCGGTTGGTCAGGATGATCGACCCGCTGGTGCCGTTCCGCGCGGTGCATGCGACCCGGTCCAAGATGCTGCGGGCGGAGCCGGTGGCGGCTTTGTACGAGCAGGGCAGGGTGTGCCATGTCCGGGGACTTGGCGCGCTGGAGGAGCAGCTGGGCAAGATGACGTCGGTTGGCTGGCAGGGGGCGGGATCGCCCGACCGGCTGGATGCGCTGGTCTGGGCGTTGACCGATCTGATGCTGACCCCGTTGCATGGGCTGCGACCCAGCGTTCGGTCGCTTTAGACGATTTAGGGATTTGGCAGGTCATATGGCCGGGCGCATCAGGCAGCCCGGACAGTCGGGCACGGCCCGGGGCATGAAGGAGCGCGAGATGGTGTTCGATTTTCTGCGGAAGGCGCCGGAGGTGGTGCCGGAACGCAAGGCTTCGGCCGTGGGTCGGGTGATCGCCTGGGGCAATGCGGGCCGCGTGGCCTGGAGCCCGCGGGATACGGCCAGTCTGACGCGGACGGGGTTCCAGGGCAACCCGGTGGGGTTCCGCGTGGTGCGGCTGATCGCCGAGGCGGCGGCGGCGCTGCCCTTGGTCTGCCAAACGGCTGCACAGCGGTTCGAGGCGCATCCGGTGCTGGACCTGATCGGCCGACCCAATGGCGCGCAGGGGCGGGCGGAGTTCCTGGAGGCGGTTTATGGCTACCTGCTTCTCGCCGGGAACGCTTATGTCGAGGCGGTGCCGGGGGCAGGCGCGGTTCCGGGCGAGCTGCATGTGCTGCGGTCGGACCGGATGAACTTGGTGCCGGGGGCGGATGGCTGGCCGGTGGCCTATGACTACACGGTCGGGGGGCGGACGCATCGCTATGACGTGACGGGCGAGATGAGCCCGATCTGCCATCTGAAGACCTTCCACCCGCAGGACGACCATTACGGCTTTTCGCCGATGCAGGCGGCGGCGGTGGCGGTGGATGTGCACAACAGCGCGTCGAGCTGGTCGAAGGCGCTTCTGGACAACGCGGCGCGGCCTTCGGGGGCGATCGTCTACAAGGGGGCGGATGGGGCGGCCTCGCTGTCGTCGGACCAGTATGACCGGCTGGTGAGCGAGATGGAGGCGCATCATCAGGGCGCGCGGAATGCCGGGCGGCCGATGTTGCTGGAGGGGGGCCTCGACTGGAAACCGATGGGGTTCTCGCCTTCGGACATGGAGTTCCAGAAGACCAAGGAAGCGGCGGCGCGGGAGATCGCGATTGCCTTTGGCGTGCCGCCGATGCTGCTGGGGATCCCGGGGGATGCGACCTATGCGAACTATCAGGAGGCAAACCGGGCGTTCTACCGGCTGACGGTGCTGCCCTTGGCGACGAAGGTGATGGCGGACCTGGCGCATTGGCTGTCGGGTTTCGCGGGTGAGGCGGTGGAGCTGAAGCCGGACCTTGACCAAGTGCCGGCGCTGGCCAGCGAGCGCGACCAGCAATGGGCGCGGGTTGCGGCGGCGGAGTTCCTGACGGTGGCGGAGAAGCGGATGCTGCTGGGCCTGCCGAAGCTGGCGGAGGAGGAATGACGGCGCGGCGGTCCGAGGGCGGGTCGCGGTTCCTCTATGACAGTTTCGACGCGGCTGCGGCGCGGATCGAGGCGAACGAGCGGGTCGCCGAGGAGCGCTGGGCGGGGCTGGAGTACCGGCTGGGGCTGATCGAGGCCACGCTGGAGCGGCTGGAGAAACGGATCTGGGTCGGCGTCTACGGTGTGGCGGCGTTCCTGTTGGCACAGATGGCCGAGACGGTCATCCAGGCGGCGATGAGGTGAAGATGATGCAGGCTTACGGAGCGCCCGAGCGCAAGTTCCACCGGCCCGAGGCGGGGTTGGTGGTGAGCGAGGGGCATGTGGTGGAGGGCTATGCGTCGCTCTTCGGCAAGACCGACCAGGGCGGGGACATCGTGCAGAAGGGGGCCTATGCGGCCAGCCTGAAGCGGCTGGCGGCGCGGCAGGGCCGGGTCAAGATGCTGTGGCAGCATGATCCGGGCCAGCCCATCGGCGTCTGGGACGAGGTGCGCGAGGATGGCACGGGTCTGTGGGTCAAGGGGCGCATCCTTCCGCAAGTGGAGCGGGGGCGCGAAGTGGCGGCGCTGGTCCAGGCGGGAGCGATCGACGGGTTGTCCATTGGCTATCGCACGGTCAAGGCGGAACGCGACGGCAAAGGCCAGCGCCTGTTGTCGGAGCTGGAGCTTTGGGAAGTGTCGCTGGTGACGTTCCCGATGCTTCCCGAGGCGCGGGTCGCGGCCAAGGCGGAAGCGCTGGACGATGGCTGGCGTCACATTGCGGCGGTCTTCGAGGACGCGCGGCGGGCGCTTTCCGAACGGTAGCCCCCCACCCCCATCCCCTCCCCACCAGGGGGAGGGGAGGCGCGGATTGGCCCGCGTCTGCCTGCACACCAAACGGAAGGGAAGAACGATGACCGAGACCAAGTCTCGGACCGGGGAAGACATGTCCCCGGTCCAATCGCCGGCTGCGGAGGCGAAGGCCGCCATGACCGGGTTCCTGAAAGAATTCAGCACCTTTCAGGACGACGTGAAATCCACGCTGAAACATCAGGAAGAGCGACTGACCATGCTGAACGCAAAGACGATGGCCTATGGCCGCCCCGCACTTTCGGCCCGCGCGGAGGTGGAAGTCCCGCATCAGAAGGCGTTCAACGCCTATCTGCGGTCGGGCGATGATGACGGCCTGCGCGGCCTGACCCTGGAAGGCAAGGCGATGTCCTCGGCTGTTGCCGCCGACGGAGGCTATCTGGTCGATCCGCAGACCTCGGACCGCATCCAGTCGCTTTTGCTGTCGACCTCGTCCTTGCGGTCGGTGGCGAATGTCGTGCAGGTCGAGGCGACCTCGTTCGACGTGATCGTCGACCGGTCGGAAGTGGGGTCGGGCTGGGCGACCGAGGCGGCGGCCACGACCGAGACCGCGACGCCGGTGATCGAGCGCATCTCGATCAAGCTGCACGAACTGGCGGCGATGCCGAAAGCCAGCCAGCGCCTGCTGGACGACAGCGCCTTCGACGTGGAGGGCTGGCTGGCCGAGAAGATCGCGACGCGCTTCATCCGGGCCGAGGCTGCGGCCTTCATCAACGGCGACGGGGTGGACAAGCCGAAGGGCATCCTTCTGCCGACCAAGGTGGCGAATGCCTCCTGGACCTGGGGCAACATCGGCTATGTGCCCACGGGTGCTGCGGCGGATTTCGCCACCACCAACGCGGCGGACTGCATCATCAACCTGGTCTATGCGCTGGGCGCGGATTACCGGGCGAACGGCACGTTCCTGATGAACTCGAAGACCGTGGGTGCAGTGCGCAAGATGAAGGATGCGGATGGCCGCTTCCTGTGGTCGGACGGTCTGGCGGCGGGCGAGCCGTCGCGGCTGATGGGCTATCCGGTGGTGGTGTCGGAGGACATGCCGGACATCGCGGCGAACGCCTATGCCGTGGCCTTCGGCGATTTCCGCGCGGCCTACACCATCGCGGAACGCCCGGACCTGCGCATCCTGCGCGATCCCTTCTCGGCCAAGCCCAACGTCCTCTTCTACGCCAACAAGCGCGTGGGCGGCGACATCACCGACTATGCGGCGGTCAAGCTTTTGAAGATCGCTGTGTCGTGAGCCTTTGGCCCGGTCCCTTGGGGGGCCGGGCCGGTTCCCGTGCCTGCAATTCCTAACGGCCCGGCCGCGGGTGGAGAGCTGATCATGATGTTGACCGAAGAAACCCCGGTGCCGCAGGCGGCCTTGCCGGTGGAAGAGATGAAGGACCATCTGCGAATGGGGTCGGGCTTTGCCGATGACGGGTTGCAGGACGGGTTGATCGAGACCTGCCTTCGCGCGTCGCTGGCGGCGATCGAGGGACGGATCGGCAAGATGCTGTTCCAGCGCCGGTTTCTTTGGGTGCTGGACTGCTGGCGGGACGACGAACAGGCGCTGCCGGTGGCCCCGGTGTCGTCGTTGGTCAGCGTGACGCTAGTCGATGCGGTGGGGGGCGAGGTTGCTGTCGTTCCGGCGGCCTATCGGCTGGTGAAGGACCTGCACCGGCCGCGGCTGGCAGGGAAGGGCGGTTCGTTGCCGACGATTCCGGGCGAGGGGGCTGCGAAGGTGGTCTTCGACGCGGGCTTTGGGGCGGCGTGGACGGATATTCCGGTGGACCTGCGGCAGGCGGTGCTGCTGCTGGCCGGGGAGTATTACGAGCATCGGCATGACGATGGAGCGCAGGCGGCGGGACTGCCCTTCGGGGTGGTGACGCTGATCGAGCGCTGGCGGACGGTGCGCATCCTGGGTGGGGGGCGGAAATGAACGCGCCGCATCTGAACCGGGCGCTGGTGCTGGAGGGCGTCGTCCGGACGGCGGACGGCGCGGGCGGTTTCACCGAGGCCTGGACGGCGCTGGGCACGCTGTGGGCCGAGGTCCTGCCGGGCACCGGCAGCGACACTCTGGGCGAGGAGCGGATGCTGTCGGCGGTGCCTTACCGGATCACGGTGCGTGGGGCGCCCACCGGCTCGCCCTCGCGCCCCAAGGCAGGGCAGCGGCTTCGCGAAGGGGCGCGGCTGTTCCTGATCCAGGCGGTGACGGAACGTGACCAGTTTGGCCGCTATCTGACCTGTTTCGCCCGCGAGGAGGTGCCGAAATGAGCTATGGTGCAGCGCCCGCCTTGCAGACGGCGGTGTTCCAGCGATTGTCGGGCTGGGCTGCCCTGACCGGGGTGGCGATCTACGACGCCGTGCCGCCGAACGTGACCGGAACCTTCGTGCTGATCGGCCCGGAGGAGGCGCGCGACCAGTCCGACAAGTCGGGCGCGGGGGCCGAGCATCAGCTGGTGATCAGCGTGATCACCGATGCCACGGGCTTTTTGTCGATCAAGACCGTGGCCGCCGACATTTCGGACGCGCTGATCGGGGCGCCATTGACCCTGAGCCGGGGGGCGCTGGTGAGCCTTTTCTTTGTCCGGGCGAGTGCTCGCCGGATCGAAGAAGGCGAGACGCGGCGGATCGACCTGACCTTCCGGGCGCGGGTTCAGTTCTAGCCCGGCGCCCCCCACCCCAGCCCCTCCCCACCAGGGGGAGGGGAGGCGCGAGACGCCACGCAACATCGCATTACGGAGAGCGAACATGGCTGTGCAAAGCGGCAAGGATCTGCTGATCAAGATCGACCAGACCGGGGACGGGCAGTTCGTCACCATTGCGGGGCTTCGGGCCACGCGGATCAGCTTCAACACGGAATCGGTGGACGTCACCAGCCTGGAGAGCCAGGGCGGCTGGCGGGAGCTGCTGGCGGGCGCCGGGGTGAAGTCGGCGGCGATCTCGGGCTCGGGCGTGTTCCGGGACGAGAATACCGACGAGCGGGCGCGGCAGGTGTTTTTCAACGGCGAGATTCCGGATTTCCAGGTGGTGATCCCGAGCTTCGGCGTGATCGAGGGGCCGTTCCAGATCACTTCGATCGAGTATTCGGGCAGCCACAACGACGAGGCCAGTTACGAGATGGCGATGGCCTCGGCGGGCGCCCTGACGTTTACGGCGCTTTGATATGGCGAACCCCTGGGCGGGAGAGGTGGCGATCCGGCTGGATGGTGAGCCGCATCTGGCGAAGCTGACGCTGGGCGCGCTGGCCGAGCTGGAGGATGCGCTGGAGACGGGGTCGCTGCTGGATCTTGTGCAGCGGTTCGAGGAGCGGCGATTTTCGACGCGCGACGTGCTGGCGCTGATCGTGGCGGGGCTGCGGGGAGGCGGTTGGCAGGGGTCGGCGGCTGACCTGTTGCGGGTCGAGATCGGCGGCGGGCCGGTCGAGGCGGCGCGGGCGGCGGCGGAACTGCTGGCGCGGGCGTTCGCGCTGCCGGGCGAGTCATGAGCCAGATCGACTGGTCGGGCCTGATGCAGGCAGGCCTGCACGGGTTGGGCCTGGAGCCGACGGTGTTCTGGCGGCTCACCCCGGTGGAGTTGAAGATCATGCTGGGGCGGGAGGGTATGGTCCCGCCCCTGACACGCGCGCGGTTGGCGGAACTGGCGGCGGCGTTTCCGGATGTGAGGAAGGATCAGGGCGATGGCGGATATCGGGACGATGCAGGAGCAGCTTCAGGCGCTTGAGGCGCAGATGGGCTCTTCGGTGTCGATGGTGGCGGCGTTCGACGGGGAACTGGCACGGATGCGGGAGACGATGATCTTCACCGGCCGCGAGGTAAACACGCTGTCGAGCGGGATCAGCGGGGGTTTGCGGAAGGCCTTCGACGGGTTGGTTTTCGACGGGATGAAGCTGAACGACGCGCTGAAGTCGGTCGCGAATACCATTGTCGACACGGTCTATTCCATCGCGATCAAGCCCGTGACAGGCGCGCTGGGCGGCCTTCTGGCGCAGGGAGTGGCGGGCGTGATGGGGGCGGGGATGCCCTTTGCCAATGGCGGGGCCTTCAGTCAGGGCAAGGTGATGCCGTTTGCCAAAGGCGGGATCGTGGGGTCGCCCACCACCTTCCCGATGCGGGGCGGGCGCGGCCTGATGGGCGAGGCCGGGCCCGAGGCCATCATGCCTCTGGCACGCGGGCCGGATGGGCGGCTCGGCGTGCAGGCGGGCGTGGGCAGGGCGGTCAACGTGGTGATGAATATCACCACGCCGGACGTCCAGGGCTTCCAGCGCAGCCAGAGCCAGGTCGCCGCCCAGGTCAGCCGCGCGCTTTCGCGCGGTCAGCGCAATCGGTGAGGAATTTCCATGGCATTTCACGAGATACGCTTCCCGGCGAACCTGAGCTTCGGATCTGTCGGCGGGCCGGAACGGCGGACGGAGATCGTCACGCTGGCGAACGGGTTTGAAGAGCGCAATACGCCTTGGGCGCATTCGCGGCGGCGCTACGATGCCGGGGTGGGCCTGCGGTCATTGAACGACGTTGAAACGCTGATCGCGTTTTTCGAGGCCCGGGCCGGTCAGTTGCACGGGTTTCGCTGGAAGGACTGGTCCGACTTCAAGTCCTGCGCGCCGCTGGCGACCCCGGCCTCTGACGACCAGTTGATCGGAACCGGGGACGGATCCACCAAGGTGTTTCAGCTGCAGAAGACCTATCTCTCGGGTCTGCAAAGCTATACCCGGCCGATCCGCAAGCCTGTCGCAGGAACCGTGGTGGTGGCGGTTGCCGATGATCCGAAAGCGGAAGCGCTTGAGTTCTCGGTCAATCCGGAGACCGGGGAAGTAACCTTCATGCTTGCGCCCGATCTGGGAACCCGGGTCACGGCGGGTTTCGAGTTCGATGTGCCGGTGCGGTTCGATACCGACACCATTCAGACTTCGGTCGCATCGTTTCACGCGGGCGACGTCCCTTCGGTTCCGGTCGTGGAGGTGCGCCTTTGAGCAAGGAATCCCTTTTTGCCCATCTTGCCACCGGGTCAACCACAGTCTGCCGGGCCTGGACGGTCAGCCGCCGCGACGGGGTGGTGCTTGGATTTACCGATCATGACCGGGATCTTCTTGTCGATGGCGTATGGTGTCAGGCCGATACCGGCATGACGGCCCGGGCTCTCCAGCAGACTACGGGCCTGTCGGTCGACAACACCGAAGCCTTCGGTGCGCTGAGCGCGACGGCCATCACCGAGAATGATCTGCTGGCGGGGCGGTTCGATGGTGCGGAAGTCCGCGCCTATCTGGTGAACTGGACCGAGCCCAAAGATTCTATCGCGCAGTTTCGCGGGCATCTGGGCGAGATTTCCCGGGTTGGCGGCAGTTTCAAGGCGGATCTTCGCGGGTTGACCGAGCTTCTGAATCGTCCGCACGGCATGGCCTACACGCCCGGATGTTCGGCCGTATTGGGGGACGGGCGCTGTCGGTTCGATCTGGACCAGCCCAGCTACGCGGTCGAGATTCCTGTGGCGGCTGAGGAAGACGGACGGGTCTTCCTGTTCTCGAACGTCGCGAGTTTTGACGACCGCTGGTTCGAAGGCGGTCGGTTCACAGTGACGACCGGCGCGGCGAAGGGCCTGGTTGGCGTCGTCAAGATCGACCGGCAGGCGGGAGCGCTTCGGCGGATTGAGCTATGGCAATCGCTGGGCGCGCCGGTCGCCGCGGGCGATCTGGTGCATGTGTTTGCAGGCTGTGACAAGACCCAGGGCATGTGCCAGGCCAAGTTCGCCAACTTTATGAATTTTCGTGGATTTCCGCATATCCCGGGCGAGGATTGGCTCGCGTCCTATCCGGTGCCGGACCGTCCCAATGGCGGAGCGCGCCGGGTCGGTGGGAGCGGGTCATGAGGATCGGCGAGCGCGCGATTGGCGAAGCACGGCTTTGGATCGGGACGCCATATCTGCACCAGGCAAGTGTCAGGGGGGCCGGCACGGATTGTCTGGGTCTGCTGCGTGGGGTGTGGCGGACAATGCATGGCGAAGAGCCGGAGCCGGTTCCCGCCTACACGGCCGATTGGGCAGAGCCTTCCGGGCAGGAGGTCTTGCTGTCGGCCGCTGAACGTTGGCTTGTTCCAAAGCCGACAGGTGCTGGGGATGTTGGCGATGTGCTCCTTTTCCGGATGCGGGAGGGTGGCATTGCCAAGCATCTTGGCCTGCAGTCCGAAACCGGGGCGCATCCGCGCTTTATCCACTCCTACACCGGCTATGGCGTGATCGAGACATCACTTTCGTTGCCCTGGCAGCGCCGGATCGCGGCGCGTTTCACATTTCCAGAAGGAGCCAAGTGAATGGCCACACTGCTTCTGTCCGCCGCCGGTGCTGCGGTTGGTGCGGGATTTGGCGGGACCGTCCTGGGTCTCTCGGGAGCCGTCATCGGCCGCGCCGTCGGGGCGACGATTGGCCGCGCGATCGATCAGCGGGTGCTCGGCAGCGGTTCGGACCCGGTGGATGTCGGCCGCATCGACCGGCTGCGCCTGACCGGCGCAGGCGAAGGCGGGGCGATTGGCCAGATCTGGGGCCGGATGCGGGTGGGTGGGCAGGTGATCTGGGCCACGGAGTTCACCGAAACGGTGCGCCGACGCCGCACGGGCAAGGGGGCCCCGAAGCCGAAAGTCAATGAATACAGCTATTCGGTCAGCCTGGCGATTGCCCTTTGCGAGGGAGAAATCCTGCGGGTGGGACGGATCTGGGCCGATGGCAACGAAATTTCGGCCCGTGACCTGAACCTGCGGATCTATGTCGGCAGTGAAACCCAGCTGCCCGACCCGCTGGTGGAAGCAGTGGAAGGCACCGGGCGCGCGCCCGCGTATCGCGGGCTTGCCTATGTCGTGATCGAGGATCTCGAGCTTTCGCCCTACGGCAACCGGGTCCCGCAGTTCAGCTTCGAAGTGGTGCGTGCCGCGCAGGGCCCGGCGGTGGATGCGGCGGAAACCCTGAGCGGCGCCGTGCGCGGCGTTGCGCTGATTCCGGGGACGGGCGAATACGGCCTGGCTGTGACGCCGGTTCACTATGCCGAAGCGCCGGGACGGAACCGGTCGGCGAACGTTCATTCCCCGTCGGGCAAGACCGACTTTGCGACAAGCCTGGAACAGCTGACACAGGAATTGCCAAACGCGGGTTCGGTGTCGCTCGTGGTGTCGTGGTTCGGCGATGATCTTCGGTGTTCGTCGTGCAGGATCAGACCGAAGGTCGAGCAGAAACTGCGCGACGGTGTTGGCATGCCGTGGCGCGCGGGCGGCATCACCCGGGCGTCGGCGCAGGAGGTGCCGAAGGTGGATGGCGCGTCGATCTATGGCGGCACACCTGCTGACGCTTCGGTCATCGAAGCCATCCGCGCCATCAAGACTGCGGGCAAGGATGTGATGTTCTATCCCTTCGTGTTGATGGATCAGGTTGCGGGAAACGCGCTGACCGACCCATGGACGGGTGCGGGATCGCAGCCCACCTTGCCCTGGCGGGGAAGGATCACGCTGGCACATGCGCCAGGACAGCCCGGTTCCACTGACCGATCGGCTGGTGCCGAGGCGGAAGTCCAGGCCTTCTTCGGCATGGCGGAGGCTGACGATTTTTCGGTCGCTGGTGAAACCGTAAGCTACCACGGGCCCAACGACTGGGGGTTTCG
Source organism: Tabrizicola sp. (assembly GCF_016792905.1). Lineage (GTDB taxonomy): Bacteria > Pseudomonadota > Alphaproteobacteria > Rhodobacterales > Rhodobacteraceae > Tabrizicola. The sequence continues at coordinate 22,658 of NZ_JAEULP010000066.1, forward strand.
CAGGTTCATTCTGCACAACGCCTATCTCTGCAAAGTGGCCGGTGGAGTGGAATCGTTCTGTATCGGATCGGAGATGCGGTCGCTGACGCAGATCAGGGGGGCGGGCGACAGTTTCCCGACCGTCGCGGAATTGAAGCGGCTGGCGGAGGATTGCCGGTCAATCTTGGGTCCGCAGGTGAGGATCGGCTATGCGGCGGACTGGTCCGAGTATTCCGCCTATCAGGCGGATGGGAACCTCTATTTCCACCTCGATGCGCTTTGGGCCGATCCCGCGGTCGATTTTGTCGGCATCGACAACTACATGCCGATCTCCGATTGGCGCGACGGGGAGATACACGCGGATTCCGGCTTCGGGTCGATCTACAATCCCGAGTATCTGCGATCCAACATCGCCGGCGGCGAGGGGTTCGACTGGTACTATGACGGACCTGAGGGTGCTGAAGCGCAGCGCCGGTTGCCCATCACCGACGGCATCCACGGCGAGCCCTGGGTGCATCGGTACAAGGATCTGAAGTCATGGTGGTCGAACCTGCACCATGACCGGCTTGACGGCATCCGGTCCGTCTCGCCGACTGGCTGGGTTCCGGGGTCGAAGCCCATTCGTTTCACCGAGTATGGTTGTGCCGCGATTGACAAGGGGAGCAACCAGCCCAACCGGTTCATCGACGCCAAATCGTCAGAATCCGGTCTTCCAGCCTGGTCGAACGGGCAACGGGATGATCTGATCCAGATGCAGTATCTGCTTGCCACGGTCTCGTTCTGGTCCGATCCGCAGAACAACCCGGTGTCGAGCATCTACGGCGCCCCGATGATAGACATGGATCACGCCCATGCCTGGGCATGGGACGCTCGACCCTTTCCCGAGTTTCCGGGCCAGACCTCGGTCTGGAGCGATGGGGAGAACTACGCACGCGGCCACTGGTTGAACGGTCGTGCATCAAACCAGCCGCTGGCGGCAGTAGTCCGTGAGCTTTGCCAGCGATCGGGCGTCGACGCCGTGGAGACGGGATCTCTGTTCGGCCTGGTGCGTGGCTTTCAACAGTCAGACATCACGACGGCCCGGTCGGCGTTGCAGCCGCTGATGCTGGCGTTCGGTTTTGATGTTTTCGAGAGGGACGGGCTTCTGATGTTCCGAAACCGGGATGCCAGGGCCATCGCCAGTATCGACGCAAGCGATCTCGCCGTTTCGCCCGATCTCGATGGCGCAATCGAGACCGTGCGCAGTTCCGATGCAGAAATGGCCGGTCAGGTGCGGCTGAGCTTCGTCGATGCGCAATCGAGCTATGAGACGCGTTCAGTCGAGACCCGATTCCCCGACGAGGAATCCCTTGGTGTCTCGCAAACCGACCTTCCATTGGCCCTGACCAGGGCCGAGGGCCTGCGCACAGTTGAGCGCTGGCTGGCCGAGGCACGGGTGGCCCGGGATGCGGCCCGATTTGCGTTGCCGAAGTCGCGACTGGATCTGGGTGCGGGCGATGTGGTCCGCGTCGCCGGGCAACGGTACCGTGTCGACCGCGTAGAGCAATCCGAAGGCCAGCTTCTGGAGGCGGTTCGTGTCGAGGCTGGCGTCTATCTTCCCTCGGACAAGGCAGACGAGGCGATTTCGGTACGGCCGTATGTGCCGCCTGTTCCCGTCCTGGCTGTCTTCCTGGATTTGCCATTGATGACAGGCCAGGAAGTTCCCCACGCCCCCCACGTTGCGGTTGCCGCAGAGCCTTGGCCCGGCTCGGTCGCGATCTGGTCGTCCAGCGAGGATGCAGGATACGAGCTGAATCGTCTGGTCGCCGCACCAGCGACCATCGGAGTGACGGAGAGCCCATTGATGTTCCACAGTCCCGGTCTTTGGGACCTTGGTGCGCCGCTGCGGGTCAGGCTGTCCGGCGGCGAGCTTTCGTCTGCAAGCCGACTGGCAGTTCTGAACGGCGCAAATGCAGTGGCCATAGGCGATGGAAGCGGATCCAATTGGGAAGTGTTTCAGTTTGCCGAGGCGCAAGTCGTCGCACCGGAAACCTATGACATCTCGATACGCCTTCGTGGACAACTTGGTACCGATGGGATCGTCCCGAGTGTCTGGCCCGTCGGGAGTACGGTCGTCCTTCTCGATCTCGGGCTGGCGCAGATCGATCTTGCCCAGTCATCGCGCGGGCTTGCGCGCTTCTATCGCGTCGGCATGGCATCCCGTGGCGTTGATGATTCCAACGTCACCTTACTTACCGAGGCTTTTGACGGTATCGGGCTGCGTCCCTACACGGTTGCCCATCTGCGGAGTGTGATGCAGGCTGGCGATGTCCATCTGGCATGGAAACGCAGAACCCGCCTCGACGGCGACAGCTGGCAGTCCGGGGAGGTGCCCCTTGCCGAGGAAAGCGAAGCCTACCTGGTTCGAGTGATCCAGGCATCTTCCATTGTCTCCGAATACACGGTGACCCAACCGCAGTTCATCTATGCTGCGGCAATGCGAGCCGCGGACGGGGTGTCGGGCGTGTTCCAGATGGCGGTGGCACAGATTTCAGCTAGCTTTGGGCCCGGTCCGCTCCGATTGCTTGACGTTGTCGCGTGACGCATCACGAAGTGATTCAATGGCGCATGCCGAGCACCCATCTGTCGGTGGTAGTCGGGTCGGTCAAGTATCGGCCGGACTCGCACGTTGCGCTGAAGCAGACATTTCAACAAATGATGAAAGACCGCTCAGAAATGCGTGTCGCCTCCGGCTTTGGATGTGGTATCAAGATGCCACAGCCGGAGACCTTGCTATGCTTGAAACCAAACCCCGCGTGACCGCCGTCGATCCTGTTTGGCACCGGGTCTGCGAAGAGGCCAACGAGGCCATTCGCAATGAGCCCTTGCTTGGCGGGCTCATTCACTCCGGCCTATTGCACCATTCAACTCTGGAACGTTCGCTTGCCTATCGCTTCTCCCTGAAGCTTGCGTCCGGCGAGATGAGCGAACAGATTTTGCGCGAGATTGCGGATCAGGCCTATGACGACGACCCGGAAATCGGTGCCGCAGCCCGATCCGATCTCATGGCCGTTTACGAACGCGATCCGGCCTGCCACCGATTCCTGCAGCCGCTTCTCTTCTTCAAGGGCTATCAGGCTGTCCAGGCCTACCGCATCGGCCATTGGCTGTGGCAGAACGGGCGGATCGACATGGCTTACTTCGTGCAGATGCGGGTGTCAGAGGCGTTCGGTGTCGATATCCATCCAGCTGCGCGAGTTGGCAAAGGGATCATGATCGACCACGCCCATTCGATCGTCATCGGTGAAACTGCCGTTGTCGGGGACAATGTCTCCATGCTGCATTCCGTGACCCTTGGCGGCACCGGCAAGGAGGACGGCGACCGGCATCCCAAGATCGGTGACGGGGTACTGATCGGGGCCGGGGCCAAGGTTCTTGGCAATATCCGCGTCGGACATTGCTCGCGCATCGCCGCTGGTTCTGTTGTGCTGGAGGATGTGCCACCGAACAGCACGGTTGCCGGTGTTCCGGCCCGTGTCGTCGGCAAGGCCGGTTGCGCCCAACCCGCGCTGACCATGGACCAGATCCTGAAGGCGGAATGACCTGCACCGCATGAACTCCTCCCTCCGCGCGTTCGCCGCCCGGGTGACGGGGCAGGCAATCACGACATTCGCCAGATTCATAACCGCCCCCCGCGCCGTTTGGCAGGGGATCGAGCCCGTCCGCCATCAGCGCGTCTACTTTGCCAACCACAGCTCGAACGGCGACTTCGTCCTTCTCTGGACTGCGCTTCCTGTCCCGCTCAGGCGCCAGACGCGGCCCGTTGCGGCGCTGGACTACTGGCTGACCTCGCCTCTCCGCGCTTTCATAGGGCGCGAGGTGTTCAATGCGGTGCTCATCGACCGGCGCCCCGAGGCGCGGACCGAGGATCCCGTGACCCTCATGGCCGCAGCCCTGGACGAGGGCTCCTCGCTCATCCTCTTCCCCGAAGGCCAGCGCAACAGCTCTGACTCCACGCTTCTTCCCTTCAAGTCCGGGCTTTACCACCTTGCCAAGTCCCGGCCCGGCATCGACCTTGTGCCGGTCTGGATAGCGAACCTGAACCGCGTGATGCCGAAGGGCGAGATCATTCCCGTGCCGCTGATTTGCACGCTTACCTTCGGGGCACCGCTTCATCTTGCCGAAGGCGAGACGAAGGATGCTTTCCTCACCCGTGCCACTCAGGCACTCCTCGCGCTGAAGCCTGGCCAGCTATGACCTCTCCCCATCTCCTCTGGCTCCTTGCCGGTGTCGGCACGATCCTGGTCGTCGCCTCGATCATCGGTGAAATCCTCCGCGCGCGCCTATCGCCCGCTGGCGAGAACCCGGTGATCGAGAACCTGATTGCACGGACCAACGCCTGGTGGGTCATGGTGATCTGTCTCGCGCTTGCGTTCATCGCGGGCAAGCCGGGCGTCGTTCTCCTCTTCGCGCTCTGCTCCTTCGCAGCGCTGCGTGAATTCCTGACGCTCACCACTCACAACCGCGCCGATCACTGGTCGCTCGTCGCCTGTTTCTTCCTGATCCTGCCGCTGCAATACTGGTTCCTCGCGACCGACTGGTACGGGATGTATTCCATCTTCATCCCGGTCTACGCTTTCCTCCTGCTTCCCGTCCTCTCGGCGCTCCGCGGCTCCACGAAGGACTTCCTGATCCGCGTCTCGGAAACGCAGTGGGCGCTGATGATCTGCGTCTACTGCGCCAGCCATGTGCCCGCGCTTCTCTACCTGCGGATCCCGGGGTTTGAGGGCCGAAATGTCATCCTGATCGCCTATCTGATCTTCGTCGTGCAGCTGTCGGACGTCATGCAGTACGTCTGGGGCAAGCTTGTCGGCCGCACCAAGGTCGCCCCCAACCTCTCGCCCTCCAAGACCTGGGAAGGGCTGATCGGTGGCGCTCTCACCGCCTCGGGCGTCGGCACCGCGCTCTGGTGGATGACGCCGTTTTCACCGCTGCAGGCGGCGGGCATGTGCCTTCTCATCACGCTGATGGGCTTCTTCGGCGGCCTCGTCATGTCGGCGATCAAGCGGGACCGGGGGATCAAGGACTGGGGCCACCTCATTGCCGGGCACGGCGGCTTCCTCGACCGGCTTGACAGCGTGATCTTCGCCGCGCCGATCTTTTTCCACATCACTCGCTGGCTCTGGTCCACCACATGAGCGATGCCGAAAACCGCCGCCCCCTCACCTCGCGCAACTCCGCCTGGGCTGCACGTCTCGCCTCTTGGGCCGTTGCCAAGAGCCTGACCCCGAACCAGATCAGCCAGGCCTCGATGGGTTTCGCCGCCCTTGGCTTCGCTCTCTACGCGCTCTCCCCGCACGGCCCCGACATCCTTCAGATCCTCTGCCTGATCCTCGCCGCCGCCGCCGTGCAGGCCCGCCTCGTCTGCAACCTGATCGATGGCATGGTCGCGATCGAGGGTGGCAAGGGTGCCAAGGACGGCCCCTTCTGGAACGAGGCCCCCGACCGCGTCTCCGACCTCCTCTTCCTCACCGGCGCCGGCCTCGCCGCCCACCAGCCCGCCCTCGGCCTCCTGGCCGCAAGCCTCGCCATCGCCACGGCCTACATCCGCGAGCTTGGCCGCGCCGAAGGCTTCCCGCCCGACTTCTCGGGCCCTCTTGCCAAGCCACAGCGCATGGCCGTCCTGACCGCGGGCACCCTCCTCGCCGCATTCTACGCCGGCGAATGGACCCTGACGGTCACGCTGTGGATCCTCGTCGCAGGCGCCGCCGCCACGATCCTGCGCCGCTCATGGACTCTCATCCAGAAGCTCAAGACGCGATAGAAAAAGGGAGGCCAAAGCCCCCCTTTCATCTTTGTACAAGTATCCCACGGGGGTGCGGGGGTGTGAAACCCCCGCTCCGACGCCTCACGCCAGCATCACCATCGGGTTCTCCAGCGCCTCGATCACCGCCTTCAGGAACTCCGCCCCCAAGGCCCCGTCGATCACCCGATGATCCACCGACAGCGTCATCGACATCACCGTTGCCACGCCGATTGTCCCGTCCGCCATGACCACCGGCTTCTTGATCCCCGCACCCACGGCCAGGATCGACCCATGCGGCGGGTTGATCACCGCGTCGAAATTCTCGATCCCCATCATCCCCAGGTTCGAGATCGCGAAGGACCCGCCCTGGTATTCATGCGGCGCGAGCTTCTTGGTCTTCGCCCGCCCCGCCAGGTCCTTCATCTCCGCCGACAGCGCGCTCAGCGACTTCTTGTCCGCATCGCGCAGCACCGGGGTGAAGAGCCCGCCTTCGACCGCCACCGCCACCGCCACGTCCGACGGTTTCAGCCGCAGCATCCGGTCGCCCGCCCAGACGGCGTTCGCGTTGGGCACCGCCTGCAATGCCATAGCACAGGCCTTGATGATGAAGTCGTTGACCGAAAGCTTCACGCCCCGACCCTCAAGCTGCTTGTTCAGCTGCTCGCGGAACGCCATCAGCGCATCCAGCCGCACGTCCCGCCGCAGATAGAAATGCGGGATCGTCTGCTTGGCCTCGGTCAGCCGCGCGGCGATGGTCCGGCGCATCCCGTCCAGCGGCACTTCCTCGTACTGCCGGTCGGCATACATCTTCATCACGGTTTCCGCCGCCATGCCCGTCGGCATCGCCGCCGCAACAGCAGCCGGGGCAGGGGCCGCCTTCGGGGCCTCGGCGACAACCGCCGCCGCAGGCTTCGCCGCCCCTGGCTGCGCGCCTTCCACATCCGCCCGGACAATGCGGCCATGCGGACCCGAGCCTTTCACGGCTCCGAGGTCCAGCCCCTTCTCCTTGGCGATCCGCCGCGCTAGCGGCGAGGCAAACACCCGCGAACCGCCCGCAGCCGGCCCCACCGCCGTAGGTCGGGGTTCACCCCGACCCTCCGCCGCCACAGGTGCCGCCGCCGGTTCGGGGACCGCCACCGGAGCCGCCGCAGCCTTGGGCGCCGCGACCGAAGACGCATCCTCGCCCTCGTCCAGCAGCACCGCAATCGGCGTGTTCACCTTCACCCCACCCGTGCCCTCTGCGATCAGGATTTTGCCCACCACCCCTTCGTCGACCGCCTCGAACTCCATCGTCGCCTTGTCGGTCTCGATCTCGGCGATGACCTGGCCGGAGGCGACGGCGTCGCCCTCCTTGACCAGCCATTTCGCCAGCGTGCCCTCCTCCATCGTCGGCGAGAGGGCGGGCATCAGGATGTCGATCGTCATCGCCTCCCCCTCAGCGGTAGGTCACGGCCCTGGCGGCCGCGACGATCTC
>NZ_JAEULP010000004.1 GCF_016792905.1 Tabrizicola sp.
ACGATCACCGACTGCAACGTGATGCTGGGGCGGCTGTCACCGGCGCATTTCCCGGCGGTCTTCGGGCCGGGCGGGGACCAGCGGCTCGACGCGGAAGTGGTGCGGGAGAAATTCGCGGCGCTGGCGCGGGAGGTGGCGGCGGTGACAGGGCGGCTCGACCCGCCGGAGGTGATCGCCGAGGGCTTCCTGCGGATTGCCATCGACAACATGGCCAATGCGATCAAGAAGATCAGCGTCCAGCGCGGGCATGATGTGACGGGCTATGCCTTGCAATGCTTTGGCGGGGCGGGGGGGCAACACGCCTGCGGGGTGGCGGATGCTCTTGGCATGAAAAAAGTTTTCATACATCCGCAGGCCGGGGTGCTTTCGGCCTTCGGCATGGGGCTGGCGCATCTGCGAAGCTTGCGGGAGGCGCAGTTCGATGCGCCGCTGTCGGCGGTTGCCGAGGCGCAAGCCCGGATCGAGGCGCTTGCGGCAGAGGCAGCGGCAGAGCTGACGGCGCAGGGGATCGCCGAGCCGAAGGTCACGCGGACGGCGCATCTGCGCTATGAGGGGCAGCACCAGGCGCTGCCGGTGCCGTTCGGGGACGCGGCCGCGATGGTGCGGGGCTTCGCCGAGGCGCATCAGGCGCGGTTCGGCTTCACCTCGCCCGAGCGGGCGGTGCTGTTCGAGATGCTGGCGGTCGAAGCCGAGGGCGGCGGGGCGGGTCTGCCGGACATGGCTCCCGGCACAGAAGCGGGCAAGCCGGTGGAACGGCTGACGGTCTGGGCGGGCGGGCGCTGGCAGGAGGTGCCGCTTTACCGGCGCGACGACTGTGGGACCGCGACCCGGATCAACGGCCCTGCCGTGATCACCGAGGCGACGGCGACGACGGTGATCGAACCGGGATGGGAGGCGACCGTTGACGGGCAGGCAAACCTGATCCTGGCCCGTGTCGAGGCGGTGGCGCGGCCCCCGGCGGCGGGGACAGAGGCGGACCCGGTGCTTCTGGAGGTGTTCAACAACCTGTTCATGTCGGTGGCCGACCAGATGGGCGCGACGCTGGCGAACACGGCCTGGTCGGTCAACATCAAGGAACGCCTGGATTTTTCTTGCGCGATCTTCGATGCGACGGGTGACCTGGTCGCCAATGCCCCGCATGTGCCGGTGCATCTTGGCTCCATGTCGCACGCGGTGAAGACGGTCATCGCGGCGGTCGGCGAGACGGCGCGGGAAGGTGACGCCTGGATGCTGAACGCACCCTGGAACGGGGGCACGCATCTGCCGGACGTGACGGTGATCACCCCGGTCTTCGTGGGCGGCAGGGCGGCGTTCTGGCTGGGCTCGCGCGGGCACCATGCCGACATCGGCGGCCGGACGCCGGGTTCGGCCCCGCCGGACAGCACGACGATCGAGGAGGAAGGGGTGGTGATCGACCTCTTCCCGCTGGTAGTGCGGGGTATGCTCCGCGAGGCGGAGACGAGGGCGCTGCTGGCGTCGGGTCGCTGGCCCTGCCGGTCCCCGGATCAGAACATCGCCGACCTGAAGGCGCAGATCGCGGCGAACGAAACCGGACGGCGGGAGCTGTTGCGCGTTGTCGTCCAGCATGGGGCAGAGGTCGTCGCGGCCTATATGGGCCATGTCCAGAAGAACGCCGAGGAATGTGTGCGCGCGGTGATCGACCGGCTGGTCGACGGCGCGTTCCTTTATCCGATGGACATCGGCACCGAGATCCGTGTGGCGGTCACGGTCGACCATGCCGCACGCTCGGCGAAAATCGATTTCACCGGAACGAGCCCGCAGCACCGGGGCAACTACAACGCGCCGCAGGCGGTGACGCGGGCGGTGGTGCTGTATGTCTTCCGCACGCTGGTCGGCAAGTCGATTCCGCTCAACGAGGGATGCCTGAAGCCGCTGACCATCATCGTGCCGGAGGGGACGCTCTTGAACCCGGTCGCCCCGGCGGCGGTGATCGCAGGGAATACCGAGGTCAGCCAGTCGGCCTGCAACGCGCTTTATGGTGCGCTGGGGGTGGTCGCGGCGGCGCAGGGGACGATGAACAACTTCATCTGGGGCAACGACCGCTTCCAGAATTACGAGACGATTGCCGGGGGCACCGGGGCTGGCCCGGGGTTCCAGGGCTGTGACGCGGTGCAGAGCCACATGACCAACACCCGGATGACCGACCCGGAAGTGCTGGAGAAGCGCTTCCCTGTGCGGCTGGAGGAATTCTCGATCCGGCGTGGCTCGGGTGGTCAGGGCCGATGGAAGGGTGGCAACGGGGCGGTGCGGAAGCTGCGGTTCCTGGCGCCGGTGACAGTGACGACGCTGTGCGGCAGCCGGAGGGTCGCTCCGTTTGGGGGCGATGGCGGCGGGCCGGGCTCGGTGGGCGAGAACCGGGTGCATTGGCCCGACGGGCGCGAGGAACGCCTAGAGGGCAATGACGAGCGCGACCTGCCCGAAGGCGCGGTCTTCGAGATGCGCACACCGGGCGGGGGCGGCTGGGGGCGGCCCTAGTGGGCGTAGCCGGGGTCTTCCGCGTCCAGGATCGCGCGGAGTTCGCGAAGATGCGCCTCCGCGAAGCCGGGGTAGTCTTCCCATTCCCGAGCGGTCTTTTCGGCGATGGCCTCGGGCAACACGCGGAGGGGCAGCCCGGTCTGCAGGGCGCGGATGTAGGTCTCTGCCGCGCGTTCGAAATAATAGAGGCGATTGAAGGTCTCGGCCACGGTGCGACCGACGACGAGAACCCCGTGGTTGCCCATGATCATCGTGGTGATCTTCGGGTCCGCCAGCATCTGGGCGCAGCGGGCACCCTCTTCCTCGAAGGCCATGCCGCCATAGTGATCGTCGATGACGTGGCGGTTGTGAAACATCGCGGTATTCTGGTCGATGGCGGGCAGGCGCGAGTCGGCCAGGCTGGCCAGGACGGTTGCGTGGATCGAATGGACATGCATGACGCAGGACGCATGGGGGCAGGCCCGGTGGATACTGCCGTGCAATCCCCAGGCCGTCGGGTCCGGAGCATCGGGGCGCGACATGGTGTTCGGGTCGTTCGCATCGATCTCGACCAGGGAGGAGGCGGTGATCCGGCTGAAATGGCGACCATTCGGGTTGATCAGGAACCGGGTACCTTCGGGGTTGACCGCCAGCGAGAAATGGTTGGCCACCGCTTCGTGCAGGTTCAACCGGGCCGTCCAGCGAAAGGCGGCTGCCAGATCCTGTCGCAGGTCGAGGAACGTCATGTTGGTGTGATGATTCATACAGAGCTTCCGCAGCGAATCAGGCATCAGTCCAAACAAGGGCTGCAATTCCATGCAGAATAGGTTAACAGCTTCGCAATGGGTAGCTTGGCAGGTCTGAAGGTGTGAGTCTTACAACCTGAGTGCGGAACCATGGCCAAAGCAAGGCAACTCTGGCTTGAATGTGGCAACGGGCAGGCAGATTTTCCTGCAACTTTCCTTTTTTCGGGCGAATGCTCTCCGCATTGTTCAACGAATTTGGCAGGAGGTAGTGGAGGAGTGCGCGTGCAGACTTTCTTTCAGACCAACCGCCAGCGGGTCCAGCCCCACACCCCGGGTGTGCGGGTGATGCTTCTGACCGACCACGTCGAAAGCCGGACCGGACGGCTTCTTGCCGATTACGGCAGCGTGGTGGATACGGCAGAGGATATTGAGGACGCGGTCTCCGCGATCCTGGACGATCCGTTCGGCTACGATCTTTTCGTGATGGATTGTGACGGCTTCGGCGGCATCGCCGGGGCGGAGCAGGCGATTTCGACGCTGATCGCCGGGGATGCGAAGATGCGGGTGATGCTGGTCAGCCGCGAATTCGATGTTCCGGCCTATCCGCTGGGCCGCCGCACGGCGGTATGCCTGCCCGAGGATGTGTCGGATACCAGCTTCCGGATCGGCTTTGACCATGTCCTGCGGGACCGGGCCGCGATCGCGATGAACTGAGGGGATGGGGGCGGACGCGAAAAGCTCGGGCCGCCCCCGATCGGCTTACGCCAGCGCCAGGTTGGTCGCGGATTCGCGGCCGTCACGACCGGCTTCGATGTCGAACGTGACCGGCTGGCCGTCCTTCAGGCTGCGCAGACCCGCACGCTCCAGCGCGGTGATGTGGACGAACACGTCCTTCTTGCCGCCTTCCGGGGCGATGAAGCCGTAGCCTTTGGTTTCATTGAACCATTTCACGGTGCCCTTGGCCATCGTGAAGTCTCCTCAAGTCATGCCGCCC
>NZ_JAEULP010000014.1 GCF_016792905.1 Tabrizicola sp.
CCACATCGCCAAACTCATGAACGACCGCCCCCGCAAAACCCTCGGATGGAAAACCCCCACCCAAGCCCTCGCCGAAGAAATCGCTCTCGCCGCCAAAAGTGTTGCAGTTGGAACTTGAGTTAACCAAGTCTGAACGTCCGCAAGCAACATATTGAAATCGTTGACTCGAATTTTCTGTCCACCGTGGACAGATCAGGCGACGATCTCGCGCGGGACGATGAAGTCGACCGCCACTCCCTGGCCGAAGCCCACCTGCCCCCAGTCCTCGATGTCGAAATCGACGACCAGCGTCGCCCCGGTCGGATAGCGGGCGAATTCCGGGTTCGCGGGCGGGTGCGCCACCAGCCGGTCGGCGAATTCCGAGATGCCGGGGTTGTGCCCGATCATCATCACCACATCGGCCGTCGCGTGGCGCAGCACCGCCATCATCACATCCGGCCCGGCATGGTAGAGCGCCGGCTTCAACTCCAGCACCGGCGTCCCAGGCAGGGCGGGCGCGATGCTGGAGAAGGTCTTCCGGGTCCGCAGCGCATCCGAACACAGGACCTCGCCGGGAATGTAGTCGCGGCTCGCCAGCCACTGCCCCAGGTCCGCCGCCGCTGCCTTGCCGCGGTCGTTCAGGGGACGGTCATGATCGGGGGTCATCGGGTCGTCCCAGGAGGATTTCGCATGCCGCGTCAGGATCAACCGCTTCATCTGTGGAACTGCCCCATGTGATAGGCCGACTGTTCCGGCAGTCTTGCATAGCTTTGCGACACCGGGCAAGCGCGGCGCACGAGGCAGCCGCCGGACAGGCAGTCCGCCCCCTCCGGCTGGTCCAGGAAGGCATGGCAGCGGGGCACGTCATACCCCGCCCCGCTGATCGCCCCCGCCGGGCAGGCGGTCAGGCAGGGCGCGGCGCAGGCATCGCAGGGTTTCGTCCCCGGAGGCGGCACCGCCACCGCCTCCTTCAGCGCCAGCGCGGCGCGGAAGCTGGCCATCAGCCCCTGCCCGGCGTGGACCAGCAACCGGACCGGGCTGTCCCAGACCCGCCCCGTCCGCAGGGCCCACTGATAGAACGGATGGTACGGCGGCCCGCCGAAGGGAAACAGCGCCTTTGCCCCAAGGTCGCAGGCGATCCGCCCGATCACCCGCCGGGACCAGCGGTCCACCGGGTCGGGCGCGCCGTCCCATTCCGGCTGGCTGGTCAGATGACCCCAGAACCCCGGCTCCTTCGGTCCGAGCATGAGCAGGGTCCGGGTCCCCGGGGGAAAGCCCGCCTCAGCCTCCGACACGGCGAAGCCACCCAGGACCTCGAGCTGATCTTCGGCAAGCCGCGCGGCAAGTTCCTCAGCGCCGGACATGCGGTTTCACCCGCGGAGCGGTCGACCGGATCTGGCTCCCCGCGCCATGGTCGGTGAACAGCTCCAGCAGGCACGCATTCGGCACCTTGCCGTCCAGGATCGTCACCGCCCGCGTCCCCTCGTCGATGGCCATCAGCGCGGTCTCGGTCTTCGGGATCATCCCGCCCGAGATCACGCCATCCTTGGTCATCTGGCGAATCTCCTCGGGCGTGATGTTGGTCATCACCTCGCCCGCGGCATTCTTCACCCCCGGCACGTCGGTCAAGAGGAGAAGCCGGTCGGCCTTCAACGCCCCCGCAATCGCCCCCGCCGCCGTGTCGCCGTTGACGTTGAAGGTCTCGTTGTCCTTCATCCCCGTCGCGACCGGAGCCACCACCGGAATGATCCCCGCATTGTAGAGGTCGCGCAGCACCTGCACGTTCATCTCGATGGGTCGGCCGACATAGCCAAGTTCCGGATCGTCCGCCTCACAGACCATCAGGTCGTCGTCCTTGCCGGAAATCCCGACCGCGCGGCCGCCGGCATCCATGATCGCCTGGACGATCCGCTTGTTCACAAGGCCCGAGAGGATCATCTCGACCACCTCGACCGTGGCCTTGTCCGTCACCCGCTTGCCGCGGACGAATTCCGACTTGATTCCAAGCTTTTGCAGCATCTCGTTGATCATCGGCCCGCCGCCATGGACCACCACCGGATGCACGCCGACCTGTTTCATCAGCACGATGTCGCGGGCGAACTCGGCCATCGCCGCATCGTCGCCCATCGCGTTGCCGCCGAACTTGACCACCACCACTGCACCCTCGAAGCGCTGGAGATAGGGGAGCGCCTCGGACAGCATCTTGGCGGTGGTCTTGGCGTCTTCCACGGTCAGGGTCTGCTGCTTCATCGGGGCCTCCATGCTTTCGCGCCGCATAAGCCTTTTCCGCCCCCCTGCCAAGCCTTGCCTTCCCCCTCCGCATGCGTAGCTTGGCAGGCGAAGGAGACCCCCGATGCCCCAACAAAAGACCCTTGTCCTGACAGGCGCCAGCAGGGGGATCGGCCACGCCACAGTCAAGCGCTTTTCCGCCGAGGGCTGGCGCGTCCTGACCTGTTCGCGCCAACCCTTCGACCCCCGCTGCCCCTGGCCCGATGCCGAGAAAAACCACATCGAGATCGACCTCGCCGACCCGAACAAGACCATCGCCGCCATCGAGACGATCAAGGCCAAGGTCGGCGGCAAGGTCGACGCGCTGGTCAACAACGCGGGGATCAGCCCGAAGGGACCCGGTGGCGCGCGGCTCAACACCATCGACACCGACCTGCGCACCTGGGGGCATGTGTTCCACGTCAACTTCTTCGCCAGCGTCATCCTCGCCCGTGGCCTCAAGGACGAACTCACCGCCGCGAAGGGCAGCATCGTCAACGTGACCTCCATCGCGGGCGCGCGGGTGCATCCCTTTGCCGGGGCGGCCTATGCCACCTCGAAGGCCGCGCTAGCCGCCCTGACGCGGGAAATGGCCCATGATTTCGGACCCCTCGGCGTTCGGGTCAATGCCATCGCGCCGGGAGAGGTGGAGACCTCGATCCTGTCGCCCGGCACCGACAAGATCGTGGAGAAACTGCCGATGCAGCGCCTGGGCCAGCCAAGGGAAGTGGCGGACGTCATCTGGTTCCTCTGTTCGGACCAGTCGAGCTACATTTCCGGCGCCGAGATCGAGGTCAACGGCGCGCAGCATGTCTAGGGGCCGAAATCGCCCACCCTTGCGATGCGATAGGGGGCAAGACCGCCGGTCCGGGCGGCAATATCCTCGGGCGTCAGGACATTGCTGACAACAAGAATGGCGGCCACTTCCCCGGGGTCGATGGGCGCGAGCGTGAACAGTTCGGGGCGAAAACTGCCCGGCGCGGATGCGGCGGCAAGCCGGGTCAGGAAATCCTCGCCAAAGACGATGGTGCCGTCGAAATCCGTGCGTTTCAACGAGGCGCCAGTGAAGTCCGCGTCAAGGATCACCGTGTCGCGGAAGGTCGCGACCGATAGGTCGGCGCTGCTGAAATTGACCCCGTCCAGAAGCGCACCGTCGAAGCTGGCCGCAGTCAGAGCCGCGCCCGAGAAATCGCTGCCGGTGATCGTCGCCAGCGCGAAGTCCGCGCCCGACATCCGGGTGATCGCCAGCGCGCTCTGCGGCGGCAGGGGCGGCAGGACCTGATCCGGCGACAGGGCGGCAAACCGCGTCCGGCTGATGTTGGCCCGCCGGAAGCGCGCGTTTTCCAGGATCGCCGAGCCGAAGTCGCATTCCACCAGGTAGCTGCCCGAGAAATCGGCATAGGAGAGCCGCGCCTGCTGCGCCGTGATCAGCGACAGGTCGGTGGCCTTCAACATCGCATGGTCCAGCGTCAGCCCGGCGAAGGTGAACAGTTCCAGGTTCCGCAACCCGCTGGAGACCATGACCCGCAGCAGTTGCCCGCGTTCCGGGCTTGCCGGGCGGTCGACGAGGTAGGTGCCCTCGGGTCGGTCGCTCCAGCCGAAAAGCGCCTCAAGCTGCGGATAGCTGTCGCCCAGATCATCGCGCCTCCGTTGCAGCGCGAGGCGCAGACCGTCGGAGGTGTCCTCCTCGTGCAACCCGGTATCGAGGAATCGGTAAGGCATCAGTGCACGCGAGATCGACACGATGCGCAGGAACAGGCTGCGGTCGAGGTCGGTCGACGGGTCGAGCACGTTGAACGGGTTCGTCAGCCCCTTGCCATGCACCCGGTCGACGACCTTTCCCAGTTCGGCGGCGATGTCGGTGATCTCGACCGCAAGGGCCGCGTTCCGTTCTGCCTCGGCCAGTTGCACGTCGGTCTGGATCAGCTGGGTCTGTTCCTGGATGCGGACGTTCTGCTCGCGCAAAAGGTCGGTCTGCGCCGCGATCAACTGGTTCTGCTTGAACAGGAGCGCGGTCCCCGCCAGCGCCGCCATGGCCGCGATCAGCGCCGTCAGCGCGGCGATGATCCAGCGGCGGGTGGTGATCCAGGCGTAACGCGCCAGCACCATCGCCACCAGGTCGCGTGCCGCCATCGTCGCCCCGCCCGGATCACGGTCGATGGCCCGGTCGGCGATGCGGGCCAGCGGATCGGCGATCTGCTCCAGCGCAACCTCGGCATGGCCGAACAAGCGGCTCAGGATCGTCTTGCGCAGCGCAAAGATCAGGATGCCGAGGATCAGCACGACCATCAGCGCCGACAGGAAGACCGACAGGATCAGCCCGGCGCTGTCCTCCAGAAACCCGGTCGCGGTGAAGGCCCCGAGGATGCCCGCAGCCAGTCCGAAGCCGAAGAACAGCATCCCCATGCCGCCGGGCAGCAGGCTGCCGCCCTTATCTGCCCCGCCCCTGCCAGGGTCCGGCTGGCTTTCCGGCATCGTCATTGGCCCATCCCGCGCCAGTTCCCCGGCCTGTCCCACCGGATTGACGATGACAAAGCGCGCCCGTTATGGCAATCGGCTTGGCACGCTCCGGGGGACGCCCATGCTTGACGAAACCGACGACATCCACCCGCTCTTCCACGGCGCGCCGAAGGGGCTGGAGTTCCGCAAACTGCGGAAGCGCCTGGTGCAGCAGGTGCGCGACGCCATTGACACCTACGGCATGGCGCGGGCAGGCGACCGCTGGCTGATCTGCCTGTCGGGCGGCAAGGACAGCTACACATTGCTTGCCGTCCTGCACGAGCTGAAATGGCGCGGCCTTCTGCCGGTGGACCTCCTGGCCTGCAACCTCGACCAGGGCCAGCCGGGCTTTCCGGCGACCGTGCTGCCCGAGTTCCTGACCCGGATGGGGGTCGACCACCGGATCGAGTACCAGGACACCTATTCGATCGTCATCGACAAGATCAAGCCGGGCGGCACCATGTGTTCGCTCTGTTCCCGGCTGCGGCGGGGGAACCTATACCGGATCGCCCGGGAGGAAGGCTGCTCGACCGTGGTTCTGGGCCACCACCGCGACGACATTCTTGAAACCTTCTTCATGAACCTGTTCCACGGCGGACGGCTGGCCTCGATGCCGCCGCGGCTTCTGAACGAGGACGGCGATCTGTTCGTCGCCCGGCCCTTGGCCTTCGTCTCCGAGGAAGACTGCGGGAAGTTCGCGGGGGGCATGGGCTATCCGATCATCCCCTGCGACCTTTGCGGCAGCCAGGAGGGGTTGCAGCGGGCGCAGGTGAAGAAGCTTCTGGACGAGTGGGAGACACGGACGCCAGGTCGGCGGCAGGTGATGTTCCGGTCGCTGATGAACGTGCGCCCCTCGCATCTGGCGGACACGACGCTGTTTGATTTTGCCGGGCTTGCAGTCGCCATGGCAGAAACCGAAAATTCTATGCAACTTTCGGGCGAGCATTAAGGAACCGATCATGAACATCCACCTAGCCTGACCCAGGAACGGCGGGCAGTCTCCCGTCGACGGGGGGACGGTGTCATGATCTTTTCGCTTGCCGGATTGACGGCTCATCCGCGACAGGGTGTGGCAATGCTGCCGGTCGCGGGGCTCCTGGCCTATTGGGCGGGAGGCGAGCTTGGCCTCACCGCGCTGGCGGCGGCGTTGCCCTTGGCGATGCTCGCGCACGGGCCGCGCAGACTGCAAGGACAGCCCAAGGCGATGTCCGATCAGGTGAGCGCCCGGCTGGACGCAACGCTGGCCGACATCAGCGCCCGGGGCGGTGTGACCGGCTGCCTCGTCATCCAGTTCGACGATCTGGCGCAGCTTTGTGACCGGCTGGGCCGCGCGCGCCAATCCGAGGCGCTTGCCGCCTGCGTGGCCCGTCTGCGCGGGGCAATGCGGCCGGGCGACGTGCTTTACACGCTGGAGGACGGCAGCATTGCCGTCGCCCTGTCACGCGTGCCGCTGCTTGACCTGGATATCATGGTACGGATTGCCGCACGGCTGCACCTGGTGGTGCAACAGCCGACGATGCTGGCCCAGGGACCGCTGCAACTGACCTGCTCCATCGGCTTCTGCCACTCGCTTCAGCTTGCCCGCCCGACCGGCCGCGCGCTTCTGGACGCGGCCCAGATCGCGGGGGATGAGGCCTCCCGGTATCGCCCCGGTGCCATCCGTGGCTATTCGGCCGACCTTGCCCGCGCCCGCGCGGATCGCGACGCGCTTCGCGCCGGGTTCGCCGATGCCGTCGACCGCGGCGAGATCCGCGCCTGGTTCCAGCCGCAGCTTTCCACCGACAGCGGCGAAGTGACGGGGATCGAGGCACTGGTGCGCTGGCACCACCCCGACCGCGGCATCCTGCTGCCAGGCGCCTTTCTTCCCGCCATTTCCGGGTCGGAGCTGATGGAGCTCCTGGGCCAGACCGTGCTGACCCAGGCGCTCGCCACACTGGCCGAGCTTGATCGCAGGGGTCTGCGGGTGCCGACGGTCGCAGTGAACTTTTCGGCGCAGGAACTGCGGGATCCGCAGCTGCCCGAAAGGCTGGGCTGGACGCTGGACCGGTTCCATCTGGCCCCGTCCCGGCTGACTGTCGAAGTGCTGGAATCGGTTGTGGCAGGCGATGGGGACGAGATCATCGCGTCGAACATCGACCGAATCGCCGCGATGGGCTGTGGCGTCGATCTTGACGATTTCGGCACCGGCAATGCCTCGATCACCGCGATCCGACGCTTTGCCCCGAACCGGCTGAAGATTGACCGCAGCTTTGTGCGCGAGGTCGATCAGAACCGTGACCAGCAGATGCTGGTCACGGCCATCCTGTCGCTGGCCGAGCGCCTGGGGCTCGAAACGCTGGCCGAGGGGGTGGAAACCCAGGCCGAGCACGCACTTCTGGCGCAACTCGGCTGCGGGCACGTCCAGGGCTATGTCATCGCGCGCCCGATGCCGGTCGATGAACTCGCGACCTGGTTGGTCGCGCAGCGCGAAAACCACGCCCGGGCCCTGCGCATAGGTGTGAACACCCGTTGAGCAAGCGACTGCGCCCGGCGCAATGCGCAGCGGGCATGCCACGCCCGATCATCCCGGGAATTGATCGCCGGGTCCTGTCACTTCCGGGCGAAACCGCTTGACCTTTGCCCGCCCCTGTCGTTGAAGCACCGCTGATCCGATGACCCGCATGGTGGCTTGCGCATGGAAGAGCAGAACAACAAGAACCTGATCCTGGCGATGGTCCTCAGCGCCGTGGTGATGATCGTCTGGTTCATCTTCTTCCCGCCGCCGGAACCCGCGGCCGACCCGGCAACCGCCGCCCGGACCGGAACCGAAACTGTCGCTCCTGCCCCGGCCGAGACGGTCGCGGCCACGGGCACCGTCCAGACCGAAACCGCCTCCGCTGTCGCCGATGCCCCGCGTCTGGACATCGACACGCCGAAACTGTCCGGCAGCATCTCGCTGGCAGGCGCGCGGATCGACGACCTGTCGCTCAAGACCTACCGCGAGACGCTGGACCCCACTTCGCCCGAAGTGCGCCTCCTGTCGCCCGTGGGCGAGGAACATCCCTATTACGCGTTGATGGGCTGGACCCCCGCTGCCGGAACCACGGCGGCCGACCTGCCCGACGCCCATACGCTCTGGACCGTTGCCAGCGGCGGCCCGCTCGCCCCCGGCAAGCCGGTCGTGCTCCGCTGGGACAACGGCAAGGGGCTGAGCTTCAGCCGCGAGATCGCGGTGGACGAGAACTTCCTGTTCACCGTGACCGACAGCGTGAAGAACGCCGGCACCGCCCCGGTCGCGATGTCCCCCTATGGCGTGATCGCGCGGCACGGCCTGCCCAAGATGCAGAGCATCTTCGTGGTTCATGAAGGCATGGTCCGCAGTGCCGACGGCAAGCTGGAAGAGACGCGCTACAAGGACATCGTCAAGTTGGACCAGGTTCCGGGCGAACAGGCCGCGGCCGAGCTGGTTTCGGCGGAAAGTGCGGGCTGGATCGGCTTCACCGACCATTACTGGATGACCGTCCTCGTGCCCGAGCAGGGCAAGCCCTTCACCGAAGTGACCAAGCACGTCGCAGCGAACGACATCTACCAGACCGAGATCCGCCAGCCTGTCCTGACCGTCGCACCGGGTGCCGAGATCACCAACCGGGTGCAGCTTTTTGCCGGGGCGAAGGAATGGGCGACGATCCGGGCCTATGAGAACTCGGGCACGATCCCCGACTTCATCAATTCGATCGACTGGGGCTGGTACTTCTTCCTCACGAAGCCGATCTTCGCCGTCCTGCACTGGCTGCACGGCTTCATCGGCAACATGGGCCTGTCGATCATCGCGCTCACCTTCTTCCTGAAGTTCCTGGTCCTGCCACTGGCCTACAAGTCCTATGTCTCGATGGCGCGGATGAAGGAACTGCAACCCGAGATGGAGGCGCTGAAGGAACGCGCGGGCGAGGACAAGCAGAAGCTGCAACGCGAGATGATGCAGCTCTACAAGGACAAGAAGGTGAACCCCGCCGCGGGTTGCCTGCCGATCCTGATCCAGATCCCGATCTTCTTCAGTCTCTACAAGGTGATCTTCGTCACCATCGAACTGCGCCACGCCCCGTTCTTCGGCTGGCTGAAGGACCTGTCGGCGCCCGACCCGTCGTCGCTCTTCAACGCCTTCGGGCTTCTGCCCTGGGACGCGCCCGTGCAGGGCACCGTGCTGCACCTGATCTTCATCGGCATCCTGCCGATCCTTCTGGGCATCACGATGTGGCTGCAACAGAAGCTGAACCCCGCCCCGACCGATCCGGTCCAGGCCTCGATCTTCGCCTGGATGCCCTGGGTCTTCATGTTCATGCTGGGCGGCTTCGCCTCGGGCCTGGTGGTCTACTGGATCACCAACAACACGATCACCTTCGTGCAGCAGTACCTGATCATGTGGAGCCACGGGAAACGCCCTGACATCTTCGGCAACATCCGCTCGGCCAAGGCGGCGCAGGTCGAGGCGAAAGCCCAGCCAAAGCCCGCAAACTCGGCAGCGCCACCGACGAAGAAGTCCGGCAAGAAATGACGATCCGGCTGGCCCAGATCTGCCGGTACCCGATCAAGGCCTACGGACGCGAGATGCTCGCGTCCGTTCGTCTTTCTGCCGGTCAGGGCCTGCCGTTTGACCGGGAATGGGCCGTCGCGCATGAAGCGGCGAAGCTGGTGCCCGGCTGGAACCCCTGCATGAACTTCACCCGCGGCGCCAAGGCGCCAGCGCTGATGGCCGTGACGGCGCGGCTGGACGAGGCGGCGCGGCGCGTCACGCTTGCGCATCCGGAGGCAGGCGAGATCACGGTCGCCCCCGACGCAGTCGAGGATCAGGCGCGGCTTCTGGCCTGGGCGGATCCGCTGATCCCCCCCGGGCGCGCGCGCCCCGCTTCTGTCGTCCGTGCCGGGGTGGCGATGACCGACAGCGACTATCCTACGGTTTCGGTGCTGTCCCTCGCGTCGCTCCGGGCGCTTTCCGAGCGGATGGGGATGGACCTGTCGATCCATCGCTGGCGGGCGAACCTCTGGCTGGACGGCGCGGAACCCTGGGCGGAATGGGACTGGATCGGCAAGCGGTTCAGCGTCGGTGATGCTATCCTTGAAGTGGTGGAGAGGATCACCCGCTGCACCGCAACGACCGTTGATCCAGAGACGGGCAAGGTTGACGGAAACACGCTCTCGGCGCTGGAAACCGGCTACGGCCACCAGGACTTCGGCATCTATGCCCGCGTTGTGGAAGCTGGCACTATCGCGCTGAACGATGCGGTGCTGCCATGCAACTGACCTTTACCCTTGCCCCCGAACCCGACGACTGGTCCCGCGAGGCCGGCAGGCTTCTGTTCGCCGGACCCGTGACCTTCGTAAAGGGCGTCGTCGCCATGCCGGGCCTGCCGCCCGCGGATCGACCGGAGGTCTGCTTCGCGGGCCGCTCGAACGTCGGCAAGTCCAGCCTGATCAACGCCCTGACCGGCCGCAAGACCCTCGCCCGCGCCTCGAACACCCCGGGCCGCACGCAGGAGATCAACTATTTCGCCCTCGGCGAGCACCGCTATCTCGTCGACCTGCCGGGCTATGGCTATGCCGAAGCGCCGGTTGCGGTGGTGGCGAAGTGGCAGGCGCTTCTGAAGCAGTACCTCTCGGGCCGGGCCACCCTGCGCCGGGCCTTCGTGCTGATCGACGCGCGGCACGGGATCAAGGCGGTTGACGAGGAGATCCTGACGCTCCTCGACCGCTCGGCCGTGACCTTCCAGGCGGTGCTGACCAAGGTCGACAAGATCAACCGCACCGAACGCGCCGCGGTGATCGAGCAGGTCAAGGGCGCACTGGCCAAGCATGCGGCGGCCTATCCGGAGATCGTGGTGACAAGCTCGGAGAAGGGCGAAGGGATCGAGACCCTGCGCGCGCTGATCGCCACGATGGAGTGACCCTACCGCCGCGCGTCGTGCTCGGGGTCGGCCCCCGGCACCGGGTCATAGCCATGACCGCCCCAGGGATGGCAGCGGCAGATGCGATGGGCGGCAAGGTAGCCGCCCTTCAGCGCACCATGCCTCTCCAGCGCCTCCAGCGCATAGGCCGAGCAGGTGGGCTGGTAGCGGCAGCCGTGCCCGACCCAAGGAGACAACAGCAGGCGGTAGGCCCGGACCGGCAGCGCGACCAGTTGCGCCAGCGGCGTCATGCGCGCCCCCGGTGGACCGCGGCGAGCGCCTGTTGAAGATCGGCGCAGAGGTCGCCATAGGGGCGCGAGACGGTGGCATCGGGCCGGGCGACAAGCACATAGTCCCATCCCGCTTGCGCGCGCGGCGCCAGCACCTCTCGGGCCAGCGCGCGCAGTCGGCGCTTGGCGCGGTTGCGCAGGACGGCATTGCCGATCTTCTTCGACGCGGTGAACCCGACGCGGATCGCAGGGTCGCCATCCGTGCGATCCCGCGCCTGCAGAAGGAACCCCCCGGTCCCCTGCCGCCGGGCCGAGGCGGCCTTCAGGAAAGCGGCGCGCTTCTGCAGCACGCAAAGCGAAACCGCCGGAGAGCCAGCGGGCACTTCGGCGGCGATGCCTTGGCCCTGGGTCTCCGGCGGTGTCATGTCACAACCCCTGTCGCGCGCCCCGAAAGGCGCGAGATCAATCAGGCGGTCAGCTTGTGACGGCCCTTGGCGCGGCGGGCAGCCAGCACAAGACGGCCATTCTTGGTGGCCATGCGCGCACGGAAGCCGTGACGGCGCTTGCGAACCAGGTTCGACGGTTGAAAGGTGCGCTTCATCGCGGCTCTCCATAACACTTGGCCCGAACCCCGGACGGATTCGAGGGCCCGTAACTTGAAGCCCGTCCTTTACGGGCGGTTCTCTCCCAAGTCAACGCAAGCTTGGCGGATTTCCTGCAACATTTCCACCGCGACCAAAAGGAACCTTGCCCGCCCGGACAGGAACCCCGGGTGTACCGTCCTGCGACGGGGTCGAACCGCCATCTGCCCGGGCGCGCGACCTGGAGGCGCTTCGCCAGACCCGGGAGCCCCCCAAGATCGGCTTGTGGTCGGCTTGACGCTGCAAGAGGTTTCCAAATGCGTGGCGCGCGCCTATTTTAGCGCGACGATGAACGAACATCCCGCGTGCAGACGCCTCGTGCGGCTTGGCCAGCGCCGGGTTCCCTGAAGCCGGTCAAGGAAGATTCGGGTGACCGAAAGACGCAAGAGCTTTCTGAACACGCTTTCGGGGCGCTTCCTGATCCTGACCGCAGTCTTCGTGATGCTGGCCGAAGTGCTGATCTTCGTGCCCTCCATCGCCCGGTTCCGGGCCGATTTCATGCTGACCCGGCTGAAGCAGGCCCAGATCGCCGCGCTGACCCAGCTTGCCGCCGAGGATATGGTCTCGCCCGAGCTGGAGGCCGAACTCTTGGCCAATGCCGAAGTCTACAACGTCGTCCTGCGCCGCAACGAGGTGCGCCAGCTGGTGCTGTCCTCGCCCATTCCCGAAGAGATCCACGCGACCTACGACCTGCGGATGGCAGGCCCCTGGGAGCTGATCCGCGATGCCTTCACCTGCCTTCTCGACCCGGTGGACCGCGTGGTGCGGGTGATCGGCTATCCGGTGCAGGATGCGGGCACGCTGATCGAAGTGACGATGGACACCAAGCCCATGCGCGAGGCGATGATCGACTACGGCCTGCGCATCCTCGCGCTGTCGGCGCTGATCTCGGTGGTCACCGCATTCCTCTTGTTTCTTGCGGTGCGGCGCCTGCTGGTCCTGCCGATCCGCCGGGTCGTGCGACACATGCAGACCTATGCCGAAGCGCCCGAGGATGCCCGGCGCGTCATCGAGCCCACCGCCGATGTCGAGGAACTGCGCATCGCCGAGGAAGCCCTGCAGTCGATGCAGACCCAATTGACCGGCGCGCTTCGTCAGAAGGAACGGCTGGCCCAGCTTGGCGGCGCGGTGGCGAAGATCAGCCACGACCTGCGCAACATCCTGACGACCGCGCAGCTTTTCGCCGACCGTCTGGAAGGCAGCGCCGACCCTGCCGTGGCGCGGTCTGCCCCGAAGCTGATCGCATCGATCAGCCGGGCAGTGAGCCTGTGTGAATCGACGCTCGCCTTCGGCAAGGCCGAGGAACCGCCGCCGCAGCTGCGCCGTGTGAACCTGGCAAAGCTGGTCGGCGAGGTTTTCGAGGGCGAGGGCCTTGGGGCCGAGACCGCGATCACCTGCCTGACTGACGTGCCCCCTGGCCTGATGATCCGCGCGGACGGTGAACAACTCTACCGGATCCTGTCCAACCTGATCCGCAATGCACGCCAGGCGATCGAGGCCACGTCCCAGCCCGGGACCATCGAGGTATCTGCCGGCGAGGACGAACAGGAATGGTGGATTCGGGTCGGCGACACCGGCCCCGGCCTGCCGCCCAAGGCCCGCGAACATCTGTTCGCAGCCTTCCAGGGCGGCGCGCGCAAGGGCGGCACCGGGCTCGGCCTGGCCATCGCCTCGGAACTGGTGCGCGGTCACGGCGGCAGGCTGGAGCTGGCTCGCACCGATGCAGAAGGCACGGAATTCGCTATTCATCTGCCGAAGGGCACGGCAGACCCAGCGGGGTGATTTCGCCCTTGCATTGCCCGCCGCGCAAGGATACATCGCCCGGCATTGCGGACCCGTAGCTCAGCTGGATAGAGCATCAGACTACGAATCTGAGGGTCGGGCGTTCGAATCGCTCCGGGTCCGCCATTTATCCCTACAAGTTGGCTACTTGACAGGATACCCGGCGTCAGCGCCGGTCAGCTCGATAGCCGACAGGGCGACATGCTGGCAGCGCGATCAA
>NZ_JAEULP010000061.1 GCF_016792905.1 Tabrizicola sp.
TCATCCCGGTGTAGTGGGCAACCACCACAACGCCAGAGCTTTCGAAGATCTGGCCGAGTTCCTCGACCACTTTCTCTTTCTGGGCTCTATCCACAGTTTCACTCCAAGGTTGGGGGTTTCCCCCCGGCTCATGTTTGCCCCTTTGCAGGGGCGTCGGGTCCGTTTCAGGTTCCCGAGCCAAGATCACCCGGATGGGTGGCCCAAATCTCGTTCCCCATCTCGGGCAGGATTTATGGCGTTTGCGCGCCACCCACCGTCTCGGACAGAACCGGGCCTAGAGGCGGCCCGGGTAGTCCCCTCCCCTTGCGGGTCGGGATTTCGTAGGTCGGGGCCTGCCCCGAGCCCCTTACGCCTGGGTCGCCGACGAGATGTCGACCGACACGCCCGGGCCCATGGTCGAGGACAGCGACACCTTCTTCAGGTATGTGCCCTTGGCGCCGGTGGGCCTTGCCTTCGACACCGCGTCCACGAAGGCGCGGATGTTCTGGGCGAGCTTGGCGTCGTCGAACGAAACCTTGCCGACGCCTGCGTGGATCACGCCGGCCTTCTCGACCTTGAACTGCACTTCGCCGCCCTTGGCACCCTCGACGGCCGTCTTCACGTCCATCGTCACGGTGCCGACCTTCGGGTTCGGCATCAGGTTGCGCGGTCCGAGGATCTTGCCCAGGCGGCCGACGAGCGGCATCAGGTCCGGGGTCGCGATGCAGCGGTCGAAGTTGAGGTTGCCTTGCTGGATCTGCTCCATCAGGTCTTCCGCACCAACGATGTCCGCACCGGCGGCCTTGGCTTCGTCTGCCTTGGCGCCACGGGCGAAGACGGCGACGCGGACGGTCTTGCCGGTGCCGTTCGGCAGGGCGACGACGCCACGGACCATCTGGTCGGCGTGACGCGGGTCGACGCCGAGGTTCATCGCGATTTCAACCGTCTCGTCGAACTTGGCCGAAGCCGCGCCCTTGATCAGTTTCACCGCGTCTTCGACGGTGATGTTTGCCTTGCCAGCGAAGGCTTCGTTCGCCTTGGCGATGCGCTTTGCAATCTTTGCCATGGTTCTCAGCCCTTCACTTCGATGCCGCAGGACTTGGCCGAGCCGAGGATGATCTGCATCGCAGCTTCCACGGAATTGGCGTTCAGGTCCTTCATCTTGGTCTCGGCGATCTTGCGGAGTTGGGCCGCGGTGATCGAACCGGCAACCTCGCGGCCCGGCTTCATCGAGCCCTTGGCACGGCTGCGCTTGCCGACGGCCGGCAGACCGGCGGCCTGCTTGACCAGGAACGAGGCCGGAGCCGTCTTCAATTCGAGGCTGAAGGACTTGTCCTGGTAGTAGGTGATGATGACGGGCGTGGGGGTGCCCGGCGGGATGTCGGCGGTCTTCGCGTTGAATTCCTTCACGAAGGCCATGATGTTCAGCCCGCGCTGACCCAGCGCCGGGCCGACCGGCGGGGACGGGTTGGCTTGACCCGCTTTCACTTGCAGCTTGAGGCTGCCGATAATCTTCTTGGCCATCTGGCCTCTCCTTTGTCACTGCACCCGGCCCGGAATTGGGGGGTGCGGTTTAGTGGTCCGGTCCGTCACCCCTAAGGGCGCTCGCCTCCCACGCGATGCACCCTAGGCCCCTTTCGAGACCTGGGTGAATTCCAGTTCCACGGGCGTCGCCCGGCCGAAGATCGACACGGTGACCTTCAGGCGGCTGTGCGCCTCGTCCACATCCTCGACCATGCCCGAGAAGCCCTCGAACGGGCCGTCGGTCACTTGCACCGTCTCGCCGATGTCGAAGCGGATCAGGTTGCGCGGGGCTTCCAGGCCTTCCTCGACGCGGTTCAGGATCGCGTTCACTTCATGATCGCGCATCGGCATCGGCTTGCCCTGGGGGCCAAGGAAGCCGGTGACGCGGTTGATCGAGGAGATCAGGTGGTAGCCGCGGCTCGACATTTCCATGTGGACGAGGACGTAGCCCGGCATGAAGCGACGCTCGGACGTGACCTTCTTGCCACGGCGGACTTCGATCACTTCCTCGGTCGGGACCAGCACTTCGTCGATCTCTTCCTCAAGCCCGGCGTCGGTGACGGCGGTCTTGATCTGTTCGGCCACTTTCTTCTCGAAGTTCGAGAGAACGCTCACCGAATACCAGCGCTTCGCCATCTGCCTGCTTCCTTGCTGCCCGGGCCATTCGGCCCCGTCTTCGTAAATGCCCCGGAACAAAAAACAGCGCGCACCCCGAATCGATGCGCGCCGGTGTCCCTTTGGTTGGCCGGGGGTCTACCCCCAGCGCGGCCCCAATTCAAGAGGGAAGCGCCGCTCAGCCGCCGATGATGTAGTGCAGCCCGGTCTTGATCGTCAGATCGACCAGGCTGAAGAAGGTCGCGGCGACGGCGGAGAGGATGAAGACCATCAGCGTGGTCAGCAGAACCTCGCGGCGGGTGGGCCAGACCACCTTGGCGACTTCGGCGCGGACCTGCTGGAGGAACTGGACGGGGTTCGTGGTGGACATGGGGATTCCGGTGTTGATTGCCGGTCGAGATACGGGTTTGACGGGCAGAATTCAAGCCGGACCGGCGGAAACCCCGGCTGTCCACACAGGACACATGGACCGTTCATTTAAAATCAACGACTTACCTGTGGACATTAGGGATCAGGCAAGGAATTGTCCGGGCCAAAGCCGGGAACCTCCGTCAGATGGACCTCTGCGCCCCCGTGGGACCTTGGGGGCGCAGAGGCTGGCCAAAGCCTACTTCAGGCGGCTCACAACGCCATCGGCGAAGGCTTCGACCAAACGGGTATAGGCCCCGGTGGTGTCGGTCGAGAGAAGGACCGTCGTGCCATCGGGAACGATCACATGGGCGTTTTCCAGCGAGACGGTCAGCTCGTAGGTGTCGGTATTGGCCATGTCGGTGTCATCGCGGATCGTCACGTCGCCGACCAACACCGCATCACCAAGGTTCAGCTCGCGCTCGAAGGCGCTCGCAAGCTCGACCTCGCGGATGTCGACCATGATCTGGGCGCCGTCGATCTTGCCGTCTTCGTCGGGCTTGATCTCTTCCACCGGCAGGCGGGTGGTCAGCCTGGCGACCAGCGCATTTTCCAGATCGGCTTCCAGATTGGCCCAGAACGTGGCCGCCTGGGCGTTGTTGACCGCAGAGACATCGACCGAGACGTCGACCTTTGCGACGTTGTCGACATTGGCAAGCAGAGGGCTTGCCAGAAGGGCGATGAGAGCAGCGGAAGCTGTCTTTTTCGCGTGAAGCATGGCTATCTCCATATTCCTGTGAACAGGTGTGATGGAGACCGAACGCGCAGCAACCCGCCGGGTTCCCCCAAGGGACGCAGCCGGGAGGCGGGATCTGTCGGGAGGTATGGCAGGGGCAGCAGGGCTCGAACCCGCGACCTACGGTTTTGGAGACCGTCGCTCTACCAGCTGAGCTATACCCCTACGCAGGCGCCGGGTTACGGCAGGCCGCGCGGGAGGTCAAGGGATTCTCTTGCCCCGGTCCGGGCGACTGGCGGCGGCAGGCTGCACGGCTTACGGTGATTTCGAAGGGAGACGGGCGAGGGTGCAGACGGCGGCGGAGATCGTGGCGGAATTCGCAGCCCGCCCGTGGCGGACGGTGCCCGCGACCGATCTGGGCGCGGCGGCGGGCGTGCCGACGATGCTCACCTCGGAGGAGGGGCTGCTCTATCACTGGCTCGGTCGCAGGGCGCAGGGGGCGGGGGTCGCGGTCGACCTCGGGGCCTATGCCGGCGGCTCGGCGGCGCGGCTCCTGTCGGGGCTGGCGCTGTCAGGGCGCCCCTTCCACGTCCACAGCTATGACCGCTTCCGCTCCTCGCGCGCGTTCTGGGCCCGCTATCTCCCGGACGAGCCCCTGCCCGAGGTAGATGATGCCGACCTGTTGCCGGTGGTGCGGCGGCACCTGGCTGCATGGGAGGGTCATGTGACCCTGCATGTCGGCGACATCGGCGAAAAGCACTGGACGGGCGGGCCGATCGAAATCCTCTCGGTCGATGCGGCAAAGGGCTCGGCGATGGCCGACCACATCGCGGCGGAATTCTTCCCGGCGCTGGTGCCGGGGCGGTCGATCCTGATCCAGCAGGACTACCTGATGGCGGTGCAGCCCTGGCTTTGCGCGCAGATGGCGCGGTTGCGCGACCAGTTCCTGCCGCTCGCCCATGTGCCGAAGGTGGGGCTGGTCTTCCTGTGTGTGTCCCCGGTCACGCCGCAGGCGCTGGCGGCGGCGCGGGTTGATGGGCTGACCGACGGCAAGCTGATGCAACGGGTGCGCGAGGCGGCCCGCTGGCATGAGGGCATGGTGCCGCGTGCGGTCTTCAGGGCGATGCTGGAACAGGTGAAGGCCCATCCCGGCCTGCGGATGGGCTGGCAGATGCGGCAGGCGTCGGCCCGGGCCCGCAACTAGGCGGAAGGGGCGTCGGCAGCGGGGACCCGGTTCGTCCCTCAGGCTGCGATGGGTCGGTAGCAGCGCGGCGGGTTGGTGACGCTGTCAGTGACCGTGACGGTCGTGACCGTCTCGCCCCCGGAAGAGTGCGGGGTGCGGGTGGTCGTCACCCTCTGGGCCGGTGCGGTCAGCACAAGCGTGAGGGTCTGCACCGGGCCGGTCGCGGGCGGAATGTTCTGTTCGATCACCTCGACGATGCCGGTCGACACCACGCGGACGACCATGGCGGTGTGCTGCGGAATGCCGCGCGTCTCGGTCGCGACCGTCTGGTTGGTGGAGCCGCTGCCGTCGGGGTTGGTCACGTCGGTGTCGGTCGTGCGGGTCCAGCTGTAGCCGCTGAATTGCAGCACGTCGCCCGCCTGAAGCCCGTTGCTTTGCACGACGGTCCCCCAGACGAATGAGGCATGGGCCGAAAAGCGCGGGGTCAGGACCCGCGACGACTTGCCCCCTGCCCCGACGACGGCATCTTCGACCAGGGTCCAGCATTCCCCGTCACGGTAGCGACCCATCTGGCGTTGGCAAAAGGAAACGGCAGTCGCGGCAGTGTAAGCCATGGCGCAAGACCTTTTTGATTGAAGGAACAGGGGGAAAACTTCGGCGGCAGTCTAGCCGAATTTCCGGAGTCGCGACACAGTATTCCCTGTGGGCTTCCGCAGGGCCATGGGGCGGCCGACCGGATCCTGCCCGGCGAACATCTGACGCATCGCTGGTCCCGAGGCTGGCCATGTCCAGGACGGACGCTGCCAATCTTCAGCTCGCCAGGCCGTGCGGCGGGCCGCGGACCATCGACGGCTTCGTGCAGTCTCAGGCCGACGCGCTGCCCGCCCAGGCACCGACGCTGCCATCTGCCCCATAGCCCAACCGGGTCATTGCCGGGGCAAGCGCTTCGGCCAGGCGGTCGCATTGCGCGGGCGTCAGGTGGTTCTGCCAGTCGCCCGCCTTGCCCGACCGGAAGAAGGCCTCGGATTTGGCGGACCGCTCCTTGAAGGAGGAAGTGGCCTCCTGCGCCCGAAGCTTGCCAAAGGCGGTGGCATCAACCGCACGCCGGACACGCTCCGGATCGGGATCGACGCCCGGATACATCACGCGCAGGGCCTGGGTCAGCGAGCCGACGCCGTCGACAAGCATATCCTCGTAGCGCAGGGTCACGCGGCGCACGTCAGGCATGTCGAGCCAGGAGACGGCATGACTGGACCAGTCCGACTGAACCTGCGGCATCTGGGCATGGACCAGCCCGTCGACCCGGAACTCCGGATCGCACATGTTGTCGATGCATTTGTCGAAGTTCGGCGCCAGTCCCAGATGGTAGGCATAGGACACCGCCACGTCGAACGGGTGACGGACAAGGTGGACGACCGCCGCTGTCGCCTCTGGCGGGAACAGCAGTTCCCCGTTGGCCAGCGGAAGATTGGCGTCGTGAACCTTCTGTGGCGCGCCTGAGGTGTTGGTGTCGGCCAGGAACAGATACAGCATCCGGCGTGCCACGAAGGTTTCATCAACGCTGAGCAGGCTGCCATCGCAGGCAAGATAACGCTCGAAGAGCCTTTCGCGGGCAGCATGCCGGGCGGCAAGCTTGTTGATGTCGACATCGCCGCGGGTATCTTCGTAGGCGGTCAGCAGCGCGCGAAACCAGGTATTGCCCGACTTGGGGTAGGACGCGAGCCAGATGAAGCCCGTGCGGGTCGGCGGCGAGGTGGTGCTGGTCATCGGGTTTCCCGCTCCCTGAAACGGGCGTCGAGCTGGGCCATCAGGTCCGACGCAAGCTCTGCCGACGGCATCGCCCCGGGCGGCAGCCCATACCGCAAGATCGGCAAGGTGTTTGCCAGGACCATATGCGCGGCGCTGATCGTGTCCTCGCCCCAGATCGCGGTTCCGACCAGGGGCATGAAGATGTGCTTCCTGATTTCGGCGACCGATGCCATGAGCGGGAGATCCTTAAGGTCGGCCTCGGGCCCGCGGCCATCGCCGAGACTGATCATCGCGACGCAGGGGTGCACGGCCAGGCCGTCAATGGTGGGGCAATCCAGCTGCAACCGGCGCGCACCCTCGCGCACCGGAGGAGCATCCGCGTCTTTCCGCGTGCGGCGCTGGGTGATCGGGCGGCCGTTGGTGCAGACGCGCGAGGCATCCTCCGGGTCGATCACCACCGGCGCGTCGGACACGGCAAGGCCGAACGTCTCGCTGAGTGCAACGGCCATGCCTTCCTGCAGATCATCGCGGTCCGAGGCGATCAGGATCAGGTTTCCGTCGGTCAATCGGACGGCATTGGCACGCAAGGGCACCCGGCCGTCAAACCAGGCTGCCGCGGCGAAGCCGGAGCTCCAGGCGAAGGGCAACAGGTCGCCCTCGGGCCGATCCGGCGGGTTCGCAAGCGCCAGCCCCGCCCCCGGGGCATAATGCAACCGCCCGCCTGCGGGGGGCAGCATCAGGAAGCCCTCGGGACCGACGTCGAAGAACGGTGTGGATTCGACAGGCTTCGCCAGGCGCTGCGGTGGCACCCGGCCGGAGTCTGCAATCAGGTCGGCGATTGGGTTCACACAGGCCTCGTGTCGTGGAAGGGATGGGTGTGCACCGTGATACCCATGGAAAAGGCGGTTGCAATGCAAAAGGGCCGCCCGAACGGACGGCCCTTCCGGATTTTCCGGGCTGTTGCCCGAACGCCTGTCAGGCGATGATCTTCGACACCACGCCCGCGCCGACGGTGCGGCCGCCTTCGCGGATGGCGAAGCGCAGTTTCTCTTCCATCGCGATCGGGGCGATCAGCTCGACCTCGAACTTCAGGTTGTCGCCCGGCATCACCATCTCGGTGCCTTCCGGCAGCTTCACCGTGCCCGTCACGTCGGTCGTGCGGAAGTAGAACTGCGGACGGTAGTTCGCGAAGAACGGGGTGTGGCGCCCGCCTTCCTCCTTGGTCAGGATATAGGCCTCGGCCTCGAACTTGGTGTGCGGGTTGACCGATTTCGGCTTGCACAGCACCTGGCCACGCTCCACCCCGTC
>NZ_JAEULP010000091.1 GCF_016792905.1 Tabrizicola sp.
CGTCTCGTGGTCCGGCAAGTCGGGGCTCATCAGGGCGGCATAGCGGGCGGGGCCGACCGGAAGTTCGAAACTGTCGAACAGGCGCCGGACGAGCAGATCGAAAAGCACGCCCGAGGTCGGGCTGTCCATGCGCGCCGGGGGCCGCTGCCCGGCCTGGAAGAAATCGCGCGCGGCAAAGGCCATGCCGCCGCACAGGCCGTTGGCCGCATCGCCGATCGCGATGTTCTGGCCAAGGATGCTGATCTGGATGTCCGGCGCATGGGCGAAGGCGTTGGAGAACTGGAACCCGTTCACCGATGGCAGGAACCCCGTCACCCGCATCATGGTGATGTTCGTCCCGGTGGCCCAAAGCGGCGCACCATTCGGGCCGTAGATCACCAGGTTGCCGTCATCCTGCATGACCAGCACCGCGCCCGGCTGCCCGTCCGTGCCCGATGCCCAGACC
Source organism: Tabrizicola sp. (assembly GCF_016792905.1). Lineage (GTDB taxonomy): Bacteria > Pseudomonadota > Alphaproteobacteria > Rhodobacterales > Rhodobacteraceae > Tabrizicola. The sequence goes on from NZ_JAEULP010000091.1 coordinate 446, forward strand.
GGCCCGGCCGGATCATACATCACCAGGTTGCCGTCCCCCTGCATGATGATCCCGCCGATGGCCCGGCCATCCGTCGCAGTGGCCCATTTCGGCGTGCCGTTTGCGCGGTAGACGACGAAATTTCCGTCGCCCTGCATCGCCGCGCGATGCTGGCCGTTGGGAGAAATCAGCTCGCTGCCTGCCGCAAGTGTCTGGTCGGCGAAAAGCCTGTCCGTCATGGGATCCTCGCTGGAAATGCATCACTCGAACAGGCGTCAGAGTAGCCTTGCCACGCGGTCCGCTCCAGTCAGTATTCAGTGAAATCAGGCGGCATCGGGGTGCAGGAACGCGGCCTCTGGCCGATGCCGGCGAAATGTGAAATTCTTGCCGGGTCCTGGTCGCAGACCCTCCGCGCCCGGACAAGGGAGCGACGGAATGGACGGCCAATTCACCGACATGATGGCCGAGATCGGCCGAAAGGCCCGCGCTGCGGCAGCCGAGCTGGCCTGCGCCTCCTCGGAACGCAAGGCCGCCGCGCTGATCGCCGCCGCCGACGCCGTCTGGCGGCGCCGGACCGAGATTCTCGACGCCAACACCCTCGACCTTGACGCAGGGGAACAGAAGGGCCTGACCCCGGCGATGCTCGACCGCCTGCGCCTGGACGACAACCGCCTGCGCGGGATCGTCGACGCGCTGCGCCAGATCGCCGAACAGAAAGACCCGGTGGGCCGCATCCTGGCGGAATGGGACCGCCCGAGCGGCCTCCACATCCAGCGCGTCGCCACCCCCCTGGGCGTCGTCGGCGTGATCTACGAATCCCGCCCGAACGTCACCGCCGACGCGGGCGCGCTCTGCCTCAAATCCGGCAATGCCGTGATCCTGCGCGGGGGATCGGAAAGCTTCGAGACCTCGGAGGTGATCCACTCCTGCATGCTCGACGGCCTGAAATCCGCCAACCTGCCCGAGGCGTCGATCCAGTTCATCCCGACCCGCGACCGCGAGATGGTCACGGCCATGCTTCAGGCGACCGATTACATCGACGTCATCGTCCCGCGCGGCGGCAAGGGCCTCGTCGGCCTTGTGCAGCGCGAGGCCCGGGTGCCGGTCTTCGCCCACCTCGAAGGCATCTGCCACGTCTACGCCGACCGCGACGCCGATCTGGAGAAGGCTCGCCGCGTGGTCCTGAACGCCAAGACCCGCCGCACCGGCGTCTGTGGCGCCGCGGAATGCCTGCTGATCGACTGGCAGTTCTACACCAAACACGGGGCCGTGTTGATCGAGGATCTGCTGAAAGCGGGCGTCGAAGTGCGTACCGAGGGCGAACTCTTGAAGACCCCCGGCACGAAGAAGGCGCAAGCGGATGATTTCGGCCGCGAATTCCTCGACATGATCATCGCGGCCAAGCTGGTCGACGGGGTGGATCAGGCCATCTCCCATATCCGCAAATACGGCAGCCAGCACACCGAATCGATCCTGACCGAAAACGACGCCACCGCGCAAAGCTTCTTCGAGCAGCTCGATTCTGCCATCCTGATGCGCAACGCCTCGACCCAGTTCGCCGACGGCGGCGAGTTTGGCATGGGCGCGGAAATCGGCATCGCCACCGGCAAGCTGCACGCCCGCGGGCCGGTGGGCGCAGAACAGCTGTGCAGCTTCAAGTATCTGGTGACGGGGGACGGGACAATCCGGCCCTGAGGCCGTTCAGCGTATCGTCCACCATCCGGGCAATCGCGTCGGGTTCCGGCACCTGGTCGGTCATCAGAAGATAAAGCGGCCAGGACATCGCAAAGTCCTTGGCCCGTGCGAGGTCGGTTTCCGCAGGCAACTCGCCCCGGTCCCGGGCGGACTGCAACATGTCGTTCAGCAGCGTCCAGCGTTCAAGCCTTTCGGACTGCAACGCTGCGGCCAGCGCCGGATCGGACCAGGCTTCGGCATAGCAGTGCCGCACCAGCACCCCGACGGGAAGACCCGCATCCCCGCGCCACATCCCGAGGACGCGGGTCATGTAGTCGATCAGGTCGCTGCGAAGCGACAGCCCCTGCGGGGTCGGCAGTTCGACCTTCGCTTTCGAGATCAATGACAAGGCGATATAGGCCTTGGTCGGCCACCAGCGGTAGATCGTTGCCTTTCCGGCCCGGGCGCGCTTGGCCACCGCCTCCATCGTGATCGCGGCATAGCCGACTTCGGCCAGCAGCTCGACGAAAGCCTCCAGCACGGCAGCCTCCGTCGCCTCCGAGCGGCGCGCGCCGACCGAGGTGCGGGCTTCATGCAAAGCGGCAACGGGAGAAGCCATTTTTCCCTCTTGCAAAACGAAACGTTCCGTTTCATATAAGCGGAACACATCGTTTCATTAAGGACAGCCATGCCTGAAAATCAAGCCCTCCCCCGCGCGCCGTCACGGTTGCGCTTCGCGTTCTTCGTCTTTCTCGGGGTCTATCCGCTGGTCTCGCTCCTGCAGATGGTCATCCTGCCGTTGACCGAAGGCTGGCCGCAGCTCCTGCGCAACCTTGTCTTCGTGCCAACCATGGTGACTTGCATGGTCTGGGGCGTGATCCCCTTCATCCAGACCCGACTTCGCCACCTGCTCTAGAACGTCAGCCTTATCGTCGTCTCGCCGATCTCGGTGATCAGCCGCCGCCCCTGCCGCGCCAGCTCGTCCGGCACCAGCGCGAAATGCACCTGGTTCGCCCCGATTTCCGACGGGGCGCGCGGCTCGGTCAGCACCTCCCACAGCGCCGGGTCCACCTTCAGCCTTGGCGCTTCGGCCAGCACCTGCCAGCCGCTGTCGTTGCGGGTGACGCTGACCTTCCCGCCATAGGCCAGCGCGCTTTCCAGGCATTGCAACAGCAGGAACACCAGCCGCACCTCGCGCCGCGACAGGTCGGCGGGGCTGGTCCAGGAATAGCCCACCCGCCCCCCGCGCGACAGGTCGCCCAGGATCGACGCCACCTCCGACCGCGCGATGCGCTGGTCGCTGGAGGCCTGGCCGAAACAGATGCGGAAGAACCGGATGCGCGCATTCGCATTCGCCACGCTTTCCGAAATCAGCGCCATCTCGGGCCGCACCCCTCCCGGCTCCATCGCCAGAAGCTCCACCCCGTTGCCTATCGCCCCGATCGGGCTGATAAGATCATGGCAGATGCGCGAGGCGATCAGGGCGGCGAGGTCGGGCTTGTCTTGCATCTTCTAACCGGGGCAAAGGACTTGAAATGGCGGCACTTCTTGAACCGGGCATGCTGGTACGCCACCCGGAGCAGCCGGACTGGGGTCTGGGTCAGGTACAGTCGAACATCGACAACAAGGTGACAGTGAACTTCGAACATGCCGGCAAGGTCGTGATCGACATGACGCGCGTCTTCCTTGTGCCAGTCGTGGGAACTGATCACCCATAGTGCGAATCTGCCAATGAAACTCAACCGGGAATTGCTACCGCCCCCCTCGAACCGGCAGACGGTTGCAAAGCCGCCGACCCGTGGCTAAGTCAGACCAGCCGGAGGCCCGGGACGAAGCCGATGACTGCCGAAGAATCCCCCTATGACGTGCGGCTGGCGGCCACGCCCGACGACCTGACCGCCGCGCAAGCCCTGCGCTACCAGGTCTTCGTCGCGGAACTGGGCGGCGACGGCCCGCTGGTCGACCATGCGGCGGGGCTGGAGCGTGACGCCTTCGACCCGTACTTCGACCACCTCCTTCTCGTCGACCGCCGCATCGACCCGGCCAGCCACGCCCATGTCATCGGCGCCTACCGTGTCCTGCCAAGTGACCGCCGCGCCGCCGCCGGGCGCTTCTATTCCGAAACCGAATTCGACCTGACCCCCCTCCTCGCCTCGGGCCGCAAGCTTCTGGAACTCGGCCGCTCCTGCGTCCATGCCGACCATCGCGGCGGCACCGCCATGTTCCATCTCTGGAACGGGCTTGCGGAATATGTCCTCGACCGGGGAATCGAGATCCTCTTCGGTGCCGCCTCCTTCCACGGTACCGACATCGCCGCGCTGGCCCAGCCACTTTCCTACCTTTTCCACACCCACCTCGCGCCCCCCGAGATGCGGGTCCGCGCCCTGCCGCCGGACCGGCAGGACATGGACCTGATCCCGAAAGACCGGCTCGACCGCCGCGCCGCCATGGCTGCCACCCCGGCGCTGATCAAGGCCTACCTGCGCCTTGGCGGCTTCGTCGGCGACGGCGCCTGGATCGACCGCGAGTTCAACACCACCGATGTCTGCCTGGTGATGGACACCGGCACCATGTCCGCCCGCCACCGCGAGTTCTACATCCGCAAGGCCGGCCCATGACCGCCTGGCAGGATGTCCCGCCCCCGGCCCTGAGGATCACGCCGCTCGGCTGGCTCCGCGTCCTCTGGCGCGGCGGCCTCATCGGCGCGCTCACCTACGGCGGGCTTCTCGTCCTCCTCCTCGTCCGCCTCGTGGAATGGCCGCTCTGTGGCCAGGCCCGCCCCGTCACCCCACGCATCACCCGCTTCGTCTGCCGGACGGCGCTCCGCATCCTGCGCCTGCCCCTCACCGTCCACGGCCAGCCGATGACAAAACCCGGCGCCATCGTCGCGAACCATTCCTCCTGGCTCGACATTTTCGTCCTGAACGCGGTCCAGACCATCTACTTCGTCGCCAAGGCCGAGGTCGCCGACTGGCCGATGATCGGCTGGCTTGCCCGCGCCACCGGCACCGTCTTCATCGCCCGCAAAGGGACCGAGGCAAAGAAACAGCAGGACATCTTCGAAGCGCGCCTGCAAGCCGGGCATCGGCTCCTGTTCTTCCCGGAAGGAACCTCGACAGACGCAATCCGGGTCCTGCCCTTCAAGTCCACGCTGTTCGAGGCCTTCTTCTCCCCCGCCCTCGAACGCAGCATGCATATCCAGCCGGTGACCGTGGTCTTCCACGCGCCGCCGGGCGAAGACCCGCGCCACTATGGCTGGTGGGGCGACATGGATTTCGCGAGCCATCTCCTCAAGACCCTCGCCACCGCCCGCCAGGGCCGGGTCGAGGTGATCTTCCACCCCGAAGTCCCGGTCGACGCCTTCGAGAACCGCAAGACCCTGTCGCAACATTGCGAGCGGGTGATCCGCACCGCGCACCCGAACGCCGCGTAGGGTGTGCCTTCAGGCGCACCACCTTTCACCCCTGCCGCAACACCTTCGCCATCGGTCGCCCCTTGGCCAATTCGTCCACCAGCTTGTCCAGGATCCGGATTTCCCGCATCAGCGGTTCGGCGATCTCGTCGATCCTGACGCCGCAGATCACACCCGTCACCTGATCGCGGCGCGGGTTCATCGCCTGTGCCTCGCCGAAGAACCGGGTGAAATCCCGCTTGTCGGCCAGGGCTCCTTCAAGCCCCTCCGGCCCATAGCCCGTCAGCCAGTGGATCACCTCATCAAGTTCGGCTCTGGTCCGGCCCTTCTTCTCGACCTTGGCGAGATACAGCGGATAGACGCTGGCGAAGCTCATGCCATAGACCCGCTGGTTCACGCCCGCCTCCCTCGCAGGGTGTGTGTCAACCCACCACCCCTCACCGCAACCGGCGCAACAACTCCAGCGACGGCTCCCCCGTCACCGGCACCCCGATACTGGCCTGATAGGCACTGATCGCCGCCTTCGTCTTCTCCCCGATCACCCCGTCCGAGCCTTCGGTATCGAACCCCTTCGCTGTCAGACGACGCTGCAACTCCTGCCGGTCCTCCTTGGTCATGCCGCTGGCATCCGGCCCGAACGACGCCTGCACCGCGCCGCGCCCAAGAAGCCGGTCCGACAGATGCCCCACTCCGATCGCGTAGTTCTGCGCGTTGTTGTAGCGCAGGATCGTCGCGAAATTCTGCGTCAGCAGGAAATAGGGCGCCCCGCCCTCGTTGCCGCCCGCAATGATCGACCCGCCCGCCAGCGCCCGGCCATCGGCAGACCGGACGCCCAGCCCCGCCCAATCGTCTGCCGACCGCCCCTTGCCACGCCCCAGAAGGCCCGCGTCGAACCCGCCCGGCAGCGTGACCTCCATCCCCCAGGGCAACCCATGCGTCCAGCCCGACTTCGCCAGATACGCCGCGGTCGAGGCAAGCGCATCCGTCGGATCCTCGCCCCAGATGTCGCGCCGCCCGTCGCCGGTGAAATCCACCGCAAAGGCCAGATAGCTGGTCGGGATGAACTGGGTATGCCCCATCGCCCCCGCCCAGCTGCCGGTCATGCCCGAAGGCGACACATCCCCCGCCTGCAAGATCTTCAGCGCCGCGACCAGCTGGCCCTCGAAGAACTCCGCCCGCCGCCCCTCATAGGCCAGCGTCGACAAGGCGCTCACCACCGGCACATTGCCCCGCCGCGTCCCGAAAAAGCTCTCCAGCCCCCAGATCGCCGCGACGACCTGGCGCTCCACCCCGTAGCGCGCCTCGATGGCCTGCAAGGTCCCGCCATACTGCGCGAACTTCTGGCGCCCAAGGCTCACCCGCTCGTCCGAGGCGGCGATGTTCAGGTAGTCCTCCAGCGTGCGGTTGAACTCGGTCTGGTTGCGGTCCTTCTCGATCACCTCCGGCAGGAAGCCCGCCCCCCGGAAGGCCGCCTCGACCGTCCCCGACGAAATCCCCCGCGACACCGCCCGCCCCTTGAACCCCTCAACCCAGGCATCCCAGCCCGCATTCGGCACCGGACGCGGTGCAGGGTCCGGCGCACGGTATCCCCCGCCGCCAGATCGGCCAGAAGACATGCAGCCCGACAGCAGCGCCGCCACCCCCGCAAGAAGCGCGCCGCGCCGTGAAAATCCACCCGAAGAAATCGCCTGCGCCATGCCTCTGCCCGCTCGCTGCTCTTGTTATCCGGCGATGATAGCCACCGCGCACCCCAAAGGCCAACCCTTGCCGCGCCGACTTGGCAATCCCGCGCCTGCCCATGCCTTTCATACTGGCCAAGTATCCTCCGGGGGTCCGGGGGTGGAAAACCCCCGGTTCGCCGATGGCCAAAGGGCATTAACCATCGAGTTGAGAAACCCTATACGTCCACGCACAAACCATTGTTACAACTTAATTTTCCAGAATCGTCCACCGTGGACAGCCCCGCTCAGTCCCCCTGCTTCTTCAGCTTGAACGCGATCTGCCGCAGCATCCCGTGGAAGGTCTGGACCTCGGCCCGGGTCAGCCCCAGCCGTCCCCACATGTTCCGCAGGTTCGCCTTCATCCCCTCCACCTTCGTTTCGGGAAAGAAGAACCCCGCCGCCTCCAGCCGCTCCTCGAAATGATCCCCCAGCCGCTCCACCTCCTCGCGGCTGGCAAAGTCGGTCCGGGCCAATTCCATCACGGAAGGAGGAACCCCCGCCCCCTGCCGCTGCCACTCATAGCCCAGCAAGAGCACGCACTGCCCCAGGTTCAGCGAGGGGAACTCCGGGTTCACCGGCACGGTCACGATCGCATTGGCCCGCACGATGTCGTCGTTCTCCAGCCCCGCCCGCTCCGGCCCGAAGAGGACGCCCACCCGCTTCCCCTCGGCCCCCAGCGCCCGCGCCATCTCCATCGCCCGCTCCGGCGTGACCACCTCCTTCACCAGCTCCCGCCCCCGCGCCGTGGTGGCGAAGACGAAGTCGCAGTCCGCCACCGCGCCCGCCAGGTCGGCAAACAGCCCCGCCTGATCCAGCACCCGCCCCGCGCCGGAGGCCATCGCCACCGCCTTCGGGTTCGGCCATCCGTCGCGCGGGCCCACCACCCGCATCCGTTCAAGGCCAAAGTTCAGCATCGCCCGCGCCGCCGCGCCGATGTTCTCGCCCATCTGGGGGCGCACGAGGATGAAGACGGGGGGGATCATGCCGGGCCTCGCGGATGGGGTGGCTGGCAGATAGATCAGCCGCCGCAGGCTGGCAAGCGCGGGCCGTAGCCAAGGCCCGGAAAGGCTGATAGACGGGCCGGAACGCATTCCCGGAGCCCGAAATGGCCGCTGACGACCGCCCGCAGATCACCCTGATCACCCCTCCCGCCTTCGACCCGGAGAGCTTCTCCGACCGGATCGGCCGGGTGCTGGACGGGGTGGAAATCGCCTGCCTGCGGCTCTCGCTCGGCACGAAGGACGAAGACGTCCTCATGCGTGCCGCCGACGCCGCGCGCGAGGCCGCCCATGCCCGCGACGTGGCGGTGGTGATCGACAACCACCTGATCCTCGCCGAACGGCTGGGGCTAGACGGCGTCCACCTGACCGACGGGTCGCGCAACGTGAGGAAGGCCCGCAAGGACCTTGGCGCCGATGCCATCGTCGGCGCCTTCTGTGGAGTCTCGAAGCATGACGGGATGACCGCGGGCGAATCCGGCGCGGATTACGCCAGCTTCGGCCCCATCGGCGAGACCACGCTCGGCGACGGCAGCCGCGCGCCCTATGAGCTGTTCGAATGGTGGTCGGAGGTCATCGAGGTCCCGATCATCGCCGAGGGCGCCCTGACCGCCGAACTGGTGGAACGCTTCGGTCCCGTCACCGACTTCTTCGCCGTGGGCGAGGAAATCTGGGGAACGGACGACCCGTTGAACGCCCTAAAGGCTCTGCTCGCTCCACTGGGCTGACAACCCATCGCGCGGCCCGGCGTCGAAGAGACGAAATCGAACGGGAAACCGCCGCCGGGCCCTACGGCCGGGGCAACCGGAAGATATGGCAGGGCGCGGGTGCGTCCCGTCCGCGCGAGGGGTGGTCCTCGATCCCGATCTCCTCGAACCCGCAGGCCCGCAGCAGCTTCATCGAGGCCGGGTTGTCGAAGAACACTCCTGCCCGCAGCGCCGGGACCGGGAAGCGGTCGAAGAGGAAACGGGTGAAGGCCGCCACCGCCTCGCGGGCAAGGCCGCGACCGGCGGCCTCCGATGTCAACGCATAGAAGATCTCCGGCTCGGGATCGTCCGACACGCCGATCCAGCCGCGCCATTCCCCCGCTTCCTCGATCGACAGGCGAAAGCGCAGGCCCCCGGCCCATGCCCAGTCGGCCAGAAAAACCCGCGCCTCGGCCATCGTCCAGCCGGGATGGAACAGGAACAGCATCCGCGCCACTTCGGGGCGCGTTACCAGCGCATGGAACCGGGATACATCGGCCTCGGTCATCGCACGCAGCACCAGCCGCGGCGTAAGGATCGGAACCCCGGCCATCAATCCAGCTTGCGGATATAGGTCCAGGTCGGGACGTTGGCGTCACGCGCGACCGAGTAGCTTTCAGCATCGCCCAAGTACTGGAAGCCCGCATTGGTCAGCACCCGCGCCGAGCCCGGATTGTCCTGGAACGCCTCCGCGAACATGGTGCAATTCTTCTGCGGATTGGCCGCGACCAGCGCGTTCACCGCCTCGGACGCGATGCCGTGGTTCCAGAAGGCGGGGGCGACCCAGAAGGCGACCTCGGACTGGTTGCGGTCCATCGTCCTGAGGCTGATCATCCCCAGCACCTCGGGCAGGTCGGACCGGGTGCCGTCCATGACCCAGATGTCCTCTTCGGCCCCGGTCGCCATGGCGCGCGCGCAGAAGGCCTCGGCCGCACCCGGCGGCAGGGGATGGGGAATGCCTTGCGTCGCCTCGGCGACCCGCTTGTCCCCGGCGTAAAGCGCAAAAAGCCCGGCGTCGGACTTGCGCAACGGACGCAGGGTGAAACGGTCGGTCGCAATCTCGACCGGCGTGGCGAACTTCTCCAGGATCATGGCTTCCCTCCTTCGAAGCACATGTGGGGATTGTCGGCTACCCGCGCAATCGCCCGAATGTTTGGCCCTTTCGCGGTGACAGGGTGTCATCGCGAAGATTTCTTCACCCGCGGCCTGAAACCGGCGCGGCAGACGCCCTTGCATCAAGACGCCTGCGCCAAGGCGCATCGCGTTCCCAGTCACCGGCCATGATGCAGCCGTAGGGCATGATCTCGTCGACCACCTCGGCAAGGTCGAAGCGCGCCATCTGCGCCCGGACCGTCGCCGCCGGTTTGTAGGCGGACGGCAGTTCGGACACGTCGATATGCCCGGACCAGAACCGCGCGTCGATGCCTTTGGTTTCGCGTGCGAAAACCTCGGCCTCGGCATAGCTGCCAAGGCTGCGCCTGTGCGCCGTCCGCGACAGGTTGCGCCCTGCCCCGTGCGGCGCAAAGCCAAGGTTGCGGTCGGTGGCGTTGCCGCGGATCAGGAGTACCGGCTCGGCCATGTTGAGGGGCACGATCTGCACCCCGTTGGTATCCGGCAGGAAATCGCCCGCCACCGGCGTCGCCCCCTTGGCGTGGTAGTAAAGGTCGCCGCGGCGGAAGACGAAGTTGTGTTCGTTCCAGAAGCGATCTGCCACCTGCGCGCCAAGCGCCGCCACTGCCGCCTGATGCAAGGCCTCATGGTTCGCCCTGGTCCACTGGCGGATCAGTTGCAACGCCTCCCAATAGGCCGCGCCTTCCGGGCTGTCGGAGGGTATCCACGCATTCGCCTTCGGCGTCGCCGGAGAGAGTTGCATGCGGAAGCGTTCCGCCACCTTCATGCCCTGCGCATAAAGCCCCGCCCCCGCCCCGCGCGAGCCGTGGTGGGTGACAAGGCAGGTCCGCCCCGTCGCCTGCGACCGCCCGACAAAGGCAAAGTGGTTGCCGTCGCCCTGCGTGCCCATGTGCTCGACGGCAGAACGGAGGATCGTGTCGCTGTTCAGGAACCTGTTGGTACGGAAGGCCTCCAGCATCTCCGGCGGCACGGCGAAGCGCTGGTCCGCAGCCCGGCCGCCGGGGCCGAAATGCGTGGCCTCGTGCACCGCATTCAGCACCGCCTCCGGATCGGCGTCGGCGAAATCGGTCAGCATCACCGAGCAGCAGATGTCGGCGGAATGCATGCCGGGGTGGATGGCACGCTCGGCCACCACGACGCCGCCGACCGGGATGGTGCCGGGCGCACCGGCCGGGCAGGCGTCGGGCATGACGGCCCCGCCGCGCAGCGTGGGGGTCCGCATCAACTGGTCCATGGTCTCGGTCACGGCGGCGACATTGCCCGCCTCGGCCTCATCCTCGGCCTCAAGGTTCAGCACCCAGGCGGGCGCCGTCTGAAGCCGCAGCTTCGGCGCGGGCTTCTTGGCCTCGACATAGGCGCGAAGGGCATCGCCCTGCAGGCCGTGCAACCGGACATGCGCCAGCGCGGCCCCGAGGGCCGGGCCCGGCGGAAAGCCGAGGTCGATCAAATCCTTGCCGGTGACAGTCATTTCCTTTTCCAGACACTGCTGACTGTTGCGCCCGGGCACATGCCCGAACCTTGACGACCGGCCCGAACGAGAAAGGGGACCGGCCCTTCGGCCGATCCCCTCTCTACAATCCGATTGTAAAGGTTCGGCTTACTCGGCTGCTTCCACCATCGGCAGGACGGAAATGAACGTCCGGCCCTTCAGGCCCTTCTTGAAACTCACCCGTCCCTCGACCGTCGCGAAGATGGTATGGTCGGTGCCCATGCCCACGCCTTCGCCCGGGAACCAGGTGGTTCCGCGCTGGCGGCAGATGATGTTGCCCGGAATGGCATGCTGGCCACCGAACAGTTTCACGCCCAGGCGACGACCGGCAGAGTCACGACCGTTGCGGGACGAACCGCCTGCTTTCTTGTGTGCCATGGGACGTTACTCCTTCGCTTCGGCGGCCTTCGCGGCGCGCTTCGGTTTCTCGGCGGCAGCCGGTTTCGCACCGGGGGCCTCATGCGCAGCGCGACGCGCGGCGACGGTGCCGGTCGCGGCTTTCACGCCCGACTTGTCGGCGCCCTTTTCCAGGACCTCGGTCACGCGAACCAGCGTCAGGTGCTGGCGGTGGCCCTTGGTGCGCTGGCTGGAGTGCTTCCGGCGGCGCTTGACGTAGTGGATGGTCTTCTCGCCCTTGATCTGGTCGATGACCTCGGCCTGCACGGCCGCACCCTTGACGAAGGGCACGCCGATCGTGGTGCCAACCATCAGGATGTCGTTGAACTGGATTTTGTCGCCAGCGGCAGCGTCGAGCTTTTCAACGCGCAGGACGTCACCCGCCTGCACCTTGTACTGCTTGCCGCCGGTCTTGAGGACCGCAAACATGGGTCTTTCCTTCTCTTGCTCCGCGCCCTGTGGCCCCCGTCAGGGTATTGTGGGGCTTCCCCCGCCTCGGACAGCGCGCCCATTCGGGCGTCATGAATATAAGACCCGACAGGAGTCGCCTCTTGCCGGGATGCGGGCTTATGCGGCGAAGCCCGGCCGGTGTCAAGCACCACAGGTCAGATATCGCGGCCCTGCATCGCGATTCCCGCGGCCTTGCCAAGCTCCAGCGAGACATCGCGGAAAACGGTGTCGAAGGCGGCAAAAAGTGCTGCATTCAGCCGCTGGCCGGCCGGGCTTTCCCAGAAGGCGATATAGCTGTCCAGCTCGGCCTCGGTCAGCGGGTGGTAGGCCAGCCCGAGATAGGAATAAAGCCAGGTCGAGGTGTCGGCGCGGATCTGGTCCTCCTGCCCCCAGACGTCCGACAGGATCTGGTCATCCGGCACCGCGCCGTAGGCCCCGGTCGAGGCCATGCCGGTCATGAACGCCAGGTTGCCCGACAGCGCCCCGGCCACGTTCATTTCCAGCAGGTCCGCCGCCTCGATCATCCGGCGCAGCTGGCCGACCCTCGGGTCCTTCGCGGCGGCGGCATCATCGGCGGCCACCCGCGCGGCTTCCTCCGAGGCGGTGTCCAGGAAGGCTCGTCGCGCCTCGATCTCCAGCCCCAGGATGCGCTGGCCAAGCTCGGAGCCGAAGAACGCCGTGACCCCGGCAATGGTTTCGGGGTCCTGTCCCAGCGACTGCTCCAGCGCCACCCCGAACGCCTCCCGCAGGCGGGCGACGTCATAGATGCGCGACACGGCCGCGTCCCAGTCCGCGCCGCCGCCCGCCGGGAACATGTCGGCCGCCAGCGTGTCGCCATGTGCAAGACCCTCTTCGCGCAGCACCTGGAACAGGGCGTCCAGTTGCAGCACCTCGCCCAGATGATCGGCCGACGCCTCTGCCACCGGAGCCTCGGTCGTGGTTTCGGCAACCGCCGGAGCGGAGGCGGCAAGCAGCACGGCCAGTGCGAAGCGCGGCAGAAACATGATCGGGCCCTTCCCGGAAGCGATTGATCCGAGAGGTAGTCCCTCGGGCGGGCATTGCCAAGACGAAGGGGCGCAACTGGCCGTGATCCGGCGGCGGGGGTCCATGGATTTCCACCGATTTCCCCTTGCGCATCGCCAAAGGCCCGGCTATCCACCCGCCCCATAGACGACCCCTGAAGCGCGGAGAGGTGACGGAGTGGTCGATCGTGGCGGTCTCGAAAACCGTTGTAGGTTTGCGCCTACCGTGGGTTCGAATCCCACCCTCTCCGCCACTTACCATTGAAATGTAAGCATAATTTGACAGAATTGGTGGATTACCCATCATCGCGCCCATCAACTTGAAAACGATTGGCGGGGGCTGGTCTGGCAGTTAGTTACGGTAAAGGTCGCGCTGCACGTCCACAAAGGCTTGCCGGATCGCCGGAACGTCGCCCAGCGCTGCTTTGGCATCAGCAAGGGAACCATATCGGGCCGTAAGGTAGTCGCCAAGTTTGCGCGTGGCCAGTTCCGTCTCGCCCAGCGCCTCATAGGCCCGCAGGACGCCCAAGAGGAAATCCCGCATCTTCGCATCCGCCGATGCCAGACCATCGCCACGGGCGGCCTCTGCGCGATCTGCGCGGGTCTTGGGCGGGGTGGTGAAGCGGATGTACGCCAGCACGTCGAACAGGTCGCTGTTCGGGGCGTCGATCAGGCGGCGCATGTCAGACAGCTTTTCAGCATCGTAGCCGCGCTGTTCCAGCAGGGCGATGAAGTGTTCCCGGCTTTCCGGGTTGCTCCATTGACGCCGCAACTCATCCTCGGTGGCGATCATGCCGGACAGATCACCGAACAGCCGTTCAAGGAACTGCTGGGCCGTCATCGGCTTTCCGTCCGGCCCCCAATAGGTGGTCGCGGCAATGTACTGGATCGTGCGTTCCTTGCCGTCTGCCAGCTTGATGATCAACTTCGGCTTGGGATCATCCCCGCCGTCCTCACCGCCAATTTCGGGCGGCTCTGGCGGTTCCGGGGGTTCCGGCTTGGGTCCGGGCGGCTTCGGCGGATCGCCCTCGGGGGGCATTGGTTCGCCGTCCCATTCGGGGTCGTTGAAATTCTCGTGCGCCTTCACGAAGTCATAGATCGTGAAGTAGTCCTTCCCGTCATGGGTCCGCGTCCCCCGCCCGATGATCTGCTTGAACTCGATCATTGACCGGATCGGGCGCATCAGCACGATGTTACGGACGTTCCGCGCGTCTACCCCGGTGGACAGCTTCTGCGAGGTCGTCAGGACCGTTGGGATGGTCTTGTCGTTGTCCTGAAAGTCCCGCAGGTGCTGTTCGCCCAGCTTGCCGTCGTCCGCCGTGACGCGGTGGCAGTAGTTCGGGCTGGGGTTCGTCTTAAGCTGATTGATGTAGTCCCGCACCCGCAGCGCATGTTCCTGCGTGGCGCAGAACACCAGGGTTTTCTGCCGCTGGTCGATCTGGGCCATGAACTCGGCCACCCGGCTGCGTTCTCGTTCCTCGATGATCAAGCGAGTGTTGAAGTCGCTCTCGGTGTAGCGGTCCTTCTCCACCTCGCCCGCGACGATCTCATCCGTCCCGTCCCAGACATATTCATCAATCGTGCTGGCCATCTGCCGCACCTTGAAGGGCGTCAGGAAGCCGTCCTCGATCCCCTCGCGCAAGCTGTAGACATAGACCGGATCGCCGAAATAGGCGTAGGTGTCGGCGTTGTGCTTGCGGCGGGGCGTGGCGGTGAGGCCAAGCTGCACGGCGGGCGCGAAGTAGTCCATGATCCCGCGCCAGTTGCCTTCATCGTTCGCGCCGCCCCGGTGGCATTCGTCGATGATGATGAAATCGAAGAAGTCGGGCGGATATCCTTCGTAACTCGGCTTGCCGTCGCCGGTCATGAAGGTCTGGAAGATGGTGAAGAAGATGCTGGCGTTCTTCGGCACGCCCCCCTTCTTGCGGATCGTGTCGGGGTCGATCCGGGCCACCGCGTCGGACGGGAAGGCAGAGAAGGAGTTGTAGGCCTGATCCGCGAGAATGTTGCGATCTGCCAGAAAAAGGATGCGCGGGCGGCGGGTGGGTTCGCCTGACAAGTTCCAGCGGGCGTGGAACAGCTTCCATGCAATCTGGAACGCGATAGAGGTTTTGCCCGTCCCCGTCGCTAGCGTCAGCAGGATGCGCTTGTCGCCCTTGCCCACGGCTTCCAGCACGGCATTGATGGCGTTGTGCTGGTAGTAGCGCAGTTCCCACTTGCCGCCCGCCACCTCGAACGGCACTGCGCCAAAGCGTTCGCGCCACTTGTTCGCATCGCCGAAGCAGCGATCCCAAAGCTGATTGGGCGTCGGGAAGGACTGCACATCGCCTTCCGCCCCCGTCGCCATATCGGCCTCGTACCAGCCCAGCCCGTTGGTGGCATAGGCGAGGCGGGCTTTCAGGCGGGTGGCATAGTCCTTGGCCTGGGCAAGGCCGGTGGTGTGCGCCAGACCCGCCCGCTTGGCCTCGATCACGGCAAGCTTCTGGTCGCGGTAGATCAGGACATAATCGGCAGACAGGCGATCCCCGCGCTTGCCCCCCGGCATGATGCGACCGGGACAGATCACCTCGCGCCGCACCCTGGCCCCCGGAACCGTTGTCCAGCCCGATGCAGCAAGGACCGGATCAATCCGGTTGGCGCGGGTGTCGGATTCGGTTTCGGACTCGTACATGAGTTGAGGTTAGGTCACGTCAGTTCGCCTGAGAAGGTTTTTTGCAGAAGGGATTGGCGGAGGGTGTCAAGGCTGTTGAGCACTTCAATAAAGTGCGCCTCAAGGTTTCGCCGTTCCTGCGCGATCTCGGATAACTGCTCAACAATGCGGGCCTGTTCGGCAATGCCGGGAATTGGAAAAAACGATTGCTCAAAGGTCGCAAGATTTATGTTGTCCTGCGCGCTGCCCTTCCCCTGCTCCTTCAGGTCAGCAGCAAAATATCGCAGCATCAGTTCGATGTACTCGGCACGCACTTTTTCAGGGTCGCATACCATCCCGATAATGCTGTCAGGGAAGCACGCAGGAAACCCCAGAATGGCCGTTTCTGCGATGTTCGCGGCAATTGTAATGCAGACCGTTCCTTCCGGCCAAAGCTTGCTTTGGGCAAGGCCAAAGTCGTTGTATGTTTGAGAAAACGCAGTC
>NZ_JAEULP010000015.1 GCF_016792905.1 Tabrizicola sp.
TTGATCATGCCGTGGCGCTTGCCGGCGGGACCGGCCTTCACCCGACCGGAGGCCGTGAAGCTGAAGCGCTTCTTCGCCGCCGACTTGGTCTTCATCTTGGGCATTTCCATCTCCGTGGTTGCAGGCACGACTCGGCATGCCACTTTGGCCGGCCGTGCGGGTAACGAAGCCGTCCCTATAGGGGCAGCATCGGGAAGGTGCAAGTGGGGAGTGTCACTCGAACAGGCGGGCGACCACGCCGATCATGACCCCGGGCACCTGGTTGAAGTCGTAGCCCCCGGGCTTGATCACCAGCGCGGCGATGATCAGGCCAATGGCGGCGGCGACCATGATCGCACCAATGCGCGGGGCGCGGCTTTCCGCCCAGGCGGCCAAGAGCGAGGGGACCGACAGAACCAGAAGCACGATTCCGAGCGTCAGCAGCAGATCCGTATCGGTGTCCATGAACCCTCGCGCGCGATGATCCGCAACGAGAGTTTACTCGGGGTCAACCCGCGAGATCAACCGTTCGTCGCAGGGCGCGACACGAAGGATGTTCGTTGTGCCCTTGACGTTGAACGGCACGCCCGCGGTGACGACGATCTGGTCTTCCTCGGTCGCGAACCCGTCGGAACGGGCGGCGCCCACGGCGGCAAGCACCGCGCCCTTGAAGCGTTCCTGCGGCGGGGTGATCACGCAATGCGCGCCCCAGGTCAGCGCCATCCGGCGGGCGGTGGACATGAGCGGCGTCAGCGCGATGATCGGCACATGCGGGCGTTCCCGGGCGACGAGGGCTGCCGTGTTGCCGGTCTGGCTGAAGCAGCAGATCGCCTTGATGTTGGTGGCTTCCGCAATTTCGCGCGCTGCCGCCACGATGCCATCGGCCACCGATTCGCGACGGACGACGCGGCTGGCCTCGATCACCGAGCGGTAGGTCGGGTCCTTCTCGACGCTCATCGCCACGGCGTTCATCGTCGAGACGGCCTCGACCGGGTATTTCCCGGCGGCGGATTCGGCCGACAGCATGACGGCGTCGGCGCCTTCGTAGATCGCGGTCGCCACGTCGGACACCTCGGCGCGGGTGGGCACCGGCGATTCGATCATCGATTCCAGCATCTGGGTGGCGACGATCACCGGCTTGGCCTGGGCGCGGGCGCCCCGCACCAGCCGCTTCTGGATCGGCGGGACCGAGGTCACGGGCAGTTCGACGCCAAGGTCGCCGCGCGCAACCATGATCCCGTCCGACACTTGCAGGATGGCATCGTAGGCTTTCACGGCGGCGGGCTTCTCGATCTTCGACAGGATCGCGGCGCGGCCCTTGGCAAGGCTGCGGGCCTCGATCACGTCTTCGGGGCGCTGCACGAAGGACAGAGCCAGCCAGTCGACGCCAAGCTCGCAGGCGAACTCCAGGTCGCCGCGGTCCTTCTCGGACAGCGCGGCAACCGGCAGGACCACGTCGGGGACGTTCACGCCCTTGCGGTTGGAGATCGTGCCGCCGACTTCGACGGTGCAATCGGCAAAATCCTTGCCGCAGGCGCCCACACGCAGGCGGATCTTGCCGTCGTTGACCAGAAGCGAGGTCCCGGCTTCCAGCGCCGCGAAGATTTCCGGGTGCGGCAGGTTCACGCGTTTCGCGTCTCCGGGGGCGGTGGAGAGGTCCATGCGGAAGGCCGCGCCTTCGACCAGTTCCTCGGACCCGTTGGCGAAGACGCCCACGCGCAGTTTCGGGCCCTGCAGGTCGGCGAGGATGCCGATCGGGCGGCCGAGGTCCTTTTCGACCTGGCGGATGATCTCGTGCCGCTTGCGGATGTCCTCATGGACACCGTGGCTCATGTTCAGGCGGAACACGTCGGCCCCGGCTTCGAACAGGGCGCGGATCATCTCGTAGGTCGAGGATGCCGGGCCAAGCGTGGCCACAATCTTCACGTTGCGGTGACGGCGCATCGCCATCCTCCTGCTTCAAATTTCGGTTCATGTGGGCCGAGGGCCTTATGGCGCAATCCGCTGCGTCCCGCAACGGGCGGATTTGGCGGGCAGGCGCAGTTCCGGTGGCGAAGTCTGGCATCGGGCCGCAAAGGCCCGTAAACCGGGCAAACGAGCGGGAAAGGGTTGGCAATTTGGCGGTCAGGATCGAGGGCGAGGAGCGCAGGGGACGCTGGCTTGTGACCTGCGACCATGCGTCGAACCATGTGCCGGACTGGGTGGGTGGCGGTGATCTGGGCATTCCGGCGGAAGACATGGCGCGGCACATCGCCTGGGATGTGGGCGCGGCGGGGGTGGCTTCGGAGCTTGGGAAGCTGCTGGACTGCCCGGTGATCCTGTCCGACTTCTCGCGGCTGGTGATCGACCCGAACCGCGGCGAGGATGACCCGACCCTGGTGATGAAGCTTTATGACGGGACGATCATCCCGGCGAACCGGCATGCCGGGGCAGAGGAGGTGGAGCGACGGCTGGATCGTTTGTATCGCCCCTATCACGCGGCCTATGCCCGCCTCGCGGCACTGCGGCCCGACCGGGTGATCGTGGCGATGCATTCCTTCACCCCCTGCCTGCGGGGCCGGGCCGAGCGGCCCTGGCATGTGGGGGTGCTCTATTCCCATCTGGACGAGCGCTTCTCCAGGCCGCTGATCGCGCGGCTGGCACAGGAGCAGGACCTGTGCATCGGCGACAATGAACCCTATTCGGGGCACCTGCCGGGCGATGCGATCGACCGCCATGCCTTGCGGCTGGGGCGGATGAACACACTTATAGAGGTGCGGAACGACCTGATCGGAACGCCGGAAGCGCAGGCCCACTGGGCCGCGC
Organism: Tabrizicola sp.; assembly: GCF_016792905.1. Taxonomy (GTDB): domain Bacteria; phylum Pseudomonadota; class Alphaproteobacteria; order Rhodobacterales; family Rhodobacteraceae; genus Tabrizicola. The sequence goes on from NZ_JAEULP010000015.1 coordinate 2,785, forward strand.
GGCTGGCGCCGATCCTGACCGAAGTATTGGAGGGCATGTAGATGGACGACCAGACCCGGATCGAGCTGGAGGCGGCGGCCTTCCGCGCGCTGGTGGAACACCTGATGGTCAAGCGGCCCGATGTGCAGAACATCGACCTGATGAATCTGGGGGGCTTCTGCCGCAATTGCCTGTCGCGCTGGTATCAGGAGGCCGCCGCCGAGCGGGGGATCGGGATGACCAAGGACGAGGCGCGCGAGGTGGTCTACGGCATGCCCTACGCCGACTGGGTGGCGAGCCACCAGACCGAGGCGGACGAGGCGAAGAAGGCGGCCTTCGCGAAGGCCTTTGCGGAGAACGTTGGGCCGACGAAATCGTAGGGTGGGTGCCAACCCACCGCTCCATCGTTCTTCGGCGCTGTCGGTGGGTTGGCACCCACCCTACGAAAATGCCACAGGCCGGGCATCCAAGCTGCTAATCGCGCAGGGTTTTTCTGGACCTTGGTCCCGCGACTGGCTATCGTCCGGGAAAACGGGGCGTTACGACCCCGGACTTGAGGCAGTTATGGCGTTTCCTGAGCGGTTTTCGAACCTGCCGGACTATGCGTTTCCGCGTCTGCGGAAGCTTTTGGACCCGCATCCTCCGGGAGGCGACCCCATCGCCATGACCATCGGCGAGCCGCGCCATGCGATGCCGGAGTTCGTGGGGCCGATCCTTGCCGCGAACCTGTCGGGCTTCGGGGTCTATCCGCCGAACGACGGGACGCCGGAACTGCTGGCGGCGATCTCGGGCTGGATTGCCCGGCGCTACAGCGTGGCGGTCCCCGAAGACTGCCTGATGGTCCTGAACGGCACGCGCGAGGGGCTGTTCAACGCCTGCATCGCGCTCTGCCCGGAGGTGAAGGCCGGGAAGACGCCGGTCGTCCTGATGCCGAACCCGTTCTACCAGGTCTATGCGGTGGCCGCGCTGACCGTGGGGGCCGAGCCGGTCTATGTGCCGGCGACGGCGGCCACCGGGTTCCTGCCCGACTATGGCAGCCTGCCTGCCGAGGTGCTGGACCGGGTGGCGCTGGCTTACATCTGCTCGCCCGCCAACCCGCAGGGGGCGGTGGCGTCGAAGGAGTATCTCGCCGACCTGCTGGTTCTGGCCGAGAAGCACGATTTCCGGGTGCTGGCCGACGAATGCTATTCAGAGATCTGGCGCGAGACGCCTCCGCCCGGCCTGTTGCAGGTGGCCGCAGCGCAGGGGGCGGACCCGGAGCGGGCGCTGGTGTTCCATTCGCTGTCCAAGCGGTCGAACCTGCCGGGGCTGCGGTCGGGGTTCGTCGCGGCAGGGTTGGAGTGCATGACCCGCATCCGCAAACTCAGGGCTTTCGCCGGGGCGCCGCTGCCCCTGCCCTTGCAGCGGGTGGCAGAAGCCTGCTGGCAGGACGAGGCGCATGTGACTGCCTCTCGTGCGCTCTACCAGCAGAAGTTCCGCGATGCGGATCGGATTTTCGCCGGGTTGCAGGGCTATCAGGCCCCCGGCGGCGGGTTCTTCCTGTGGCTGCCGGTGGATGACGGAGAACAGGCCGCATTGAAGCTTTGGCGCGAGACGGGGGTGCGGGTGCTGCCCGGCGGCTACCTGTCGCGCGACGTCGGGGGCGACAACCCCGGCAAGGGATATATCCGGGTGGCGCTGGTCGCCCCGCAAGAAGAAACCTACCGCGGGCTGACGTTGCTCCGCGACTGCATCTATGGGTGAGGGACGAATGGCTTCGTATCAGGCACGGCAGCGCGATCCGCTTCTGGATCAGGGCACCCAGGCAATGCTGGAACGCCGGGGGCGCGAGCTTCTGGGGCTGGCGCTGGTGCTGGTGGCGCTGTGCTTCACGCTGATGCTGTGGAGCTATTCGCCCGAGGACCCGGGCTGGATGGTGGCGACCGAGGAACCGGCGCAGAACCTGTTCGGACGGTTCGGGGCGGCGCTGGCGTCCACCCTGATCATCCTGATCGGCAAGGGCGCCTGGACGATCCCGCTGATCTTCCTGGCCTGGGGTGTGCGGTTCATGGCGCATCGCGGCGGGGAACGCGCCGTGGGCCGGGTGGTCTTTGCGGTGATCGCCGTGGCCTTCGCGGCGGTGCATTGCGCGACGCTGGTGCCGGGGGACAGCTGGACGCACACGTTCGGGCTGGGCGGGCTGTTCGGCGATACGGTGACGGGCTCGCTTCTGGGCGTGATCCCCGGCAGCGCGGGCTTCGGGCTGAAGCTCCTGTCCCTTATGACCTTCGCGGGCCTGATCGCGATGATGCTGTTCGTGACCGGCTTCGACATGGAGGAGCTGAAGGCGATCCGGCGCTTCCTGCTTCTGGGCTCGATCATGGGCTACGCCGCCCTGCGGCAAGGTCTGGGCTATAGCGCCCGCGGGGCGTTGAGCGGCGCCGCAGCCTTGCAGGACCGGGCGCGGGCGCGGTCGGCGGCGCGGGGCTATGAGCCGCCGGTCGCAATGGGGCGCGAAACATCGGTCATGCGCCGGGGCGAGCCGCCCGTGACAGGTGCGATGGCGCCCGAGCCGCTGCGCGCCGCGCCGACGCGGGCGATGCCAGCCTCGCTGCGGTCGGAGCCGCGCCATGTGCCGGAGCCGGAGCTGGCCCCTGCCCCGGTAAAGGAGAAGCTGGGTCTTCTGGAGCGCCTGCGCCGCAAGGCCCAGCCGGAACCGGAACTCATCGAGATCGAGCCGACATGGAACCCGTCGATGCCGCAGGATGCCCGGATCAAGGCGCGGATTTCCGATGTGATCCGCAGCCGCGTCCAGCGCTCACCCGATTTCCCCGTGGCTCCGCCGACCCTGCCCGCCGCGCGGATGGAACCGCCGGTGATGCGCCCCAAGGGGCCGGTGGTGCTGATGGCCGACACCCGCCCGCTGCCCCGCATGGCGCCGCCCGTTGCGGCCCCGGCCTGGGAGCCGGAGATCGAGGAAAACGACGCCGTCAACTTCGCGGAAGAGACTGCCTGGGACGATCAGGACGATCTGGCGGATTACCCGCTGGACGAGTTGGAGGACGAACTGCCCCCGGCCCGGCCGATGGCCTACACGCCTGACCGCAAGGCCGTGGTGCAGCACGCGGTGAAAAAGCCCGCTCCCTCGCGGCAGGCGATGGCGGAAAGCCAGCCGACCCTGCGGTTTGAAGAGACCGCGCAGGTCTATGAACTGCCGCCGCTGTCGCTGCTGTCCGCCCCGGTCAAGGTGCAGGGCCACCAGCTTTCCGACGAGGCGCTGGAAGAGAACGCGCGGATGCTGGAATCGGTGCTGGATGACTACGGCGTGAAGGGCGAGATCACCGCGGTTCGTCCCGGCCCCGTCGTGACGATGTACGAGCTGGAACCGGCGCCGGGGCTGAAGGCGAGCCGGGTCATCGGGTTGGCGGATGACATCGCACGGTCTATGTCCGCGCTCTCCGCCCGCGTCTCCACGGTTCCGGGGCGGTCGGTGATCGGAATCGAACTGCCCAACGCGCACCGCGAGAAGGTGGTGCTGCGGGAAATCCTCGCCGCCCGCGACTTTGGCGACAGCCACCTGCGGCTGCCGCTTGCGCTGGGGAAAGACATCGGCGGTGAGCCGGTCGTGGCGAACCTGGCGAAGATGCCGCACCTGCTGATCGCGGGGACCACGGGGTCGGGGAAATCGGTCGCGATCAACACGATGATCCTGTCGCTCCTCTACAAGCTGACGCCGGACGAATGCCGGTTGATCATGATCGACCCGAAGATGCTGGAACTGTCGGTCTATGACGGCATCCCGCACCTGCTGTCGCCCGTCGTGACCGACCCGAAGAAGGCGGTCGTTGCCCTGAAATGGGTCGTGGGCGAGATGGAGGAGCGCTACCGCAAGATGTCCAAGATGGGCGTGCGGAACATCGAGGGCTACAACGGCCGGGTGCGCGAGGCCTTGTCGAAGAACGAGATGTTCCGGCGCACGATCCAGACCGGGTTCGACGAGGAAACCGGCGACCCCGTCTTCGAGACCGAGGAATTCGCGCCGCAGCCCTTCCCCTACATCGTCGTCATCGTCGACGAGATGGCCGATCTGATGATGGTGGCGGGCAAGGAGATCGAGGCCTGCATCCAGCGGCTTGCCCAGATGGCGCGGGCGTCCGGCATCCACCTGATCATGGCGACGCAGCGGCCTTCGGTCGACGTGATCACCGGCACGATCAAGGCGAACTTCCCGACCCGGATTTCCTTCCAGGTCACGTCGAAGATCGACTCGCGGACCATCCTGGGCGAACAGGGGGCCGAGCAGCTCCTTGGCGCCGGGGACATGCTCTACATGGGCAACGGGGCGAAGATCACCCGTATCCACGGGCCGTTTGTTTCGGACGAGGAAGTGGAAGAGATCGTCAATCACCTGAAGTCGTTCGGGCCGCCGGTCTACATGTCGGGCGTGGTCGAGGGGCCGGAGGAAGACGCGGCCTCGGACATCGACATGGTGCTGGGGCTCGGCTCGGGCGAGGCGTCGGACGATGCGCTGTACGATCAGGCGGTGGCGATCGTGGCGCGGGACCGGAAGTGCTCGACCTCCTACATCCAGCGGAAGCTTGGGATTGGCTACAACAAGGCCGCCCGGCTGGTGGAGCAGATGGAGGACGAAGGCGTCGTCACCCGCGCCAACCATGTCGGCAAGCGCGAAATCCTGGTCGAAGAGCGCTGATTCCGATGATTGTTACCAGGAGGGCCCCGGCGGCATGCGCGTCGGGGCTCTTAACGATTTGGGCATTTCGAACACAATGGCGCCTCATTCGCGCCAAGATCGCGACACAACCTAAAGTTGTATCAAGGGTCGCAGTTTCTCCCAAGAATCGTCGAATTGCTGGTGCGGGGGTGGCGACTTCTTCTGGGGATGGGGGCTCCTTGGAACATCATGGCATTTGACACGTCAGACGCGCTGGACCGCACCGACTACAGCGACGAGCTCCTGCCCGGCACGACACTGTTTCACGGCCAATACCGGATCACGCGCTTCATCAACAGCGGCGGGTTCGGCATCACCTATCTGGCAAAGGACAGCCTTGATCGTGACGTGGTGATCAAGGAATGCTTCTCCAGCACCTTCTGCCGCCGGACCCAGACGCGGGTCCGGGCGCGGTCGCTGGGCACGCGCGACCACATGTCGAAGATCGTGAAATGCTTCCTGAACGAGGCCCGCAGCCTGGCCACGCTGAAGCATCCGAACATTGTCGGCGTGCATCAGGTGTTCGAGGAAAACGACACCGCCTACATGGCACTGGACTACATCCGCGGCCATGACCTGCAGGAGATCATCGACGAAAAGAAGGCCGTGCTGACCCCCGACCAGATCACCGGCATCGCGGCCCGGCTGGTGTCGGCGATCGGCTACATCCATGGCAACGGGATCCTGCATTGCGACATCTCGCCCGACAACATCTTCATCAACCAGGATGGCGAGCCGATCCTGATCGACTTCGGCGCAGCGCGGCGCAGCGCGACGGGCGAGGCGCAGAAGTATTCGGGGCTGAGCGTCGTCAAGGACGGGTACTCGCCGCATGAGCTTTATACGGCAGGCGGCAACAGCGGGCCCTGGAGCGATGTCTATTCCCTGGCCGCCTCGCTGTATCATGTGATCACGGGCAAGGCGCCCGAGAACTGCCAGACCCGCCTGGGGGCCATGGCCGAGAAGCGGCCCGATCCGGTGAAACCGCTGGCATCCGGGATCAGTGGCTATCCGCACGGGTTCCTGGAAAGCATCGACCGCGCCATGTCCGTGGTGGCGCTGTCGCGCTATCAATCCGCGGCCGAGTGGCTTCAGGCCTTGCCGAAGCCGTCCCCGCGTGACGAGCGCAAGGTGGTCCTGCTGCGTCGGGTCCTGCCGCCAGCGCCGCAACCGGTGACACCGGCCCCGGTCCGTCCGCGCCGCCCCACGACGCGGATCGCCGAGCCCGACATTTCAAGCCTGCGGCGCATCAGCGGGTTCATGGGCGGCTGGCTGGTCGACAGCGAAACGGGCGACGTCATGGCGCGCGAGGGTGCTCGAAACGATCCCGAGCATGATGCCACGCGGGCAACGGCGGTGGACATGGCGCGGGCGAACCTGCGGGCGCTTGGTTCGTCGCATCCGGATGAGCGGGTCGACGACATCCTGATCACGCTGGGCCGCCGCATGCACCTGATCCGCCCGCTGGAGGCATCGCCGACGCTGTGCCTTTGCGTTGTGCTGGACAAGGAAAGCTCGAACCCCTTGCTGGCCCGGATGCAGTTGCGCCGGGTGGCGCAGGCACTGAGGTTCTGATCGCTCGCCCCGGCAGGCACCAGACGAAGGTCAGGCCTCCAGCCGACCGCGTCGGGAGGCTTGATCGACAGTCTCGATAAACGATGCGAGCGCAACGCTTCCGACGATCGCGAAGAGGCCAAGCTCGAACCAGGTGATCCGCAGCGACTGGCCCAGGACGATGACAAGCGGATGCGCAAGGTAGACCCAGATCGACAGTCGACCGAACGTGTCGGACAGGGCCGTTGCCGGAATACGCCAGGACAAGCAAGCAAGAGCCAGCGCCGTTCCGGCCAGGATCGCGAAGTTGTCCTGCGACTGGCGTCCGAAATGCAGGATCAACCAACTGCTCAGAAGCGTGATCACGGCAAGCCGCCAGCCCCAGGAAAGATAGGCGATCCCCACAAGGACGGGAATCAGGCCGAAGCTCCATTCCCCGAAGGGCATGGTGGCCGGAGTTCCGTTGACGACCAGCAGCACCGCCGTCAGGCATGCCGTGCCCAGCGAGGCGAGCGGATGCCGGAACCAGGGAGAAAGGACCACCGCGAGGAAGGCGAAGGGAAACATCCACAGGTGAATCCAGGTTCCGGACAGAAGCATGTTCCATTCCCACCAGACGAAAGGCGGGTCGTTGCTCTTGAAGGCAAGCGCCATCCTCAACAGGCCGAAGATCAGTGACCAGGTCACGAAAGGCAGAAGCAGTCGTCGGGCGAGCCCCCCGACGCTGGACGAGGTCGGAACCGACAAGAGGACCAGAAAGAAAGGCAGGGCGCAGTATGCGACATCGCTCCCGGGGGCCTGGCTCAGCGACCAGACGACGCCCAGTGCGGCCACGAAGCGGCCATAGTCGATCAATCCATTGCGCGCTGCCTTTTCCACCGCTTTCCCGGATACGCCGCAAGTTTCAACCGACAGTCTGCACCCGGATGGCCTGCAAATCCAGTGGCTAGTCAGATCACGGTGCAGTGGCCGGAACAGCGCCCCGTGCAGCGCCACGTCGACAGGGCGGCCAACGCCAAAGCGGCAGTCACCACCCCCTTGCCCCGTACTGCAAACCCCGTCCGGCCTGCCGCCCGCCGCGATCAGGCCGGAACGGCAACGCCCTGTTGCAGGTCGCGGCCCTTGCGGCCTTCGCGCAGGTAGCGGGCGTAGCCGAGGTCCCGCGTTTCGATCCCGGCGCGACGGCCCGAGACGATATCGGCCAGAACCCGCCCCGAACCTGCGGCCATCGTCCATCCCAGGGTGCCGTGCCCGGTGTTGAGGAACAGGTTTGCGATCGGCGAGCGACCGACGATCGGGGTTCCGTCCGGCGTCATCGGTCGCAGCCCGCACCAGAATGTCGCCTTCGACTGGTTCCCTGCCCCGCCGAACAGGTCTTCGACCGAATGGGTCAGCGTCGCCTGCCGCTTCGCGTTCAGGCTCATGTCGAAGCCGGCGATCTCCGCCATTCCGCCGACGCGGATGCGGTCGCCCAGCCGGGTGATCGCGATCTTGTGCGTCTCGTCCATCACCGTCGACACCGGGGCTCGGGCCGCATCCACGATGGGAACGGTGATCGAGTAGCCCTTGACCGGGTAGACCGGCAGCTTGATCCCGAACTCCCGCACCAGCATCGGCGAATGCGACCCGAGCGCCAGGACGAAGGCATCCGCCGTCACGCGGCCTTCCGAGGTGTGGACGGCGATGATGCGGCCGGCCCCCTGCTCGAGCCGGTCGATCCCGACGCCGTAGCGGAAGGTCACGCCCAATGCCGCGGCCATCTGCGCCAGGCTTTGGGTGAACTTGAAGCAATCGCCGGTTTCGTCGCCCGGCAACCGCAGGCCACCCGCGATCTTCGAGCGCGAAGGCGCAAGGCCCGGTTCGGCTGCGACGCAGGCATCGGCGTCCAGCATCTCGAAGGCAACCCCGTCGGCCTTCAGGACCGCGATGTCCTTTTCAGCCGCCGCAACCTGCTTTTCGGTGCGGAACAGTTGCAGCGTGCCCTGGGTGCGTTCGTCGTAGGAAATGCCGGTCTCGGCCCGCAGGTCCATCAGGCAGTCGCGGCTGTATTCCGCCAGGCGAACCATGCGCGACTTGTTGACCTTGTAGGCCTCGGCCGTGCAGTTCATCAGCATCCGCGCCATCCAGGACAGTTTCGTCCAGTCGGGCTTCGGCTGGATGACCAGGGGCGCGTGCTCCATGAACATCCATTTCAGCGCCTTCAACGGAATGCCGGGCGCGGCCCAGGGCGAGGCATAGCCGGGGCTGATCTCGCCCGCATTGGCGAAAGAGGTTTCCAGCGCAGCGGCAGGCTGACGGTCGATCACCGTGACCTCATGGCCGGCCCTGGCCAGATACCAGGCGGAAGTTACCCCGATCACGCCCGCGCCAAGCACAACGACCTTCATCTGCCCCATCCCGATCCAGTGGTGTTCAAGCGGCGAAGATACTGTCGTGCGCTCAGGATTTCTTCGTAAAGATCGGTATCAGTATAACTATTCTTGGGTGATTCTTGCGTATAATTGTCAAGGCTTCGAATAATCTTTCCATGTATCCGGAAGAAGCCGCAGAAAACCTCGTCACATCCGCTCACATCATCGGCAGGTCCCTGCAACGCGCGCCGCTTGGGGGTGCATCCGGTTGGTGCCACCGCTATATTGACGGCATGAACCGTCGCCTTGCCCTTCTGGCCCCGCTCGCCTTCCTGCTGCCGTTTCCTGCGGCGGCCGAGAAGCTGTCGCTTGCCACCCTGTCGAAATACCTGAACGGCCTGACCACGGTCGAGGCCGACTTCACCCAGGTGAACTCGGACGGGACGATCTCCACCGGGAAGATCTACATCAAGCGGCCGGGCCGCATCCGGTTCGAGTACGGGCCACCGGACCGCAGCCTGGTGATCGCCGGGGCGCAGACCGTGGCGATCTTCGACTCCAAGTCGAACCAGCCGCCGGAACAATATCCCCTCAAACGCACGCCACTGAACCTGATCCTCGCCCAGAACATCGACCTGGGCCGCGCCAAGATGGTCGTGGGTCATACCGAAGACGGCACCTCGACCCGCGTTCGCGCGCAGGACCCCGAGCATCCGGAATATGGCACCATCGAAATGGTGTTCACCGCCGATCCGGTGGAATTGCGGCAATGGGTGATCACCGACGATCTCGGGGCGCAGACCACGGTGATCCTGGGCGAGATGGCCAAGGGTGGCAGCATGAGCGGACGGCTGTTCGACATCAGCGCCGAGACAGCGGCGCGCGGCGGCTGACAGGCTACCGACAAGCTACCGGCAATAGGCGAGCTGGTCGCGGTACATCTCGGACCTCGCGCCCACCGCGGCGGCGACCTCGACCAGCCAGGGCTTGCCCAGGTAGGACTGCGCGGCATAGCCGGTGCGGCCCTCGTGATAGGCCAGATACTGCGCCTCGGCATCCTGCTTGGAAATGCCCAGCGAGCGGCTGGATTCGTCCATGTACCAGCCCATGAAATCGGTGGCATCGCCGATGTCGTCGCGCTTGGCGCGGCGGCTGCCTGCGCTGGCCTGGTATTCCTCCCAGGTTGCGTTCAGCGCCTGGCTGTAGCCATAGGCAGTGCTTTGGCGCCCCATCGGGATCACGCCCAGCGCGAAGGTGTGCGGCGTGCGCGCATTCCCGACGAATTTCGATTCCTGGTAGATCGTCGCCATCTGGACATGCACCGGAATGCCCCAGCGCCGTTCGGTCGCCACCATCGCCCGCATGTATTGCGGCCGTTCGCGCATGATCGCGCATGCGTCGTCGATCTGCCTCGGCGCCGAGTAGTTGCCCCCGCCCCCGCAGGACGCAAGACATAGAACCACCAGCGACGCACGGAGAAACCTGCTCATCTGCCCCTCGTGCACTTTTCTTTTGCCGACAGATTAGCTTATTCGCTCCGGGGATGAAATGGGGATCACCTGACCCCGCCATCAGAAACCCGCGAGCGGGATGACTGTCGGGCCTTGGCCCACAGACTGTTTCCCTGACGGCGGCGTGGCGAAGTGGACAGATTCGTTGCAAAAGCGTAAAGAAAATACGGGGGAATACATGATGCTGACGACGCAGGCCAAGTATCATATCGGGCAGGTGCTCCGCCATCGGAAGCATCCGTTCCGCGGTGTGGTCTTCGACGTCGACGCGATGTTTTCCAATACCGAGGAATGGTACGACAACATCCCCGAAGACAGCCGCCCCTCAAAGGACCAGCCCTTCTACCATCTCCTCGCCGAGAATGGCCAAAGCTACTATGTGGCCTATGTGTCCGAGCAGAACCTGGTGCCGGATGAAACCGGCGAACCTGTCGACCATCCCGATCTTGGCGATCTCTTCGGCGATTTCGAGGACGGCCGCTATCCGGTGACGTTCCAGCTCAACTGACGCTTACCGGTTGTTCACCCTTTGCCCCTAGCCTGCGGGAAACGCAAGCAAAGGGGTGCAACATGCAACTGCAGACTCAGACCAGGCCCAAGGTGATTTCGGTGCAGGTCCTGGAAGACCGGATCGACGCCGCGACCGCGATCCAGTTCAAGGAAAAGATGCGGGATGCCACGAAGGATGGCCCGGCCCGCGTGGTGCTCGATCTCGCCCGCGTGCAGTTTCTCGATTCTTCTGGCCTCGGCGCCATCGTCGCGGTGAAGAAGCTGCTTGGTCCGGACCGCGCGCTGGAACTGTCCAGCCTGACGCCCACCGTCGAAAAGGTGTTCCGGCTGACGCGGATGGACAGCATCTTCACCATCCATCCCTCGCTGGAGGTGGCCGTCAAGCATGCCGCAACCGCCTGACCCGGATGCCCGTCCAGCGCACCTGCACCTGTCCTTCGCGGCCAGCCCGGTCGCTGTCCGGGACAACCTTGTCCGCATGCTGGCGGTGCCGCCGCTCTCCGGCCTGTCCGCCGAGGCGCGCGGCGACGCCGAACTCGTTCTGGCGGAAGTGCTGAACAACGTGGCAGAGCACGCCTATCCTGACCGGGTCGGGCCAGTCTCGGTCATGCTCTGCCGCGTCAAAGATGGCGTTGTCTGCCGGGTGGTCGACCAGGGCGCGGCGATGCCGGGCCACCGCCTGCCGGAAGGCGAATTGACTGCCGGACCGTCTCTCGCGCTCGATGATCTGCCCGAAGGCGGGTTCGGCTGGCACCTGATCCGCAGCCTGACCCGCGATCTGGTCTATGTCCGCGATGTCGGGGAAAACCGGCTCAGCTTCCGTCTTCCGGATGCGGAACACTGTCTAGACTTGTAGCAGATCGCCGCGGTCACGCCATCGGGATGACCGTCGCGTATCATCTGGGCGGCGAAGGTTGCCCGGTCGGCACGAGCGCTGCTCCCTGACGTCCGGACCTTACCTCCGCACTGCGGGTGTCAGGGACCTTCCCCCCTTGGCTTCCCGTCGGCCACGGCCTAGCTTCGACTCGTAAGTTATCCGGGGGAACGATGCGCGACCTTCACCTTCCCGGCCGCTCGGCGGTCTACGCACGGAACGGCATCTGTGCCACCTCGCATCCGATCGCGGCCGAGGTCGCGGTCGAGGTGCTGAAGTCCGGCGGCAACGCGGCCGATGCCGCCATTGCCGGGGCGCTCGTCCTTGGCATCGCCGAACCCCAGATGACCGGCATCGGCGGCGACTGCTTTGTCCTGGTCAAGCCGGCGGGGTCGGAAGACGTCATCGCGCTGAACGGCTCGGGGCGGGCGCCGCAGGGCCTGAACGCCGCCGAGCTGCGCGCGCGCGGCCTGACTGCGATCCCGATCCAGGGGATCGAGGCCGTCACCCTGCCCGGCGCCATTGATGCCTTCTGCCGCCTGAACGCCGACTATGGAGTGAAGGCGCTGGCCGAGGTCCTGGCCCCCGCCATCCGATACGCCGAGGAAGGCATCCCCGTCGCCCCCCGCGTCGCCTTCGACTGGGCCGACGACCTGCCTTGCCTGAAAGGGGCCGCGCGGGAGTTCTACAGCTTCGGCGGCAAGGCGCCTGCCGTGGGCCAGGTCTTCCGCGCGCCCGGCCAGGCCGAGGTCTTCCGCCGTATCGCGAAAGAGGGTCGCGCCGGGTTCTACGAGGGCGAGGTGGCCGAGGACATGATCGCCTCGCTGCAAGCGCTCGGGGGCAGCCATACCCGCGACGACCTGGCCCGGACCACCTGCGACTATACCCGCCCCGTCGGCGGCGACTATCAGGGGACCGAGCTTCTGGAACACCCGCCAAATGGCCAGGGTGCGACGGCGATCCTGATGCTCAACATCCTCAAGCACTTCGACCTTGCGGCGATGAACCCGTTCGGCAGCGAACGCGCCCATATCGAGGCCGAGGCCGCGAAGCTCGCCTATGACGCGCGCAACCGCTTCATCGCCGACCCCGCCTTCACCACTCGGCTCGACCACATGCTTGCGCCCGAGACGGCAGCGAAACTTGCCGCGCTGATCGACCCGAAGCGCGCCATGCCTGCCGCCGCCCCCCTGACCGAGGCGGTGCATCGCGACACGATCTACATCACCGTCGTCGACCGCGACCGGATGGCGGTGTCGCTGATCTATTCGGTGTTCTGGGGCTTCGGCTCCGGCCTTGCCTCCTCGAAGTTCGGCATCAACTTCCAGAACCGCGGCGCGGGCTTCACGCTTGCCGAAGGCCATCCGAACGAGGCGGCGGGCGGCAAGCGCCCGATGCACACGATCATCCCCGGAATGCTGCGGCAGAACGGCCGCGTCACCATGCCGTTCGGGGTGATGGGCGGGGCCTACCAGCCCTGCGGTCATGCCCGCTTTGTCACCAACCTCACCGACTACGGGATGGACCTGCAAGAGGCCATCGACGCCCCGCGCTGCTTCCCGGGCCCCGAGGGGATGGAGGTCGAGCGTGGCTACAGCGACCGCGTCCGCGCCGAACTGGCCGCGATGGGCCACAAGGTCGTCATCCCGGCGACGCCGCTTGGTGGCGCGCAGGCGATCCGCATCGATGGCGAGGTTCTGGTCGGAGGTTCGGATCCCAGGAAGGACGGCTGCGCCCTTGGCTACTGACACCGCGCCACAGGTCGACCGCGCCGCGATCACGCAGGCCATCCGCGCCCTCACCCATGGCGAGACCGACAGCGTCGCGCTGATGGCCACTATCGCCTGCGAAATCCACCACGCCCACGCCTTCTGCGACTGGACCGGCTTCTACCGCGTCACCGCACCGGAGCTGCTGAAGATCGGCCCCTACCAGGGCGGCCACGGCTGCCTTGTGATCCCGTTCTCGCGCGGGGTCTGCGGCGCTGCGGCCCGCACCGGCCAGGTCCAGAACGTGCCCGACGTGGACGCCTTCCCCGGCCACATCGCCTGCGCCTCCTCAACGAAATCCGAACTGGTGCTGCCGGTCTGGAACGGCCAGGGACATCTGCTCGGCGTTCTTGACCTTGACAGCGACACGCCCGCGGCTTTCACCAAGGCCGACGAAGACTGGCTCGTCCCCCTTCTTGCCGAAGTCTTCCGGGACGCAACCTGAACCGCGCAAGGACAGACGATGACCACGATCACCCTTCTCGACGGCGGCATGGGCCAGGAACTGATCGCCCGCGCCGGGTCCGACCCCGGCCCGCTCTGGGCGACGCGGGTGATGATCGACCATCCAGGCCTCGTCCGCGCCATCCATGAGGATTACTTCGCCGCCGGGGCCAGTCTTGCCACGACCAACACCTACAACATCCTGCATGACCGGCTGGCGCCGCAGGGCCTCGACGCGCTTTACCACGCCTTGCACCTGCGCGCTCTGGCCGAGGCGCACGAAGCCCGGGCCAGCGCGGGACGCGGGCTGATTGCGGGCTCGATGGGCCCCCTGGGCGAAAGCTACCGCCCCGACCTGACCCCGCCGGTCGAGGTCTCGGCCGCGCTCTACGCCGAAAAGGCGCGCATCCTTGCCCCGCATGTCGACCTGATCCTGATCGAGACGATCTCCTCGCTCGACCTCGCGCGCGGGGCGCTGAAAGGGGCGCGAAGCACCGACCGTCCGGTCTGGCTGTCGGTTTCCGTCCAGGATCGCGACGGCACGAAACTGCGCTCGGGCGAGCCGGTGGCGGCCCTAGCCGGGGTGCTGGCGGAAACCCCCGCCGATGCCGTCCTTGCCAACTGCTCGATGCCCGAGGCGATGTCCGCCGCCCTTGCTGCACTGAAACCGCTTGGCCTGCCCTTTGGCGCCTATGCCAACGGTTTCTCCGAGATCGAGCCGCACACGCATGGCACCTCGGCCCCGGCCTACTGCGCGCGCCATGACCTGACGCCCGAACGCTACGCCGACTTCGCGCTTGGTTGGGTCGCTCAGGGCGCCACGTTGATCGGCGGCTGCTGCGAGGTTGGTCCTGCCCACATCCGCCACCTGCACCAGCGATTGCGCGCGGCAGGGCACGAGATTGCATAAGCCCTCGCTGATCCCGGATTTCGCCTACGACCCTCCGGACGTGCCGCTGCAAATCCTGCATGAGGATGCCGCGATCATCGTCGTCGACAAGCCCGCGGGCCTGCTGACCGTGCCCGGAAAGCTGGAGAATCGGCAGGATTGCCTGGTCAGCCGCTTGCAGGCGGCCCGCTGGGACGCGCTGACCGTCCACCGGCTGGACTGCGACACGTCCGGAGTGATCATCTTCGCCCGCACCAAACAGGCGCAAGGCTTCCTCGGGCAGGAGTTCGAGCAACGCCGGGCGCAGAAGACCTACATCGCCCGTGTCCAGGGGGTGATCGACGCTGACAGCGGCACGATCGACCTGCCGCTCGGCAGTGACTGGGACTATCGCCCGCGCCAGAAGGTCGATCCGGTCCACGGCCGCCCCGCCGTGACCGACTGGCAGGTGATCGACCGAAGCGACACCGAAACCCGCGTCCGCCTGACCCCGCACACCGGACGCAGCCACCAGCTTCGCGTCCACATGCTGGCGCTTGGCCACCCGATACTCGGCGACCAGATCTATGCGGCCGACACCACCCGCAACCATGGCCGCCTGATGCTGCATGCCGAGACCCTGTCGCTGCACCATCCCGTCAGCCTGGAGCGTGTCAGCTTCACGGCTTTGGCACCATTCTGAATTCCAGTAATCAAGTCGCAACTTCCATGCTTAACTCTGCCCGTAGAGAAACCGGGGGCTGGAATGCTGTCGACCATCTTCAACCTGCGCTATGCGCTGATCACCTGGCCCGCGATCCTGGTCGTGGTCGCCGCCTTGCTGATGGCCGCCTTTCCGGCGCAGGACTGGTGGCTGGTGCCCGCGGCGGCGCTCTGCCTTGCCTCGGTGCTGATCGGCCTGCATGACCTGCGCCAGACCCGCCACGCGGTCCTGCGCAACTACCCGGTCGCGGCGCACCTGCGGTTCTTCCTGGAATCGATCCGGCCGGAGATGCGGCAATACTTCTTCGAGGGCGACAAGGACGGCACCCCGTTTCCCCGTGACAAGCGGGCCATCGTCTACCAGCGCGCCAAGCGCGAGCTGGACAAGCGCCCCTTCGGCACCCAGTTCGACGTCTATCAGGAACAGTACGAATGGCTGCACCATTCCATCGCACCGAAACAGGCCCTGCCGCATGAGGCGCTGCGCACCACCATCGGGGCAAGTTGCGCCCTGCCCTATTCCGCCAGCCTCCTGAACATCTCGGCGATGAGCTACGGCTCGCTTTCCGGGAACGCGATCCGCGCCTTGAACAAGGGGGCGAAGCTTGGTGGCTTCTTCCATGACACCGGCGAAGGCGGCGTCTCGCCCTATCACCTCGAGAACGGCGGCGATCTGGTATGGGAGCTGGGGTCGGGCTATTTCTGCGCCCGCGCCGATGATGGCAGCTTCGACCCGGCGAAGTTCGCCGATGTCGCGACCAACCCGCAGATCCGGATGGTGGAGCTGAAACTGTCGCAGGGGGCAAAGCCCGGACATGGGGGCGTCTTGCCGGCGGCCAAGATCACCGAAGAGATTTCGCGCATCCGGGGCGTGCCGATGGGGGTCGACTGCGTCTCTCCGGCCAGCCACTCGGTGTTTTCCACACCCATCGGACTGCTGGAATTCGTCGCCAGGATGCGAGAGATGTCGGGCGGCAAGCCCGCCGGGTTCAAGCTCTGCATCGGCCATCCGTGGGAGTTCATGGCGATCTGCAAGGCGATGCTGGCGACGGGGATCACCCCGGATTTCATCGTCGTGGACGGGAAAGAGGGCGGCACGGGTGCTGCCCCGCTGGAGTTCATGGACTATGTCGGCATGCCGCTGCGTGACGGGCTGTCCTTCGTCCACAATGCGCTGGTCGGCATCGGCGTGCGCGACAAGGTGAGGATCGGGGCCTCGGGCAAGATCACCTCGGCCTTCGACATGGCGCGGGTGCTGGCGCTCGGCGCAGACTGGTGCAACGCGGCGCGCGGTTTCATGTTCGCGGTCGGCTGCATCCAGGCCCAGTCCTGCCACACCGGCGCCTGTCCGACGGGGGTCGCCACGCAGGACCCGCTGCGCCAGCGTGCCATCGTTGTCCCGGACAAGGCCGAACGCGTGGCGAGCTTCCACCGCAACACGCTGCATGCGCTGGCCGAGCTGGTCGCCGCCGCAGGCCTGTCGCATCCCTCGGACCTGCGCCCGCACCATTTCCTGCGCCGGGCGTCGTCGGACAAGGTGATCTCGCTGGCCGAACAGTATGAGCAGCTGGCGTCGGGCCAGCTTGCCGCTGACCCGAACTCCTCGCCCCGCTTCGCCGAGGCCTGGGCACATTCCACCGCCGACAGCTTCGCCCGCGCGGGCTGAGCGCAACAATGCCGCCCTTGCGCGGCGGATGCAGGATGCGCCCGCCCGCGGCGCATGTCGCAAAAAGATCGTTCCGCTTCGCAGACGCTACTGTGATTCCTCCCTTTGCCGCGCCTGATGCCGATACCCGTATCGCCAGGAGGCAGGCCATGAACGACGTCATCAGAACCGCCCGTGCCGGGGGCCGCGGGGCCCGCCGCGCCCTGCGTTCGGCACCCGATTTCGACATGTGGCCAAGCCTCAAGCGCGGCATCCCGGAATGCGAGGTGATGGACCCCGCGCGCGTCGAGCAGATCGACGATGCCTCGATGTCGATCCTGGAAGAGGTCGGCGTCATCTTCCGCGACGAGATCGCGCTCGCCGACTGGAAGCGGGCCGGTGCAAAGGTGGTGGGCGAGCGGGTCTATCTGGACCGCGGGCTGGTGCGGGACCTGATTTCCACCATCCCCTCGGGCTGGACCTACCGGGCGCGCAACCCGGAACGGTCGCTCCCCTTCGGTGGCAAGCAGTCGATCTTCGTGCCGATGACCGGCGCGCCCTTCATCCGCGATCTGGAGGACGTTCGCCGCTGGCCGACGATCGGCGACCTGAACACCTTCCACAAGCTCGCCCACATGTCGCCCGCGCTGCATTCCACCGCGCATCACATCGTCGAGCCGATGGACCTGAAGGTCAGCCACCGGCACCTGCACATCACCTATTCCTCGATGAAGCATTCCGACAAGACCTTCATGGGCATGACGACCTCCGGCAAGAACGCCGAGGACGTGATGGCGATGTGCGAGATCCTGTTCGGGGCCGATGTGATGGAGGAAACCCCCGTCACCACCGGCAACTGCAACGGCAACTCGCCGCTGGTCTGGGACGAGACCATGCTGTCGGCCATGCGCGCCTTCGTGAAGCGCAAACAGCCGGTCCTCTGCTCCCCCTTCGTCCTTGGCGGCGCGAACACGCCCGCTTCGGTCGCCCCCGCCGTCGCACAGCTGAACGCCGAGGCGCTGTCGGCGCTGGCCTATACGCAGGTGATCCGCAAGGGGGCGCCCGCGATCTACGGGCACTACCTGTCCACCGTCAGCATGAAATCCGGCGCGCCGATGGCGGGGACGCCGGAGATCAGCCTGATGAACTTCATGATCGGCCAGATGGCCCGCTACTACAACGTGCCGTGGCGGACCTCGAACCTCCTTGGCGGGGCCAAGACTTTCGACGCGCAGGCGGGCTATGAAAGCGCGATGACGATGAACGCGGTGCTGCACGCCGGGGCGAACTACATCTGGCATTCGGCGGGGTGGAACGAGGCCGGGATGCACTGCTCCATCGCCAAGTTCGTGGTCGATGCCGAGATGTGCCAGATGGGCTACCGCATGGCCGAAGGCCCGCGCTGGGACGACTTTGACGAAGCCATGCAGGCAGTGCGCGACGTGGGGCCGGGAGGGCATTACCTCGGCCACCCGCACACGCTGGAAAACTTCGAACGCGCCTTCTTCATGCCGAAGCTGTTCGACAACAACTCGATCGAGCAATGGCAGGCCGAAGGGTCGGTGGAGATCACCCAGCGCGCGCTGGCCCGGGCAAAACAGCTTCTGGCGGACTACGAGGAGCCGAAGCTGGACGAAGGCATCGACGAGGCGCTGCTCGACTACATCGCCCGTCGTGAGCGCGAGATTCCGGCGGTGGACGAGTTGAACACCGAACACTGATCCCTGTGACTGGCCGCCCCCCGGGTACGAATTGGCGGGGCGGTCACTTT
>NZ_JAEULP010000028.1 GCF_016792905.1 Tabrizicola sp.
CAGCGCGATCTCGACCACATCGCCAAACTCATGAACGACCGCCCCCGCAAAACCCTCGGATGGAAAACCCCCACCCAAGCCCTCGCCGAAGAAATCGCTCTCGCCGCCAAAAGTGTTGCAGTTGGAACTTGAGTTAACCAACACCTAACGTCCGCAATCAAGCCATTGATTCAAAGATGTAATCAGAAAATGTCCACCGTGGACATTCTCAGGCCGCCTGCGGCGCCCGTGCCTCTGTCAGGATCGCATACAGCTTCGCCGGGTCCGAATTGGCCCGCAGCTTCGCCACCACCGCCGGATCCCGCATCGTCCGGCTGACCAGGGCCAGCGCCTTCAGATGGTCGACCCCGGAATCCTTCGGCGCGAACAACCCGAAGACCAGGTCCACCGGCTGCCGATCGACGCTGTCATAGTCCAGGGGCCTTTCCAGCCGCAGGAAGACCCCGATGATCCCCTTCAGGTCCTCCAGCCGGGCGTGCGGCAGGGCGATGCCATGCCCCACGCCGGTCGGCCCCAGCGACTCGCGTTCCTGCAACCCGTCGATCGCCGCCGCGCCGCTGAGCCCGTAGGCCTGCGCCGCGATCTCGCCCAGCTCCTGGAACAGCCGCTTCTTCGAGGTGAACTGCCCGACCACCCGAACGGCGCCTGGCGTCAATAGCTTGGAGAGTTCCATCCGACGGTGACGATCCTGCGCCCCTGGCGCCTTACTTGCTGTTGCGAGGGTCGATCCAGCCGATGTTGCCGTCCTCACGACGATACACGACGTTCACGCCCCCATGGCCTTCGTTCCGGAACACCAGCATCTTCTGTCCCGCCAGCTCCATCTGCATCACGGCCTCGCCCACGGTGATCGAAGGAATCTTCGTCTCCATCTCGGCGATGACCACGGGCTGCAGGCTGTCGGGCTCAGCTTCCTCGGCGTCCTCGGTTGCGGCGAGGATATACGAGGCCGCCCCGCCGAATTCAACAGGGCCCGAACGGTTCGAATGGTGGTTGCGGATGCGCCGCTTGTAGCGCCGCAGCTGCTTGTCCATCTTCTCGCGGCAGCTCTCGAAGGCCGCATAGATCTCGGCCGCGTGCCCCTTGGCCTGCGCGGTCAGTCCGGTGGACAGATGGATCACCGCCTCGCAGACATATTCATAGGTCGACCGCGAGAAAACCACGACGCATTCGGTGGGGCGCTGGGCGTATTTCTCCACCACTTCGCCCAGTTCCGCCTTCACATGGGTCTGAAGAGCCTCACCAACGTCGATCTGTTTTCCACTGATCTGGTAGCGCATGATCTCTCCTTTTCGCATGCTGCCGGTTGGGCGCAGGCTCAGCCCGCACCGTCCGGTCCTTCTGGTAATGGTCGGAAAAACGTTGCGTCACGCCGCGTCTGCCGGTCAGTTTCACCGCAGGAGTCCTGTTCGGAGCAGGGGTCAGAAACGCATTCATTGGCATCATTTGGCGCAGCCCGATGCCTGCTTGTCAACCGAGTCGATTCGGTCGGGAAGGGTCTGGCTCAGACGATGCGGAAGTTCTCGCCGAGGTAGACCCGACGGACATTTTCATCCCGCACGACCTCGTCGGTGGTGCCCGACATCAGCACCTTGCCGTCGTGCAGGATGTAGGCCCGGTCGACGATTTCCAGCGTTTCGCGGACGTTGTGATCGGTGATCAGCACGCCGATGCCTCGGCTTTTCAGGTCATGCACCAGGTGGCGGATTTCGCCCACGGCAATCGGGTCGACCCCGGCGAAGGGCTCGTCAAGGAGCAGGTACTTCGGGTCCGCCGCGAGGCAGCGCGCGATCTCGACCCGCCGCCGCTCGCCCCCGGACAGCGCCAGCGCCGGGGTCCGCCGCAGGTGGGTGATCGAGAACTCCGACAAGAGTTCCTCCAGCCGTTCGCGCCGCTTGTGGCGGTCGGGCTGCACGATTTCCAGCACCGCCAGGATGTTGTCCTCGGCCGAAAGTCCCCGGAAGATCGACACCTCCTGCGGCAGGTAGCCGATCCCCAGCCGCGCCCGCCGGTACATCGGCAGCGCAGTCACGTCCTTGCCGTCGATCAGCACCTGCCCGCCTTCCGGCATCACGAGGCCCGCGATGGAATAGAAGCAGGTGGTCTTCCCCGATCCGTTCGGCCCGAGCAAAGCCACCACCTCGCCGCGGTGCAGGTCCATGCTGACATCCCGGATCACCGGGCGCTTCTTGTAGCTTTTCCGCAAGGATCGGATCTGCAACCCGGCCGAGCCATCCGTGACCGTCAGGTCAGCGCGTGCCATCAGTTTCCCCCCGGCACGAAAGTGGTCGTGACCCGGCCTTCCATGACCCCGGTCCCGTCCTTGAGGTTGATCGTCAGCCTCGAGCCCGCCATCGCCGACGGTCCCTGCGTCAGAAGCACGTTGCCCGACAGCACGATCTGCCCGCTGTCGATGGTGTAGAGCGCCTCTTTCGCCTCGGCCGCGTCGCCCAGGTTCGTCACCGTCACCCCGCCCGAGGCGATCAGCGTCTCGATCGACTTCTTGTCCGCTCCATAGCTGACCTTCACCTCGCCCGCCGCAAGCTGCATCTCGCCCTGAGTGACCACGACATTGCCGCTGAACACCGCCGTGCCATCCGCATTGTTCACCGCCAGCTGGTCAGCCTGCACCTGAACGGGAAGCGAGGTGTCCTGGTTCAGGTCGCCGAAGGCGATCCTCTGCTGGCCATGCGCTGCCGTTCCCAGCATCAGCGCCAGAGCCAGAGCGAAAGACCGAACCTTGAATGCCATGCCTTCGAACCTTTGCCGCCGTGTCAGCCGCCGGGCTGGTATACCAGCCGGACGCCGCCCTTGAAAACCAGAACATAGGCCCCGGGGGTCCGGTTGTCCTGACCTAGAACCATGCCATCGGCCCGGATTTCCCCCGCCGGACCGCTCGCCACTACCGCTGTGCGGCTTTCCAGACCCGTGCGGTCCAGCTTCGCGGCCACTTCCGCCGTCTCCAGCCGGTAGCCGGAGGAGGTGGTCAGCGTGACCCCGCCCGACAGCAGAACCTGCCGCGACGCATCGTCCATCAGTGCCTCGGCCGCAAGCAGTTCGGTCCGGCCGCCGTCCGGGGTGGCAAGCTCCAGCCGAAGCCCCGCCGCCTTGGCCGGAGCGCCCTCAGCCTCGGGGCGCGCTTCGCTGGCGGAAAGGGTCAGCGCGGCGCCATCCTCGGTCGTCCCGGCATAGGTCGGCGCGGTCATCCTTGGTTCACGCGCGAGGTCCTCGACATCGACCTCGGCATAGGGCAGCGCGGCGTCGGGGTCGATCCGGCGGGCGACCAGGAACAGGGTCGACAGGATCGCCAGCGCGGCCAACGGAAGAGCGACCTTCAGCCAGCCCACCAGCCGGGTATGGCGATCGACCCGCGCCATGGTCACGCGACACCCGCGCGGAGGCAGTCATGCACATGCAGGATGCCGATGGCCTTGCGGCTGTCGGGCTCCATCACCAGCAGGCAGGTGATCTTGCGGTCGTTCATAAGCGCCAGCGCCTCACCGGCCAGCGCGCCTGGGCCGATGGTCCGCGGGTTCGGGGTCATCACCTCGCCCGCCCGATGCAGCATCAGGCCCTCCAGATGGCGCCGCAGGTCGCCGTCGGTGATGATCCCGGCCAGATCGCCATTGGCATCCGTCACCCCCACCACGCCAAAACCGCGCCGGGAAATCTCCAGCAGCGCCTCGCCCATGCCCAGGGTCTCGGGCACCAGCGGCGGGTCTTCATGCATCAGGTCGCCGACTTTCAGAAGCCGCGCCCCAAGCTTGCCACCGGGGTGGAACACACGGAAATGCTCGGGCGTGAAGGCCCGGTGCTCCATCAGCGCGATGGCCAGCGCATCGCCCAAGGCCAGCGTCATCGTGGTCGAGGTCGTGGGGACGATTCCCGTCTCGCAAGCCTCGGGCACCTGCGGCAAAAGGATGCCGACCGTCGCTTGCCGCAGCAGGGTCGACCCCTCGCGGCCCGCGACCCCGATCAGCGGGATGCCGAACCGCTTGGCATGGGCAAGGATATCGGCAAGCTCCGTCGTCTCGCCAGAGTTCGAAAGGACGATCAGCACGTCGCCCTTTGCCACCATCCCGAGGTCGCCATGGCTGGCCTCGGCGGGGTGGACGAAATGCGCGGGCGTGCCCGTGCTGGCGAAGGTCGCCGCGATCTTGCGGGCGATATGGCCCGACTTGCCCATGCCCGACACGATGACGCGCCCCTTGGCCGCCATGAGAAGGCCGACGGCCCTGGCGAAGCTGCCGTCCAGCGCCCCGGCAAGGGTCTCAAGCGCTCCCGCCTCGCGGCGGATCACCCTTTGGCCGGTGGCGAGGAAGTCAGTGGAGGAAGATGTCATTGGCGTCTTCCCAGCCCAGAAGGTCCAGCTCGGCCCGGGTCGGCAGGAAAGCGAACAGCCGCTGCGCCAGGTCCAGCCGGTCCTCGCGGATCAGGCGCGCTTCCAGTTCGGCCTTGAGCTGGTGCAGATAAAGGACGTCCGAGGCCGCATAGTCCTTCTGCGCCTCGGTGAGCGTTTCCGCGCCCCAGTCGCTCGTCTGCTGCTGTTTCGAGACATCGACGCCCACCAGGTCGGCCAGAAGGTATTTCAACCCGTGCCGGTCGGTGAAGGTGCGGATCAGCTTGGACGCGATCTTGGTGCACCAGACCGGGGCGGTGGTGACGCCGAAGGCCTTCTTCATCACCGCGATGTCGAACCGGCCGAAGTGGAACAGCTTCAGCGTGTCGGGGTCGGCCAGAAGCCGCTCCAGGTTTGGTGCCCCTGTCTGGCCCTTGGCGATCTGCACCAGATGCGCGTCGCCGCTGCCGTCCGACAGCTGCACCACGCACAGCCGGTCGCGACGCGGATCAAGGCCCATTGTCTCGGTGTCGATGGCAACAACGGGGCCAAGGGTCAGGCCGTCGGGAAGGTCGGATTGGTGCAGATGGATGGCCAAGGCGGTGCTCGTGTCTCGGGATGCAGCCTCCGGATTACGCCCGCGCCCCCGCAGGGTCAACTGCGGCCCGCCGGACCCCCGCAACGGATCGCTGGTCACTGCAGGGGTTCTCCTCCTCGCAAGCAGGTGGTCGGGCGCTCGTCAAATCCTCCTGCCCCCGAATGCCTCCGGGATATGCGCCCACCTGCAGGGTATCCGCCCCCTCTGCGGCTCGCCCCATGCGCACCCATATGCAGACAATCCCCGTCATCCCCGCGAAAGCGGGGACTCACGGAATGTGCCCGTCCCGGCGAAGTGATGGTGAAGGTGGAAACCCACGGCCCCGATCCCGCCGTGCGCAACCCCAACCGCCTCGCCCGACCATCCCATTCACCCGGCATCGGTTGAACCCGGACGCCCCAAGCATGGCCCGCGCCTCGCCTTCCACCGAGGGGAGAGGGTTGGGTTCATCGGACGGCCGTGACCAGATTCCTTGCGAAATCCCTAACGCCCAAGCGCAACCTATTGATCTGGAACGGTCCAGAAATCTGTCCACCGTGGACAGCCCTTCAGTTCACGACGAACTCCGCATGAAGCGCGCCAGCCGCGTTGATGCTTTTCAGGATGTCGATCATGTCATGCGGGGCCACCCCCAGCGCGTTCAACCCGGCCACCACCTCGGCCAGATCGGTCCCGCCCTGCACCTCGGCGAGCCCCTTTCCATCCTTGCCGATGGAGGCACTCGACCGCGGCACCACCACCGTCTCCCCCTCGGCAAACGGGTTCGGCTGGACGACAAGCGGGCTCTCCTCGACCCGCAGTGTCAGGTTGCCCTGCGCCACCGCGACCCGGCTGATCCGCACGTCGGCCCCCATCACGATGGTCCCCGACCGCTGGTCCACCACCACCCGCGCCCGTGTCTCCGGTTCCACGAGGATGCCCTCGATCCGGGCCAGCACATGTGCAGGCGATCGCATCCCCGTCGCCCCGATATCCACCGCCACGGTGCCCGCATCCTGCATCTCGGCCACCCGCGCGCCGAATTCGCCGTTCACCGCCTGCTCGATCCGCGCGGCGGTGGTGAAATCGGCCGCCTTCAGGGCGAGTCGCAGCACCGGCAGTCCCGCGAAGTCGAACTCCACCTCGCGCTCCACACGCGCGCCCGAAGGGATGACCCCCGCTGTCGGCACCCCCTGCGTGACGCTGGCAGCCTCGCCCGTCGCGGAGACACCGCCCGCGATGATCGTCCCCTGCGCCACCGCATAGATCTGCCCATCCGCGCCGTTCAGCGGCGTCATCACCAGTGTCCCGCCCAAGAGGCTTTTCGCGTCGCCGATGGCCGAGACGGTCACGTCGATCCTCCCCCCGGCCCGGGCGAAGGGAGGCAGTTGCGCGGTCACGAAAACGGCGGCCACGTTCTTCGGTCGGAATTCTTCGCCCGTGACGTTGGCCCCCAGCCGCTCCAGAAGGTTGGCCATGATCTCCTCGGTAAAGGGGGCATTGCGCAGCCCGTCGCCGGTGCCGTTCAGCCCGACCACCAGACCGTAGCCCACCAGATCGTTGCCGCGCACCCCGTCGAACTCGACAAGGTCCTTGATCCGGATCGGCTCGGCCAGGGCGGCACCGGCCATCAGGATCAGGGCCAGGAGGAAACGGATCATCACAGATACTCCGCAAGGTTCAGCCGCGAGACGCGGGATGTGACGAGATAGAGCGCTTCCAGCTGCGACTCGACGGTCTGCAACCGGGTCGCGGCCTCGTAGGGATCGACAGCGCCGATGTCGGAGCGCAGGATGCCGAGCGAGGTTTCCTCGGCGGAATTGCGGGTGCGCGCGGCCTCGATCTGCGCCTCCACCGTGCCGATGCGGGCGGCCAGCGTGGTCCTGGCATCCTCGGTCGACATCAGCTGCTGGCCCGCCTGTTGCGCCAGTGCGGCACGTTCGGATGCATCACCCGCCAGAACGCCCCGGTCGATCAGCGCGGCCATGGCGAACCCCCCGAGCGTGTCGCGCAGCGCCTGATCCGTTGCGGTTGTCGCAATCTCTGCTGCTTCTCCAGCGGCGATGGGCGTGGGAGAGAGGGCCGTGTCGCCCTGGTAGAAAGCGCCGAAGCCCAAGGGATCGGCAAACCAGGCGTTGACTGCGGACGCGACCTGTCCCGCAGTCGTGGTCCCTGCGGCAGCGGTCTGCAGGGCGGCCAGCATATCCTCGACCGAGCCGAGGGGAAGGGTGTCGGTTGCCGTCCCGGAAAATACCGCGCGTCCAGCGGCCTGCGTGTTCAGAAGCCCGATTGCCGAGGCGAGCCTGCCCTTGGCGTCTGCCCCAAGCGTCGCGATCTGCGCGGGGGTGGAGGTGGTTTTCGCCGCAAGAAGCGTCGTGCTGATCCCAGAAGCCAGGTCCGACAGTCCGGTGATTGCCGATTGCTGCGCGGCGGTCTGGAAGGCGGCATCGGTGGTATTCGACTTGTAGGCCGCCAGTCGCGACAGGCTGGCGTCGATGGCCAGCAGCGGCGAGAAATCCCCGCGCACCGCCGCGCCGATGTCGGAATACCTGCCGCTTGCCACTTCCTGCGAGGCGCGTTGCACCTGGCTGCGAAGCTCTGCCCCCTGCCGCGCAAGGATGTTCGTGAGGCTCGCGTCGCCAATCGAGATCCGGGTCATCCGTCAAGCCTTATGAGCGTGTCGATCATGTCAGCCACCGCCTGAATCACCTTGGCGTTAGCGGCGTAATTCTTCTCGATCACCAGCAATTCCTGCATTTCCTGATCGGTATCGATGCCGTTCTGCGCTTCGAGATCGGTAAGCGCGGTCAGTTTGGCGGCGGCAAACCCCTGTTCCGACTGTGCCGAAAGCCGCAGGGATGAAGCGTCCGACATCAGGTCCGCCGTCAGGGTGGCGAAACTGCGGGTTCCGGCAGCGAAGCCGGCGGACGACAGCGGACGCGCGCCGGTCAGGGCATCGTGCAACGCGGTTAGGAGGGTGCCGTTGCCGGGGGCGCCCTCCGTGGCGGCACCCAGTCCGTCGCGGAGGCGGAAGAGCGCGCCGCCCTGCGCCGGATCAGCGGCGGCGTTCAGCGTCAGGCGACCGGCAAGCCCCGCCTCGTTCAAGGGGTCGAAGGCCGCGCCCGCATCGGTGAAGAGGCCCGGTGCGCCCGGGACGAGGGTCGGGTCGACCGTCGCCGAGGAAAAGCGCTCGACCAGGTCGCGCGCGGCAGCGTCAAGCCTGCCCTGGGCGCTGACGGCCAGATCGTCGCGCACGGCGAAGAGGGCGCCCAACGTGCCGCCAAGGATCGGGCTTGCCGATCCGGCAGTGTCGTAGGGACGACCGTTGATCGTGATCCCCGAGAGACCGCCCGAGGCCTGGGTCATCTCGGGGGTGATGGTGTGGGTGGTGGAAAAGCCGATCACCGCAGCCGAGCCGTCCAGCAACGGCGCGCCTCCGGCGGTATAGAGGGCAATCTGGTTGAGATCGCGCGGAACCTCGCGCACGGGGACGATGGCGGAAATCTGGTCGACCAGTTGCTGCCGCTTGTCGAGCAGCGCCGAGATGTCGCGACCTGCGCCGGTAAAGGACCTCAGCTCGACGTTCAACTCCTGCAATTGCGCGAGGGTGGAGTTGAGCGTGCCGACCGCATCGCCGATCTGGCGGTCGGCGGTGGCGCGGGCGGCCTGGATGGCATCCGTCGCATCCGCCAATCCCGCGGCCAGCGATCTTGCCGTTGTGGCGATGCCGTTCAGCCTGGCCTGCGACTCCGGTCGACCCGCGGCCTCGACCAGCGCCTGGTCGAAGGCGGCCAGCCTTGCGGCCAGCGATCCTGCGCTGTCTGGCGTGCCAAGCGCCTGCTCGACGCGGGTCAGGAACTCTGCCCGCACGTCGCGGTCGCCACTCCCGGCCTGGGCGATCCGCCGTTCGCCAAGAAGGTAGCGGTCGACATCCCGCGTGACGCCCAGCACCTGAACGCCCTGGCCCTGTCCGGCCAATACTGCCGAGCCCAGGGAGACCTGGCGCCGCGCGTAGCCGGGCGTCGTGGCGTTGGCCACGTTCGAGGACAGGATTTCCGCCTGGCGCGCGGTGGCCGAGAGGCCGGACAGGGCTCCGGCAAGGGCGGATGTAACGCTCATCGCCTGTTACCGCTTGATGTTGGTGGTTTCCTGCAGCATCTCGTCGACCGTCTGGATCACCTTGGCGTTCGAGGAATAGGCGCGCTGGGTCTGGATCAGGCTGGTCAGCTCGGCGGCAACATCGGTCTTCGACCCTTCGCGCGAGTAGCCCTGGATCGAGCCGGTCGGCCCGGAGCCCGCATCCCAGAGGAAGAACGAACCGGAATCTGGCGAGACCTGGTAAGTCTGGTTCGACAGCGACAGGAGACCGTTCGGGTTCGGCACGTCGACCAGCGGAATCTGGTAGAGCCGTCGGGTGAAGCCGGTGTCGTAGGTGGCGTTGACGTAGCCCTTCTCGTCGACCTCGATGGTGGTCAGGTTGCCGACTGGAGAGCCGTTCTTGGTGATCGAGACCGGGGCGAAGTTGTCCGAAAGCTGGGTCAGGCCGTTCGGATCACCCAGGCGGCCGATCCCGACGGTCATCGGGCCGCCGGCGACGTTGAGCGACAGGGTGCCATCCGCCGCGTTGTAGGCCCCGCCGGACACCACCGTGACCGAGGCAAGCGTGCCGCCTGCGCCGCGCGAATCGTCGAAGGTCAGGTTGTATTCGCCGATCAGCGTGCCACCGCCCGCGCTGTCGCGGATTTGCATCGTCCACTGGTTCGATGATCCGGTGGCCGGGACCACCGGGACAAAGGTCACTTCCAGCGCCTCGGAGGTGCCGAGGTTGCCGAAGTATTCGACCGACAGCGGTGGCGGCGTCGCGGTGGATCCGGCGACGGTGTAGGTCGCGGGGAGGTTGACGCCCAGGTTCATTGTCGTGGTCGGGTCGCCCGCCGTCTGGTTGGTGTTGATCACGATCGGCACCAGCCCCGAGATGGTGTCGCGCGGGTTCGAGGGGATGGTGCCATCGGCGTTCGCGGGCCAGCCGAGCAGGACAAGACCGGAATCGGTCTTCAGAACGCCATCCGCATCGGTGCGGAAGCTGCCGGTGCGGGTCATGAGGAGGGGCGTGTCGCTGAGCGCATTGCCGAGCGACACCTCGTTGATCACCGGCAGCATGCCGCGCCCGGCGATCGCCAGGTCAAGCGGGTTGCCGGTCCCCACGAGATCACCGCGTTCGTCGATCAGGCGCACGGTCGAGGCACGGACGCCGCCGGCGGAATAGGTGCCCGACCCGCGCGAGGAGGTGATGACCATGCTGGTGAAGTCGGTCGAGGCGCGCTTGTAGCCGTAGGTTCCCGAGTTCGCGATGTTGTCGGAGATCGAGGCGAGTCGGGTGGCATTGGCGTTCAACCCGGCCACACCCGCAGCAAGCGAGGAGGAAATCGTCATGGAAAGCGCCTTTCTGCAGCTTCGACTCCTGTGGTGTCGACCCTGCATCGAAGGCGCTTAACACGGGCCTAACGGCTAAAATTCTACCGATTATCGGTCGCGACGCAGAAGGATCACCTCGATCCGGTTGTTGCGTTCCGCCGACGGGTCAGACACCGCAGGTTTACGGTCGGCATAGCCCGAGATGCGCTGCATCCGTGCCGTATCGAGGCCCGCCTTCTCCAGCAGTTCGCGTGTGGCCTGGGCGCGGAGGGTAGACAGGTCCCAGACCGGGTTGTCGATCAGCGTTACCGGAAGCGCGCGCAGATGACCCGAGACGGCGATTTCGTTCGTCGTCAGGTTCAGGACATCGGCAAGCAGGTCGGACAGGGCGAGCAAGACCGGGCTCGGCTCGGCCGTTGTCGCGTTGAACAGTGGCGCGTCGGGCAGGTCGAAGAGTTCGATCACCAGGCCTTCATCCGTCACCCTGGTCACGACATGCCGCAGGAGCCGCTCCATGGTGTTGCTTTCACCGCCCCGCGCGAGCAGGGCCTTTTCGACGTCCTCAAGCTCGGACTGGGCGCGCCCCTCGCCTGCGGCGCCGTTCCCGGCACTGTCGCCGGCGGAACCGGACGAGGTCGCCGCAGTCTTGCGATCCATCGCACCGGTCCCGGTATGGGCCATCGTCTCTTCCGAGAAAACGCTTTCACCACCGAAGGCACCATCGCCCCCGCCCGAGATGCGGTTCACCGGGATGGTCGGATTGAAGTAATCCGAGATCCCTTTCCGTTGCTTTTCCGTCGTCGCGTTCAGCAGCCACATCAGCAGGAAGAACGCCATCATGGCGGTCACGAAGTCGGCGTAGGCCACTTTCCAGGCCCCGCCATGGTGGCCCCCGCCACCAACCACTTTCTTCCGTTTGATGATGACCGGCGCGACATTGCTTTGCGCTGCCATCCCAAATCACCCGAGTTCACACCCAGGAGAAGGAATAGCAGGCGGGACCTTTACGCCGCCTTAACCTGCTGGCTTTTAACGAATGGTCACATCCCGGTCACAGTCGGCGAGGGCGAGCAACCGCGTCTCATGCGCCTTCAGGGTCGGGCGTGCGGAGACATAGGTTTGGCCGCTTGCCAGCTCTGGAAAGAGCCGAAACAGTTCTTTGCGCTGCAGTTCCGACATCGCGTCAAGCATCGGGCCGCCGGGCTGGAAGCTTTCGCTCCAGACGCCATGCGTGCAGACGATCTGGTGCCGATCGAACATCCGTTGCACATAGGTCAGTGGCGTAAGAGGCCGCCCAACGCCCGGTCGCTCCGCGAGGTGAATCGTCGGCGCAAGAACCTCGACCTCACCGAAGCACAACTCGCACTCTGCGCCGGAAAAGAGCAACCGATGGTGCGGCGAGAGCGTCAAGGGACGATCCGGAACATCCGGCCCAAGCGACCCTGCAGCAAACTCGAGAGGCCGCAGATCGGGATCATTGAGGAGGTCGGCAAGCCTAAGAGTCCGATGTCCGACCCAGCGCACGATCTGCGGGCCGTCATCCAGCGTGTGGACAAGATCCCCCGGACGGACGCTCTCGACCGGGCGCGGGCCATCCGGGGTGTCCACTTCAGTGCCGGCCATGAAGCAGGGGATGATCTGCTCGATCTCGGTGAAATACATCCGGCCGAGTTCGTTGCCCAATGCATCGAAGAAGATCACGTAGCCGTTTTCGTGGTCGGCCGACGTGTAATAGATGTCGGTCGGGCCCAGCCGTAGCCGCTCAGGTCGAGAATGTCGAAGTCATTGCCCGAACTGCCGCCATCGACCGAATCCCCGACCCCGAAGTCACCGTCCTGGAAGGTGAACAGATCCCTGTCCGCGCCACCGAACTGGCTGTCGGCGCCTGCCCCCCGTTCAGAATGTCGTTGCCCTCGTCGCCATAGAGGGTGTCGGCTTCGGAGCCGCCGTCGATGGTGTCGTTGGCCAGGCCGCCGTAGATCAGGTCGACGTCGCCTCCGCCTTACAGCTGATCATTGCCGCCGTTTCCGAAGATGGTATCGTTGCCAGCTTCGCCGAGAATGCGGTCGTTGCCGTCTGTGTGGCCTGTTGCGACCGGTGGAACCTGGATCAGTGTAGACGTCGCCAGGTCCGTCGCGGCAAAGTTCGGACCAGCGATGGTCGCACTCAGGCTGCCCGCGCCCGCATTCTCCCAGAAGTAGACCTCGATCGTGTAGGTCTGGTTGGCAGTCAGCGAGACGGTGCCGCTTCTGGTCGTTGCGGACTGGTGAAAGTCATTGTCCAGGTTGAAGACCACGGCACCGCTTGAATCGCGGATGATGATCCGTGAACGTCATCGGATGTGCTCGAGAACGTGTAGGTGCCTGACGTCGTGATTGCCAGGCTCGAGCGATAGACGACGCCGTAATTGTTGCGGTCATCGCCTGCGGCCGTACCACCAAGGGTATTGCGCGCTGCTGTTCTCGGCCATAACAAGCTTACCATTTCCTGAACTCTTGGGAATACATTGAGCGAATGCTCAAAAGAGTCGGCCAAAGGAATTCGCGCAACAGGTGCATCGTTGCCACCTGGTAAGCCTTTCGAAAGACCGCAGGAAACCTGTGTCTTCGGGGCGCCTTACTCCGCGGGGGCGCTGCGAGGATGGTCCTGATGCAATGCGGCCCGCCATGCAGAACTGACCGCCCGCGTTCCATCGCCCTCGATCACGCCCAGGAGAAGGGCAGCGGCTGCCCGCGCAGCGACGAGGCTGTGGCCATCAAGGAGCGTCGCGCCCAGCATCACGCAGACCGGGCCGCCCGGCTCCGCCGCAAGCATGTCCAGTTGCTGATCCAGCGCATCGCGCTCGTCCGCAAGGAAGCCGCGCAGGTGATCGACCATTTCCTCCGGCCCGTCGGCCTTGTCATGATGCGCGTCATCGAGGATCAGCCATGCCACCAGTACCGGCCCAAGCGTCTCGGCAAAGACTGCCAGGCCGCTGCCGGCCGCGCTGTCCATTGTCGCTGGTCGGACCATAGCCTCCGGCGGCGACGGTTCGAAGGGCGCCGGTTCCACCTCGATCGCTGTCGGCTCGTCCGGGTCGGTTTCGTTCAGGTCGACCAGCACCAGATCCGCCAACAGAGCGACCGGCAGGCCGACGCTGACTTCCTCCCCGCCCCGGCCGATCGGGCCGACGGTCACGCGCAACTCGTGCCGGGGGGCGGCAATGGCCTGCAAGAGCTTGATCAGGTTGTCCTTGTGCTCGTCCTCCAGCACCTCGACCCCAAGGCAGGCGTCAGCATCCGGCAGGCCGATTGCCGAGGTCAGTCGGAGCACCCGGCGTCCCGATACGTCCAGGGCAAGGCTGGGGCCACCGCTGGAATCGAACTGAAGGGAGCGGCCAAGCATCGTCTCGTTCGCGGCGCGCAGAAGCTGAGCCAGCGGATTGGGATCGTTCGCCTCGGCAATGACCCTTGCCCCGCCGGGCGCAATGCGGGAACTCGCCTGCAGGCTTCGCAGACGGGCGAGAATGGGTAACGTGCCCCTGTTCAACGGATTGCCCGACCCCCGTCACCCACCATGGGTGATGTTTTCCAGCGTGTCGCGGATTCTGGCAACAAATGCGCCAAGGTCAATGCCGTGATCGCAGATGCAGCACAGTGCGTCGGCCGGTTCGGTGTCTGAACGCAGAAACACGCGCAGCGCGTCGGGACCGAGGACAACGGCCGAGTGCGGCTCGCCAAAGGCTTCGACCGAAAGCGAGAACAGCGGATCGTCAAAGCTGGCCCGCGCCTGGTCGCACAGGCGGTCAAGATATTCCTGCGTCGTGCTGAGCGTACCGGAGGTGGACAGGATCATGCGCGAGGACAGGTCGGCAAAAGCCACAAGGCGGGCCTGGGGGAAGGCCTTCACCACCGCGCCAAGGCTTTCGTTCACGCCCAAGATAGCGCCTTTCCCGGCTTAGGATATCTTCCGGCCAGCGGCCATGGTGTCGCCTGTGCCGACAATGTTGTCAGCGAATGTCACCAGGGTTGGGCCGGTCTCGGCGGTCGGGCGTTCAGTGCGCAGCAGACGTTCGGTCTTTGCCTCGACCCGGCGCGGCAGGATCTTCACGACCGGCGTGTTGCGGATGACGGTCAGTCGCTCGAAGGTCTCGGCGATAAGGCTTTGGCCCAGTTCTGTTTCATCGGCGGAATCAGGGGTGATCGCCGGTTTGCCTTCATCGCCAGGCTCGGGGTGGCCCTCGTCGATGATGCGGTGGATGATGTCGAACAGCGCAGTGGTGAAGGCGTCGGCGCCACTTGAATGCCACTTTTCCTCGTTGTCACCGGCCCGCATCGCCTGCAACAGCGACACCGGAAAGACCTCGGCGAACAGGTTTTCGGTTTCCTGCTTCACACGCTTGACCACCTTGGCGCGGTCGCTGTCGCCGAGGATCTTGTCGAAGCGGGTGATCAGCAGGATGCTGTTATGCTGCATTTCCTTCGGGAACGTCGACCAGACCCCGGATTCCGACTGCCGCCAGGCCTGCGTCGCATGGGTGCACCACAGGACGGCATCGGCAAGATGCGCCATCCGCTCCCACACTTCCGACGACATCGACGGGTCGGAGATCCCGGGCATGTCGATCAGGTCGCAATAGCGCAGGATGTCGCTCTTCATGAAGATCCGGATATGCTCGGTCGTCTCCAGGCTGACACGTTCCAGTTCGGCCAGGTCCAGGTCATAGGCGTGGCCGTCCAGGCCCATCGTGTAGGCATCGTCCGGACCGTAGGACAACCATACCGGCGGAAGTTGCGTGGCCGTCACTTTTTCCAGAAGCGGCCGTGCCCCCATCAGCACGTTGCACAACGTGCTTTTCCCTGAGCTGAATTCGCCCATGATGGCGATGCGGGGCTTGCGGGTCAGCGGCATTCCTCAGGTCCTTTCGTACCCTCGTCGAAGTCAGTCGGCGTAAATGGCAAGTTCATCCATGATGGACGCAAGGCATTCCTGCCGGTCTTCCCAGGCGTTCACCCCGAAGAGTTCCTTCATCTCTTCCATCGAAATCTCGGAAGATGCCAGAGCGCTCATCAGAAGCTCGCGCTGTTCCTGCAGGAAGTCCCGCAGAGTGGCCTGGGTACGTTCGCGGAAAAGCCCGATCTGGATGGTCTTCAGGTCGTTGATGATCGGGTCGGTCTCGGCACGGATCAGCTTGTTGAAATCCTGCGCAAAGGCCTTGTAGCCCCGACGGCGCTGCCACCAGCCCTTCCACCAGCTGACCTGCAAGTCCAGCGCGATGGTCTGGCCCAGGTTGATCGGCGGCGGGATGTAGGACACGACCGGCGTCTCGATCTTGAAGCCCTCGACCGTGATCGAGAAGGTCTGGCCATAGAGGTCGGCGATCTTGACCGCAGTCTCGTTGTTCACCTCGGCCGCAATGCCGTGCATCTTCTTCAGCACGACCTGATAGCTGGACGACAGAAGCATCCGCAGGCCCAGCGGGCTGTAATGCCAGGTCGCATCCTCGCCATTTGCCTGAAGGTGTTCGATCAGGCTGTTGGTCGCCCGGTCGAGGAAACGCTCGTAGCTCTGGTCGATGCGGTGGGTGAAGTCCTTGCAGACGTTGTTCGTCAGATGCGTCAGCTTTTCGACCGCACCAAGCTCGATCTTGCGCAGTTCCGCGTCCAGTTGCTGCGGGGTCATGGTCCGGTTCAGCTGGCCGTCCGATTCCAGGATGCGGACCTGGTCCACCACGTCCAGGCTCTGTGCCAGGTTCAGCGCCTGGCGCGAGGACTTCTGCAATGCTTCGCGCACCGGGCCTTCGTACATCCGCTGGCCGAGGGCATCCAGAAGTGCCGGGACGCCCGAGGCGTGCCAAACCAACTGTTCGGCCGACCAATCGCTCATCTTGTCGGCAAAGGCGGCGCGGGTCCAGTTGATCGCCGACTCGGTCGAGTCGTCGGTCATCTCGTCGATCTTGCCTTCCAGGATTGCGTTCGCCCAATGCGCAGATCCATAGATGATGTCGATATCCGGCGGGGCGTTGTTCTTTTCCAACGTTTCCAGGATGGCGCGGTGGATCTCGGGCACCTGGTTCGCCGGGTCGGGCAGTTCGTCGATCCGGTTGACGAAGATGATGATCTCGCGCGACTGGCGGTGCGCGATCAGGCGAATCAGCGCCATGTCCATCGTCGTCAGCGCCTGGTGCGCCGACAGGACCACGATACAGGACCGGCTGTCGCGCACGGCATTGATCGTGATCTGTTCGCGCATCATGAACGTGTCGTTCACGCCGGGTGTGTCACGAACGCAAAGCTGGACCGGAAAGTCTCCGCGCTCGATGTAAAGGTCGGCCGACTTCGTGATGTCGGTGAAGCGGCCCTGTTCAGCCCCGCCAGCTTCCTCGTCGCCCACACAGACGTAGCGGCGCAGCAACGTGTCATCGACAGTGCCGTAACGGTGCTCGGTGCCGAGAAGCATCTCGAACTTGCGACCAAGGCGCGCCTGCGCCTTCTCGCGCATCTGCACTACCTGCAGGCGGAGCTTCTCCAGTTCGTCGTCAGCGCCGGCCCGGGCCGCCAGCTGCCCGATCCGGCCGCCGTTCGAAACCAGCTTGTCCCATTCGACGTTGTCGAAGAACTTGAACTTGGCCTTCACGTTCAGCTCGGGGCTGGGCGTGTTGATGTGCAGCGACGTGACAACCGAGGTCCAGGGGTTCACGTCGGTGGGCAACAGACCCGGCGCGCCGATCATGGCATTGATGAGCGAGGTCTTCCCGGCCTTGATCTGGCCAATGACCGTGACCGAAGGCTCGACCTCGCGAACCTGGCTCATGATCCTGGTAACTTTTTTTGCCGTGTCCGGATCGGCCATGGTTACGAAATCGCGCAGCACGTCCTCGAACTGGGTGATCGCGTCGGCAATGCGGCCAAGGCCCGGGAAGTTGCGTTTCAGCGCGACCTCGGGCTCCTGAGCGGCAACGCCGTCAAGCTCAACCTCGTTCTCTGCAACGGCACCCAGTCCCATGATCACCTCACACTTGCGAGTCCAATGCATCTAAGCCGAGCACTGGCAGACACAAGCCCCCGCAATGTTGTCATAAGTTTGGAAAGTGGTCCCAATTGGGCACATTCTTGACGATTCTACGCTCACAATGAAGTCAGGCGGCGCGCAATGTTTCCAATTCGCGTCTAAGTTGTAGAAGCAGCGTCAAGGCGTCATCAGCGGGAGCGTGGCCTTTTTCCAGCTGCATCAACATGATGAGGTCCATCACCTCGCCAAGGTCGCTGTTGATTCGGCGCAGCGCATCGGATTGGCCGCGTGACACCACGGATTGAATCTGCTCGCCGGTTTCGCGTGTGTGATCGAGAATCAGGTCAACGGGAACCTTGGCTTCCGGGTCGATTTGCCGCGCCAGTTCCTCCGAACGCGTGACGATCAGCCCGATCGCCTCATCGATCAGGCTTTGATCCGTACCTGGAACGGCCGCCACCGGTGCCGGCGTGGCCGGTACGGCGCGTGCAGCGATGCGGGTCCGTTCCCGCCGTGGAGCGGGCGCGTCGGGTTCGACCCGGCGCTCGCGCATCATGATGGCGCGCGGAGAGAATTGCGCGTCATCGGCAGCAGTCCGCGGAGCCGTCGGCTCGGGCTTGTCGTACGCAAGCGGCGCTCTTGGCGGGGCGGGCAAACGTGACACCGGACGTTCGCTCGGTGCGGGCTCGGCTGGCTGCGGTACCGCGGGCTCTGCCTTGCGCACACGGTCGAACAGCCTGGGGCGGTCCCCAGCGCCACGAGGCACAACCGCAGGCACCTCGGGCTCTGGGGTCGCTTCCTGCTCCGTTTCGGGGCCCGGCATCTCCCAGTCGTCATCCGCATCCAATTGCGCCGAAGTGTTACCTTCCGCGCTTGTCTGCCCATCCAGCTCGCGTGCTTCCGCTGCTGCGGCGATCTCCTCGGGCGTTGCCCGCAAGCCGGACAGATCAGGCAGCGGCGAATCCGAAGGCCCCGCCGCGCGACGCCCGCCAAAGAGCTGCGGGCGGACGGATCGAGGCGCCTCGGCCACAGGCTCCGGTCGGGGCGTAACCGCGCGCGGTCGACGCTGAGGGGCGTCCGGTTCGACATCGGGCGCAGGCTCGGCGGAATGATCAGGGGCGGACGACGCGCCGGACGCTGTCCTGGCCTCCCCGTCGGTCTCGTCCGGTACGGACTGGGGGGCAGCGCGGGGCCGCCGCGTTGCCTCGACCTGGCGCGGAGGCGGCTGTGGTTCGGGATCGGGAATCGGCTCGGCTTCGGCCTTTGACTTCCATGTCGATTTCAAGGGCACCATCGGTGCGCTGGCGGACTCTCCCTCGCCCGACATGCGCTTTATCCGGTCGGCGAACCGCTTCCGGGTCGCGGATGCCGGCTCGGACTGGATGATGGCAGCGGCCGAAGCCGCATCGTCCGGCATTGGCTGTGGTTCATCCTCGACTTCCGGCTCGCGGTCCGGCTCCGGGTCATCCCGCGGCTCCAGCTCGGTCAGCGCCCCGCCAGTCGGCGCTTCGGTCTCGGGCGGCTTTTCCTCCTCGCCGGATGCAGCGACCGCCTCTTCAGTCGTAATGTCGGAAGGGTCGCGCGCGGCCGCCGCTGCATCCGCCGTCGGCGCGCCGTCCCGTTCCGCCTTTTCGTCCTGTTCCTCAGGTTCGGGCGGGGGCGTCCAGCTCTGTGTCGGCTCTGCCTCTGCCCCGGGTTCCGCGAAGCGCCGCGCGACCAGTTCGCTCGCCTCAGCATGCCTGGCAAGCAGCAATTCCGCGGTATCCATGTCCGCGCGCCGACCAGACTGGACGCGTGTCTTGATCGCTGTGATCACCGCAGACGCGCCACTGTCGCGGAACAGGTCGCGGTTGACCTGGCCTCCGGTCGGCATCGCCGCGCGGGCCTGCTTGGCCGAGATCGACAATATCTGGCGAAACTCCTCCCCCGCCCGCAGTTCGACCCGATCATGCATCGCCGATGCCGACTCGCGGCTGCCAAGCAGGTCGGTCTTTGTCAGGAACATGAAGCTGTTGTCCTTGACCGCATCGGGAAGGCTTTCCCAGACCGCCTGCTCCTTGGGCAGGTAGGAGGTGGTGCACCAGATGACGATATCCGCCCGTTTGCTGGCCCAGGTCGCGGCACGCTTCTGTTCTGCCTCCATCGGTCCGGCTGATACTTCCAGCAGGCTGATGACCCCTAGCGCAGGCAGGTCCATTTCCAGGGTGACCAGGGCGGGGGCCAGCGGCAGCACCTCGGCCAGATCATTGCCGGGGATGATCCGCGTGGTGCCATCAGTCAGGGTGCAGTGCATGCGGGTAACGTCGCCGTGCTGGACGATGATCGTTGGCAGGCGAAGAGTCTCTGGCACGACAATGGCGCCGACCAGCAGGTTCAGGATGGACGACTTTCCAGAACCCGGCAGGCCGAGCAAGGCCACGCGGGCCGGCCGTTCCAGCCGTTCGATCAGACGTTCCGCCGCCTCGGCCGGGCCGCCGGCAGGCAACAGCCCACGGTCAAGCGCACGGCCAAGCCGCTGGGCGACTGTCAGTTCTCCGTCCGGATTTGCCATGCGCTACTTTATGACGGTGACTCGCCGTGGCCGCAACCGTACCGCCGACAAATCCTCGACTGATTGCTCAGGGTTGCTTTCTTGCACCGCCTGCACAACCGGTCGCGGAGTCCTGGCGACCCTTGGTTCCGGCGTCGGGACGGCAATTGGCTTCTGCATGGGCAGAACGATATGTTCCGGCGCAATCGTCGTCAGCCGCCGCGGCCGCTGAACCGCCAGCGACGGGCCACGCGGGTGGACTTCTCTCGGGCGCACGGAGGCATCGTTCACCTTGATCACGGTGAAGCTGATGTTGTCCTGGTCCGGATCGTCCAACCGGTTCAACTCGTCCAGCAGACGCTCCGCAATCTCGGTCGAGCGGGTCTTGCGGTATCTGGCCAGAACCTTCTCGATCTGGGCATTGGTCAGGAACTGAAGTCCGTCGGACGAGCAGACCACGATGTCGCCCGCCTTCAGCTCGAAAGGTTTAGCGGGGCAGTCGATCTTCGGGATCCGAGTGCCCATCAGCACCGAAATCAGGCAGTTCCGGTCGGGATGGTTCGCCGCAACCTGAGGATCCATCAGCCCCGACTTCACCATGAAGTCGATCTGCGGCGCCATGGAGTGATCTTCATTCAACTGGCTGAGCCGGCCGTTTCGGTAGAGAAACAGCGGCGAATCGCCGATCGAGATCCACCAGAGCCGGTTCTCGACCAGGGCGGGCACCACCAGCGTCGCGCCCATGCCGTCGGTTTCCGGGTGGCTGCGGGTGTGCTGGCGCAGGGTTTCATTGGCAAGGTCGGCCACGCCGCGCAGGATC
>NZ_JAEULP010000088.1 GCF_016792905.1 Tabrizicola sp.
CCATGCGGCTGTCGACCGGCTCCTGCTCGGCGCCGAAGTACATGAAATAGACGATGCGCAGGTAATAGAAGGCGCCGATGACCGAAGCCACCGCCCCGGCGACGGCAAGCCAGACCCAGCCCGCATCGACGGCAGCTTTCAGGACATAGAACTTCCCGAAGAAGCCGACCATCGGCGGCACGCCCGCCAGCGAGAACAGGAGGACCAGCATCGCCAGCGCCTTCAGCGGTTCCTTCTTCGCGAACTGGTTCAGCCCCGCAATGTCCGAAACCGGACGCCCGTCGCGTTCCATCGACAGGATGAAGGCGAAGGTGCCGACGTTCATGGTCACATAGATCGCCATGTAGATCAGCGTCGCCTGCACCCCATAGGCGGTGCCGACGCAAAGTCCAATCAGCGCATAGCCCATGTGGGCGATGGAGGAGTAAGCCATCAGCCGCTTGATGTCGCGCTGGCCGATTGCAGCAACCGCGCCAAGGAACATCGAGGCGACCGCCAACCCCGCGAGCACCTGGCCCCATTGGCCCGGGATGCCACCGAACGCATCCTGCACCAGCCGCGCGATCAGCCCCATCGCGGCAACCTTCGGGGCCGTGGCGAAGAAGGCGGTGACGGGGGTGGGCGAGCCTTCGTAGACGTCGGGCGTCCACATGTGGAACGGCACGGCCGAGACCTTGAACGCCAGCCCCGCCAGCATGAACACCAGCCCGAACAGCAGCCCCAGCGGCACGCCATCGTTGAGCGTGGTCAGGATGCCCGCGAACTGCGTCGTCCCGGCATAGCCGTAGACCAGCGAGGCACCGTAGAGCAGCAGGCCCGAGGACAGCGCACCGAGGACAAAATACTTCAGGCCCGCTTCCGAGGATTTGGCGCTGTCGCGCCGCATCGAGGCGACCACGTAGAGCGACAGCGATTGCAGCTCCAGCCCCATGTAGAGCGTGATCAGGTCGGCGGCCGAGACCATGACCATCATGCCGACCACCGCCAGCGTGATCAGGATCGGGTATTCGAAGCGCAGAAGCTCGCGCCGCGTCATGTAGTCCTGGCTCATCACCAGCACGGCAGCGGCGGACAGAAGGATCGTCACCTTGGCGAAGCGCGCGAACGGGTCGTCGGTGAAAAGGCCCGAGAACACCGTCCGCTCCCCCGCGCCCCCAAGGCCGATGTACAGCGCCAGCGCCACGAACAGCCCCGCCGTCGCCCAGACGAGCGTCGCTGCCAGCTTGTCCTTGCCGGTGTAGACTGCGCCGATCAGCGCCAGCATCGCATAGACCGCCAGCACGATCTCGGGGAGGAGGGTCTGGAAATCGGCGGAGGTCATTCCGTGGTTCCTTCGTTCAGGGCCAGGCCGTCCGCCGGTTGGGCGGCATGGTAGTCGGTGACAAGGGCCGAGACGGAGGGCCCGACGATGTCGGTGACAAGGCTCGGGTAGATGCCCAGGATCAGCGTCATGGCGATGAGCGGCGCGAAGATTGCCTTCTCGCGGCGGTCCATGTCGGTGATCGACTTCAGCGCTTCCTTGATCAGGTCGCCGAACACGACCCGGCGGTACAGCCACAAAGCATAGGCCGCCGAGAGGATCACGCCCGAGGTCGCCACGGCGGCAACCCAGGTGTTGACCTGGAAGATGCCCATCAGCGTCAGGAATTCGCCGACGAATCCGCTGGTGCCGGGCAGGCCGACGTTGGCCATGGTGAAGAACATGAACACCAGCGCATAGGCAGGCATCCGGTTCACCAGGCCGCCATAGGCGTCGATGTCCCGCGTGTGCATCCGGTCGTAGATCACGCCGACGGCAAGGAAGAGCGCGCCGGAGATGAAGCCGTGGCTCAGCATCTGGAAGATCGCGCCGTCAACGCCCTGCTGGTTCGCCGCGAAGATCCCCATGGTCACGTAACCCATGTGCGCGACCGACGAATAGGCGATCAGCTTCTTCATGTCGGTCTGCGCCAGCGCCACAAGCGAGGTGTAGACGATGGCGATGGCCGACATCCACAGGACCAAGGGCCCCATGACCTCGGACCCGACCGGGAACATTGGCAGCGAAAAGCGCAGGAAGCCGTAGCCGCCCATCTTCAGAAGCACCGCCGCCAGGATCACCGACCCCGCCGTCGGCGCCTGGACGTGGGCGTCCGGCAGCCAGGTGTGCACCGGCCACATCGGCATCTTCACCGCGAAGCTGGCGAAGAAGGCCAGGAACAGCATGGTCTGCAAGCCGCCGACGACCTGGAAGCCCAGAAGGCTGAACGTCTCATGCCCGAAGTCATGCGCGAGGAGCTTGACCATGTCGGTGGTGCCCGCATCCAGATACATCGCGATCATCGCGACCAGCATCAGGACCGAGCCGAGGAAGGTATAAAGGAAGAACTTGAACGCCGCGTAGATCCGGTCCTTGCCGCCCCAGATGCCGATGATCAGGAACATCGGGATCAGGCCCGCCTCGAAGAACAGGTAGAAGAGCACGAGGTCCAGCGCGCAGAACACGCCCAGCATCAGGCTTTCCAGCACCAGGAAGGCGATCATGTATTCCTTGACACGGCTTTCCACCGCCCAGCAGGACCAGATGGTCAGGGGCATGAGGAACGTCGTCAGCATCACGAACAGGATCGAGATTCCGTCGACGCCCATCTTGTAGCTGAGGCCGAGGATCCAGCTGCGTTCCTCGACGAACTGGAAACCGGTGTTCGACGGATCGAAGCGGAACAGCACGAAGAGCGAGATGACGAAGGTCGCCGAGGTGGTGAAAAGGGCAAGCCATTTCGCCCCCTTGCGCGCCGCCGCGTCGTCGCCCCGCATGAACAAGGCAAGGATCGCCGCCGCAACCAGCGGCAGGAAGGTGATGATCGAGAGAAGCTGGTTTTCCATGTCTACGCGCCCCTTACTTCGCGCCGCCGAACAGCGTCATCCAGGTGACCAGGGCCACGATCCCCAGCACCATCGCGAAGGCGTAGTGGAACAGGTAGCCGGACTGCGCGCGGCCTGCGAGGCGGGTGAAGAAGGGGATGATCCCCATCGCCACCCCGTTCAAGGTGCCGTCGATGACGTCGCCGTCGCCCTTCTTCCACAGGAAGTTGCCCAGCCACTTCGCGGGGCGGACGAAGATCACGTCATACAGCTCATCGAAGTACCACTTGTTCAAAAGGAACAGGTAGAGCGGACGCTGCTGCGTGGCCAGGCGGCGCGGCAGGCTCGGGTCCTTGATGTAGAAGAGCCAGGCGAGGCCAAGCCCGATCAGCATGGCGACGAAGGGCGAGACCTTGACCCAGTCCGGCACCTCATGCGCCGCGTTGATCGCGGTCGTCGGCGGGTGTTCGGCGTGGGCCGCCTTCTCGGCGTCAAGGCGGGTGTCGACCAGGGCCTGCTCTTCCGGGCTGAACGGCAGCATCAGAAGGGCGCCTTTCGGCGCGGCGGCGACTTCGGCCTCGAAGTCCTTGGACAGCTCGACATCGGCTTCCGCCTCGGTCGCGACAGCCTCGGTCCCAGTTGCCGCCGGGGCCGCGTCGGTTCCTTCGGTCGCAACCGCCGTGCCTTCCGCCGGGGCCGCTTCGGTCGCGGCAGGTTCGGTGGGTGCGGCTTCCGTGGCCACCGTCGTGCCCTCGGCAGGGGCGGCCTCGGTCCCGTGCTCGGCAGCGGCGGTTTCGCCGTGCGCCTCGGCGTGGGCGGCGGCTTCCATGCCGAACCAGTCGCGGACGGCGGCTTCCTCGCCGAAGAACACCTTGTACCAGAGCATCCCCGAGAAGACCGCCCCCAGCGCCAGAACTCCCAGCGGGATCAGCATGGTCAGCGGGCTTTCGTGCGGCTCATGGGCGTGGTCGTCATGGCCGTGGGTGTCATGCACCGCACCGTGGTGGTCGTCGTGGCCATGACCATGCCCGTTCCCGTTTGCCCGGCTGGTCCCGAAGAAGGTCAGGAACATCAGGCGCCAGGAGTAGAAGCTGGTCATGCAGGCCGCCGCGACCAGGAGCCAGAAGGCATAGGACGACCCGACCCAGGCGGATTCGATGACCGCGTCCTTCGACAGGAAGCCTGCAAAGCCCCAATGCGTCAGCGGGATGCCGACCCCGGTGATCGCCAGCGTACCGATCATCATCGCCCAGAACGTGTAGGGGATCTTCTTCCGCAGGCCGCCGTAGTTGCGCATGTCCTGTTCATGGTGCGTCGCGGTGATGACCGACCCAGCCCCAAGGAACAGCATCGCCTTGAAGAAGGCATGGGTGAAGAGGTGGAACATGGCGACGGAATAGACCCCCACCCCGGCGGCGACGAACATGTAGCCCAGTTGCGAGCAGGTGGAATAGGCGATCACGCGCTTGATGTCGTTCTGCACCAGGCCGACCGTGGCCGCGAAGAACGCGGTCGTCGCACCAAGGACAGTGATGAACGCCGTCGCCTGCGGGGCATATTCATAGAGCGGCGACATCCGGCAGACCAGGAACACCCCCGCCGTCACCATCGTCGCGGCGTGGATCAGCGCCGAGACCGGCGTCGGGCCCTCCATCGCGTCGGGCAGCCAGGTGTGCAGGATCAGCTGCGCCGATTTCCCCATCGCGCCGATGAAGAGAAGCACGCCCACCAGGTTGGCGGCGTTCCAGTCGGCCCAGAGGAAGGACAGGTTGGTCTCGGCAAGCGTCGGGGCAGCGGCGAAGACGTCGTCGAATTTGATCGAATCCGTCAGGTAGTAAAGCGCGAAGA
The DNA here is from genome assembly GCF_016792905.1 of Tabrizicola sp. GTDB lineage: Bacteria > Pseudomonadota > Alphaproteobacteria > Rhodobacterales > Rhodobacteraceae > Tabrizicola. Next base: position 4,693 of record NZ_JAEULP010000088.1, read on the forward strand.
TGCCAAGCGCGAAACCGAAGTCGCCGACCCGGTTGACCACGAAAGCCTTGATCGCGGCGGCGTTGGCCGAGGGCTTGCGGTAGTAGAAGCCGATCAAGAGGTATGAGGCGACACCCACCCCCTCCCAGCCGAAGAACATCTGCGCCAGGTTGTCGGACGTCACCAGCGCCAGCATGGCGAAGGTGAAGAACGACAGGTAGGCGAAGAAGCGCGCCTTGTAGTGCTCGCCCTCGTGCCAGTTCTCGTCATGCGCCATGTAGCCGAAGCTGTAGAGGTGGACGAGCGCCGAGACCGTGTTCACCACCACCAGCATGATCGCCGTCAGCCGGTCCAGCCGGATCGCCCATTCCGTATGCAGCGTCCCGGACACGATCCAGTCGAGGATCGGAACATGCTGCGTCTCGCCGTCGAAGGTCAGGAAGATGTACCAGCTCAGCGCCGCGCCAAGGAACACGAGCGAGGTGGTGATCACCTGCCCGGCCTTCTCGCCGATCAGCCGCCAGCCGAAGCCGCAGATCAGGGCCCCGATCAGCGGAGCGAAGAGGATGATCGTTGCCATTACTCGGTCCTGCCTTGCGTAGCGCCGCAGCGGGTGCTGCCGCAGCGGGTCGATTGGAATTCTTCTGCCATCGCCACGCCGGAGGTCCGGCAGGCCTGGCATTCAAGGTCGAGCGTCCGGCCCTTCACGGCCACGACGCGCATCCCGAACAGGTTCACGTCCCCGACGGCGGCCATGGATCAGCCCTTCATCACGTTCACGTCTTCCACCTCGATGGTGCCGCGGTTGCGGAAGAAGACGACGAGGATGGCAAGGCCGATGGCGGCCTCGGCGGCGGCGACGGTCAGGACGAACATGGTGAAGACCTGGCCCACCAGATCGCCCGAGTATGAGGAGAAGGCGACGAGGTTGATGTTGACCGCCAGCAGCATCAGTTCGATCGACATCAGGATGACGATCACATTCTTCCGGTTGAGGAAGATCCCGAAGATCCCGATGACGAACAGCGCCGCAGCCACCGTCAGGTAATGTTCAAGTCCGATCATCGTTCAGTCCCTCGTGGCCGGTTCGGCCGTTTCGTTCCGTCGCGCCCCGGACTTGATCCGGGGCCTCTATTCCCACCCGAGGCCCCGGATCAAGTCCGGGGCGGGGTCATCACAGCCCCTGCCCCGGCTTGACGTCCTTCAGCTCCATCGCCTTCGCCGGGTCGCGCCACATCTGGGCCAGCACGTTCTGCCGCTTGATGTCCTTCCGATGCCGCAGGGTCAGCAGGATCGCCCCGATCATCGCGACCAGCAGGATCAGGCCCGCCAGCTGGAACAGCAGGAAATAGCGGTCGTAAAGCAGCATCCCCAGCGCGCGGGTATTCTCGATCTCGGTCGGGGCCACCGCCTGCCGCAGCCCTTCCGCCCCGTCGGCCACCTGCCAGACCCCCACACCGATGGCGACCTGCATCAACAGAACCACGCCGATCAGCAGGCCCAGCGGCATCGCGCGGGCCATCTCGCCCTTCAGCGCGGCGAAGTCGATGTCGAGCATCATCACCACGAACAGGAACAGCACCGCCACCGCGCCGACGTAGACGATGACCAGCAGCATCGCCACGAACTCCGCGCCCAGAAGCACGAAGAGGCCGGAGGTGGAGAGGAAGGCGAGGATCAGCCACAGCACCGAATGCACCGGGTTGCGCGAGAGCGTGACCATCAGGCCCGCCGCCACCGTGATCACCGCGAACATGTAGAAGGCAAAGCTGAAGACGGTCATGCGTCTTTCTCCTCAGGCGTTTCGGCGAAGACGGACTGGGCCACTTCCAGCGCCTTCTGCATGGCGGGCACCCCGCCGAACATCGACATCTGCCAGATCACTTCCGCGACCTCGCGCTTGGTGGCCCCGGCGGCCAGCCCGTTCTTGATCGTCATCCGCAGCTGCGGCTCGCCCACCGGCCCCAGCACCGTCAAGGCCGCGATGGTGACGAGGAACCTCGTCCGCGCGTCCAGCCCTTCCGGATTGAAGGTCTTGCCGAACCACATCTCCAAGAGTTCCTTCGGCATCGCCGGGAAGAACTTTTCCAGGGACTTCGGATCGAAATTTTCCATGCCCGGCATGAAGGCAGAGGCCATCTTCTGGCCCTGCTCCATCCAGGCGGAAAACATCTTGGCGAAGTCTTCGGTCATGGGTTCACCGATAGGGTGCGTCGATTTCAAGGTTGCGGGCGATCTCGGCCTCCCAGCGGGCGCCGTTCTCCAGGAGTTTCTCCTTGGTGTAGAACAGCTCTTCCCGGGTCTCGGTCGAGAATTCGAAGTTCGGGCCTTCGACGATGGCATCGACCGGGCAGGCCTCCTGGCAGAAGCCGCAGTAGATGCACTTGGTCATGTCGATGTCATAGCGCGTGGTGCGCCTTGACCCGTCTTCCCGAGGCTCCGCGTCGATGGTGATCGCCTGCGCCGGGCAGACCGCCTCGCAAAGCTTGCAGGCGATGCAGCGTTCCTCGCCGTTCGGATAGCGGCGCAGGGCATGCTCGCCGCGGAAGCGGGGGGAAAGCGGCCCCTTCTCATGCGGGTAGTTCAGCGTCGATTTCGGCGCGAAGAAGTATTTCATCCCCAGGCCGAAGCCCTTGATGAAGTCCATCAGCAGGAAATACTTCGTGGCGCGGGTCCAGTCGATGTTGGACATCATCAGCCTCCAATCGCCCAGCGGGCCCAGAAGCCGCCCAGCACTTCGAATTTCGCGAGGAACGCCACGATCACCACCCAGCCCAGCGACAGGGGCAGGAAGACCTTCCAGCCAATCCGCATCAGCTGGTCGTAGCGGTAGCGGGGGACGATGGCCTTCACCATGGCGAACATGAAGAAGAAGAGCCACATCTTGGCGACCATCCACCACCAGCCATCCGGCAGGAACGGCAGGGGCGAGAGCCAGCCGCCGAAGAACAGGAGCGAAATCAGCGCGCACATCAGGAAGATGGCGATGTATTCGCCGGCCATGAAGAGGAGGTAGGGCGTCGAGGAATATTCCACCATGAACCCGGCCACGAGTTCGGATTCGGCTTCCGGAAGGTCGAAGGGCGGACGGTTGGTTTCGGCCAGTGCCGAGACGAAGAACAAGACCACCATCGGCAGGTGCGGCAGCCAGTACCAGTTGAAAAGGCCCCAGTCGCCCTCCTGCGCCTGCACGATGGAGGAAAAGCTCATGCCGCCGGTGGAGATGATCACCCCGATGATGATCAGGCCCAGCGACACCTCGTAAGAGATCATCTGCGCGGCGGACCGCAAGGACCCGAGGAAGGCGTATTTCGAGTTCGAGGCCCAGCCGCCCATGATCACGCCGTAGACCTCAAGCGAGGACACGGCGAAGACGAAGAGGATCGCCACGTTGATGTTGGCCAGCACCCAGCCGTTGTCGAACGGAATCACCGCCCAGGCGAGGATCGCCAGGACAAAGGACAGCATGGGGGCAAGGAAGAACACCGGGCGGTCCACTCCCGCCGGGACGACGATTTCCTTGACCACATATTTCAGCGCATCCGCCACTGACTGCAGGAGCCCAAACGGCCCCACCACGTTCGGCCCGCGCCGCATCTGCACGGCGGCCCAGATCTTCCGGTCGCCGTAGACGAGGAACAAGAGGCTGATCATCACGAAGGCCACGATCAGAAGCGACTGCGCCGCGATCAGCACCGCCGTTCCGAACCCCGTGGAAAAGAACCCGTCCATGTCAGCCCCTCTTCAAACCGCCCGTTTCAGGACGTTGGTATTCCAAGCTCTTCGCACTCGGTCGCCACCACTTCGGCGTCGATGGTGCGAAGACCTTCCGGCAGGCTGGCCGAGATGAGGTAGACCGCATCCCCGTACCAAGTCCGCCCTTCCTTCCTCACGATGGTCCGCACTTGCCGCGCGAAGCCAAACCCTTGATCCAGCGCATATTGCGCGGCAGCGCAGCGGCCATAGGCCTCGACATCCGTCCGGTCCTTCGCCCCCGTCATCGCGACGCTGAAGCTGACCATCCCGGTGTCGAGCAGGATGGTCGAGACCCCCTGATAGACCGCCGTCTCACCGCGCTCCTCTGGCACCTCTCCGGCGGGCGCGCAAGCCCCCAGCGCCGCTGTCGCGGTGCCAAGGGTGGCGAGCAGGGAGAGGCGTTGTGTCATCTTACTCCGCCGCAATCGGGGCCGCCGCACGAGCCTTTGCCATGGCGGAAAGCTCGGCCATGACAGTCGAGGCGCGCGCAATCGGGTTGGTCAGGTAGAAGTCCTTGATCGCGTTGCGGAAGGTGGCCTTGGCCGGAAGCTTCGCCTCCAGCGGAGCCCAGGCATTCTCCGGCACCTCGTCGATGCGGCCCAGATGCGGGTGCGCCTTGACGATGGCCGACCGCAGCGCTGCCAGCGAATCCCACGGCAGTTGCGCCCCGACTTCCGCCGACAGCGCCCGCAGGATCGCCCAGTTTTCCTTCGCCTCACCCGGGGCAAACCCGGCGCGGAAGGCAAGCTGCGGCCGCCCCTCGGTGTTGACGAACAGCCCGTTCTCTTCGGTATAGGCCGCGCCCGGCAGGATGATGTCGGCCCGGTTCGCGCCCCGGTCGCCGTGGCTGCCCTGGTAGATCACGAACGGCGCATCCGCCCCGTCGCGGCTGATCTCGACCTCGTCCGCGCCCAGGTTGTAGATCACCTGCGCGCCGTCGGTGGCCTTCGGCAGCCCGCCCTCGGTCACGGCGCCCACATCCATCGCGCCGACCCGGCCGGCCGCGGTGTGCAGCACCATGAACTTCGCGCCTGCGCCTTGCGCATAGGCCATCGCCTGGCTCAGCACCGCCTCGCCATCGGCTTCGTTGATCGCACCCTGGCCGATGATGACCAGCGTGTTTTCCTTGGCCGTCACCCGGCCCACCAGTTCCACCAGCGCGGCGCGGTCGGTGCCCATGTGCTTGTAGTCATAGGTCAGGTCGACCTTTTCGCCGAAGAGCCCGATCATCGCGCCATTGGTCCAGGCCTTGCGGATGCGGGCGTTCAGGACCGGAGCCTCAACCCGCGGGTTGGTCCCGATCAGCAGGATCACCTTCGCCGTGTCGATGTCCTCGATCCGCGCCGTGCCGACATAGGCCGAGCGGTTGCCGACGGGAAGCTTCGCCCCGTCGGTGCGGCACTCGACATGGCCGCCCAGCGATTCAACCAGCGTTTTCAAACTGTAAGCGGCCTCGACCGGGGCCAGATCGCCGACCAGACCGGCAACCTTCTTGCCCTTCATCGCGGCGGCGGCCTTCTCCAGCGCCTCGCCCCACGAGGCTTTCCGCAGCTTGCCATTTTCGCGGACATAGGGCGTGTCGAGCCGCTGACGCCGCAACCCGTCCCAGACGAAGCGGGTCTTGTCCGAAATCCACTCCTCGTTCACGCCGTCATGGTTGCGCGGCAGGAAGCGCATGACTTCGCGGCCCTTGGTGTCGATGCGAATGTTCGACCCCAAGGCATCCATCACGTCGATCGACTCGGTCTTGGTCAGTTCCCAGGGCCGCGCCGTAAAGGCATAGGGCTTCGAGGTCAGCGCCCCCACCGGACACAGGTCGATGATGTTGCCTTGCAGGTTGGAATCCAGCGTCATGTTGAGATAGCTGGTGATCTCGCTGTCTTCCCCGCGCCCCGTCTGCCCCATCTGGGTGATCCCGGCGACCTCGGTCGTGAAGCGCACACAGCGGGTGCAGGAGATGCAGCGCGTCATCTTCGTCTCGACCAAGGGGCCGAGGTTCAGGTCTTCCGACGCCCGCTTCGGTTCCCGATACCGCGAGAAGTCCACGCCATAGGCCATCGCCTGATCCTGAAGATCACACTCGCCGCCCTGGTCGCAGATCGGGCAGTCGAGCGGGTGGTTGATCAGGAGGAACTCCATCACCCCTTCCCGCGCCTTCTTCACCATCGGCGAGGTGGTCTTGACCACCGGCGCCTCGCCGTTCGGGCCGGGCCGCAGGTCGCGCACCTGCATCGCGCAGCTTGCCGCGGGTTTCGGCGGGCCACCGACCACCTCGACCAGACACATCCGGCAGTTGCCGGCGATCGACAGCCGTTCATGGTAGCAGAAACGCGGGATCTCCACGCCGGCCGCTTCCGCCGCCTGGATGATGGTCATCGCGCCATCGACCTCGACCTCGATCCCGTCGATGCTGATTTTCTTGAGGTTGGTCATGGCCTTGCTCCGCCGTCCCTTGCGCGCCGCCGTGGGTCCGCCACGCCTGCGCTTCCGTTGTGTGTTTCCAGCCGATCCGATACCCCGTCCGGGGTGGGACCGTGACCCGCCCGCCCTGCCCCGCGCCGGTCGTCGGTGGGGACCGACAGGCGCCCCACGTTCAACTCGGCGAGATGCATGCCGGGCGGGTGGATCATTTCGTCGACCTCAAGAGCGAGCCGATCAGGCTGTCCTTGGCGATCTCTTCCTCGCCGATCGTGCAATAGGCCGCCTCGTTGCCCGGTTCGGCGCCCTTGGCCTTCAGCCATTCGGCAGCCTCGGCCTTGAACTTCTTCTTCTCTTCCTTCGAGGTGACGAATTCCCGCACGACGCCCGCCTCGTAGCCCTGCTTCAGGGCATAGTCCCGCAGGTTGTTCAACTCGCCCAGGGCGCGCAGCTTGCGGGCCTCCATCGTCGGGCAATTGTCGGCGATGGCGTCGCCGATGAAGCCCTGCAACAGCTTGTCGCGGATCACCGGCTCTTCGTTGATCGGCACCAGCGCCAGCGCGGGCGTGGCGGTGACGGCAAGGGTCAGGGCAATGGTCTTGATGGTGCGAAGCATGTTGGCCTCCTTGGCTGCTCGTGCCGTGGAGATGGGGCCAAACCCCCTTGCTATGCCATGACAAAGCCGCGTTATCAGCGGTTTGTGACCGGGGATGACGGCATTCGTCATGCGCAACCCTCCGGGTAGACCCATGCGCCGGTCGCCCGGTCGAAACGGTCATAGATCGAGACGTTGACCTTGCCCCCGCAAGCCGCATCCGCCGCCTTGCGAGCCAGAGCGCCTTCCCACATCTGGAACGGCTGGCCGTTGTTGGTGACGCGCACAGGCTCACGCACGGCAGGAGCGGACGGAGCCGTTCCCACGCAGGCCGCCTGAGCGAGCGTCACAGAAAGGGCCAGCGCCATCCGCATCACTCCGCCGCCATGGCGCCCATGCGCCCGGTGCGCTTGGCCTTGATCCGGTCCTCGATCTCGTCGCGGAAGGCGCGGATCAGGCCCTGGATCGGCCAGGCCGCCGCATCGCCGAGCGCGCAGATCGTGTGGCCCTCGACCTGCTTCGTCACAGACAGCAGCATGTCGATCTCCTCGACCTCCGCCTCGCCCCGGACCAGCCGGTCCATGACCCGCATCATCCAGCCGGTGCCCTCGCGGCAGGGGGTGCACTGGCCGCAGGACTCGTGCTTGTAGAACTTCGACAGCCGCCAGATCGCCTTGATCACGTCGGTCGACTTGTCCATCACGATCACCGCCGCCGTGCCAAGGCCCGAGCGCTGCTCGCGCAGCCAGTCGAAGTCCATGATCGCGTCGTCGCATTGCGCCTGGGTGAGGAGCGGTACGGACGACCCGCCGGGGATCACCGCCTTGATGTTCTTCCAGCCGCCCCGCACCCCGCCGCAATGGCGGTCCAAGAGCTCTTTCAGCGGGATCGACATCGCCTCTTCCACGACGCAGGGCTGCATGACATGGCCCGAGATGCCGAAAAGCTTGGTCCCGGTGTTGTTCGGGCGTCCGAACGAGGCGAACCAGTCCGCCCCCCGGCGCAGGATCGTCGGCACCACCGCAATCGATTCCACGTTGTTCACCGTGGTCGGGCAACCATACAAGCCGGAGCCCGCCGGGAACGGCGGCTTCATACGGGGCATCCCCTTCTTGCCCTCAAGGCTTTCCAGGAGTGCTGTCTCCTCGCCGCAGATATAGGCCCCTGCCCCGTGGTGCAGGTAGAGGTCGAAGTCCCAGCCCGACTTGGCGGCGTTCTTGCCCAGAAGCCCGGCGTCGTAGCATTCGTCGATCGCGGCCTGCAGCGCCTCGCGCTCGCGGATGTATTCGCCCCGGATGTAGATGTAGCAGGTGTTCGCCCCCATCGCGAAGCTGGCGATCAGCGCCCCCTCGATCAGCGTGTGGGGGTCGTGCCGCATGATCTCGCGGTCCTTGCAGGTGCCCGGCTCCGACTCGTCGGCGTTGATCACCAGATAGGACGGGCGGCCATCCGACTGTTTCGGCATGAACGACCACTTGAGACCGGTCGGAAAGCCCGCGCCGCCCCGCCCGCGCAAACCGCTCGCCTTGACCTGCTCGATGATCGTGTCGCGCCCGCGCTTGATGATGTCGGCGGTGCCGTTCCATTGCCCACGCTTCATCGCGCCCTTCAGGCTGCGGTCATGCATCCCGTAGAGGTTGGTGAAAATGCGGTCCTGATCCTTGAGCATCTCGGTCTTCCTAACCCCGGCGTCCGCGCCAGATCTGATACGTCACCAGCATGGCCCAGACGAAGGCCGCGATGGCAGCAAGGTCGAAGAGGAACACGAAGCGCGTCTCCAACCCCAATTGTCCGCCCAGCCACTGGGCCCCCATCCACAGGACCATCGTCGCCGCCAGCACGACAGCCACCCGCCGCACTTGCCGGGCGCGTTCAAGGTCGTTCTGGTCGGGACGGCTCTGCACCATGGGCCTCAGTAGTCGTTGGTCTTGGCACGTTCGCGGAACGCCTCAAGCCCGTCGGTCACGATGATCCTTGCCTGCTCCACCCATTTGTCGCGGGTGATGCGGCCCTTGAAGGTCTTCAACTCGGCGTCGACCAGCGCGACATCGGCCTCGCTCCAGGCGGCGATCTGGTCGAAATGGAAGAAGCCCAGCCCGTTGACCGTCTTCTCCAGTGCCGGGCCGATGCCCTCGATCTCCTTCAGGTCGTCCGCGCGGCCCTTGCGCGGCGCCTTCAGCCGGACGAGGCCCGCAGGCTTCGCCGCCTTTTCAGCCTTGGGCTTCGCGGCCTTCGGCTTCGGCTCCGCCTTGGGCTTCGGCTCCGCCTTCGCCGCCACCGCGGCCTTCTCGGCCTTCGGCTTGGCTCCGGCCTTCGGCTTGGCCTCTGCCTTCGGCTTTGCTGCCGCCCTGGCCTGGGGTTTCGCCGCCTTCATCTCGACGACCGGCGCCATCACCGCGGCAGCTGGAACGGACTCCGCCACCGCGGGCGCGGGTTTCGGCTCCGGCACCGGCTGCGGCGGCAGGATCGGTGCAGGCTCGACCCGTGCCAGCGGCGTCACGACCGAGGACGGGCGTTGCGGCTTCACCGGCTCGGGGCGCACCGGAACCGCAACCGCGCCCGAGGCGCCTTCCGTCCCGCCGACCCGCATCCCGGTATCGGCCGAGGCCGGCACGATCCGGCGCACCCGGCTCGCCTCGGACTCGTCCTCATAGCGGGTCACGGCGGCGGCAACCCGATGCAGCAGCAACAGCACGATCAGCGCGACGGCCAGGGCAAAGACCAGGGAGGGGAACAGATGATAGTGCATCAGCCAACGCAGGACGGCAAACATCACAACACCGGCGAGGCCCACCAGAACCCAGCCGCCCGTACCGATTGTCGTGTCATATTCGTCTCTGCGCATACCGCGTTACTCCCCGTTTACCACCAGCCTATGCCGTTCCGCCCTCTGTTCCCTAAGCCTTCGCTGCCGCTTCCGCCTCGGCGACCGTGCCGCCTGCCGCCAGGATCTTCGCCTGCACCACCCATTTGTCGCGGGTCACGCGGCCCTTGAAACCCTCCAGGTTCTCGTCGACCCAGGCGATTTCCGCCGGGGTCCAGTCCGCGATCTGGTCGAAATGGAAGAAGCCCAGGCTGTTGCACAGGATTTCCAGCTTCGGCCCGATGCCGAGGATCAGCTTCAGATCGTCCGCCTTGCCTTTCCGGGCCGCCTTCAGCGCCTTGGGCTTCTTGCCCGCACCCGCCGGGGCCTTCGCCTCCGGCGTGGCCAGCGGCGTCGCGTTCGGCGCATTGCCATCCGTCTTCGGCTTGCCCTTCGAGGACGCCTTCGCCTCCTGCACCGTGGCGCCCGTCGCATCCGCCGGCACCCCGGCGCCGGGCTTCGGCTCGACCGGCTTGCCCCGCGCGGGCCTGACCGGCGCCGCCACACCCAGCCAGGGGGTCGTCAGCGGCACTTCCGTCCCGTCGATCCGCTTGACCGTGTCCTTGATGTCCACCGCCAGCTGCGCGGACGCATTGTACTGCTTCCGGCCCGATTCAAATTCCTTCAGGCTGGTCAGCCCCCCGATCGGCTCCGCCGCATAGCGCCCGTTCTGCGGCCCCGGCACCGGCACCTCGCCCTTGGCAAAGCGCCCGATCAGCTCGCGCAGCTTGGCACCCGTCAGGTCCTCGTAATAGTCCTTGCCGATCTGCGCCATGGGAGCGTTCGCGCAGGCCCCCATGCACTCGACCTCTTCCCAGCTGAACTTGCCGTCCGCGCTGAGGGTATGCGGGGCGGAGGCGATCAGCTCCTTGGCCACCGCCACCAGATCCTCGGCCCCGCAGATCATGCAGCTGGTCGTGCCGCAGATCTGGATATGCGCGACCGACCCCACCGGCTGCAACTGGAACATGAAGTAGAAGGTCGCCACTTCCAGCGCCCGGATATAGGCCATCCCCAGCATGTCCGCGACATGCTCGATGGCGGGCCGCGAAAGCCAGCCCTCCTGCTCCTGCGCGCGCCACAGAAGCGGGATGATGGCACTGGCCTGACGACCCGCCGGATACTTGGAAATCTGGCCCTTGGCCCAGGCTTCATTCGCCGGGGTGAAGGCGAAAGAGGCGGGCTGGTCTTTGTAGAGGCGGCGAAGCATTACTTGCAGTTCCCGGATTTGAGCGTCATCTCGATCTGTCCAAGTTCAAGCTGGCCATCGGCGGCCATGGCTTCCATCATCGGATTGGCGTTCTCGGGCGTGAAGCCCGCGGCTTCCAGCACCGGTCCGGCTTCGTCATAGGACAGCTTGCAGTCGTGCGCTTCCATCAAGGCCACGAACGCCGCCTGATCCGGACCACCCGACGGGACTGGCTCTGGCGCTGCGTCGGGTGCCTCGGCGGCGCTGTCGGCCACGCAATTTGGCGTCTTCAGTTGCATCCCGTCTTCGACGAAACTGATCTCGCCACTCTCGACCATCTTCGCGATGATGGCATTTGCCACATCGGAATCCAGCTTGCTTTCCTCAAGGATCGCCGGGTCGTTGTAGTCGACAACCAGACAGCCCCGGCTTTCAAGAGCCGCGACAAGCGCTGCGACATCGGCATCGCTCGGAACGACTTCCGCCATCGCCGCCGGGGCCCAGACACCAGCCGCAAGTGCCAGCGCCATCCTCATCTGTCGATCTCCCCGAACACCACGTCCATCGTGCCGATGATGGCGGACACGTCCGCCAGTTGGTGGCCCTTGCAGATGTAGTCCATCGACTGCAAATGCAGGTAGCCCGGCGCCCGGATCTTCGCCCGGTAGGGCTTGTTGGTGCCGTCGGCCACCAGATAGACCCCGAACTCGCCCTTCGGCGCCTCGACGGCGGCATAGACCTCACCGGCGGGAACGTGGAAGCCCTCGGTGTAAAGCTTGAAGTGGTGGATCAGCGCCTCCATCGAGGTCTTCATCTCCGCCCGCTTTGGCGGCGACAGCTTGCCGCGCGCCAGCACGTCGCCCTGCCCCTCCGGCGCCTTCAGCTTGGCCACGGCCTGCCGGATGATGCTGGTCGATTCCCGCATCTCGGCCATCCGGCAGAGATAGCGGTCATAGCAGTCGCCGTTCTTGCCGACCGGGATCTTGAACTCGAACTCGTCGTAGCATTCATAGGGCTGCGCGCGGCGCAGGTCCCAGGCCAGGCCCGACCCGCGCACCATCACGCCGGAATAGCCCCAGTCCTGGATGTCCTTCTCGCTGACGACGCCGATGTCGGCATTGCGCTGCTTGAAGATGCGGTTTTCCGTCAGAAGCCCGTCGATATCGTCCAGCACCTTCGGGAAGGCCGCAGCCCAGGCATCGATGTCGTCGATCAGGCTTGGCGTCAGGTCCTGATGCACGCCACCGGGGCGGAAATAGGCCGCGTGCAGCCGCGCCCCGCTGGCGCGCTCATAGAAGACCATCAGCTTCTCGCGTTCCTCGAAGCCCCAGAGCGGAGGCGTCAGCGCACCCACGTCCATGGCTTGAGTGGTCACGTTCAGAAGATGGTTCAGCACCCGCCCGATCTCGCTGAACAGCACGCGGATCAGGCTGGCACGACGCGGCACCACCGTCCCGGTCAGCCGTTCGATCGCCAGGCACCAGGCATGTTCCTGGTTCATCGGCGCGACATAGTCGAGGCGGTCGAAATAGGGCAGGTTCTGGAGGTAGGTCCGGCTCTCCATCAGCTTCTCGGTGCCGCGATGCAGCAGGCCGATATGCGGATCGCAGCGTTCGACGATCTCGCCGTCCAGCTCCAGCACCAGCCGCAAGACGCCATGCGCCGCCGGGTGCTGCGGCCCGAAGTTGATGTTGAAGTTGCGGATGCGCTGTTCGCCGGTCTCGAAATCCTTCGAGCCGTCGTCATAGGTGTTCACGCGGATGTCGCCGTCCATCATTTTGCACCCGCCTTCTGATCACCCGGAAGGATGTATTCCGCACCCTCCCAGGGAGACATGAAATCGAACTGCCGGTATTCCTGCACCAGCTTGACCGGCTCGTAGACCACGCGCTTCAGCGCCTCGTCATAGCGGACCTCGGTATAGCCCGTGGTCGGAAAGTCCTTGCGCAGCGGATAACCGCGGAAACCGTAGTCGGTCAGGATGCGCCGCAGGTCGGGGTGGCCGCTGAACAGGATGCCGAACATGTCGAACACTTCGCGTTCAAACCAGTTGGCGCTGGGATGGATGGCGATCAGCGACGGCACCATCTCGTCCTCGCGCACCGCAACCTTCACGCGGATGCGCTGGTTCCGGTACATCGACAGGAAGTGGTAGACCAGGTCGAACCGCTGGGCGCGCTCGGGGTGGTCCACGGCGGTAATGTCGACCAGGGTCGAGAACCGGCACGAGGCATCGTCGCGCAAGGATTCGATCAGGGCCTCCAGATGGGCAAGGTTCGCGACCAGCGTCAGCTCGCCAAATGCGACGGTCGACGAAACGACTGCGTCCGCCTGCTTCAGCGCGATGATCCCGGCCAGTTCCTGCAAAGCTTCGGACATGGGATTACCTCACCAAAGTGCCGGTGCGGCGGATTTTCCGCTGCAACTGGAGAATGCCGTAGAGCAGCGCCTCGGCCGTGGGCGGGCAGCCGGGAACGTAGATGTCGACCGGAACGATCCGGTCACAGCCCCGCACCACCGAATAGCTGTAGTGATAGTAGCCGCCGCCATTGGCGCAGGAGCCCATGGAGATCACATAGCGCGGCTCGGGCATCTGGTCGTAGACCTTGCGCAGCGCCGGGGCCATCTTGTTGGTCAGCGTGCCCGCGACGATCATCAGGTCCGACTGCCGGGGCGAGGCGCGCGGCGCCGTCCCGAAGCGTTCCAGGTCATAGCGCGGCATGCTGGTGTGCATCATCTCGACCGCGCAGCAGGCCAGCCCGAAGGTCATCCAGTGCAAGGACCCGATGCGGGCCCAGTTGATGATGTCTTCCGTGGAGGTGAGGATGAACCCCTTGTCTGACAGTTCGCGGTTCAGCGCCTGGACCGCAACCTCATGGTCCGCGCCTGCCGTGTTCAGCCCGGTCTGAAACCCCGGCGGCTGGCCACCCGGCATCCCGATGGTCTCGATCCCGCCAGACGTGCCGTCGATCGGCGTCTTTCCCGAGGTCACTCCCATTCCAGAGCCCCCTTCTTCCATTCATAGGCAAAGCCGACCGTCAGGACGGCCAGGAACAGCATCATCGACCAGAAGGCCGGCATCGAGATGTCGCCGAAGGCCACCGCCCAGGGGAACAGGAACGCCACTTCCAGGTCGAAGATGATGAAAAGGATCGACACCAGGTAGAAGCGAACGTCGAACTTCATCCGCGCGTCGTCGAAGGCGTTGAAGCCGCATTCATAGGCCGACACCTTTTCTGGGTCGGGGTTCCTGACGGCCAGCACCGCGGCGGCCAGGATCAGGACCAGGCCAAGACCCACGGCAATGGCCAGAAGGATGAGGATGGGAAGATATTCTCTGAGAAGCAGGTCCACGAAGGGCTCCCTGGTGCTGGCGGCGCGCGTGCAGGCGGGCGTCACCGCCCGGTTGCCTTCCGGCTTTACTCTGCGGCCTTTCCGGGGTCAACCGAAGGCGGGGCAAAATCAGGGCTTTGCGCGCGCTGAAATTCCTGAAAACAAAGTGTTTCACTCAGGAAATCGCAGGGCCGGTTCCCCTTACCTTGACCCTCCGCCACAACCGGCCTTTCCTGCCCGCAAGCCACGAAAGGATCGCCCCATGCGCCTCGCCCTGCCGCTCACCCTCGCCCTCGCCACCGCGGCCACCGCCCAAACCTGCGAGATCGACATCGCTGCCGTCGAGGCCCGCATCGCCGAGCTGGAACCCTCCTACGGCCTTGTCCTTTCCGACATCGGCTGCGACGCGCCCACCAACCCGGCCCATATCCTGATGTGCAACGCCACCGGCACCCGGCATGAGGACCTCTGGCGGATGGGCCGCCTCGACGACCTCGCCTGGGTCTACGCCCTAGAAAACGCCACCGGCCAGGAGGTCGACCAGACCAACCCGCCCCGCGACGACGACTTCCTCGCCAGCCGAGACGCCTGTACCGACGCCGCCTGTCTCTGCGATGCGCTGATCCGTCACACCAACGCCAGCCTCGGCGGCACCTCGCCCTATCCGTAAGTGACGGCTCAGCTGCACCACGTTCCCCGCAGCCCCCCGCCATAGGCCCGCCCGTATCCGCCCCGGATCATCAGTCGGGCCACGTCCACCCCGTCGATCTCCAGCTGCACCAGGGCCCGGCCATACTGGTCCGTCCCCTGATGGGTCAGCTGCATCAGGTCCGCCCCCTGGATCAGCGCCCGCAGGTGCCAGGACGCCCGCTCCGCCGCCAGGAACTCCGACAGGCACTTCGGCGCGTATTTCTCCGGCGTGTCGAAGCCCAGCAGCCGCGCGCTCTGCATCCCGTCCTCCGGGCAGATCAGCGAGACGGTGTCCCCGTCCACCACCCGGATGACCCGGCACTCGCCCTGGTCGCTGGCCACCGTCTTCATCGCCGCGTTCACCAGGTCGGCAATCGTCGGCACCAGCACCAGCCCGGCCACGGCCAGCCCGATCACAGCCTTCAGATAGAAGCGCGGATCGACCAGCCGCCGCACCAGCCGGGTGACAAGGCCCGCCGGTCGCGCCGGGCGGAACAGCCAGCCCATCAGTCCGCCGAGACAGCGGCAACCGGCTCCAGCGCCGTGGCCGCCGCCGCGATGCGAACCTCCTCGCCGATGATCCGGGCGATCTGCGCCACATCCTCGGGGACAAAGGTCAGCGGCAGCCGCATGTCGATCAGCCCCGCCAGCACCCGGTCGGTCTGGGGCAACACTTCGGGCGCGGCATACTGCCAATGCGCATAGCGGCTGGTGAACCCCTGCGGGTCCGCCGCGCCAAACCACTTCAACTCCACCCCCCGCGCCGCCGCCCCTGCGATGAAACGGGCCACCCGCGCAGGCTCCCACCCCGGCAGCAGGAACTGGAAGGACGAGCCGACATAATCCTCATGCTGCGGCCGCGGGATGAGCCTCACCCCCGGCACACCAGCCAACCCCCGCTCCATCCCCTGGTAGAGCCGCCGCCACCGCGCCCGGCGGTCATCCAGCATCGCGATCTGCGGCCGCAGGATCGCCGCCCGCAGGTTGTCCATCCGGCTGGACACGTTCGGCACCTCCAGCTTCAAGGCCTCGAACACCTCCGGCCCCGGAGCCGCCCGGTGGCGCGCGTACAGCATGTAGGACCCCGACAGAAGCACCGCCCGCGCCGCCAGCTCGGCGTCATCCGTCACCAGAAGCCCGCCCTCGCCCGAGTTCATGTGCTTGTAGGTCTGCGTCGAATAGCAGCCGATCGCCCCGTGCCGCCCCGAGGCAACACCCTTCCACCGCCCCCCCATCGTATGTGCGCAATCCTCGATCACCCGCAGCCCCAGACGGTCACAGAGGGCCATCAGCGCCTCCATGTCCCCGACATGGCCCCGCATGTGCGACAGAAGCAGCACTCTTGCCCCCGACGCCAGCGCCTGCGCCTCCAGATGGGCCAGGTCGATGGTCAGGTCCTCCGTCACCTCGACGAAGACCGGCCGTGCCCCGAGGGACGCAATCGCCCCCGGCACTGGCGCCAGCGTGAAGGCATTCGACAGCACCGGATCGCCCGGCTTCACCTGAAGCGCGCGCAAGGCGCAGGCCATCGCCGCCCCGCCCGAGGCCAGCGCGAGGCAGTATCTCGCCCCGACATAACCCGCGAATTCCTCTTCCAGAAGCGCCGTCTCGGCCACTTCCCCGGCAACCGTGTTGTAGCGGTGCAACCGCCCGTGCCGCAGCACCGCAAGCGCCGCGTCGATCCCCGCCTCCGGGATCGGCTCCTGCTGCGTGAAACTGCCCGAAAATCGCTCGCTCATGCCTTCTCGTGCCTCTTCAGCGCCAGGAACAGGCCGATCGTCACCAGAAGGAATCCCGCGGCAACCCAGAACGCCACGTCGGTCGACCGCCAGGCGCGGTCCTCGGCCCAGAAATGCCCGAAGATGAAGGCGAAGAACACCGTCCCGAACAGCATCGCCACGTTCGTTACCGCCGAAATCCCGCCCTGCAATTCGCCCTGCGCATCCTCGGGCACCCGCTTGGTCAGGATCGCCGTCAGCAAGGGATGCACGAACCCCTCCGGCCCGTGCAGCAGCATCAGCGCGAAAACACCCACCACCGACCAGACGAAGCCATAGCCCAGCACCACCAGCATCGAGCAGACCAGCCCGATCAGCGCCAGCCGCCATTCGCCGAACCGTTCCGTCGCCGGCCCGGTCAGGAAGCCCTGGAAGGCCCCCGCCACCAGCCCGAAGACCGCCAGCGTCACACCCACCATCGCCTCGGACCAGCCGAACTTGGCAATGCCCCAGAAGGTCCAGATCGCCGGATAGACCGAGGTCGCGAAGAAATAGAGCCCCAGCACCAGCACCATCGGCAACACACCGCGATAGGTAGCAAAGACCCGGAAGGCCCCGAAGGGATTGGCGCGTGCCAGCTCGAACCGCCGCCGGTTGCCGGGGGCCAGCGACTCGGGCAGCACGAACCAGCCGTAGGCGAAGTTGACCAGCGAAATCCCCGCCGCCACCCAGAACGGGACGCGCGGCCCCAGCTCGCCCAGCAGGCCGCCGATGGCCGGGCCGATGACGAAGCCGACGCCAAAGGCCGCCCCCATGTAGCCGAAGGCGCGGGCCCGGTCGTCCGGCGCGGTCACGTCGGCGATATAGGCCGATGCGATGATCCAGCTCGCCCCGCAGACCCCGGCGATGATCCGCCCGGCGAACAGCCATCCCAGTGTCGGCGCCAGCGCCATCAGGATGAAATCCATCCCCAACCCAAAGATTGCCAGCAGCAGAAGCGGCCTGCGGCCATAGCGGTCGGACAGGTTGCCCATCAGCGGTGCAAAGAAGAACTGCGCCAGGCTGAAGGCCGCGAACATCCAGCCGCCGATGATCGCCGCCCGGTCGATGGTCACATGGCCCACGCCCTCGATCAGCTTCGGCAGCACCGGCATGATCAGCCCGAAGCCCACCATGTCCAGGAACACGGTGATCAGCACGAACGTCACCGCATGGCGGCTGACCGGCGGCGAGGGGGCGTCGGCTGTGGTATCGGCGATCTGGCTCATGGCGGCGACCCTATGGGCGGGGTCGGCAAGTGTCAAACCTGTGGCGACCCCGCCGATACCCTCGCAGGGCCGATGACCCTGACGTACTTCGCACCAGTCGCACCGCACCAGGTATCTCCGCCCGGATCGTCGCGCACCCCGAAACTCCTGACCGCCGGGGTCGAGGCGACCCGCGCTCGCCGCCTTCGTCTGGCTCACCCTAGCGCTCCACACCCTCTGGCGGAAAGGACCCGCGCCTTTCATCTTTGCCCAAATATCCCAGCGGGAGGCATCTCCCTCGGGTGTCATGCACCCCAGCGCCATTGCTTTCATACTGGTCCAAATATCCCCGCCGGAGGCGCACAACAGCGGCACCAGGCGCAAGATCGGCCACACCTGCACGACATCAGCGCCAAACGCCTCCCCTCCCCCTCGTGGGGAGGGGCCGGGGGTGAGGGGCCACCGTCGGAAAAGATCGAAACGGCCGACCTCCGCGCAGCCCGCCAATTCCTAAAAAGCGGTAAATGTCCGCGACCAAGGCCTTGATTTCATTGCCTCGAAAATTCTGTCCACCGTGGACAGCTACCGCAGCAACCGCTCCGCCAGCCCCGGCAGGTCCTCGAACCGATCCAGAAGTGCAGCCGGATTGAACCGGCTCACCCCCGCCCCCTCCGGCCCGAACGTGACCAGCACGACCGGCACCCCCGCCGCCACCCCCGTCTTCGCGTCGGTCTCGGTGTCCCCCACCAGCATCGACCGCCCGACCGCCCCCCCCGCCCGCTCCACCGCCGCCCGGTAGGGGGTCGGGTCCGGCTTCCTGACCGGAAACGTGTCCGCCCCCACCAGCGCCCCGAAGACCCCCCGCACCCCCAGCGCCGTCAGCAGCAGCTCCGCCAGCCCCTCCGGCTTGTTCGTGCAGACCGAGACCGCGAAACCCTGCCCCCGCAGCGCCTCCACCGCCTCCATCGCCCCGGGATAGAGCCGCGTGTGGGTGGCGATGCCCCCCCGGTAGGCCTCCAGCAGCACTGGATAGCTTGCATCGACATCCGCCTCCGACCAGTCCATCCGCAGGCGCGAGAAGCCCAGCCGCAGCATCGCCCGCCCGCCATGGAACGCCGTCAGCGCATCGCCCGGCCCCAGCACCGCGCGGGGGAGCGAGGCATTCGCCGCCGCCAGAAGGTCCGCCGAGGTGTCCGCCAAAGTTCCGTCCAGATCGAAGACTACACAGCGCATTCTTGGCATTCCTGTAACGTGGCGTGAGGCCCCGCCCCCTTGCCACCCGGTCCAAGGGGGGTAAAACGGGCGCAACGATAAAGGAAGGGGCAGAATGCAGGTTTCAGTCATCGTTCTGGCAGCCGGTCAGGGCACGCGGATGAATTCCGACCTGCCCAAGGTCCTGCACCAGGTCGCCGCCGCGCCGCTTCTCCACCACGCGCTCACCACGGCCCACAGCCTCGAACCCTCGCGCATCGTCACTGTCACCGGCCATGGCGGCGAGGCTGTCGCGGCTGCGGCGACTGCCTTCAGCGAGGCCGTGCAAACCGTCGTCCAGGACCCGCAGCTTGGCACCGCCCACGCCGTCGCCCAGGCCGCACCCCTCCTTGCCGAAGAACCCGGCGAGGCCATCGTCCTCTACGCCGACACTCCCCTCATCCGCGAGGAGACGCTCCGCGCGATGCTCGACGCCCGCGCCAGACACGCCGTCGTCATCCTCGGCTTCCACGCCAGGGACCCCGGCCGCTATGGCCGCCTGCTGACCCAGGGCGACGAGCTTCTGGCGATCCGCGAGTACAAGGACGCGACGCCCCAGGAACGCAGCCTGACCCTCTGCAACTCCGGCGTCGTCTGCGCCGAGGCGAGGACGCTCTTCTCCCTCATCGCCGAGGTCAGGAACGACAACGCCGCAGGCGAGTACTACCTGACCGACATCGTGGAACTGGCCCGCAAACGGGGACTCTCCGCCGGGGTCGTCCTCTGCGACGAGGCCGAGACGCTGGGCGTCAACACGAGGGCGCAACTGGCCGAGGCCGAGGCCGCCTTCCAGTCCCGCGCCCGCCTGGACGCGCTGGAGAACGGCGTCACCCTGACCGCCCCCGAAACCGTGTTCTTCGCGCTGGACACCTGCGTTGGCCGCGACGCGATCATCGGCCCGAACGTGCTCTTCGGCCCCGGCGTCACCGTGGAATCCGGCGCCGAGATCAAGGGCTTCTGCCACCTCGAAGGCTGCCACGTCAGTCGCGGCGCGACCGTCGGCCCCTTCGCCCGCCTGCGCCCCGGCGCCGAGCTGGCCGAGGATGTGCATGTCGGCAACTTCGTCGAGATCAAGAACGCCATCCTCGACGAAGGCGTGAAGGTGGGCCACCTAACCTATCTCGGCGATGCCCATGTCGGCGAGCATACCAACATCGGCGCTGGCACCGTGACCTGCAACTACGACGGCGTGATGAAGCACCGCACCGTGATCGGGAAGCGCGCCTTCATCGGCTCGGACACAATGCTGGTCGCGCCGGTCACGGTTGGCGACGGGGCGATGACGGCCTCCGGGTCGGTCATCACCGAAGATGTGCCGGCGGAAGCCGTCGCCATTGGCCGCGCACGGCAGGTAACGAAGCCGGGCCTTGCGACCAGAATGTTCGATAAGTTGAAAGCAATTAAGGCTTCCAAGGCGAAAGGGCTTTAAGAATGTGCGGTATTGTAGGGGTCTTGGGCAATCACGAGGCTGCACCGCTGTTGGTCGAGGCGCTCAAGCGGCTGGAGTACCGCGGCTATGACAGCGCCGGGATTGCGACGGTCAACGGCGGCAAGCTGGATCGGCGCCGGGCGGTCGGCAAGCTCGTCAATCTTTCGGACCTTCTGGTGCACAACCCGTTGGCCGGAAAGGCCGGAATCGGTCACACCCGCTGGGCGACGCATGGGGCGGCGACGGTCAAGAACGCGCATCCCCATCGTGCGGGCGGGGTCGCGGTCGTCCACAACGGCATCATCGAGAATTTCCGCGAGCTGCGCGCCGACCTAGCCGCCGACGGCTACACGCAGGAATCCGAGACCGATACCGAAACCGTCGTCCTCCTTGTGAACCGCGCGATGGATCGCGGTGCCTCGCCAGTCGACGCGGCAAAAGACACGCTTTCCCGCCTGCACGGCGCCTTCGCGCTGTGTTTCCTGTTCGACGGCCAGGACGACCTGATGATCGCCGCCCGCAAGGGCAGCCCTCTGGCCATCGGCTGGGGCGAGGGAGAGATGTTCGTGGGCTCGGACGCCATCGCTTTGGCCCCGATGACCGACCGGATCACTTACCTGGAAGAGGGCGACTGGGTCGTCGTGACCCGCGCCGGGGCCGAGATCTACGACGCGCAGAACCGACGCGCCAACCGGGCCGAGACGCGCATCCAGCTGGACGCCACCCGGATCGAGAAGGCCGGCTACAAGCATTTCATGGCCAAGGAGATTGCCGAACAGCCGGTGGTCATCGCCGATGCGCTGAAGCACTACGCCACGCCCGAAGGCGGGTTGCAGCTGCCGAAAGGCATTGATTTCAAGGGCATCGCGCGCGTAACCCTCGTCGCCTGCGGTACCGCCTCCTATGCCTGCCACGTCGCGAAATACTGGTTCGAGCAGATCGCCGGCCTGCCCGCCGACATCGATATCGCGTCCGAGTTCCGCTATCGCGACCCGGTCCTCTCGCCCGCTTCGATGGCGATCTTCGTCAGCCAGTCGGGCGAGACGGCGGATACACTGGCAGCGCTGCGCCATGCCTCGGGCAAGGTGGCCAGGGTCGTCTCGGTGGTCAACGTGCCGACCTCCTCCATCGCGCGGGAAAGCGACCTTGCCCTGCCGATCCTCGCGGGGGTGGAGGTGGGCGTCGCCTCGACCAAGGCCTTCACCTGCCAGCTGACCGTGCTGGCGCTGATGGCGCTGAAGGCGGCGCAGGACCGCGGCAAGATCGACGCCGCGACGCTGGCCAAGCGGCTCGACGGCTTGCGCGCCGTGCCGGGGCTGATGAACGCTGCCCTGTCGCTGTCCGACCCGATCGCGCGGGTTGCCGAGGATCTGGGCAGGGCGCAGGACATCCTGTTCCTGGGGCGGGGCCCGATGTTTCCGCTGGCGCTGGAAGGGGCGCTGAAGCTGAAGGAAATCAGTTACATCCACGCCGAAGGTTATGCATCGGGTGAACTGAAGCACGGCCCCATCGCCCTCATCGACGCCGACGTGCCGGTGATCGTGCTGGCGCCGAAGGACCCATTGTTCGACAAGACCGTGTCGAACATGCAGGAGGTGATGGCGCGGCATGGCAAGGTGCTGCTTCTCTCCGATGCCGCCGGGATCGCGGCCGCTGGACAGGGCACCTGGAAGACGCTGACCCTGCCATCGGTCGATCCGCTCTGGGCACCGATCCTCTATGCGGTCCCGGCGCAGCTTCTTGCCTATCACACCGCCATCGCCAAGGGCACCGACGTCGACCAGCCGCGCAACCTGGCGAAGTCGGTGACGGTGGAATGATCACCCCCGAAGCCGCGCTGGCCGCATTGCGGGCCGAGGCCGATCCGGTCCGCGCCGTGCAAGAGGCCGCCTATCTGAAATCCCCGCGCGAGGTGCTGGGCCTCCGGGTGCCGCGGATCACCGAGCTGGCGACCGGCTGGCGCGAGGGCCTGGCGGTGGAGGAGCGTGTCGCCCTGGCCGATGCCCTATGGCGCATGGACATCCACGAAACCCGAGTCGCGGCGGCGAAGCTGCTGGTGCAGGCGCGCATCCGGCCGGACGAGGGCGTGTGGACCCTGATCGCATCGTGGGTGCCAGAGTTCGACGGCTGGGCCATCGCCGACCAAGCCTCGGACGCCGGGGCGCGGCGGCTGGTGGCCGATCCGTCGCGGCTGGACGAGGTGGAGGGCTGGACCGTCTCGCCGCATATGTGGTCACGCCGCGCCGCGCTGGTCATGACCCTGCCCTGGGCTCGGCTGAACAACCTGCGCCCCGAGGACGCCGCCCGGCGCGCGCGCATCCTCGGCTGGGCGGCCGGGTACGTCCCCGACCGCGACTGGTTCATCCAGAAGGCCGTGGCCTGGTGGCTGCGCGACCTGTCGAAGCACGACCCGCAGGCGACGCGGGACTTTCTTGCCGCCCATGGCGAAAGGATGAAACCCTTCGCCCGGAAAGAGGCGGCGCGGCACCTGCCTGCCTGACCGCGTGCGGCTTCGCCGTCTCGTCGCGGGCCCGGAGTTGCCGACGAGCAACCGCCTCAAGCCCCGCGATACCGCCGCCACCCGATCCGGTCGAACAGGGGCCCGTAAGCCCCCGCCAGCGCCCGGATCGCCGCGCCGTCGGTCCGCCCCGCCGGTTCCCAGCCCTTCGTCGCAATCCCGAGGATGCGCGGGGCGATCATGCCTTCGGCCTGCCAGTCCTCGGTGGTGAACTCGCCCCAGAAACAGGCCTGCACCCCGGCGATGCGCGGCGCAATGTCCTCGGCCCCTTTCGGCACCGGGTCCCACTCCACCGTCTTTTCCAGCGGCACGAACCCGGCCCAGGCCGCGCCCCAGTCGTCGGGATGATCGGTGTGGGCGAGGTCGAAATAGGCACTCTGCGCCGGGCACATCACCACGTCATGCCCGCGCCGCGCCGCCTCCACCCCCGGACCCTGCCCGGTCCAGGAGAACAGAAGCGCCCCGTTGCCGATGCCGCCCTGCACCCCCTTCGCCGCCTCTTCCCAGGCCGCCACGCGCCAGCCCTTGGCCACCAGCCCCGAGGCCAGTTTCGCCAGCATCCAGCCCTGCATGTCGTCCGATGTCACGAGCCCCTCGTGCGCCTTCAGTGCCGCCACGGCGGGAGAGCCGTCCCAGGCCCCGTGCGGTGCCTCGTCGGCACCAAGGTGGATCATGCCGAAGGGGAACAGCGCCGCCACTTCTTCGGTCAAGGGCTGCAACACTTCCCATGTCGCTGGCATCGCCGGGTTGACGATATTGTCGATATAGCCCTGGACCGAGGCCTCCTCGCCGTTGTCGCCGGGGTCGCGCAGGCCGGGCAGCGCCTTGACCGTGCCGTGGCTGTGGGCGGGCACTTCGATCTCCGGCAGCACCTCGATCTTCAGCGCCTTCGCCCGCGCCAGCACCCGCGCCACCTCGGCCTTCGAGTAGCTGCCCCCGGCCCGGATACCGCCACCGAAGACGCCCGGCACCAGTTCCCCTTCGCCCCGGAAGGCGGTGCGCTGCCAGAGGCGCGGCTGGCTTTCCACCTCCAGCCGGAACGCCTCGTCATCGCTGAGATGCCAGTGGAAGCGGTTCAGCTTCAACAGCGCCATCAGGTCCAGAAGCCGCAGGATGAAGTCGACCCCGAAGAAATGCCGCGCGCAGTCAAGATGCTGCCCGCGCCAGCCGAAGCGCGGGGTGTCGGTGATCTTGCCGCAGGGCAATTGCCCGCCACAGGTTTCCCGCAGGGTGAGGAGCGTAACCCCCGCGTAGTGCAGCCCCGTCGCCCCCCCCACCACCACGGAAAGCCCGGAGGGCGCGATCGTCAGCCGGTATCCCTCCCCACCCAGCGCCGCATCCTGCGTGACCGCAAGCGTCAGGCCGCCCGGCGCGATGATCGGATCGAATCCCGACCGCTCCGCCAGATCGGCCAGGCCCTCCAGCCCGGCCAGCGGGGCCAGCGCCGCAAAGCCCAGAGTTCCCCCGGACGCCCGCCAGTCCGACGGCTGCGGCACCAGCGGAAGCCTATCCGCGTCAAGCTTCGGCGCATCCGGCCCCGCGCCCTCCCGCAGCCCCAGATCGCTCCCCGGCGGCAGCGGCAGACAGTCCCGTCCCAGCCGCAGATAGGCCCCAAGCGGCAGCCAGGCCCGGTTGCGCGGCAGGTAGCGCGGATCGGCATGTTCCAGCATCAGTTCATGCACCGCACCCGCCGCGAGGTCCGGCAGCGCCACCTCGGCATAGCCCGCCACCCGCCGGACCAGCACTCCGCCAGAGACGACCGCAGGCGCAGCCATCAGCGAAAAGCAGAAGACCGGCGCGGGCAAAGGGCGGTCCGTGCCGATTTCGCAGCGGATCCGGTGCCCGTCGATGCGGGCGGCAAAGGTCAGGCTCATGGGGAATCCAGCCTCAATTCGGCGATGAAATCGTAGATGTCGCTGCGGTAGAGCCCGCGGGTGAACTCGATCGGGCGGCCCGAGGGCAGATAGGCCGTCCGGTCGATCCGAAGGACCGCCGCGCCTTCCGGCAACAAGAGAAGCTTCGCATCCGCCGCCGTCAGGTTCACCGCCGTGATCCGCTGCACCGCCCGCGTCGGAGCCTTACCAGAAGCCCGCAGCACGTCGTAAAGCGAGGTTTCGACCACCTCGGGGTCGGGCAGCACGTCGGTCGGCAAGGACGACCATTCCAGCGCCAGCGCCGTCTCGTCGGCAAAGCGCAGCCGTTCCACCCGCGCCACCCTGTCGCCGGCCGAGAGGCCCAGTGCGATGGTCTCGTCCGGTGTCGGCAGGAACAACCCCCGGCGCAAGATGCGGCTGGACGAGGTCTTGCCGCGCTGGCGCATGTAGTCGGTGAAGGACAGAAGCGCCGAGAGCGACTGTTCGATCCTCGACCGCGCCGGGCGCACGAAGGTGCCCGCGCCGCGCCGCTGTTCCAGCACGCCATCCTCGACCAGCTGGCTGACCGCCTTGCGCACGGTTACGCGCGAGACATCGGCGATCAGCGCCAGTTCGCGCTCCGGCGGCAGCTGGGTATCGGGCGGCAGTTCCCCTGCGGCGATCGCCGCCGAAAGATGGCGGTAAAGCTGTTCGTACCGTGGTCCGCGCGCTGCGCGAAACCACGCTTCGGGGCGGTAGAGCGCCTGATCGTCTTCCATCGGAAGCCCCCGAATTGGTATTGTTTAAATGGAACCAATTCCATCGCCTTGCGCCAGAAGGGCCGATTTTCGGGGCAAAAACAAGCGAAATTCGCGTCAGGTTCGACTTTTTCGCTAACTTGGTATTATGATGGTAGCAAAGACGCAGTTTTTTGGTATCGTTGCCCCAACAAGATGATTCGACCCGCGCCGCCCCTGCCAGGGTGGCCCAGGCTGGACAGGGGGAACTGCATGACGCTTGTCGCCGAGAGTGCCGCGCCGGAACGGATGCAGCGTCGCGAGCTGTCCGATCGTGCCTTCGCCTGGCTTCTCATCGCCCCTGCCCTGATGTTCATCGCCGTCATCGTGGTCTGGCCGCTGCTGGAAACCATCCGCCTCTCCTTCACCGATGCCACGCTTGGCGGCGAGAACTGGGTCGGCACCCAGAACTACGCCGCGCTCTTCGCTGACCCGAAATTCTGGCAGATCGTCGGCCGCACCTTCTACTGGATGGTGCTGGCCGTCAGCCTGAAGCTGGTCGTCGGCCTGATCGGCGCCACGCTCCTGAATGCCGCCATCCCCGGCAAGGCGCTGTTCCGCGTCCTCGTCATGCCGCCCTGGGTGATCCCGATCGCCATCGGCTGCATCGGCTGGAAATGGATGTACAACGGCTATTTCGGGCTGATCTCGGGCCTCTTGCAGGAATTCGGGCTGGTGCAGGACCGCGTGGCGCTTCTGGCCACCAAGACCTCGGCCTTCTATTCCGCCATCGTCACCGATGTCTGGGTCGGCACCCCGATGGTCACGCTGTTCTTCCTGGCCGCCATGCAGGGCGTCAGCAAAGACCTGTATGAGGCCGCCTGGGTCGATGGCGCAAGCCGCTGGTATCGTTTCCGCCGGATCACCATTCCCCAGATCATGCCAGTGATCGTTTCCATGGCGCTGCTGTCCGCGATCTGGACCTTCAACAGCTTCGAGATCATCTGGATACTCACCGAGGGAGGCCCGCGCGGGGCGACGACAACGCTGATCATCGACACCTACAAGGTCGCCATCTCGGCCCAGCGCTTCGGCGAGGGCGCGGCGCGGGCGGTGGTGATCGTGGTGCTGCTGGCCACCTTCTCGCTCTTCTACCTGTGGTTCCTGAACCGCGTGAACCGCCACTACGGCGCCAAGTAAGACAAGGGCGAAATCATGCAGATCGACAGGCTTTCGTTCCTCCAGAAGATCGGCGTCTATGCCGCCACCTTTCTGTTTCTTCTCTTCATCCTGATGCCTTTCATCGAGATGATCCGCGTTTCGCTCCGGCCCATGAGCCACCTGATGACCGCCGAATTCTCCTGGTGGTCCGAGGATTTCAGCCTGCAGGCCTACCGCGACATGTGGAAGACCGTGCCGCTTCTCGGGCGCTACATCTTCAACTCGATCTTCGTGGCCTCGGCTGTGACGGTGATCACCATGATCGTCGTGATCCCTGCCGCCTACGCCTATGCCCGGCTCGACTTCCCGTTCAAGGCGCTCTCGCTTGGCGGGTTCCTCGCGGTGAACATGTTCACCGGGGCGGTCCTCCTCATCCCGCTCTACCGCGTCCTGCGCACGCTTTCGATGCTGAACACCTACTGGGCGATGATCATCCCCGGCGTCGCCTTCCTGATCCCGACCGGCATCTGGCTCCTGCGGTCATACCTGGAAAAGATCCCGCGCGAGCTGGAAGAAGCGGCCTTCGTCGACGGCGCCTCGCGGCTTTATACGCTCCGCCGCGTGGTGATCCCGCTGGCCGTGCCCGGGCTGATCGTCGTCGGCACCGCCGTCTACATCGGCGCCTATGCCCAGCAGTTCCTGTTCGCCATCACCTTCAACAACGTCCGCGAAATCCAGCCGCTGCCGGCGGGCCTGTTCGAATTCGTCGGCTACCAGGACACCACCTGGAACGAGTTGATGGCCGCCGCCCTGACCGGGATCACCCCGGTCATGATCGTGTTCCTGTTCCTGCAGAAATTCCTCGTCGCCGGTCTGACCGCCGGTGCCGTGAAAGAATGACCAACCAAGACCACCAACAAGGGAGACTAAGAATGACCAGACTTCAGACCCTGACCGTCGCTGCGGGCCTTCTGGCCGGAACGGCGCTGTCGGCCCAGGCCCAGGAATTGCAGTTCATCATGTGCGGCGGCGAGGTGCGTCCCGCCGACCAGAAGGTGATCGACAAGTTCCAGGCCGACAATCCCGGCGTCACCGTGAAGATGGAAGCGGTGGAATGGGGCACCTGCCAGGACAAGTCGATGCAGCTTGCCGCTGCCGGTGATCCGCCGGACGTGGCCTACATGGGCTCGCGCACGCTGCGTCAGCTGGCGAAGAACGACCTGATCGTTCCCGTGACCTTCACCCCGGAAGAAGAAGCCATGTTCCAGCCGGGCGTCCTGAAGACCGTGAGCAGCGGTGGCAAGTACTGGGCCATCCCGCATGCCTTCTCGACCAAGGCCTTGTACATCAACTGCACCGTGGTCGAGGCCGCCGGGGCCGAATGCAAGGCCCCCGCCACCTGGGAAGAGATGATCGCCCTGGCGAAGACCGTGACCGACAACACCGACGCCGCGGGCATCGGCATCGCCGGCAAGGACTTCGACAACACGATGCACATGTTCCTCGACTTCCTCTATTCGGACGGCGGCAAGGTCTTCAACGACGACGGAACCTCGGCACTCGACAGCAAGGAAACCCGCGAGACGCTGCAGCTTTACGCAGACCTCCTGCCCTACATGGAATCGGGCCCGACGGAATGGGAACGCGACCAGATGAAGGACCTGTTCAACGACGGCCAGATCGCCATGTATGTGAACGGTCCCTGGGGCGAAGGCCAGCACAAGGAAAAGGTGCCGAACCAGCTGATCGCGCCGGTTCCGCACGGGCCCTCGGGCACCAACGGCACGATCCTGATCACCGACTCGCTCGCCGTCTTCAAGGGCACCGGGAACGAGGAACTGGCGACCAAGCTTGCCAAGGCCCTGACCTCGGGCGAGGCGCAGTATGACCTCGACATGACCTGGGGCCTGACGCCGATCCTCGACTACGAAAAGCTCGGCATGACCGATGTCTTCTACAAGAAGGGCAACTGGCCGGTCTTCGTCGCGGGCATCTCGACCGGCGGGCCGGAACCGATGGTCGAGGACTTCAAGGCGCTGCAAGCCGTCTTCACCAACATGATCCAGGGCATCATGCTCGGCGAAGGCACCGTCGACGAGCTGGTGACGCAGGCGGGTGTCGAACTCGCCGCCGTCCGCTGATCCGATACCCGGGGGCGCGGCCTGCCTGCGCCCCCGACGTCCCACCCTCCCTTCGCCCTTCCTCCTCAAGGACGCATCCATGGCCACGCTCGACCTCCAGTCCATCACGAAAAGCTTCGGCGCGGCCCAGGTGCTGACCGGCATCGACCTTGCGATCCGCGACAAGGAATTCGTGGTCTTCGTCGGCCCGTCCGGTTGCGGCAAGTCCACCCTCCTGCGCATCATCGCGGGGCTTGAAGCCGCCACGTCCGGCAACATCCTGATCGACGGCACCGACGTCTCCGCTGCCGCCCCGGTCGACCGCGGGATCTCGATGGTCTTCCAAAGCTACGCGCTCTACCCCCATCTCTCGGTTTACGAAAACATCGCCTTCCCGCTGCGCGTCGCCCGCCTGCCCGAAACGGAAGTGAAGCAGAAGGTCGGCCGCGCCGCCGGGATCCTGCAACTGACCGAGAAGCTTTCGCTCAAACCCGGCCAGCTTTCCGGCGGCCAGCGCCAGCGCGTCGCCATCGGGCGCTCCATCGTGCGCAACCCCAAGGTCTTCCTCTTCGACGAACCGCTGTCGAACCTCGACGCCGCCCTGCGCGGCGAGATGCGGGTGGAACTTTCCGCCCTGCAGCGCGACCTTGACGCCACCATGGTCTACGTCACCCACGACCAGGTCGAGGCGATGACCATGGCCCACCGCATCGTCGTCCTGAACAAGGGCCGTATCGAACAGTTCGGCACCCCGATGGAGTTGTACCACCACCCCGCGACCAAGTTCGTCGCCACGTTCATCGGCCAGCCCAACATGAACCTCCTGCCCGCAACCGTCACCGGCACCGGGGCCGAGGGCGTCACCGTCGAATTTCACGGCGGTGCGCGGATGACCCTGCCGGTCGAAACCTCCAGCGCCCGCAAGGGCGACGTGGTCGAGGTCGGCGTCCGGCCGGAAAACCTGCAGATCGGCCAGGGCATCGCCATGCGTCTCCGGGTCCTGGAACGCCTCGGCGGCACCGCCATCGCCTATGGCCAGATGGCCGACGGGCTGAAGCTCTGCGCCGCGCTTCCGGGCGACACCACCGTCCATGAGGGCGAGGAGGTCGGCCTGACCTTCGCCCCCGCCGACGCCCATGTCTTCGACACCCAAGGCCGCGTGATGCGGCGGCAGCAGGCCCCGGCGCTGGCCGCCTGACGAAAGGAAGAGAGAATGCGTATCGTCACCTCAGGCATCGGCCTGCGGGCCGGTCACGTCTTGACCACGCTGAAACAGGAAATGCCCGAAGCCGAGATCGTCGGCTTCTACGACCCCCAGCCCACGCATCTTGCGATGATCGGCGAGGACACCCCGCGATACCCTTCCGTCGAGGAAATGCTGTCGGACGCCAAACCCGACCTCTACTGCGTCTTCTCCCCGAACGTCTTCCACCTTGACCAGATCCGGCTGGGACTGGAGGCCGGGGTGCAGATCTTCACCGAAAAGCCCGTCGTCGTCTCGATCGACGAAACCCTGGAACTCGCCCGCCTCCTCGCGCAGCACGGCGGCACCAACCGCGCCATGGTCGGCCTTGTGCTCCGCTACTCGCAGCACATGACCGACCTCCGCGCCGCCCAGTCGCAGGGCTGGCTGGGAGACATCACCAGCCTTGAGGCCAACGAACACATCGGCCCCTATCACGGCGCCTTCTTCATGCGCGACTGGCGGCGGAAGACCGGCCTTGCCGGCGGCTTCATGCTGGAAAAATGCTGCCACGACCTCGACATCTACAACATGGTCACGGGGTCGCGGCCGCAGCGCGTCGCCAGCTTCGGCGGGCGCAAGTCCTTCGTCTTCGCCAATGCGCCGAAGTCGAACGCCGAGGCGGAGATCTTCCACGTCAAGAAATCGGTCTGGGAATCGACCGACGATCCCTTCCTGTCCGACGGCGACATCATCGACTACCAGACCGCAATCCTTCAGTACGAAACCGGCGCCAGCCTCGCCTTCCACACCAATCTCAACGTGCCGGACGAACACCGCCGCTTCTGCGTGATGGGCACGCATGGCATGGCCGAAGGCGACTTCGTCCGCGGCTTCCTGAAAGTCACCGCCCGCGACGGTCGTCGGCTCGCCGACCACGACTACACGCAAGGAACGGCGATGAAAGGCGCGCATTACGGGGCCGACCAGCTCATGTGCCGCGACATCACCGCCTACCTGCGCGGGCAAGCCGACAGCCTTCCCGTCTCGATCCTTGACGCCATGGAGGCCGGCATCGCCGCCATCGCCCTCGACCAGGCCCGCGTGACCGGCCAGGTCGTCGACCTCACCGACACCTGGGCGAAGCTTGACAGCCACGGGTTGCGGAAATGACCCGCTGGCCGCCCCAGATCAACACAGCCCCGGAAGGCCTCCTCCGGCGCAAGGTCTTTCATACTGGCCCAAATATCCCCGCCGGAGGCTCCGCCCCTGCAGGCCGCGGGACGCTTCCCAACCTGCACAGCCGAACCCTCCGGTGCCTCCCCTCCCTCCCGCGGGAAGGGGGTGGGCGGCTCCATTTCCAAACAGAACACCACCCGATCCGAGCCCCAAGATGATCGACCTCCCCCAAGACGCCGGACAGCACATGACACGCGAGATCGCCGAGGCCCCGGCGGTCTTCGCGGCCTCGGTCGCACAACCCGTCACGCTGCCGGACCTGGCCGGCCTCCGCGCGATCTACACCGTCGCCCGCGGCTCCTCCGATGCCGCCGCCAACGTGCTCTCCTATGAGATCATGCGCGAGACCGGCCTGCCCATGACCTCGCTGCCCCCCTCGATCTTCTCCGTTGGCCATGGCGTCCGGCTGGCCGACAGCGCCGTCCTCGTCGTCTCGCAATCCGGCGCCTCGGATGACCTTGTCCGCTCCGCCTGCGGCGCGAAGGCCGCAGGGGCAAAAGTCCTCGCCCTGACAAACGCCCCCGGCAGCCCGGTCGAGGCCACCGCCGACACCACCCTCCGCATCGGCGCAGGCCCCGAACTCGCCGTCCCGGCGACCAAGTCTGTGATCGGCGCCATTGCAGGCGGCATGGCGCTCCTCTCCGCCCTCGTCCCCGCCTACGCCTCCCGCGCCACCGCCTCGGCCAGGGCGCTCGCCACGCTGTCGGGCAAGACCCTGCCCCAGACCCGGGCCATTCTCGCCGCGCTCCTGCGCGCCTCGCATGTCTATGTCATCGGTCGCGACACCGGCTTCGGCGCGGCCCAGGAACTGGCGCTGAAACTCAAGGAATGCTGCGCCCTCCATGCCGAGGCCTATTCCTCAAGCGAAGTCCTGCACGGGCCGCTGCAACTCGTCACCAACCCGCTCCTGATCCTGATCCTCGACACCGAACAGCCTGAGGTGCAGGCGAGCCTCGACACGGCTGAACAGCGCTTCCGCACGGCAGGCGGCACCGTCATGCGCATCCGCCCGTCCGACGCGGGCGCGACCGGCCTCACCCCGGCCGCCGCCGCGGCAGCCCTCCTCTGCCTCAGCTACCCGCTCGTCCTGCAAACCGCGCTCGCCCTCGGCCACGACCCCGACCAGCCAACAACGCTCGCCAAGGTGACGCAAACCCGATGACCCGCTGCGCCGCGCCCATGCCTTTCACATTTGCCCAAATATCCCCGCCGGAGGCATATCCGAGCCGGTTGCGCGCCCTTCGCGCGCAGAGGCAAGACAAAGGGCTTGCGGCGCAGCCGCTCCATTTCAAAGGCACCCCGTCCCCCATCGGCACAACCGCGGCCAGCCTTGCCCGAACCGCCACCGCAGAAGCGACCCCATGACCGACCTCACCCGCCACGCCACGTTCCGCGAAATACTCTCCCAGCCCGCGATCTGGCGCGACTGGGGCACGAGGCTCCCCGTTGCCGACCTCCGCCACTGGATCACCGAAACCGGCGCCACCGAAGCCTGGTTCTGCGGCGCCGGGACCTCCGCCTATATCGGCGACATCCTCGCTGCAGGCCTCGAAGGCCAGCATCTTGACGGAAAGACGGGCCCCCGCCTCCGCTCCGTCCCGACGACCGACATCGTCGCGAGGCCCAAGGCCTACCTCACTGGCGCGCCGAAACTCGTCGTCAGCTTCGGCCGCTCCGGCAACTCGACCGAGAGCATCGGCCTCCTCGACGCGCTCGACACCCTCGCCCCCGACTGGCCCCGCCTCAACATCACCTGCAACGCCACCTCCGCGCTGGCCACCCGCCCCGGAGCCAAGGTCATCACCCTGCCCGAAGCCACACATGACCAGGGCTTCGCGATGACCTCCAGCTTCTCCACCATGCTCCTGACCGCCGCCGCCCTCTTCGACATCGGCCTCGCGCCGAACGACGCCCCCGCCCGCTTCGCCACCCTCGCCGATACCCTCGCCGCTCTCCTCCCGCGCTTTACCGCCGAGGCGGCAACCACCCGGCTTCCTGCCCGCGCCGTCTTCCTCGGCTCCGGCCCCCTCGCCTTCGCCGCGCGCGAGGCCGCGCTGAAGGTCATGGAACTCTCCGCCGGCCGCATCCCCGCCCTCTGGGATTCCACCCTCGGCTTCCGCCACGGCCCGAAAAGCTTCACGCAAGGAGCGACCGACCTCTGGCTCTTCCGGTCATCCGACCCGCTGACCCGCGCCTATGACGACGACCTCCTCGCCGAACTCCGCACCCAGTTTCCGCACTCCACCGTCGCCGCCCCCGACATCCCGCAACCCTTCGGAGACCTCTGGTCCGCCCCCCTCCACGTCGCCCTCGCCCAGGTCCTGGCGGTCCAGTGGTCCGACGCCCTCGGCCTCGATGTCGACGACCCCTTCGCCGGACAGGGCACCCTCACCCGCGTCGTCTCGGGCGTTCGCCTGCACAAGGTGACGCCATGATCGCAGCCGGCATCGACCTCGGCGGCACCAAGATCGAAGCGCAGGTCTTCGCTCCCGACTGGTCCCTTGCCGCCCGCCAGCGCTGGCCCACACCAAGGGCCTACCCGGACCTCGTCACCGCCATGGCCAAGGCGATCCGCTGGTGCGAAACCCACGCGGCAGACCTTCCCATCGGCATCTCCGCCGCAGGTCTCGTGAACCCCGCGACCGGCCTTGCCCTCACCTCCAACCTCCCCGCCACCGGCAAGCCCTTCCCCGCCGACATCGCCGCCGCCGCAGGCCGCAAGATCGCCTGGATCAACGACTGCCGCGCCCTCACCCTTTCCGAGGCCGCCCTCGGCGCCGCCAAGGGCGCCGACCCCGCCGTCGGCCTCATCCTCGGCACCGGGGTCGCCGGGGGCGTCGTCACCGGCGGCAAGCTCCTCCCCTCTCCCGCCGCCACCGGGGGCGAGTTCGGCCACTTCCCCCTCGCCGCCGCCCCCATCGTTGCCCACGGCCTTCCCATCCTGACCTGCGGCTGCGGCAGGCAGGGTTGCACGGAAACCTACCTCTCCGCCCCCGGCCTCGCCCGCATCGCCGCCCACCTGACCGGCCAGACCCACAGCCCCGAAGCCATCGTCGAAGGTCGCGCCACCACCCTCGCCTTCGCCAAGGCCTGGGACATCTGGCTCGACCTCGCGACCGAGTTCCTGATCACGCTGTCCTTCACCCTCGACCCGCAGGTCATCGTCATCGGCGGCGGCCTCTCCCGCACCCCCGGCCTGACCGAAGACCTGACCCGCCGCCTGACCGAAGCCACGCTCAAGGGCTTCCCGATCCCCGCGATCCGCCTCGCCGAAGGGGGTGACGCCAGCGGAGCCCGGGGTGCCGCCCTCCATGCCCACCGCGAGGCCGCCCATGACTGACCTCCGCCAGATCATCGCCCGGAACCGCGCCGGCGAAGCCATCGCCATCCCCTCGGTTTGCACCGCCCACCCCGACGTGCTGGAGGCCTCGCTCACCCTCGCCGAAACCCTCGACCAGCCCGTCGTCATCGAGGCCACCTCGAACCAGGTCAACCAGGACGGCGGCTACACCGGCCTGACCCCCGCCGCCTTCATCGCCTTCGTCGGGGACATCGCCACCTGCGCCAGGGTCGACCCCGCCCGCATCCTCTTCGGCGGCGACCACCTCGGGCCGCAGGCCTGGCGCAAACTCCCCGCGGATCAGGCGATGGACAAGGCGCACCGCATGGTCGCCGACTACGCCGCCGCAGGCTTCACCAAGATCCACCTCGACTGCTCCGAAGGCTGCCTGGGCGAACCCGCCCAGCTTCCCGACGCCATCACCGCCACCCGCTCCGCCGCCCTTGCCGCCACCGCCCTGCAACACGCCCCCGACCCCCGCACCCTCCTCTTCGTCATCGGCACCGAAGTCCCGCCCCCCGGCGGCGCCCGCACGGATGACCATGGCGATATCCCGCCCACGACCCCTGAAAGCGCGAAGGCTACCCTCGCCGCCCACCGCGAG
Organism: Tabrizicola sp.; assembly: GCF_016792905.1. GTDB lineage: Bacteria > Pseudomonadota > Alphaproteobacteria > Rhodobacterales > Rhodobacteraceae > Tabrizicola. The sequence goes on from NZ_JAEULP010000088.1 coordinate 39,916, forward strand.
GCCTTCACCGCCCTGAACCTGCCCCTCGACCAGATCGGCGGCCTCGTCGTGCAGCCCGGCGTCGAGTTTTCGCCGATGGAGGTCCACCACCTCCCCCTCGCCCGCGACCCCGGCCTGCTGGCGGCCCTGTCAGACTGGCCGACCGTCTGCCTTGAGGCCCATTCCACCGACTACCAGTGCCCCGGGGCCTACCCCCGTCTCGCGCAACTCGGCTTCGCCTTCCAGAAGGTCGGCCCCGCCCTCACCTTCGCCTGGCGCGAGGCGCTCTATGCCCTCGATACGCTCCGCGCGCAGAACGGCTGGGCCAGCGGCCGCTCGCTTTGCGACACGATGGAACAGGTGATGCTGGCACAGCCCGGCTATTGGCAGGGTCACTACCACGGCACCAGCGCGGACCTGCGCACCGAGCGGCACTTCGGCCTCGCCGACCGCATCCGCTACTCCTGGCCCGACCCGCAGGCGCAGGCCGCCGTCGCCCGGCTGTTGGCCGATCTCGACGGCAAGCTGTTGCCCGACCCTGCCCTCCTTGCGCATTTCGCTGCATCCGAGATTGCCATCGCCCGCAAAAGCCGCCATCCCCTGCCGCGCGCCCTGGCCCTCGTTCGGGTGCAGACTGCCCTTCGCCCCTATTTCTTCAACGCTGGACCCCGGTCATGAGCGCCTCCCCCGACCTCTGGCTCCTCCCCGACGCGATCTGGGACGGCACCCGGCTCAGGTCCGGCACGGCGCTCGGCATCGCGGGCGCTCGCAGCCTCACCCTCGCCGAAACCGCAAGCCTCCCCGCCTCCGCCCCGATCCGCCGCATCCCCGGCACGCTCACGCCGGGCTTTCTCGACCTGCAGGTGAACGGCGGCGGCGACGCGCTCCTGAACAACGACCAGACCCCCGAGGCCCTGCACCGCATGGCGGCCGCGCACCGCCGCTTCGGCACCATCGGCATCCTGCCCACCGTCATCACCGACGCGCCCGACGTCCTGGCCCGCGCTGTAGGCGCCGTGCTGGCCGCCCAGGCCGAGACACCCGCAGATCGCAGCCTCCTCGGTCTCCACATCGAAGGCCCGCACCTGTCGATCCCCCGTCGCGGCACCCATGCCCCGGAATGGATCCGCCCCTTCGAAGCGGCAACGCTCGCCCATATCCAGCGCCTCCGCGCTGCCGGCATCTTCGTCAAGATCACCGTCGCCCCCGAAAGCGTGACCCCCGAACAGGTCCGCCAGATCGCAGCCACCGGCGCCGTGGTCTCCATCGGCCACTCCGATGCTACGGCAGATGAAACCCGCGTGCTTCTCGACGCGGGCGCCACCTGCTTCACCCATCTCTTCAACGCCATGTCGCCGATGCTGAATCGTGCCCCCGGCGTGACCGGCGCCTGCATCAACTCCACCGCCTTTGCGGGCATCATCTGCGACGGCATCCACGTCGCCGACGAGATGGTCGGCCTCGCCATCCGCGCAAGGCCGATGCCGGGCCGGATGGTCCTCGTCTCCGACGCCATGTGTACCGTCGGCGGCTCCGACCATTTCCGCCTCTATGGGCAGGACATCTGGCTGAAGGACGGCCGCCTCGTCAACGCCGAGGGCTCGCTCGCGGGCGCGCATGTCACCATGGCCGAAGGCCTCCGCCGCCTGATCGCGCAGGTCGGCACCCCGCCCGAGACCGCCCTCGACATGGCCACCGCCGCTCCCGCCCGCCTCCTCGACCGCCCCGACCTCGCAACACCCGAACACCGCGACCTCGCCGACCTCCTCCTCCTCGCGTCCGACTGGACCGTCACCGGCACAGTCGCGGACCAGCTGCAAACCCAAGCCGCCTGAGCCCGCCCGCCTTTCATCTTTGCCAGAAATATCCCCGCCGGAGGCAGCCCACCCCCCCGCGCCCTGCACTTTCATACTGGAAAAATATCCCCGCCGGAGGCGTCAACCCGAGGAGGAGGCGCAGCCTGACGACGAGAAAAAAGGCTCGCGCCGCAAGGCGCTCCTTTCAGTACCCCGCCCTCACCCGGGGACTACGGCCCGTAGACCGTCACCTCCGGCAACTCGGTCAGTGAAATCCCCAGCGCCTGGAAGGCCGCCAGCGACAGAAGCGCCCCGCCCGTCCCCGGCCGCAACTCCACCGCCAGGCTCTTGCCCGCCGCCGTCACGATTCGCCCCTGCGCCTTGTCCTTGACCAGCGCGGACGACAGCCAGATCCCCTGCTCCGCCGGAGCCCCCAGCGCCACGACGACCTTGCCCAAGGCCCGTTCGCCCCCCGCCGCCGGGGCCGCCAGTGCCGCCGCCTTTTCCTCGGCCGTGGTCTTGTCCAGCACCTCCGCGCTCACCGCCCGCGCGCCCAGCGCCGTCGTCGCAACCGCCGGGGCGAACTCGGTGGCCGGCTGCGGCTCGGCAGGGCCGGTCACGCCGCTCGGCCCCCCGTCCTTCTGGAACAGGGCACAGCCCGACAGGGCGAGGGCGAACAGGGAAATGGATACGATCTGTTTCATGGCCGGAAGCCTATCCTGCCGCCTCCGGCCCCGCAATCGTCGCTCGCGCACTTGTGCGGCCCCTCGCACAGGCCTACCTTCCCCCCATGACCCCGCTTGTCGATCCCTTCGCCCGCGCCATCAGCTACCTGCGCGTCTCGGTCACCGACCGCTGCGACTTCCGCTGCACCTACTGCATGTCGGAACACATGACCTTCCTGCCCAAGGCCGACCTCCTCAGCCTCGAAGAACTCGACCGTCTCTGCACCGCCTTCATCCGCATGGGCGTCCAGAAACTCCGCATCACCGGCGGCGAACCCCTTGTCCGCAAGGGCATCCTCACCTTCTTCGAAGCCATGTCCCGCCACCTCGCCACCGGCGCGCTGCAGGAACTGACGCTTACCACCAACGGCAGCCAGCTTGCGAAATTCGCCCAACCCCTTGCCGACCTCGGCGTCCGCCGGGTCAATGTCAGCCTCGACACCCTGAACCCCGCCAAATTCGCCCAGATCACCCGCTGGGGCCGCCTCCCCCAGGTCCTCGACGGGATCGAGGCCGCCAAATCCGCAGGCCTCCGTGTCAAGATCAACGCCGTCGCCCTGAAAGGCGTCAACGAGGACGAGCTTTTTCCCCTCCTCGACTGGTGCGCGACCGAAGGCCACGACCTCACCTTCATCGAGGTCATGCCCATGGGCGAGGACATGACCGCCACCCGGCTTGACCAGTACTGGCCGCTGAAGGACCTCCGCGCCCGTCTGGCCGAACGGCTGACCCTCACCGACCTCGCCGAGCGCACCGGCGGACCCGCCCGCTATGTCCGGGTCAACGAAACCGGGCAGAAGCTCGGCTTCATCACGCCCCTCACCCACAATTTCTGCGAAAGCTGCAACCGCGTGCGGCTGACCTGCACCGGCGAGCTTTACATGTGCCTCGGCCAGGAAGACATGGCCGACCTCCGCGCGCCCCTGCGCGCCAGCCCCGACGACACGATCGTCGAACAGGCGATCCGCGCCGCCATCGCGCGGAAACCCAAGGGCCATGACTTCGACTACAGCCGCCAGAAGGTCGCGGGCCAGATCACCCGCCACATGAGCCACACCGGCGGCTGAAGGCCCAGGCAAATCCTTTCGAAAAGATTTGCAATATCCCTCGAAGGATCTTGGTCCGCCCCGACCCCTACTTCGTCAGGATCAGCTTGCCCGCCCGCGTGATCCGCAAGGCATAGACCTGCCCGTCCAGCATGATCCGCGCCAGGCTACCGCCTTCGGTCAGCGCGCGGGCATCGTGGACCGGCGTCGCATCCGCCGTCAGCCAGGGTTCGACATGGGCGTTCATTTGCTGACCTCCAGCCGGGCGATCAGGGCTTCCAGCACCTGCCCCGGGAACACCCCGGACATGGCGCTCAGCAACAGGTCCAAAAAATCGGCACGCGGGGCCGCATCACGGTCGGGCATGGTGAACTCCACCTGTTTGAAGGACACCGGGCGTGCCCGAACGGGGCTGGCTGGGTTTCTGGGATATATCCCTACTAAAATAGTCAACCATGTCAAGCCCACATTCCACTGGCCCTGCCCGCGCCAGACGCTATCCTCCGCACCGGACGCCCATGACATGACCCAAGACCCCGCCGGATCGCTGCTGTCCCTGCCCCCGCCAATGCTCGCGGCCGCGGCCCTCGCCACCCTTGCCGATGCGCATTGGGGCGTCTCGGGGACGCTCCACCCCCTCACCTCCGAGCGTGACCAGAATCACCGGCTCGACACCGCAACCGGCCAGTTCACCCTGAAACTCGCCAACCCGGCCGAGCCCGCCGCCCTCACCGAATTCCAGACCCTCGCCCTGCTCCACGCCGCGGCCCGGGCCCCGGATCTGCCCATTCCCCGCGTCATACCCGCCCAGGACGGGCGCCCGGTCATCCCCACTCCGGATGGCGCCCTGCGCCTCCTCACCTGGCTTCCCGGCACACCGCTGGCCCACCTGCCCCGCTCTAAGCCGCTCGCCGCCGCGATCGGCACCGCGCTCGGCCGCCTCGACGCGACCCTCGCCAGCTTCCACCACCCCGCCGCCGATCACCACCTGCTCTGGGACATCCGCAACTCTCTCGACCTCGCCCCCCTCCTTCCCGCGCTGCCCGACGACCTGCGCCCCCGCATCGACACGGTCCTCGCCCGGTTTGCCGCCCATACTGCCCCCGCCCTCGCAGCCCTGCCGCGTCAGGTGATCCACGGCGATTTCAACCCCCACAACCTCCTCGCCGACCCTGCCGACCCCACCCGACTGACCGGACTCCTCGACTTCGGCGACATGACGCTGTCGCACCGCATCTGCGACCTCGCCGTCGCGGCCTCCTACCTGATCGAGCCCGCCGATCCGATGTCCCTCCTGATCCCCCTCACCCGCGCCTACCATCGGGCCAACCCCCTGACCGCGCCGGAAATCGCGCTCCTCCCCGACCTGATCACCGCCCGCCTCGCAACCACCCTCACGATCACCGCCTGGCGCGCCGCCCGCTACCCGCAGAACGCGGCCTACATCCTGCGCAACGCCCCCACCTCCCGCGCGGGCCTCGACGCGCTGACCGACCCGGCCGCCCTGACCGATGCTCTCCTCCAAGCCTGCGAAAGGCCAAGCCCATGACCCGCCAGACCGCCATGCTGAACGCCTACACCCCCGGCGCCGGGCAGCTCTCGCCCGGGGACCGCAGCCTCGCCGACCGCCGCGCCGCGGCCCTCGGCCCGGCCTATCGTCTCTTCTACGATACCCCCGTGCACCTGGTCAGGGGCGAAGGCGTCCATCTCTACGACGCCCAGGGCAGCGCCTATCTCGACTGCTACAACAACGTGGCGTCCGTCGGCCATTGCCATCCCCGCGTCGTCCAGGCCATGGCCACACAGGCCGCGACGCTCGCCACCCACACCCGCTACCTGCACGAGACGATCCTGACCTATGCCGAGCGTCTCCTCGCCCTCTTCCCGGCCGAGCTTCCCCATGTGATGTTCACCTGCACCGGCTCCGAGGCGAACGACCTCGCCCTCCGCATCGCCCGCGCCGCCACTGGCGGCACCGGGATCATCGTCACCGACAACGCCTATCACGGCGTCACGCTGGCCACTGCCGAGATGACGATGTCGTTCGGCCCCGCCGTCGCCCCCGGTCCCACGGTCTTCCCGATTCCCGCCCCCTCCGCCGCAAACTACCCGCAGGGCATCGCCGCCGGTTTCGCCCAGGCTGTCACCAAGGCTTGCGACCGCATGGCCGCACAGGGGATCAAGCCCGCGCTCCTGATCGTCGACACGATCTTCTCCTCCGACGGCGTCTTCCCCGACCCCGAGGGCTTCCTTGCCCCCGCCGCCGCCGCGATCCGCAAGGCCGGAGGCCTCTTCCTCGCCGACGAGGTCCAGCCCGGCTTCGGCCGCACCGGCAGCCGGTTCTGGGGCTTCGAGCGGCACGGCCTGATCCCAGACATGGTCTCGATGGGCAAGCCGATGGGCAACGGCTACCCCCTCGCGGGCCTTGCCCTGCAACCCCGGGTCATCGCCGATTTCGGCGCCAAGGCGCGCTATTTCAACACCTTCGGCGGCAATGCCGTCGCCGCCGCCGTGGGGCTGGCCGTACTTGACGTGATCCGCGACGAAGCCTTGCAGGAAAATGCCGCCATCGTCGGCGCAGCCTTCGCCCGTGGCCTGCGCAGCCTCGCCCAGCGCCACGAGGCTCTCGGCGACACCCGCGCGGCGGGCCTTTTCATCGGCCAGACCATCCTGACCGACGGCAAGCCCGACCCCGTCCGCGCCGCGCGCCTCGTCAACGCGCTCCGCGACAACCGCATCCTGATCAGCTCCACCGGCGCCAACGGCGACAGCCTGAAGATCCGCCCGCCCCTGCCCTTCAGCCTGGCGAACGTGGATCAGGTCCTCACCACCCTCGACCGCCTGCTCCCGACCCTCTGACCCGCCAGTCGTTCGTCTTTGCCCCGATACCCCCGCTGGAGGCAGCGATCTCCCGCCAGCTCCTCCCGGTCATTCATACTGGTGCAAATATCCCGGCCGGAGGCTCCGACGGTCGTCCGAGGGCCAAGGCTCACCGACAGCAAACCAGCCCGAGGAGGAGGCGAAGCCCGACGACGAGACAAAAGGTCTTCGCGCGTCAGCGCTCAATTCGAAAACCGCCCCGACCCGCGCGGCCGTCAGCCGGTTAGGAAACCGTTACCGGCCAAAGGCAAGCAGCTGATTTCGCATGGAAAACAGAAAATGTCCACCGTGGACACTCAGCCCAGCGCGTAGCCCGCACCGCGCACGGTCCGCACCGGATCGGCCCCGCCATGCAGCATCAGGCTCTTCCGCAGGCGCCCGACATGCACGTCCACCGTCCGGGTGTCGACATAGATATCCCGCCCCCAGACCAGGTCCAACAGCTGTTCGCGGGAAAACACCCGCCCCGGCCGCTCCATCAGCGTGACCAGAAGCTTGAACTCGGTCGGCCCCAGCTTCAAGACCTTCTCCGCCCGGTAGACCCGGTGGCTCTCCGGGTCGAGCCGGATATCGTCATGCTCCAGCACCACTCCGGCGGTCGAAGGCCGGACCCGCCGCAGCTGCGCCCGCGCCCGCGCCATGAGTTCCAGCACCGAATAGGGTTTCACGACGTAGTCGTCCGCCCCGGTTTCCAGACCCCGGATGCGGTCCACCTCCTCGGCCCGGGCCGAGAGCATGATGATCGGGATCCCCCGCGTCTCGGGTCGCATCTTCAGCCGACGGCAGACCTCGATGCCGGAAACCTTCGGCATCATCCAGTCCAGGATGATGATGTCGGGCTCCTCCTCGTCGACCAGCACCAAGGCATCCTCGCCATTGTCGGCCTGGGTCACGGCAAAGCCCTCGGCCTCCAGGTTGTAGGCCAGCACCGTCCGCTGCGCCGGTTCGTCCTCGACCAGCAGAACCCTTGGTTGTCCGCCCTTGCCCATGCTCAGGTTCCCGTCCCGGTGCTGTCAACCTTGGGTCGCTCGTCACCCGGCAACGCCCCCGTCACCAGATAGATCACCTGCTCGGCGACCGAGGTCGCATGGTCCCCGACCCGCTCGATGTTCTTGGCAATGAAATGCAGATGCATGCAGGGCCCGATATTGCGCGGGTCCTCCATCATGTGGGTCAGGAACTCGCGGAAGATCGAGTTGTACATCTGATCGATTTCACGATCGCGGGCGCGCACGTCCTCCGCCAGCTTCACGTCGCGGCGGATATAGGCGTCCAGCGCGTCGGTCAGCATCTGCACCACGGCTTTGGCCAGCCTGCGGATCGAGCCAGAGGCCCCGGCAACCGGCGTCATCCGCGACAGGATCGCCGTGCGTTTCGCCAGGTTCTTCGCGTAGTCTCCGGCCCGCTCCAGCGCGGCAGCAATTTTCATCACCGTCAGCACCGTCCGCAGGTCGCCCGCCGTCGGGCCGCGCAGCGCCAGAAGAAGCGCGCATTGGGTGTTGATCTGGTCCTCCAGCGCGTCGATAGCTGCGTCCCCGGCCCGCACCCGCGCGGCAAGATCTTCGTCGCGGGTGTCCAGCGCCTCGGCTGCGTCCAGCAAGGCAACTTCCACCAGCCCCCCCATCCGCATGACCAAAGCCTGGGCGGTTTCGAGGTCGCGGTCGAAGGAGGAAACGATATGCGCGGTATTCATGATCCCCTCCTTACCCGATCCGACCGGTGATATAGGCTTCCGTCCGGGGGTCCACCGGGTTGGTGAAGACATTCGCGGTGTCGCCGTATTCGACCAGGCTGCCAAGGTGGAAGAACGCCGTCTTCTGGCTAACCCGCGCGGCCTGCTGCATCGAATGGGTCACGATCACAACAGAGAACCCGGCGCGCAATTCGTCGATCAGTTCCTCGACCTGCGCCGTTGCGATGGGATCGAGCGCGGAACAGGGTTCATCCATCAACAGGACTTCGGGTCCGGTGGCGATGGCCCGGGCGATGCAAAGCCGCTGCTGCTGGCCGCCCGACAGCCCGGTGCCGGGCGCATCCAGCCGGTCCTTGACCTCGGTCCAGAGCGCGGCCTTGCGCAGGCTCGCCTCGACGATCGCGTCCAGATCGGCCCGGCCGCGGGCAAGCCCGTGAATTTTCGGCCCATAGGCCACGTTGTCGTAGATCGACTTCGGGAACGGGTTGGGCTTCTGGAACACCATGCCGACGCGTGCGCGCAGTTGCACCGGGTCGACACGGGGGTCGTAGATATCTTCCCCGTCGAGGAGGATCTGGCCCGAGACCCGGGCCGAGGCGACAGTATCGTTCATCCGGTTCAGACAGCGCAGGAATGTCGACTTGCCGCAGCCCGAGGGACCGATGAACGCCGTCACTGCCCGGTCCAGGATGTCGACGTTCACGTCCTTCAGCGCATGGGTCGCGCCGTAATGCACCTGGACCCCGCGCGCCGCAATCTTGAGGGTCGCGGCCTGAAGCCCCGGTGCTGTCGTCCGCATGTCGTCCATCGCCCGCTCCACGTCAGTCCTGACGCCCGTCTAGGACGGGATGGTGACGCATATGCAAAGGATTTGTAACAGGGGCATGACAGCCTAGCCGCGCGCCAGCAGGGCGTCGATCTCCGCACGCGCGGGCATCGCCGCCGCCGCCCCGGCCCGCGTCACAGAAATCCCCGCCGTGGCCGCGCCGAAACGCACCGCGTCGATCACGTCGCGGCCCTCGGACAGCGCCACCGCAAGGCCACCGTTGAAGGCGTCGCCCGCACCCGTGGTTTCCACCACGGGCCCTACGCTGATCACCGGCACATGCACCGACCGCTTGCGGTCGCGGTAGAGCGCGCCATTGCTGCCAAGGGTGACGATCACCGCCCCCACCCCCCGCGCCATCAGCGCGTCCGCGGCCTTCTCCGCCTCGGCAAGTGTCGTCACCGGCAGGCCGGTCAGCGTTTCGGCCTCGGTCTCGTTCGGGGTGATGAAGTCGCACAAATCCAGCATCGCGTCATCCAGCGCCGCCGCCGGGGCGGGGTTCAGGATCGTCGTGACACCGGCGGCCCTGGCGATCTCAAGCCCCCGGCGGGCGGCGGGGATCGGCTGTTCCAGCTGGGTCACGAAGACCGCCGCGCTGCGGATCAGGTCCGCCTTCGCATCCAGGTCGGAGGGCGAAATCCGCGCCCCGGCTCCGGGGGCCACGATGATCGCATTGTTGCCGGTGGCCGCTTCCAGGAAGATGAAGGCCGCCCCGGTATGGCTGCCAGCGTCCTCGGTCACTTCGGGGATGACTTCGGCCGTCTTCCAGGTTGCCCGCGCGACCTTGGCAAAATCGTCAGCGCCAAGCCGGGTGATGAAATGCGTCCGCCCGCCGGCCCTGGCTGCCGCCACGGCCTGGTTCGAGCCCTTTCCACCCGGCCCCAGCGCGAAATGCTGGCCCAGGATCGTCTCGCCGATCTTCGGCAGCCGGTCGGCGCGGTAGGTGGTATCGGCGTTGAAGATGCCGAGGATCACGATGGGTTTCATCCTCAGGCCTCCGGCGGGATCACGCCCTTGCGCAGCATGAAGCAGCCGTAGAACCGCCGTTCCCCGGTCTGGATCACCGCGAAGGCCTGCCGCGCCAAGTCGTAGAAGGCGAAGCGCTCGATGCCGGGCAGCGGGCGGAAGCGGCCCTCGGCCCGGTCGATCTCGGCCTGGACCTCGACCTGGACCGGCGGCACTTCCTCGGGCTTGCCCACCACTTCCATCCGGCCCGCGAAATCATCGACAAAGGTGTCGAGCGGCAAGACCGACAGGATCGCGTTCATCGCCTCGGCGGCCGTCAGGTTTTCCATCCGCAGAAGCTTGCCCGTCACGGTCGCCCGCGCCACCGAGTCCGCCGGAAAGTTGGTGTCCACCACCACAACGCAGTCGCCATGCCCCATGGCGCGCAAGGTGCCCAGCACCTCGGCATTCAGCCGGTTGTCGATCCCCTTGAGCATCTGCCCCTCCTGCCCTGCGCCCTGCCCCCAAGGATATGCCCGGCTTCCGTGGCCCGCGCAAGAAAGCTAAGGCCCCCTTGCGGACAGCGGGGGTGGCGTCGCAGTCTGCCACGATCCGACAGGAGACCCGACGTGCCCCAATCCCGCCCTCCCTATCGCTGGCCCGACCCAGACCGCGACTATGCCAACGGGGACTTCATCCCGGGAGCCGCCGACTATCCGGCGCGCTGGACGGCCAAGGCCGCCGCCTTCCGCCGGGCGCTGGGGAAGCGGGCGGACCTCGATCTTGCCTACGGTCCCTCGCCGCGCGAGAAGCTGGACCTGTTCCTGCCCGAGGGCCCGGCGAAGGGGGTGGTGATCTTCGTCCACGGCGGCTACTGGCATCTCTTCTCCAAGGCGCACTGGTCGCATCTCGCCGCAGGATCGCTGGGGCGGGGGTTCGCGGTGGCGATGCCGAGCTACACGCTGGCCCCCGCCGCACGGATCGCCGAGATGACGGCGGAGATCGCGCGGGCCTGCTGGTTCGTCGGCACCCGGGTCCCGGGACCCATGGTCGTGACCGGGCATTCCGCCGGGGGGCATCTGGCGGCGCGGATGGGGAATGCCGACATCGCGGTGCCGGTGGCGCGGGTGGTGCCGATTTCGCCGCTGGCGGAACTTGGGCCGCTCATGGCGACCGAAATGAATCAGACGCTGAAGATCGATCCCGGGGAGGCCGATGCGGAAAGCCCGGCCCGGCATCCGCTCCGCGACGGGGTGACGGCGCATGTCTGGGTCGGGGCCGAGGAACGCCCGGCGTTCCTTTGGCAGGCGCGGGCTTTGTCCGAGGAATGGTCCTGCCCCTGGACGGCCGATCCGGGCCACAACCATTTCAGCGTGATCGAGGGGCTGGCAGACCCGGGCTCACCCCTGTGCGAGGTGCTGTCAAAGGGGCTTTGACGTCCGGGTGTCTACGGTGTGCATTTCCGGACTACGCATGAAAATTAATAATTTGCGCGTGTTCGCTCAGGGTTTCTTAACACCTTGTCGGGGCGTGATGGTGGGCAGATTGCCCACCCTCCGCGTGCCGAGGAGCGACGCGCCGTCACAGGAGCATCGCCTCTTCCGCCCGCCGCGCCTCGGCCTCGCGCGCCGCTTCGATCCGGGCCCGCCGCCGCCGGTTGGTTTCGTAGATCAGCGCCAGCACCAGGGTGAGCAGGATCAGGAGGAAGGCCAGCGCATTGATCTTCGGGGTGATCCCGGACCTTACCTGGCTGAAGACATAGACCGTCAACGTCGTCGCATTCGCCTTGGTGAAAAGAGTGACGTTGAAGTTCTCCATCGACTGGAAGAAGGCGATGGCCGAAGAAGCCGCCATGGCGGGGTAGAGATGCGGCAAAAGGATGCGCCGAAGCACCTGTCCGTGGTTCGCGCCCAGATCCAGTGCCGCCTCCTCCAGCCCCGGATCGAAACTTTGCAGCCGCGCCAGAACCAGCAGCATCACATAGGCCGAGATGTAGCTGACCTGCCCGAGCGTCGACAGGTGCAACCCGCGCCCGAAGAGGAAGAAGTCGTCCGCCCCCATCGACCGGCCCAGCTGGTTCCAGAACAGCACCGTCGAGATGCCGATGACGAGCCCCGGCGCCAGTACCGGCGCGACCATGACCCCGTAGAGCGTGGCGCGGTACTTGCCCGAGATCGAGTTCAGAAGGATGGCCGCCGCCGTCCCGATGGGAACCGCCAGCGCCACCACCGCCAGCGCGACAAGGATCGAGTTGAGGAAGGCCCCCCACATCGTCTGATCGGCCCAAAGTTCGCCGAACCAGGCCCAGGTGAGGCCCTTCCATGGCGCGATGGTCGGCAGCTTGCTGTCGTTGAAGGCAGCCCCCGCCATCACGGCCAGCGGGACCAGCATGTAGAGGATGAACAGCCCGAAATAAAGCTGCCCGAGGATGGCGCGATTCCGGCTCATTTGGCGATGTCCGACAGTTTGACCTTGAAGAGCCGCATCGTCAGGATGACGAAGAAGATGCAGACCAGCAGGAAGATCATCGAATAGGCCGCGCCCGTGTTCCAGTCGAGCGCGTCGTTGAACCAGGTGTAGATGGTCTGCGGGAACCAGTTCGCCTTGGTCGAGCCCACCACCGTCGGCACCAGAAGCGAGCCGGCCGACAGCATGAACACCATCACGCAGCCCGATGCGATGCCGGGCTTGGCATGCGGGATCACCACCCGCCAGTGCGTCCGCCACCAGGGGCTGCCGAGGTCTTCCGCCGCCTCGATCTGGTTGGTGTCCAGCGAGGTGATCGCCGTGTAGATCGGGAACAGCATGAAGAGGACGTAGCAATAGGTCAGAACGATCACGATGGCGTCGTAGGAGGTGAAGACCCCGTTCTGCCAGCGGATGCCCTGGTCGATGACCCCCAGCGCCTTCAGAAGCGCGTTCAGCGGCCCGTTGAAGGTCAGGATGATGTACCAGGCAAAGGCCCGCAGCGCCTCGGACACCCACATCGGGATGAACAGGAGGAGGAGAAGCGTCGGGATCGACCGGGGGCTGGCGATCTTGGCCAGGAAATAGGCCAGGGGATAGGCGAAGATCAGCGTCATCAGCGTGACAAGGGCCGAATAGAACACGGTCAGCAGGAAGGTGTTGATGTGGATCGGGATCGTGACCGGAATGCCGAACCAAGTCGTCTCGACCGGGTTGGCGAATATCTTGCCGTAGTTCGCGAAGCCGTAGACGTCCTTCGGGCCGCCGATCTCGACCACCGGCAGGTAGGGCCGGAAGCTCTGCTCGAACATCGCGAAGTTCGGCAGGATCACCAGGACAAGGATCCAGAAGGCGACCAGGAGGCAGAAGACCGCGGTCAGCCCGGTTCCGTAGCGGCGGATAAGGTCCTCCATCGGCCTACCCCCGGACGTTCGCGTCGGGCAGCAGGAGCGCGCGGGCCGCATCGAAGGTCGCGAAGACCTTCTCGCCCACACCCGGGGCCTGCGTGACCCCGTCGTTCTTCACCTCGGCCTGGAGGCGCTTGCCGCCCGCCGCGAGGCCATGGACCGAGATGAAGGCGCCCTCGAAGGCCACTTCGGTCACTTCCATCTCGACCGAGTTCTCGGGGGCGGCGGTCTTCGACAGCCTGGTATGCTCGGGCCGGACATAAAGCTTCAGCGCCTTGCCCTGCGCCTCCGGGGTGATCCGCGCCCGGAAGGCGCCATGGGGACCGGTGAGCGAGGCCATGCCGTCTGCGACAGGGCCGACATCACCCTCGAAGATGTTGTTTTCGCCAACGAAACTGGCGACGAAGCCATTGACCGGGTTGTCGTAGATGTCGCGCGGGGCGGCGATCTGCTGGATGCGGCCCTGGGACATGACGCCCACCCGGTCGGACATGGCCAGCGCCTCGCCCTGGTCATGGGTGATGTAGATGAAGGTCACGCCCGTCCGCTTCTGGATCGCGCGCAGTTCCGCCCGCATGTGCTGGCGAAGCTTCAGGTCGAGCGCCGAAAGCGGTTCGTCCAGCAGCATCACCGAGGGTTCCACCGCCAGCGCGCGGGCAATCGCCACCCGCTGCTTCTGTCCGCCGGACAGCTGGCTGACCATCTTGTCGGCGGCGCCGGGGAGGTCGACGAGCTTCAGCAGGTCCTCCGCCTTCTTGCGCCGGGTCGCCTTGTCGACGCCCCGCACCTCCAGCCCGAAGCTGATGTTCTCCCAGATCGGCATGAGCGGGAACAGCGCGAGGTTCTGGAAGATCAACGCCGTCGGCCGCTGGTTCGGTCGCGTTCCCTTCACGTCCTTGCCACCGATCTTGATGGCGCCCGCCGTCGGCTCGATGAAGCCCGAGACCATCCGCAGGATCGTGGTCTTCCCACAGCCCGACGGTCCGAGGAACGAGAAGAACTCCCCCGGCTTTATCGAGACATTGGCATTGTCCACGGCCCGGAAGGTGCCGAAGTCGCAGCAGACGTTTTCCAGATCAATTCCCGCGCTCATGGTCGGCGTGGTCCCCCTGATAGTCGTTCTCTTTTTTGTTGCAGGCTAGCAGGCAGCCCGGCCCGTTCAATGGGTATCGCCAGATCGGGCCGGACTTTCGGTCCAGCCGTCCACGACCCTGCCCGAAATAGGGACGCCGAGCCCAGCAGGGCCCGGCGTCCTTCATTCAGTTGCGCACTGGGGCGCCCCCGGTCACGCCGCCTTGTACTTGTCGGCGTACTCGGCGCGCTTGGCCAGGAAGTCGGCCGACTGGTCCGGCCACCACCACAGCTTCGCAAGCGCATCCGCGTTGAACGTGCCGTTGTAATAGGCCGCCACGTCCGGGTTCATCAGGTCGGACGCGCCCTTGCCCACCGGGTTCGACGAGAAGGCCGAAGCCCAGGCCGCGGCACCTTCGGCGGTCGAGACCCACTTGGCGAACTCATGCGCCTGGTCGACGTTGGCGGCGTTCTTCATCAGCACGAAGCCCTGGTGCCAGGCGAAGGCGCCTTCGGCCGGGGCGACATAGGCATAGCCGTCGTTGCGCAGGTTGTAGCCGGTCGAATCCCAGCAGAGACCCACGGTCGCGCCGTTCGCGGTGAAGCCGGCATTGGCTTCGTTCTCGCCCGACCACCACTGCACGACGTTGCCCTTGGCCTTGATCGCCTCGGCCAGCGCGATGTCCCACAGTTCGGTCATCGCGGCCATGTCGCTGTAGCCGTCCATCCACGGACGCGGCAGTTTGCCGGTGGCATCAAGCCAGCGGCCCATCGCGGCCAGCGCCGAATGCGGGCGCACGACAGCCTGGTTTTCCGGGTTGAACAGGTCGCCCAGCGACACCGGCGACGACAGTTTCGCGTTGGCGGTGTTCACCACCAGCGATTCCGTGCCCCAGTTCGACGGCACATACTTCAAAGCGCCGCCCGGACGCGACCGCTCGCCGGCGGCACCGTCGGCGAGGCCCGGCAGGTAGTTGTCCATCGCAAGCTTCGATTCGTCCCAGGCGCCGAGGAGGCCGTTCGAATCCCAGGCGCCGACGCGGTCGATGGTCGGCTCGATCACGTCGATGCCACCGGCATCCAGCGCGACCTTGCCTTCGGCGAACATGGTGTCCTGGTCAGGCAGTTCCTTGAAGTTGACGGTGATCCCGGTCGCGGCGGTAAAGGCCGGGAACACCTTTTCGGACAGCGCAGGATAGCCCGCCCAGCCCGTGAAGTTGACTTCGCCCGACGAGGCCAAGGCCTTCGACGAGATGATCGCCGGAGCGGCGAGGATGCCCGCACCCGCGGCGGACCCTTGCAGGAACCGGCGGCGGCTGAAGGCGGAGGTGGTGTTTTTCACGTTAGGTCTCCCTGGTTTCAGTAGATCGTAAGGCGCGGGCTGTCCCCGGCTTTTCTGGTTCGTTCGGGCGCACTGCCGTTTGGCCAACAGGCTGCGTTCAGCCATGCCGCGTCAACCGGCGGGGACGCCCCCCGTGGCGGAACCTTACTCCTGTAGACCATGGCCCTGTCAACGATGCTGTGCCTGCATACAACCGAAGGCATCTGCCCGAGCACAATACAGCCAGGTTTTTCTCCGTGCCGCCCCTTCGGCGCGGGAATTCATCTTTTCCTGCCGCCGAATCGGCCCTTGTCCCAGGCCCGGCTCCAACGTGCCGCGACGCAGAAGCCACCAACGCCAAGTTTTCCGTTGCTTTTTCAATCCGAAATGTTTCGGATACGTTCCAAAGGGGTTTGAGACATGGCGACATTGAAGGATATCGCGCGGACTCTCGACCTGTCGATCACGCAGGTCAGCCGGGCGCTGAATGATCATTCGGATGTAAGCGAGGAAACCCGCCTTCGCGTCAAGGAGGCGGCGCGGGCGATGAACTATCATCCGAACGCGTCGGCGCGGAAACTGGTGTCGGGGCGGTCGGGGATGGTCGGACTGGTCGTGCCGCAGCATCGGAATATCGGCCAGGATGGCATCTTCCTTGAAGTCGTCGCCGGTCTGTCCGCCCAGTTTTCGGGCCGCGGCATGCAGTTCGTGCTGCATATCATGGCCGAACACGAACCTGCCCTGCCCGTCTACCAGAAGCTGATCGGCAAGGCGATGCTGGATGGCTTCGTGCTGATCGACCCGCAGGACCATGATCCGAGAATCGACTTCCTGAAGAAATCCGGCATCGCCTTCGTCGTGCATGGCCGCGTCGGGAAGGCTATCGACTATCCCTATTTTGACATTGAAAATGAACATCTTGCCTATGATCTCACCCGGCATCTTGCCGACCGCGGCCACAGCCGGATCGCGTTCCTGAACGGGCTCGTCGGGCGGAGCTACGTCACGGTGCGCGAGCAGGGCTATCGCCGCGCACTTGCAGAGGCGGGCGGCGACGACCTGGCGCACCTCCACCTCAACAGCGAAATGGACGAGGCGAACGGGCTGACCGCCACCATCCGTCTTTTCTCGGGCGATGCACCCCGCCCGACCGCCATCATCTGCGGCAACGTGCGCCTTGCGCGCGGGGTCTACCAGGGGCTGGCCGCACTCGGGTTGAATGTGCCCGGCGACGTGTCGGTCGTGGCGCATGACGATGAGCTGCCCAGTCTGCGCGCTTCGGCCTTCTTCCCGGCGCTCACCGTGACCAAGGCCCCCTTGCGCGACAGCTGGGAGCCCCTGGCCGACTGCCTGACCGGGGCAATCGAGGGCAAGCCGCTGGCCGGGCTGCAACGGATCGGCAACTACACTTTCCTCGAACGCAACTCCGTCTCCGCTGTTTGACCGCGGGAACCGCATCGAATCGTTGACCGAAAGCGCTTTGGAGACTATCTTTTCCGAAACGTTTCGGAATCTTTCGGGCGTTTTTCGCGAAAGAAGGCACGCCAGATCGGCGGCTCTAGGGAGGAAAACCAATGAATATCATGAAAGGCCGCGCATTCCGCGCGACCGCAACTGCAGCCATGCTCGCCGTGTTCGGCGCTCCCGTCATGGCTGAAGAAATTTTCTATGTGTCTGGCGCCGTCGGTGCGGCTGTCGAGAACTTCAAGACCCTGGTCAAGCCCTGGGAAGATGCGACCGGGAACACCGTCACCATGGTTCCGATGCCCGCCTCGACCACCGACCAGTTCGGTCAGTACCGCCTGTGGCTCGCCGCCGGAGCGACCGACATCGACCTCTACCAGACCGACGTGATCTGGGCGCCGCAGCTGGCCGACCATTTCGTCGACCTGACCGATGTCGCCAAGGACCTCGTGCCGACGCATTTCCCCTCGATCATCGAATCGCAGACCGTGAACGGCAAGCTGGTCGCCCTGCCGATCTTCACCGACGCGCCCGCGCTCTACTACCGCAAGGACCTCCTGGAGAAATACGGCAAGACCCCGCCGAAGACCTGGGCCGAACTGGCGGAAACCGCCAAGATCATCCAGGACGGCGAACGCGCCGAGGGCAAGGCCGATCTCTGGGGCTTCGTCTGGCAGGGCAACGCCTATGAAGGCCTGACCTGCGACGCGCTGGAATGGATCAAGTCCTATGGCGGCGGCCAGATCGTCGAGCCCGATGGCACGATCTCGGTCAACAACGAGAATGCCGTGGCCGCGCTTGAGATGGCGAAGTCCTGGGTTGGCACGATCAGCCCCGATGGGGTGCTCGCCTACCAGGAAGAGGAAGCCCGTGGCGTCTGGCAGACCGGCAACGCGGTCTTCATGCGCAACTGGCCCTATGCCTACACCTTGGGCAACGGCGACGATTCCGCGGTCAAGGGCCTGTTCGGCGTGACCACCCTGCCGGTCGGCAAGGAAGGCGACGCCTCGGCAGCCACGCTGGGCGGCTGGAACGTTGCCGTGTCGAAATACTCGACCCATCAGGAAGCGGCGATCAGCCTGGCGCTCTATCTCGCCGGACCGGAAGCCCAGAAACAGCGCGCGATCGCCGAATCGAACCTGCCGACGATCATCGCGCTGTATGATGACCCGGACATCGCCGCCGCGCAGCCGATCATCCCGCAGTGGAAGGATGTCTTCCTGAATGCGGTTCCGCGCCCGTCGGCTCCCACGCTGGGCAAGTACAACGAGGTTTCGGCCAAGTTCTGGTCGGCCGTGCACCAGACGCTTTCGGGCGAAGGCACCGCCGCCGAGAACCTGGAGCTTCTGGAAGTGGAACTGACGGACCTCAAGGGGTCGGGCTGGTAAGTCCTCCCGGACCTGACTGACCCCACTGGCGGGCGGTGCTGTCCCCAGCAGTCGCCGCCCGTCTCAACATAACGGGCCTCGGAGGGGGGGCCCGACAGGGGAGGGTATCATGGCAACGAATGATGTTGGAGGCGCGGGGGGCGGGCTCAGCCTCTCGCAGCAGCGGCAACGTGCGGCGTTCTGGTTCATTGCGCCGATGCTTGCAGCTCTGTTCTGCGTCGCGGCCTGGCCGCTCATGCGCACCATCTGGTTCTCGCTGACCAATACCGCGCTGTCCGACCTCTACGGCGGCGAATGGATCGGCTTCGACAACTACCTGTCGTTGCGCGTGCTGGACAGCGGGCGCTGGATCTGGCGCGGCACTCTGGTCGATCCGGCCTGGTGGAACGCGGTCTGGAACACGGTGCGCTTCGCCTTCGTCTCGGTCTTCTTCGAGACCATTCTCGGCCTGATCGTGGCCCTGGTGCTGAATGCCGAATTCAAGGGCCGCGGCCTTGTCCGCGCGGCAATCCTGATCCCCTGGGCCATCCCGACCATCGTGTCCGCGAAGATGTGGGCCTGGATGCTGAACGACCAGTTCGGGATCCTGAACGACATCATGCTTCGGCTGGGCCTGATCGACCAGAAGATCGCCTGGACCGCCTCGGTCGACACCGCGATGTATGCCGTCCTGACGGTCGACATCTGGAAGACCACGCCGTTCATGGCGCTTCTCATCCTGGCCGGCTTGCAGATGGTCCCGCGCGACATCTACGAGGCGGCGAAGCTTGACGGCATCAACCCGGTCAAGGTGTTCTTCAAGATCACCCTGCCGCTCATCCGCCCGGCGCTGGCCGTCGCGATCATCTTCCGGATGCTCGACGCCCTGCGCATCTTCGACCTCGTCTATGTGCTGACGCCGAACAGCGCTGCCACCAAGACCATGTCGGTGATCAGCCGCGAGAACATGATCGACTTCGACAAGTTCGCCTATGGCGCGGCACAGTCGACCCTGCTTTTCGCGATCATCGCGCTGTTCGTCAGCCTCTACATCTGGCTGGGCAAGGTCGACCTATCCGGGGAGGGACAGAAATGACCGGACAGAAATTGCTCTCGACCGTCGGTTTCTACGCCCTTGTCGTGGTGATCGTCGTCTTCTCGGTCTTCCCGTTCTACTACGCCATCGTCACCTCGTTCACGACGGGAACCGACCTGTTCAAGATCAACTACCTGCCCAGGTCCTTCGACTGGGGCAACTACGCGACCGTACTTGGTGGGCGCAACTTCGTCCGCTCCATCCTGAACTCGATCTTCATCGCGACAACGACCGTCGCCTTCGCCCTGTTCCTGGCCGTCACCGCCTCCTACGCCCTGGCACGGGTGCGGTTTCGCGGGCGTGGCATCCTGCTTATGACCATCCTCGCGGTGTCGATGTTCCCGCAGATCGCCGTCCTGGCGGGCCTGTTCGAACTTGTCCGCTTCCTGGGCATCTTCAACACCCCCTGGGCGATGATCCTGTCCTACACCATCTTCACCCTGCCCTTCACCGTCTGGGTGCTGACCACCTTCATGCGCGACCTGCCAGTCGAGATCGAGGAGGCCGCCATCGTCGACGGCGCCACCCCCTGGATCATCATCACCAAGGTCTTCCTGCCGCTCCTGTGGCCGGCGCTTGTCACCACGGGACTCCTGGCCTTCATCGGCGCCTGGAACGAATTCCTCTTCGCGCTCACCTTCACCTCGTCCGAAACCACCCGGACCGTGCCGGTGGCGATCGGGCTTCTCTCCGGGGCAACACAGCAGGAAATCCCCTGGGGTCCGATCATGGCGGCCTCCGTCATCGTGACGGTCCCGCTGATCTTCCTCGTCCTCATTTTCCAACGCAAGATCGTCGCGGGTCTGACCGCGGGCGGCGTGAAGGGCTGACACATCATGGCAAAGATCGAACTGAAGAACGTCACCAAGTCCTATGGCGCCGTCCAGGTGATCAAGGGCATCGACCTCACCATCGAGAAGGGCGAATTCATGGTCTTCGTCGGGCCTTCCGGCTGCGGCAAGTCCACGCTCCTGCGCCTGATCTCGGGGCTGGAGGAGATCAGCACCGGCGACATGCTGTTCGACGGGGAACGGGTGAACAACACCGTCCCGTCCAAGCGTGGCATCGCCATGGTCTTCCAAAGCTATGCGCTGTATCCGCACATGAAGGTCTATGACAACATGGCCTTCGGGATGAAGCTGGACAAAACCAGCCCCGAAGAGATCAGGAAGCGCGTCGAATCCGCCGCGAAACTCCTCCAGATCGACCACCTGCTCGACCGCCTGCCGAAACAGCTCTCGGGCGGCCAGCGCCAGCGCGTCGCCATCGGCCGCGCCATCGTCCGCGACCCGCGGGTGTTCCTGTTCGACGAACCGCTGTCGAACCTGGATGCCGCCCTTCGGGTCCAGACCCGTCTGGAAATCGCGAAGCTGCACCATTCGATGTCCAACGTCACCATGATCTATGTGACCCATGACCAGGTGGAGGCGATGACGCTGGCCGACCGGATCGCGGTGCTGCGAGACGGGCGGCTGGAACAGGCGGGGTCTCCGGCGGAACTTTACGAGCATCCGAACTCGCTGTTCGTGGCGGGGTTCATCGGCAGCCCGAAGATGAACTTCCTGACCGGCAAATTCGCCGCCGACCACGGCTGCACGACACTGGGGGTCCGGTCCGAACATCTTGAAGTGGCGCAGAACGGCCCCTGGTCCGGCGAAGTCCTCCACGTCGAGGACCTCGGCTCCGACCACTTCCTCTTTGTCGAAATCGGCAGCGATGAACCCGTCATCGTCCGCCGCCCCGGCAAGGCCACCATCGACGTCGGCAGCAAGGTGTCCATCGCGCCAATGGCCGGCCACCTGTACCGCTTCGACGCGGACGGCAAACCCGTTCGCTGACCCTACGCCGCGCGCGCCGGTCGCCACGACCGGAGCGCGCATCCATTTTCAAGGAGACTACCCATGACCATCCGCGTCACCGTGTGGGGCGAAAACGTCCACGAACAGAAGAACAAGGTCG
Organism: Tabrizicola sp.; assembly: GCF_016792905.1. GTDB lineage: Bacteria > Pseudomonadota > Alphaproteobacteria > Rhodobacterales > Rhodobacteraceae > Tabrizicola. Next base: position 61,458 of record NZ_JAEULP010000088.1, read on the forward strand.
TGGCCGAGGTCTACCCCAAGACCATGCACGGCACGATTGCCGAGTTCCTGAACAAGGAAGACGGGATCAAGGCGTCGACCGTCACCCTGCAGGACCCCGAGCACGGGATGACCGCGAAAAGGCTGGCCGAAACCGATGTGCTGATCTGGTGGGGCCACGCCGCGCATGGCGAGGTCAAGGACGAGATCGTCGAGCGTGTCGCCGAGGCCGTCTGGTCCGGCATGGGCGTGATCTTCCTGCATTCCGCGCATTTCTCGAAGCCGTTCAAGCGCCTGATGGGCGCGCCCTGCAACCTGTCCTGGCGCGAGGCCGGCGAGCGAGAGCGGATCTGGGTCACGTCGCGCCAGCACCCGATCGCCCGCGGCATCCCTGATCACTTCGAGATCGAATACGAAGAGATGTATGGCGAGCCCTTCGGCGTGCCGGAGCCGCTGGAAACCGTCTTCGTCAGCTGGTTCCAGGGCGGCGAGGTCTTCCGCTCGGGCCTCACCTACCGGCGGGGCGCGGGCAACATCTTCTACTTCCGCCCCGGGCATGAGACCTATCCGACCTATCACCAGCCGCTGGTGCAGAAGGTCATCACCAACGGCGTCCGCTGGGCCTTCAACCCCGAAACGCGGCTCGCGAATCCGACCGATGCCCCGAACACGCCCGTAGGCAAGACGCTGGAACCCATCGTCGAACGCGGACCGCGCCTCCACCATGACGGCGAGGCTGGGTATCGCTGATGCAACCCGTCCGTCTTCTGATCCTCGGCACCGGCGGCATGGCGAAGAACCATGCCGAAAACTTCGCCGCGATCCCCGGCGTCACCGTCGTCGCCGGGATCGACACAAGGGCCGAGCAGCTCGCCGCCTTTAAGGCCGCCCACAGCATCCCGCACGGCTTTCCTTCCGTGCAGGAGGCCGTGGCCTGGGGTGAATTCGACGCCGTGACCAACGTCACCCCGGACGCCGCGCATTACGCGACGACCCTGCCCTTCCTCGCGGCGGGCAAGCATGTGCTCTGCGAAAAGCCGCTCGCGACCAATGCCGCGCATGCCGAAGAGATGGCCGCCGCCGCCGCGAAGGCCGGCGTCGTGAACATGGTCAACCTGACCTACCGCAACGTCCCCGCGCTGCAAAAGGCGGCGCAGATGGTCCGTGAAGGCGCCATCGGCCAGATCCGCCATTTCGAGGCCTCCTACCTGCAAAGCTGGCTGACCCAGCCCGCCTGGGGCCATTGGGACAAGGAATCGCAATGGCTCTGGCGGCTGTCGACCAAGCATGGCTCCAAGGGCGTTCTGGGCGATGTGGGCATCCACATCCTCGACTTCGCGACCTTCATCGCCGGGATGGATGCGACGCAGATCTCCTGCCTTCTGCAAACCTTCGACAAGGCACCCGGCGGGCAGATCGGCGAATATGTGCTGGATGCGAATGACAGCGCGACCATGCAAGTCCGCCTGTCGAACGGCGCGCTTGGCACGGTCGCGGCCACCCGCTTCGCCACCGGCCACCTGAACGACCTGCGGCTCCGGCTTTACGGCCTGACCGGGGGGCTTGAGGTGCGCTACGAAAAGGGCATCAGCGCGCTGCGGGCCTGCCTGGGCGACGACATCAAGGACGGCACCTGGCACGACGTCGATTGCCCCGACGTGCCCACGGTCTACCAGCGCTTCATCGCCGCGATCCGCAAGGAAGGCCCCGCCGAGCCCGATTTCGCCCGTGGTGCGGCGCTACAGGTGCTGCTGGACAAGGCCGAGGCATCGGCGGGCGAGGGTGGGAAGCTGCTGACGGTGTGACAGGGCGCTCGTCAAGCACTTGCATCGCAATCCTCGCAAAAGCTGCGGGTGCGATGCAAGTGATCGGGGAGGCGCTTCAATCCAGCGGCGCCGCCTCCTGCCCCTGCTCCAGCCCGGCCAGCCGGATCGAGCTGTCGCGCAGATCGCCCCGGATCAGGAAACCCGGCGTCGCGACCTCGGGGTGCTTTTCCACCCAGTCGCGGAAACGGTCATTGGTCACGATCCGCGCCCCGAATTCGCGCGCGGTCTCCAACAGGTAGGGATCGGCCTGCGTCCCCTTCGGGACGACCAGAACCTGCCGCGCCTCAAGCCCCAACATGCGGGCGAAATCCCCGTCGTGCAGATAGCGCCCAGCAAGCTTCCACCCGGCATTTGCATCGAACACCACGCCCGGCACATAGCCGAGACGCCGCAGCTGGCCGATAACCAGCTTCACCGGCTCCAGCTTCGGGGTGTTGTCCTGCCAGTGCATGACGTTCGACCCGTCGACCAGAATCCAGTTCTCCGGCACAGGCTTGGAGCGGGGTTTAATGCTGCGCCACAGGCGCGGCAGCAGAAGCACGATCAGAAGGAGCACCAGAAGCGCAAGCGCCCAGGCGATCTCCCCGGTCGTTACAGTCTGCACGGTCGGCCCGCTCTGGCTGTCGACCGTGATCGTCTTGAAATCCGCCAGCGGCAGCAGGACCGTCGCGATCATCCTTGGCCCCCCTCAGCCGCCGATCAGCGCCCTGACCCGCGCCGTGAAATCATCGCCGCGCTTCTCGAAGTTCGGATACTGGTCGAAACTCGCCGCAGCCGGGGCCAGCAGCACAACCTCGCCCGCCTGTGCCTCTTCGGCGGCCCGCGCCACCGCCCGCTCCATCGTCTCGCAGATCTCGTGCGGGGTTTCGCCGATCTGCAAGGCGAAGTCGCGCGCCGAATGGCCGATCAGATAGGCTTTGACGACCGAGCCGAGATAGGGCTGCAAGGACGCGATCCCGCCGTCCTTGCCCAATCCCCCGGCAATCCAGCGGATTTTCGGAAAGGCTTGCAACGCCTTGGCCGCCGAGTCCACATTCGTCGCCTTCGAGTCATTCACGAACCGCACCCCGGCGCGCTCGCCCACGAGCTGGCTCCGGTGCGGGAGACCTGCAAAGCTGTGCAAGGCGCCCTCGATCAGCTTCGGCGCCAGGCCCAGCGAGCGGCAGGCCGCATAGGCCGCGCAGGCGTTCTGGTGGTTGTGCGCGCCGGGCAAGCCCTTGATGTCCCGAAGATCAATCGAGGCGACCTGCCGCCCCTTGCGCCATTCCGCCAGAAACCCTTTCCGCGCGAAGACCGACCAGCCGAAGCCTTCCAGCTTCGTCCCCGAGGACACCCGGATCACCCGGTCATCCTCCGGCCCCTGCCCCAGCTGGTCCGCGAGGAACCGCCCCTCGACCTCGTCCACGCCGATGACCGCGCGGTCCGGCCCGCCCAGGGTGAAGAGCCGCGCCTTGGCGGCGAAATACCCGCCCATCCCGCCATGCCGGTCCAGATGATCCGGCGACAGGTTGGTGAATACCGCCACATCCGGCGTCAGAGCGCGGGCAAGGTCCGTCTGGTAGGAGGACAGCTCCAGCACCACCACCTCGCCATCGACGGGCGGGTCGATCGAGAGCACCCCCTTGCCGATGTTCCCCGCCATTTGCGTCGGCTTCCCGGCCACTTGCAGGATGTGATGGATCAGTGCCGTCGTCGTCGACTTGCCGTTCGACCCCGTCACCGCCACCACCTTGGGCGGGGTTTCCATCTCTTCCCACTCCGGCCCCGCGGCGCTCTGGAAAAACAGGCCGATGTCGTTGTCGACCGGAATCCCGCCTTCGAGCGCCCGGGCGATGATCGGATTGGGGGCCGGATACAGATGCGGGATGCCGGGCGACGTCACCAGACAGGCCACCCCCTCCAGCGCCGCGTTGCGGGTCAGGTCCGTCAGGGCGAAGCCCTCGGCCTCGGCCTTGGCCCGCGCCTCGGGGCTGTCGTCCCAGAGCAAGGGTTCTGCGCCCCCGGCCCGCAGCGCCGCCGCCGTCGCCAGCCCGGACCGGCCCAGCCCCAGCACCGCCACTTTCTGCCCCTTCATGCCCTTCACCGGGATCATCGCCTGCCTCCCAATCGTCCCCGACAGGGATAGGTCAGGACAGCGCAAAGGGGAAGGGGAGGCGCCAGTCCATCTGCATCAGCCGATAAACCGGGCGACCCGTCCAGGGTCGGGCCGCCCGATTACGTCACTTCTGCATCATGGCATCCATCGCCATCATGTCGGGCTTGTCCTTGCAATGATCCATGGTCATGGTCATCGCTTCCTCGGTCTTGGCCTCGTCCATCTTCATCGACGCATCCGGCCCCGCCATGTGCATGGCTTCGACAGCCTTCATCATCGCGTCCTTGTCCAGCGCCGAATACTCGGCACAGGTCATCTTGGCTGGGTCCATGTCATCGGCCAAAGCCAGCGACGGCAGAGCGGCGACCGCAACAAGCGCAAGCGTCGTGATCGAATGTTTCATCGTACCTCTCCTCGGGCAAAGCCCCTATTGCACGCCCCTTTCGGGCGCGAGGCAGAGGCTAGACGCCAGTCCCGATCACCGGAAAATCACCGAACCGTGCAGCACACAGTGGTGATCGAACGGCGAGCCTGCCGTGATCGGTGCAGGCGACGTCACCGCACTTTCAGCGTCGCCAGGCCGATCATCGCCAGGATCAGGCTGATGATCCAGAAGCGGATCACGATCTGCGGCTCGGCCCAGCCCTTCTTCTCGAAATGGTGGTGGATCGGCGCCATCAGGAAGATGCGCTTCTTGGTGCGCTTGTAGTAGAGGACCTGGATGATCACGCTCAGCGCTTCCACCACGAACAGGCCGCCGACGATGGCCAGCACGATCTCGTGCTTGGTGCAGACCGCGATTGCCCCGAGCGCCCCGCCAAGCGCCAGTGACCCGGTGTCGCCCATGAACACCGCCGCCGGGGGGGCGTTGTACCAAAGGAACCCCAGCCCCGCCCCGAACAGTGCCGAGCAGAAGACCAGAAGGTCGCCGGTACCGGGAACGAAGTGGATATCGAGGTATTCGGCGAAATTCGCGTTCCCGACGACATAGGCGATGATCCCGAGCGTGCCTGCCGCGATCATCACCGGCATGATCGCCAGGCCGTCCAGCCCGTCCGTCAGGTTCACCGCGTTGGCGGCGCCCACGATCACCACCATCCCGAAGGGGACGAAGAACCAGCCCAGGTTCAAAAGCGCATCCTTGAAGAACGGGAACGCCAGTTGGTTGGTCAGCTCCGCCGGATGGAACATCGCGGCCGCATAGGCCGCCAGCGCCGCGATCAAGAGGCCCAGCCCCATCCGCACCCGGCCCGAGACGCCCTTGGTGTTCTGCTTCGTGACCTTGGCATAGTCGTCGGCAAAGCCGATCAGCCCGAAGGCCAGCGTCACCAGGATCACGATCCAGACGAAGGGATTGTCCAGCCGCGCCCAGAGAAGGGTCGAGACCATCAGCGCCGACAGGATCAGGAGGCCCCCCATGGTGGGTGTCCCGGCCTTCGACAGATGCGATTGCGGCCCGTCGTCGCGGATCGGCTGGCCCTTGCCCTGCTTGCGGCGCAAGAGGTCGATCAGCGGGCGCCCGAAGAGGAAGCCGAAGATCAGCGCGGTGACGAAGGCGCCGCCCGCGCGCACGGTGATGTAGCGGAAGAGGTTGAAGACCCCGCCCCCATCGGAAAACTCGGCAAGCCAGTAAAACATCTACAGGGTCCCTTCCTTCGGGCTCGCGCCCTGCCCCATTTTTCGCAGGACGTCAACGATCAGGCTGACCTTGATGCCCTTGGATCCCTTGACCAGCAGGATGTCCCCGGCGTCCACCAGGCTGCGGGCGCGCGGGGCCAGTTCCTGCGCGGTCTCGACCCATTCGCCACGCTGACCCCTTGGCAGGGCGGCGTGGAGTACCTTCATCCGCGGTCCAACACAGTGGATGACGTGAATGGCGGACAGCCCCGGGTGTCGGGCGATGGCGGCGTGCAGATCGATCTCGGTCGGCCCCAGTTCCAGCATGTCGCCCAGGATGGCGATCCGGCGCCCCCCGCCGACACGGCCGATCCCGTCCACGGGTTTCGCCGCGATCAGCACATCAAGGCTTGCTGCCAGCGAGGCCGGGTTGGCGTTGAAGGCGTCGTCGATCAGGTCGAAGTAGGTCTCTTCGACGATGTCGAGCGTGATCCGTTCCCGCTGTCCGCGCCCCGCCGGCGGCAGCCAGCGGCCAAGGTCATGCGCGGCGATCATCGGATCGGCCCCCAGCGCCTCGGCCACCGCCAGCGCGCCAAGCGCATTCAGCGCGAAATGGCGGCCGGGCGAGGAAACCTTGTAGAGGATCGGCTTGCCTTGGTGCGTCGCCCGGCAAACCGTCGCCTCGTCGCCAATCCGCGCTTCCAGAAGCCGCCAGTCGGCACCTTCGCTCTCGCCGAAACCAATCGCCTTCGCGCCCATCGCCCCGGCCTTCGCCCGCAGGATCGGCGTCGTCGGCATGTCGGCGTTGAACACCGCCGTCCCGCCCGGCACCAGCCCCTCGAAGATCGCGGCCTTCTCCTCGGCAATGCCCTCGATGCTGGCGAAAGCCTCCAGATGCGCGGGCGCGACGATGGTGATCATCGCCACGTCCAGCTTTGCCAGTCGCGCAAGCGGCGCAATCTCGCCCGGATGGTTCATCCCGATCTCGATCACCGCGAAGTCGGTCTCCACCGGCATCCGCGCCAGCGTCAGCGGCACGCCCCAGTGGTTGTTGTAGCTGGCTTCCGCGGCATGGGTCCGGCCCTGCCCCGACAGGATCGCCCGCAGCATCTCCTTGGTCGAGGTCTTGCCGACCGAGCCGGTGACGCCGACGACCTTGGCCTTGGTCCGCGCCCGGGCAAAGGCCCCAAGGGCGGCCAGCGCCTTGAGCACATCCGGCACGATCAGCAGCGGGGCGTCAGGCGACACGCCCTCGGGCACACGGCTGACCAAGGCCGCCGCGGCCCCCTTCTCCAGCGCCTGCGCGACGAAATCATGCCCGTCCCGCACATCCTTCAGGGCGACGAAAAGGTCTCCGGGCCTAAGCGTCCGGGTGTCGATGGACACGCCTTGGGCCTGCCACTCCCGCGTCACACGCCCGCCGGTGGCCCCTGCCGCATCGGAGGAAGTCCAGAGCGCCATCATTTCCCACCCCGCGCAAAGCCTGCGCAGAAGCGCTTCTCTCCCCCCGCGTGGGGGAGGGAGAGGGTGGGGGGGCTTCCGGCAGAGGTCGCGCGCCACCTCTGGCCGCTTGCCCCCCACCCCCAGCCCCTCCCCACGGGGGGGAGGGTAGGCGCGATATACCCCCGCCGGTTCATATCACCCCATCCAGCGCAGCCACGGCAACGCTCGCCTGCTCCACATCGTCGAACGGATAGACATCGGTCCCGATCACCTGCCCGCTCTCATGGCCCTTGCCCGCGATCAGCAGCGCATCGCCCGGCAACAGCGCATCCACTGCCCGCAGGATTGCCTCGGCCCGGTCGCCCACTTCATGCGCCTCGGGGCAGGCTGCCAGAATGGCGCGCCGGATCGACGCGGGTTCCTCCGTCCGCGGGTTGTCGTCGGTCACATACAGCACATCGGCATGGGCCTTGGCCGCCGCGCCCATGAGGGGCCGCTTGGTTCGGTCCCGGTCGCCGCCCGCGCCGAAGACCACGACGATCCGCCCCATCACATGCGGACGCAGCGCCGTGAGCGCGGTCTCCAGCGCATCCGGCGTATGGGCATAGTCGACATAGACCGCCGCCCCGTTCCGCCGCGTCGCCGCCAGCTGCATCCGGCCCCGCACGCCCGTCAGGCGCGGCAAGACGCCAAGCACGGCTTCGGGCGCATCCCCGGCGGCAATCGCCAGCCCCGCCGCCACCGCCACGTTCTCGGCCTGGAACGCGCCGATCAGGCCAAGCCGGGTCTGGAACGCCCGGCCCTGCCACAGGTAGCGCACTTCCTGCCCGGTCGCATCGGGCCGCGTGGCCGCGATCTGCAGGTCGGCGCCCTGCCCCTTGCCCACCGTCAGCACCCGCAACCCCCGGGACAGCGCCAGTTCGGCCATCTCCGACCCCTTGGCGCCGTCGAGGTTGACCACCGCCACCCCGTCATCCGGGAGCAAACGGGTGAAAAGCTGCGCCTTGGCCTCGAAATAGGCCTCCATCGTCTTGTGATAGTCGAGGTGGTCCTGCGTCAGGTTGGTGAACCCCGCCGCCTTCAGCCGCACCCCGTCCAGCCGCCGCTGGTCGATCCCATGGGACGAGGCTTCCATCGCCGCATGGGTCACGCCGCCCTGCGCGGCTGCCGCGAGAAGCTTCTGCAACGTCACCGGGTCCGGCGTCGTGTGCCCTGACGGAGCCGTCCAGGCCCCCTCGATCCCCGTGGTGCCGATATTGATCGCCTCATGGCCCAAGGCCGCCCAGATCTGCCGGGTGAAGGTCGCGACCGAGGTCTTGCCGTTCGTCCCCGTCACGGCGACCATCACCTCGGGCTGCGCGCCGAACCACAGCGCCGCCGCACAGGCAAGTGCTGCGCGCGGATCCTCGGCCACAACCAGCGCCACGTCGGTCTCGGCCAAAGCCTCCGCCGCCAGCCGCGCGCCGGTCGCGTCGGTCAGCACCGCCGCCGCGCCCTGCTCCAGCGCCGCGCCGATGAACGTCGCGCCATGCACCGCCGTCCCCGGCAGGGCGGCGAACAGCATCCCGGCCCTGACCGCCCGGCTGTCCGCCGTTACCCCCGACAGTGCCGGATCGCGACCGGCCCGGGCGGTGAGCCCGAGGTCCGATAGCCGTGTCGCGCGCCCTGCCATGTCATGTCCCCGTGATTTGCCAGCTTCAATTGCTGGCGGCTGTTACCGCATCCGGGGCGACAGGTTCAAGCTTGGGGCGCAAACCCATCAGGGGCGCGACCCGCCGGATGATCTCGGCAGCAACGGGCACCGCCGTCCAGCCCGCCGTGCGCCGCGTCTCGGACAGCGTGTCGTCCTGCGGCTCGTCCAGCGTCACGATGAGCACATATTGCGGATTGCTGGCCGGGAACATCGAGGCGAAGGTGTTCACCACCTTGTCGTGGTAATAGCCCCCGGTCTTCTTCGGCTTGTCCGCAGTACCGGTCTTGCCCGCGACCTCATAGCCCGGCACATCGCCCAGCGTGGCCGTGCCTTCCAGCACCACCCGGCGCAGCATCTTGACCGATTCCTCCGCCGTCTTCTCGCTCATGACCCTGACGCCCGTGGTCGGCCCCTCGCGCTTCAGAAGCGTCGGCTTGATCATCACCCCGCCATTGGCAATCGCCGCATAGGCCGCCGCCAGGTGCATCGGGCTGGCCGACATGCCGTGGCCGTAGGAGGTGGTGATCGTCACGATCTCGGGCCATTTCTTCGGGATCAGTGGCTTCGCGCCCGGAGCCTCGACCAGTTCCACCGGCGTCGGGTCGAAGAACCCCATCGACTTCAGGAAGGCTTGCTGGCGCAGCGGCCCGATCATCAGCGCGATATGCGCGGTGCCGACGTTCGAAGACTTCGCGATCACGTCGCTGACCGACAGGAGCGGCCCATAGTTGTGGTTCTCGAATTCCTTGATCAGATGCTTGCCCCACCGCATCGGTGCGTTGGCGTCGACCAGCGTCTCCGGGTTCACCAGCCCCAGCTCCATCGCCTGCGCCACCGCGAAGATCTTGAAGGTGGAGCCAAGCTCATAGACCCCCTGCACCGCCCGGTTGAACAAGGGGCTGTCCCCCGGTTCGGCAGTCTTGTCGACGATCGGCGCGGGCCGGTCGTTCGGATCGAAGGTCGGCAAGGACGCCAGCGCCAGGATTTCCCCGGTCCGCGCGTCCATCAGGATCGCCGCCGCCCCCTTGGCGTGCAGCATGCCCATTCCGGCGGCCAGCACCTCCTCGATGGTGGATTGCAGCGTCAGGTCGATGGAGAGCGTCAGGGGCTTGCCGCCCTGCGCCGGGTCGCGGAGCCTCGCATCCATGGCCTTCTCGATCCCGGCCACCCCGATCACTTCCGCCGAATGCACGCCTTCCGCGCCGAAGGACGTCCCGCCCAGCACATGCGCGGCCAGCGTCCCGTTCGGGTAAAGCCGCATCTCGCGCGGGCCGAAGAGGAGCCCCGGATCGCCGATCTCATGCACCTTCTGCATCTGCTCCGGCGACAGGACCTTGCGAATCCACACGAAACTCCGCCCGTCGGTAAAGCGCCGTTCCAGCGCCTTGGCGTCCAGTTCCGGGAAGATCTCCGCCAGCTTCATCGCCGTGCCCTTCGGGTCGACCATGACCTTCGGGTGCGCGTAAAGCGCGTGCGTCGTCATGTTCGTGGCCAGCACCCGGCCATTGCGGTCGGTGATGTCGGCCCGCTGCGCGATGATCTCGGCCCCCGGTGCGCTCGACTTCGGCTCCATCGGTTCGGTCGCCGCCATCAGCCCCATCCGCGCGCCGATGGCCCCGAAGGCGAAGACAAAGCTGGCGCAGAGGATCAGAAGCCGGAACTGCGCCCGGCCCCGCGCCTTTTCGCGCATCGCCTCGTGCCGGACCTTCAGGTTTTCCTTCTCGATGCTGTCGGGGTTCAGCCCGTCTTGCCGGGCCTGCAGGATACGGGCGAGGGGACGAAGCGGGGTGCGCATGTTACAATCCCTCCGCGCCGGTGGGCTCGGTCGTCGTGCCCTGGACGTCCTGCGAGAAACTGATCTCCGGCAGTTTCGCCGCCGGATAGGCCACTTGCGCGGCCGTGCCGAACTGCGAGGGCTCCATCGGCATCAGGCCCAGCCGGTCGAAATTGGCCGTGGCCAGTTCGCGCAACCGGTCGGGGCGGTTGAGGTAAGCCCATTCCGCCCGCTGCACCGTCAGCGCCTCGCGCAACCCGACGATCTGGCGTTGCAGACCCTCGACCTCCTTCAGCGCGGCCTGCGTCGCGTAATTCTCGCGGTAGGCCCAGAAGCCAAGCGCGATCAGCGCGAGGAACGAGAGGACATACAAAACGGGGCGCATCTATCGGCGTCCTTTCTTCTGAATCTCCGGCAGGCCAAGCTCTGCCGGTGCAAGCATCTTTGCCGGGGCAGTCGTGCGGCGCCCCACCCGAAGCTTCGCCGACCGCGCGCGGGGGTTCCGCGCCACCTCGGCGTCATCCGGTGCCACCGCCTTGCGCGTCACCATCTCGAATCGCGCGGTGGTGTCGGCCTTGGCCGGGGCATATCGGTTGGCGTTGGCCTCGTGGCCCGAGGCAAGCTGGAAGAACCGCTTCACGATCCGGTCCTCAAGGCTGTGGAACGTCACCACGGCCAGAAGCCCCCCCGGCTTCAGCGCCCGTTCGGCGGCGTTCAGCCCCTCGGCCAGCTCCTGAAACTCGGTGTTCACCGCAATCCGGATGGCCTGAAATGACCGCGTTGCAGGGTGACTTTGCCCGGGCTTCGGGCGCGGCAGGCATTTCGCCACGATCTCGGCCAGCTTGGCGGTGGTCGCGATCGGTTCCACCGCCCGCGCCGCGACAATCGCATGGGCGATCCGGCGCGAGGCGCGCTCCTCGCCGTAGTGATACAGGATGTCGGCCAGCACGGCTTCATCCGCCGTGTTCACCAGATCGGCCGCCGAAGGCCCGTCCTGGCTCATCCGCATGTCGAGGGGGCCGTCCTTCATGAAGGAAAACCCGCGCTCGGGCTGGTCAAGCTGCATCGAGGACACCCCGAGATCCAGCACCACCCCGTCCAGCGCCTCGCCCGCAAGGTCATCCAGGTCCGAGAACGTTCCCGCGACCAGCCGCACGCGGTCGCCATAGGCACCGCTCCAGTCCGCCGCCATATGCAAGGCAAGGGGATCGCGGTCCACCCCGATCACCCGATCCGCCCCTGCGGCCAGCAAGGCCCGCGTGTAGCCCCCGGCCCCCAGCGTCCCGTCCAGCCATACACCCGCAATCGGGGCGCATTCCCGCAGGATCGCGTCGATCAATACCGGAACATGGGGATCAGTATCGGACGGGCGGCCTGGCAGCGGACCCTTCATCGGCCTACCCCGTCCGCTTGTGCCGCCCGACAAGGGTCAGCGGGTCGATGTCGTCGTCTTCATCCTCGGCGAGTTCGGCGTCGTACACCTCGCGCCGGTACAGCCGGAAGCGGTTGGTGAAGCCCGCGAAGGCCGCCTCGGCGTCACCGGCCAGATCGCCCGCAAAGCCCATCTTCTCGCGCACGCGGGGCGGCAGGACGATCCGGCCATCGGCGTCGACCTCGACCATCACCGACCGGCTGATCAGGTCACGCTCGGCCCGCACCCGCTCGGGCGAGCCCATCTCCATCGCCTCGATGTCGGCGGCCAGCTGGTCCGCGCCCTGTTTGGAATAGCATTCGACGAAATTGCGCGCCTTGCCGCCGTAGACCATGACCAGTCGCGCGCCGCCCTTTTCGCCTTTCTGGGGATCGTCCGCGTTCAGCACGGCCCGGAAGGCCGCCGGGATCGAGACCCGCGCCTTCCCGTCTACCTTCTGGTAGAACTCGCCTCTGAACGCCTCTGCCATTGCCTGGCCTTCTCAAAACTCACGTCCGGCCCGAAGCGATGGAAATAAAAAGGCGGACCGGGTTGCTGCCACTACCCGATCCGCCGCTGTCCCATCGCTGGGCGTCCAGCTACGCGCGCCACCTGGGGGAGATGTCTGCTCGCTCGCGCGCCGGATCCTTGTTTCGCCGATGAAAGGGGCTGCCTGTATGAAGCTGCCTTACGCCTTGTTCGGGGTCTTTGGTCCGCCCCTGACTTTCACTTGCCCATCGCATCGTCGTGAGAACAACTTGCGTGGGATTTCATGGGAAAGCAAGGGAAATGTTGGGCGCGAATGGGGCTCATCTTGTGTCAGAGGGGACTGGAAAGCCGTATCTTGTGGCGCAGCTCGCCCGCGACCTTCAAACTCTAGGAGAAGCCTTCAAAATGTCCCCCTACATCTTGTGGTCCGGTCACGCCCGATAACCGTCCCGTGATTTCCCAAGATTCAGCGCGATCCAAGCGTGATCGGGGGAAAGCTCGGCCCAACGCCAACGAATCTGCCCGAATCCCGCTGCCGGAAACAGCTGGAATCCGGCGTTTCCCACGATTTCCCGTGACCTGTGATTCGAAATCCGCACCCCGCATCACATCGCAGGGTGCGCTGTGATCCGCACCCTACGGGGTCGTATCGGGCCGCCCGAACAGAAGCCGCAAATAGCGCTCCAGATGATCAAACGCCTCGCGGGCGGGCGCGGGGTCGTTCAGCGCCTTGGCCAGGATGATCCCGCCCTGCACCGCCACCTGGAACTGCTGCGCCAGCCCTTCCGCCGTCACCCCCGGTGCCGGATGCGCCGCAAGCGCCTCGGCCAGATGCGGCCGCACATGCTCGAACCCCGAGGTCACGCTCCGCTCCGCCGCCTCGCGGATGGGGGCGGAAGTCTCGTAGGCCTCCTGCACCGTGGTTCCGGCGACGCAGGTGAACTCCGGGATCGGCTGGCCCAGGATCTGCCGCCTGAGGTCGATATACCCGAAGACCCGGTCCAGCGGGTCGGGCAGGGAATTGTAGGGATGCGCCGCGAACATCGCCCCGGTCGTCGCTGTCCAGTCGTCGATCAGCGCGACGCCCAGCGCCTCTTTCGACGGGAAATGATGGAAGAACGCCCCCTTCGTCACCCCCGCCGCCGCGCAAAGGTCATCGACCGAGGTCGCGGCAAAGCCGCGATGCCGCACCAGCGTCCGCGCGGCCTCCAGAAGCCGCGCGCGCGCCTCGCCACGGGGCAAGCGGCTCATGCGACGCCCCGGGCCTTCGCCCATTCCGCCTGCCTCACTCGAACATCCCCTTCGGAACCTCACCCTTCAGGAAGGGCTCTATGACACCGATCAGCAGGTCGACCTGCCCGATCACCGCAGTATGCGACGTCGCGGGCAGGACCGCCAGCCGCGAGGCGGGCAAGGGCGCGCCCATGTCGCCCATCCCGCCGCCGCCCAGAAGCCGGAACATCGCCACCGAATGCTCCAGCGTCACCACGTCGGCGTCGCCCGTGATGATCAGGACCGGCACCTTCAGCGCCTTGACCTCCGCCTCCCAAGCCATCGGCTCCTTCTCCAGCGCGATCAGCTTTTCGACCAGCGCCGGGAACCCGTCGGGGTCGGCGGCCAGCGTCTTGTAGTCCTCGGCAAAGGGCATGTCGGTGAACATCTCGACCGTCATCATCGGGATGAAGTCGCGGAAGGCGGGCTGCCAGCCCCCGGCATCATAGGCGACCGAGGCGGCGACCAGCTGATCCACCTTCTCGGGATGCCGGATCGCCAGTTGCAACCCCGCCGCCGCCCCCATGGAATAGCCGAAGACATCGGCCTTGGGCAGCTCGACAGCGTCCATGAAGGCCGCCACGTCATCGGCAAGACCCGGATAGGTGATCGGCCGGTCGATGTCGGTGGTGCGGCCATGGCCCTGGAACTCCAGCGCATAGACGGTGTGCGTTTCGGCCAGTTTCGGGATGATCGCGCCCATCGAGGGGATGTTCATGTAAGCCCCGTGCAACACGACCAGCGGCTCGCCCTGACCCGAAACCTCGTAATACATCTGCATGCCGTTGACCTCGACCCGGTTGCCGACCGGGGCGGAGTCCGAAAGGGCCGGACCTGCGGCGAAAAGCGCCAGTGCCAGAACAACGGTGCGAGACATGGTCTCCTCCTCTCCGTAAGTGTTTCGCGTCGCCCGGACGGCAGCGTTGCAGCTTTCCAACCCCGCCGTCCTGACGTTGGTCAAGCCCGGCTCAGGCGCCCTTGTCCCACAGCGCGGGATTGGGCGTCAGCACCGCCCAGAGAATCCCGAACGGATCGCGCACCATGCCCCAGTCGTCGCCCCAGGGTTGGCGTTCATAGGGCATCACCGAGACGCAACCCGCCGCGACCGCCCGGTCGAACCAGGCCCGCCCGTCGCCCACCACCAGTTGCAGGTGCCCGCGCGACAGGGGCGGCCCCTCGGGGGAGCCCTCGCCGACATGGTCGGTCAGCATCAGCGCGCCGCCGTTGATCTCGACCTGCAAGTGCATGTAGTGCCCCGGCTGGCCCGGCGTCTCCATCCGCCCGATGTCCTTGGCGGCAAAGGCCTTCATGTAGAAATCCGCCGCCGCCCCGGCTTGCCCGCCAAGGCTCAGATAGGGGATCACCCCCTGCATGATCCGGTCTTCCGGCCGATAGCGCCGGTCTTCGGTCGCGTCGTTCATCGCATCCTCCCGTTGTCAGAAACTGCCGGTCCGCATCGCCCCGGCGGGCTTGTAGGTGGAAATGACAACGCCCGAGGGCGTTGCCTTGTTGGACACCAGCTTCAACTCCGTCGGGTCCACGCCATCCGAGAAAATCCGCTTGCCCCGCCCGATCATCACCGGGAAGACCAGAAGCACCACCTCGTCCGCCAGCCCTTCGGCGATCAGGAGGGGCGTCAGCGTGGAACTGCCCCAGACGATCAGGTCCGGCCCGCCTGCCTGCTTCACCTTGGCGATTCCGGCAGCAATGTCGGACCCGAGGCTTTCCACCGGCCCCCAGCCCAGGCTTTCGGGCCGGTGGGTCGCCACGAACTTCTTCGCCCCGTTCAGGCTGTCGGCCATCGGCCCGGCCTGCTTCGGCCAGTAACTGCCGAAGATGTCATAGGTCTTCCGGCCCAAGAGGAGGTCGAACCCCTTCCCCTGTGCCGTGTCGATGGCCGCGCCGCCCTCTTCGTCATGGTGCGGAAAGGCCCAGCCACCGTGGTTGAAGCCGTTGGCCGGGTCTTCCTCCGGCCCGCCCGGCCCCTGGATGACCCCGTCCAGCGAGATATGCTCGATGATCCTGACCGTGCGCATGTCCCGTCTCCTCACCCTGCCGCGCGGACCGCCGCCTCGATCTCGGCGATGTCGATCTTCTTCTGCTTCATCATCGCCGCCATCGCCGCCGCCGAGACCTTCTTGTCCGAGCTTGTCGTCAGTTCGGTCAGCCGCTTCGGGAAGACCTGCCAGGACACGCCGTACTTGTCCTTGAGCCAGCCGCAGACGCTTTCCTCGCCGCCACCCGTCGTCAGCGCGAACCACAGCCGGTCGGATTCGGCCTGGTCATCCGTCTCGACCGAGATCGAAACCGCTTCCGTCAGCAGGAAATGCGGGCCTGCGTCAAGGATCTGGTAGGGCGTGCCGGCCAAGGTGAAGTCCGTCACCGAGAATGCGCCCATTCCGTTGTCGCCGGTGAAGCTGCGCTCCACACGGCTGCCCGGGATCAGATCGCAATAGAACTTCGCGGCCTCCGGGCCACGGCCATCACGGAACCAAAGGCAGGTACGAATGTTGTGGGTCATCTTCTGTCCTCCTCATGGGTTTCAGCCGTCGCCCTGGCGACTCGCTGGCTATGGGATAAAGATACCGACCAGTTGGTATGTAGGCAACCTGATTTTCCCCGGCAAGCAAAAACCCGCCACTCGGGCGGGTTTTCTGTCCGTATCGGATGTCGCAGGGCCTCAGCCCATCCCGCCCGCGATCAGCCGGTCGGCGAGCGACAGATAGGGCGCGGCGAGCGGGCTGTCGGTCGCCGCGACCGGCGTTCCCGCGTCGCCCGCCACCCGCACGTCCAGCGCCAGCGGCAGCTCGCCCAGGAACGGCAGGTCCAGCTTCCGTGCCTCGGCCGCGACGCCGCCATGGCCGAAGATGTGGCTCTCGTGCCCGCAGTTCGGACAGACATAGGTCGACATGTTCTCCACGAGGCCCAGCACGGGGGTCTTCAGCTTGTGGAACATGTCCAGGGCCTTCCGCGCATCCAGAAGCGCCACGTCTTGCGGGGTCGAGACCACGATCGCCCCCGTCAACTGCGTCCTCTGGCAGAGCGTCAGCTGCACATCCCCCGTCCCCGGCGGCAGGTCGATGATGAGGACGTCGAGCTTGCCCCATGCCACCTGCCCCAGAAGCTGCTGCAAGGCCCCCATCAGCATCGGCCCCCGCCAGACCACCGCCTCGTTCTCCTTCATCATGAGGCCGATCGACATCATCGTCACCCCATGCGCGACCAGCGGTTCGATGGTCTTGCCGTCCGGGCTGGAGGGCCGCTGCGACACCCCCATCATCTTCGGCTGGCTCGGCCCATAGATATCTGCGTCCAGAAGCCCAACCTTCCGGCCCCGCCGCGCCAGCGCCACCGCAAGGTTCGATGCCACCGTGGATTTCCCCACGCCCCCCTTGCCGGAGGCCACGGCGATGATCCGGTCGATCCCCGAAATCCGCTGCGGCCCGCCCGATTGCGGCGTCGGGTGCTGGCCGATTTTCAAGGACGGCGGGGCCGCCTTGGCCGCCGGGCCATGCGCCGTCATCACCAACTGCACCGACGTCACCCCGGGCAGGGCCTTCAGTTTTGCTTCCGCCGCCGCCTGCGCGGAACCCAACGTCCGGGCCTCGTCCGGCGTCGCCGCCTCGATCACGAAGCGCACCACGCCCCCCTCGACCGACAGGGCACGAATCAGGTCGCGGCTCACCAGATCGCCGCCGCCGGGCAGCGCGATCCCCGCCAGCACCCGCATCACAAGCTCCCGATCCACCGCCATCGTTTCAACTCCGCTGAAGATTTGCACTAAGGTCGTAGCGTTTCACCGCAAGGGCAAGGTCCGTTGACCATTTGCTCAAAAAATCGGCGAAGACCTTGATCAATCATGACATTTCCGTGACGTCAGCCATGCGCATGCTGCATGGCAGCATTGATCAGACCCGCTATTGTGCATCTGCAGCATGAGGCGCATGTTACCCCTAACAACGCAACAGACGTTGCCGATGAACCTGAAGAGGCTTGAGTAAGATGGCTTATGTGAACACCACCCCCGTTGCCCGCAAGGGTTTTGCTGACCGCCTGGCTTTCGTGAAGGACATCGTCCTGACCGCGTTCAACCAGCGCCGCGTCTACGCCCGCACCGTGGCCGAACTGAATTCGCTCACCGACCGTGAGCTCGTCGATCTCGGCATCTCGCGCCTCGGCATCACCGAGATCGCCCGCGAGGCCGCCTACGGCAAATAAGTTTCGCCCGGGGTCCCTCCTCCTCCCTGGACCCCGGCGACCTGCGGCGATGCCCCTCCCTCCTCCCTGGGCACCGCCGCCCCCATTCGGACCGCGAAGGTCCACCCTGATCGGACGCCTCTCCTCCTCCCTGGCGTCTGGTAACGCGGCGGTGCCAATCCTCCTCCCTGGCATTGCCGCCCCCATTCCGGGCCAAAAGGCCCAACCCCATCGGGTGCCCTCCCTCCTCCCCGGGCGCCTGGTACTCGCGGCGGGGCCTCTCCTCCTCCCTGGCCCCGCCGCGTGAAACCATCCCGAGCCCGCTCCTCCTCCCAGGGCTTGTGATCCGCGGCGATGCCTCTCCTCCTCCCTGGCATCGCCGCCCCCATTCCAGGCCGAAAAGGCCTGAACCTGATCGGGCGCCTCTCCTCCTCCCTGGCGCCTGGTAACGCGGCGGGGCCTCCCTCCTCCCTGGCCCCGCCGCGCCAACTCATCCCGAAGGCCCCCTCCTCCTCCCTGGGGCCGGACGGATCGCGGCGGGCCCCTCCTCCTGGGCACCGCCGCCCCCATTCCGGGCGCGAAAGCCCGAAGGCCATCGGTCGCCCACCCTCCTCCCGGGCGCGCCGACCCTGCGGCGGCCCTCTCTCCTCCTCCCTGAGGGTCGCCGCCTTTCCCCTCTTGCAGCCCGGCCCTGCCCACGGAATAGTCCCGCGACGCCATTCGCCTGGGACACCATCATGCGGGCCTCGGTCCTGTCTGCCGCCACCGTCGCCGCATTGGTGGGCTATGCCGCCTCGGTCGCGATCGTGCTCTCAGCCGCCACCGCGCTTGGGGCCACGCCGGGCCAGACCGCGAGCTGGCTCCTCGCCATCTGCCTCGGCAAGGCCGCGGGCTCCGCCTTCCTGTCCTGGCGGGCGAAGGTCCCCATGGTCCTCGCCTGGTCCACCCCCGGCGCCGCGCTCATCGCCGCCACCCAGGGCATCAGCTTTGCCGAAGGAGCGGGCGCCTTCGTCGTCACCGGCCTCCTGATCGCCGCGACCGGCCTGATCCGCCCCTTGGGAGCCCTCGTCGCCCGCATCCCCGACGGCATCGCCGCCGGGATGCTCGCGGGCGTCCTCCTGCCCTTCTGCCTGAAGGGCGCCACCGCCGCGCAGGGCCTGCCCGCCCTCGTCCTGCCGATGGTCGCCGTTTTCCTGGTGGTCCGCCTCTGGAACCCGGCTATGGCAACGCTCGCCGCCTTCGCCACCGGCATCGCGCTGGCGCTTCTCACCGGGTCCGACCTATCGACCCTCCACCTCTCCGCGCCTCTCCTCCAAGTCACGCTCCCGGAGTTTCGCCCCGGCGTGATCCTCGGCCTCGCGCTGCCGCTCTACCTTGTCACCATGGCCTCGCAGAACCTGCCCGGCTTTGCCACGCTCCGCGCCGCGGGCTACGAACCGCCGGTCAGCGCGGCCCTCACCACGACGGGCCTGATCTCCACCGTCACCGCCTTCTTCGGCGCCCATACCGTCAGCATGGCCGCGATCACCGCCGCCATCTGCCTTGGCCCGGATGTCCATCCCGACAAGGAGCGGCGCTGGATCGTCGGTCCCGCCTATGCCGGTGCCTGGGTGCTCCTCGGCCTCCTCTCGCCCACTGTCCTGCAGCTTCTCGCCGCCCTGCCCGCCCCCGTGGTCGCGGCGCTGGTGGCGCTGGCGCTTCTCGGGCCGCTGACGGGCGCCCTGACCGCAGCCTTCGCCCATCCCGACCAGCGCCTGCCCGCCACGCTGACCCTTGTCACCACCGCCTCGGGCATGGCCGCCTTCGGGATCGGCGCTGCCTTCTGGGGCCTGATGGTCGGCCTTGCCGTCTGGGGGCTGGAGCACCTGAAGCTCCGCCGCGCCTGACGCGCAAGGGCGCGACATCGGCTCGCTTGACCGACTCAAGGCTTGCGTCACAGTCTGCGGGTACAACCGGGAAAGGCCCGCACCATGCTGCTTCGCGCCCTCGTTCTGCTCTGCCTCTCCGCCCTGCCTGCGCTTGCCGAGCCGATCTGCGACCCCGACCGGGGCACCGCGCTTTCGGTCACGGGCGTCGCGGCGAACGACACGCTCAACATGCGCACCGGTCCGGCGGCCTCCTATGCGCTTGTCTCCCGCATACGCCCCGGCGAAAGCGGCGTGACCGCGACCGGCCGCGTCGCCTGGTCCAAGGGCCAGTGCTACACCACCTGTTCGGGCGCAGAAGGCGGCCTGAACGACATCGGCCGCTCCATCGCCTATGGCTGCAAGGCCAAGGGCGGGATCTGGTACGAAGTCCGGCGCAAGAACGGCGATACCGGCTGGGCCTCGGCCAAGTTCCTCGACCTTGCCGACGACGGCATGGTGATTGAACCGCCCCCGCCGCCCAAGCCCGAGGTCGAGGCCCGCCTCTCCTACTCCTGCGGCTCGGCAGGCAAGATGAAAGTGGTGATCTACAAGGGCGGCAAGACAGCGGATGTGACGATCGGCGGCAAGACCTACCTCGTGGTGCGGAAAGAGCATCTGGTCCTGCGCTTCTCCTATGCCGCCGGTGACGGCGCGCGCCTCCGCGGCGGGACCGAGCTGGTCGAGTGGCGCTGGCCCGGCGGCAACAAGGTGACCTGCACCGGCAACTGAGGCCTCCCCGTGCGACTTCCTCTCCTGGTCGGTTCCGGTCCGGCGTGGGGCATGGCTACGCGACGTCTGCACGAAGTGGATCGATGTGCGGGTTCGTGAGGTTCGGCCCGGCGCCGAAACCCGGTCAGCCGCCCAAGAGCTTGGTGTCAAAGGTCATCGACAGGCCGAAGAGACCGCTCTGCTGCTCCGAACTGTCGTAGTAGCGCAGATCGACCTCCGCCTCGTCGCTGATCGCGTAGCTTACGCCCAGATCCCAGGTCTTCTCGTCCGGGTCCCCGTCCTGCTGAAACAGCCCGACATTGGCCGACAGCGTCACCTGGTCGGTCAGCATCTGCTCTGCCCCAACCTCGATACTGCCAAGCGAGCTTTCCGGGTCATAAGTCAGGTCGGTCGACAGCCCCAACCGCTCGCCAACCGCGACACCAAGGGACAGCCCGATCTCGCCGCAGCAATCGCCCCCGTCATTGGGATAGAGATACCGCGTGTAGGAGAGGTCATAGCTGAACCCGCTGGCCAGTTCCTGGCGATAGCCCGCATAGAGACTGATCTCGGTCGCCGCATCATCATTGGCGACAAGCCCTTGAAACCCTGCGTAAAACCCCTGCACTTCTGCCTCCAGATAGGCGCTCGACTCTTGCGTGGCGTTGCCTTTCGGGAAGCGCAGGTCCAGCTTGCCCCCGCCAAGAACCATCAGCCCTTCGGCGCTGGCAGGTGCTGCGACCGACAGGGCAAGGGTAGCAATTCCGACGAAGCGGGTGTTCATGGTCGTGGTCCTCATAAAAGTCCCGAAGGGGGCGTCAGGTGGCCTTCTGGATCACGGTCAGGTTCGGCCCGTCGCGCGCCGAACTCTCCACCGTCTCGAACAGGCTTTCCAGGAAATAGGCCGAAAGCTCCGCCCGCCCCGACAGACCGGACTTGCGGTAGATCGACTGGGCCTGCTGGCGGATCGTTGCTTCCGACGTATCCCGCGCGATCGAGATTTCCTTTTGCGAGACACCCTTCAGCATCAGCCCCGCGATATCCGCTTCGGCCGCAGTCAGCCTCCAGACCTGGAACTGGGTGTCGATGGCCATGCTCAGCGCCTCGATCTCGCGGTGCTGCTGGGCGCGCCAGGCATCGCCCTGCGCCACCGACCGGATGATGTTGTTGGTGATCGCCTCCTGCTCGGCGCGCAGGTCGATCACGCCGTGCACCGTCCAGGCAACCGCCACCATGGCCGCGAGCAGCATCAGCTTTTCGGTCAGGTCGATGGCGACTTCTTGCCAGGGCGGAAACTCCGGCTCTCGGGCCAGATCAAGGGCCATCAGACCAAGCATGACAAAGGCGATGATCCCGATCAGCAGCTTCAGTCTTCTGTTGGCCATGATGGTCCCTCGCAATAGCTGCCCAAGGTTAGGGGACGAAGGGCGACCGCAGCAATCCGACATACATCATAGACCGTCGCATCCGGTGTTCAGCGGATTTTCACACCAGTCGGGCCGGCCCATCGTCGGCGCACTGGCTCAACCCGAAAGGAACGCACCATGCAACGCATGACCCTTATCTTCCTGGCCGCGCTTGTCAGCCCGCAAGCCGCCCTTGCCGCCGACCCGGTCCTGCCGGTTTTCGCGGTGGAACACTTCGCTATCCCCAAGCCCAACCCCTTTGTCTCGCTTGAGGTTGGTCACACCCGCACAATGCGCGGCACCCATACCAACGGCGACCCGATTGCCGAACTTGCAGTCCAAAGCGTCCAGGGCCCCGGCCCGGTCATCCTTGGGGTGCCCACTGTCCTGGTGCTGGACGAAGCGTTCGAGAATGGCGTCTTGGTCGAACGCACCTTCGATTACTATGCGACCGACGCGGACGGGAACCTGTGGTACTTTGGCGAGGATGTCACCAACTTCCGCTATGACGACGCTGGCAAACTGACCGGCACCGACAGCAAATCCGCATGGCGCGCAGGCGTCAATGGCGCCCTGCCCGGCATTTCGGTTCCGGGTGCCCCGACGGTCGGCATGAACCTGTTTCAGGAACATGCACCCCAGGAAGCAGCGATGGACTATGCCGAGGTTCTGGCGATCGATATGGAAATCACGGTGCCGGCCGGCACCTTTCACGACGTCATGAAAACCTTCGAGGCCAGCACAGCCGAACCGGACCTGCGCGAGTTCAAATATTATGCCCCGGGTGCGGGCATGATCCGGGCCGACGAAGACCTGTCCGAAGCCCTGGACAACCCGGCCGTGGTGGTCGAACAGCAACCCTGACCGGGCTCGGCCGGGCGGGGGCTTTCCCCGCCTGGCGCAGGTCATGCGGGATCAGTCGATGTTGCAGCCTGCATCGGCATGGGCGACCGTGATCTCCGCCCTCGCGCACTGCACGGGAAGTCCGGGCCAGCTTCACCCACCTGCCCGCCGCCGAAAACCCGGACGAACCCAGAGAGATCGCACCAATATCATGAAATCATTCAAGATTGCTCAGTATCATTCTGTGTGACGCGCCCTCTTCCCCCTCCCCTCCGACCCGTCTATCCTCTTCGCGGCACTCGGAAGGGAACCCTCATGCAGACCATGCTCGGCGTGATCGGAGGATCGGGGGTCTATCAGATCGACGGGCTGGAAGGCGCGGCTTGGGTCCAGGTCAAGACCCCCTGGGGCAAGCCATCGGACGAGGTGCTGGTCGGCCGCCTGAATGGCCTCCCCGTCGCCTTTCTGCCCCGCCACGGAAGGGGCCACGTCCATGATCCCGCGACCGTCCCCTACCGGGCCAACATCGACGCCCTGAAACGCATCGGCTGCACCGACATCCTCGCCGTCTCCGCCGTCGGTTCCCTCCGCGAGGATTTCGCCCCCGGAGATTTCGTCGTCGTCGACCAGTACATCGACCGCACCACCCGGCGCCCGCCCTCGTTCTTCGGCCCGGGCCTCGTTGCCCATGTCAGCCTCGCGGACCCGACCTGCCCCCGCCTTGGTTCCCTCGCGGCGGAAGCGGCCCGCGCCGAAGGCCTGACGGTCCATCAGGGGGCCACCTACCTGTCCATGGAAGGCCCCCAGTTTTCCACTCGCGCCGAAAGCCGGATGTACCGCGCCTGGGGCGCCGACGTGATCGGGATGACCGGAATGTCCGAAGCCCGCCTCGCCCGCGAGGCCGAGCTGTGCTACGCCTCCCTCGCGATGGTGACGGACTACGACTGCTGGCACGACAGCCACGGCGCGGTAGATGTCGCCCAGGTCATCGCCGTGGTCCACGCCAACGCCGCCGCGGCCCGCGGCCTTATCGCCCGCCTGCCCGCGCTCCTGTCCCCCAACCGCCAGCCCTGCCCGCACTGCTGCGACCGCGCCCTGACCCACGCCCTGATGACCGCCCCCGACAAGCGCGACCCGGAACTTCTCGCCAAACTCGACGCCGTGGCGGGACGGGTACTGTCGCCGTGACACCACCGCGCAAGGTCCTGATCCTGGGCGCCGACGGCTTCATAGGCAGGCACCTCGCCTTCGCCCTGCGGGACGCCGGATGGGAGGTGACTGCGCAGGCCCGCACTCCCGCCCGATTTGCAGCGATGGGCTTTGCCACCCTCAACGCCGACCTGACCGATCCCGCCACCCATTCTCCCGCCTTCTGGGCGCCGCACCTGCCGGACGGCACCGCGCTGGTGTATGCCGCGGGTCTTCTGACTGGCACCGAGGCCAGCTTCGCCGCCGTCCACCGCGACGCCCCCAACGCCGCCCTGCAGGCACTCAGCGGCCGCGCGGTGCTGATATCGGCCGTGGGTATCGAAGCCGACACCCCCTTCGCCCGCTGGCGGCGCGGGACCGAGGCCCTGTTCGCAGGCCATTGCATCCTGCGCCCGGGCCTCGTGCTGGGTGAAACCTCCTACGGCGGCTCGTCGCTGCTCCGCGCCCTTGCGGCGATGCCCTTTCGCCTGCCGGTCGTGGGCGATGGCCAACAGCCCTTCAACCCGATCCACGCCACCGACCTGGCCGAAGTTGTGGCCGAATGCCTGGACCACCCCGCCGCAGGAACATGGGAGATCGGCGGGCCGGACGTCGTCACTCAGGCCGACCTTCTGACGCGATACCGAAGCTGGCTTGGCCTGCCGCAGGTGCCGCCACTGCACATCCCGCCGCAGGCGACCCGGCTGCTGGGTCATATGGGCGACGCCCTGCGGCTTGGCCCGGTCTCGGCCACCTCGGTTGCCCAGCTTCAGGCCGGGGTTTGCGCTGATCCCGCGCCTCTCCTTTCCCGGCTGGAGACCCGCCCGCGCGCGGTGTCCACCTTCCTGAACGCCCGCCCCGCCGGGACGCAGGACCTCTGGCAGGCCCGGCTCTATCTCCTGAAACCGCTGATCCGCCTGATCCTCGCCGCCCTCTGGCTCGCCTCCGGCCTGCTCGGCCTGACCTCCCCGGCCGCGAGCTTCACTCCCGGCCTGCCCCTAACCGAACCCCTCGCCATCACCCTGGCCCGTGCCTTCGGGGCACTCGACCTGGCCCTCGGCCTCGCCCTGCTGCGGAACTGGCGGCCAGGGCCGGTCGCCCTGACCCAGATCGCCCTCGTCCTGGCCTATACCGCCGGACTCACCCTCCTCGCCCCGGCGCTCTGGCTCGACCCCTACGGCAGCCTCCTGAAGAACCTTCCCGTCCTGGCGCTGATGCTGGTCCATCTGGCGCTGGTGGAGGAGCGCTGATGGACGCCTATCTCCTTGCGAAAACCCTGCACATCCTGTCCGCCACCGTGCTTTTCGGCACCGGCATCGGCACCGCCTTCCAGATGGTCTGGGCCATGCGCGGCGACCGGGCCGAGGTGGTGGCAGGCGTGGGCTCCGGCGTGGTGATGGCTGACTGGCTCTTCACCCTGCCCGCAGGGATCGCGCAACCCGCCACCGGCCTCTGGCTCGCCCATCTCGCCGGGTGGAGCCTGGCCGAGCCCTGGCTGATCCTGACCTATGCCCTCTACCTCATCGCCTTCGCGGCCTGGGTGCCGGTCGTCGCCCTGCAATACCGTATCCGCGACCTCTGCCGGGCCGCCCCGCCCGGCCCGGTCCCGCCCGAAGCCCGCAGGCTCTACCGCCTCTGGGTCCTGCTCGGCTGGCCCGGCTTCGGCGCGCTTGTCGCGGTGATCTGGCTGATGGTATCGAAACCCGAACTGTTCTGAGGAACCCATGGCCAAGACCGTCAAGGACTACATCCGCACCATCGTCGACTTCCCGCACGAGGGGATCCTGTTCCGCGACGTGACCACCCTCTTCGCCGATCCGCGCGGGTTCCGGATGTGCGTGGACCAGCTCCTCGCCCCCTATGCCGGGATGAGAATCGACAAGGTCGCGGGGCTGGAGGCGCGGGGATTCATCCTGGGCGGCGCGGTCGCCCACCAGCTGTCGACCGGCTTCGTTCCGATCCGCAAGAAGGGGAAGCTGCCGGGCCAGACCATTTCCCAGGCTTACAAGCTGGAATACGGCGAGGCGGTGGTCGAGGTGCATGACGATGCGATGCAGCCGGGGGAAAAGGTGCTCCTCGTCGACGACCTTCTGGCTACCGGCGGCACGGCAGAAGCGGGCATCCGGCTGATCGAGCGCCTGGGTGCCGAGATCGTCGCCTGCGCCTTTGTCGTCGACCTGCCCGATCTGGGCGGCCGCCGGAAGCTCGAAGCGATGGGCATGGATGTGCACGCCCTATGTGCCTTCGAAGGGCTGTAGCAAAGCCCGAACCTGGCGCCGGAGCCTTCGAAGGCTCCGAGACGATTTCTTCAAAGAAATCGGGGAACCGGGCGCTGCGGCGGGGTTCCGTTAACCCTGTGTCAAGAGAATCGCTCTAGACCTGTGCTTGTCAGGGCTACCCACCCTGGCCGCGCTGCTACCCACAGCGTGACCCACACACCCCCAAAGCACCCCGTCGCAGGTTTCCTGCGGCGGGGATGTTTCGTTGCCGCGCCCAGCGCAAGGGGTGGATGCCGTCACCCCAGCACCGCCCCCGGATTCATGATCCCCACCGGGTCCAGCGCCTCCTTGATCGCCCGCATTGCGGCCAGCTTCCCCGGATCACAATAGCGCGCCAGGTCGCCAACCTTCAGCCGCCCCACCCCATGCTCCGCCGCGACCGACCCGCCAAGCGAATGCACCAGGTCATGCACCGCTGTCTTCACCCGGTCGCGCACCGCCTCGTGTTCGGCCTTGCCGTGCCCCTGCGCCGGGAAGACGTTCCAGTGCAGGTTGCCGTCCCCCAGATGCCCGAAACAGTTCACCCGGAAGTCGCCCAAAGGGGCAATCGCCGCCGGAGCCGCCGCGACAAAACCGGGGATCGCCGACAGCGGCAGCGAGATGTCGTGGCTCGACACCGCGCCCACCCTGCGGTTGGCCAGCGGAATGGTCTCGCGCAGCTCCCACAGGTGCAGCGCCTGGGTCTCGGAGGTTGCGATCACCCCGTCCGTCACCAGCCCCGCCGCGGCCCCGGCCTCGTAAAGCCCCGCCATCGTCGCCTCGGGATCAAGACCCGCGGGCAGTTCCAGTTCCACCAGCACGAGCCAGTCGGGCACCGGGTTGACGGGTGCCCGCAAATCGAACCCTGCCTCTGCCAGGAAGTCGAAACCCGTCCGGCTGATCAGTTCGAACCCCGAAACCAGCCCTGCGGCCCGCTCGCCACAGATCGCCAGCAGGTCAAGCGCGGCGGCAGGCGAGGGCACGGCAAGGAGCGCCACGACCCGGGCAGCGGGTCGGGGAAACAGCTTCAGGCTGGCGGCGGTGATCACGCCCAGCGTCCCCTCCGACCCGATAAGGAGATCGCGCAGGTCATAGCCCGCATTGTCCTTGCGCAGCCGGGTCAGGCCGCCATAGACCGTCCCGTCCGGCAAGACTGCCTCCAGCCCCAGGCAGAGGTCGCGCGCATTGCCATAGCGCAGGACCGCCGTTCCGCCTGCGTTGGTCGCCAGGTTGCCGCCGATCCGGCAACTCCCCTCGGAGGCGAGGCTCAACGGAAAGAGCCGTCCCACCTTCGCCGCCTCGGCCTGCACCTCGGCCAGGATCATCCCCGCCTCGACCACCATCGCATTCTCTTCCGGCCAGATGCCGCGCAAGCCCGCCATCCGCTCCACCGACAGCAACAGCGGCAGCGGCCCCCCGGTCATGATCTGCCCGCCGACCAGCCCGGTCCCGCCGCTGATCGGCACGACCCCGACGCGCGCAGCGGCACAGGCGCGGACGACCGCAGCCACCTCCCCCGTGGTCCGGGGCCGGGCCAGCACCCCCGCCTGACCGACCCAGCGCCCGCGGGGTTCTTCCAGATGCCGGGGCTCGGGCGCGGTGAGGGCGCCCTCGGGCAACAGCCCGGCAAGATGCGCGACAAAGGCGGGATCGCAAGGGTTCAGCATCGGCGTCTCCTTCAGCCCCTTGGTAGCCAAGGGCGGCGGGAGAGGCTAGTCCAGCCAGGCGGGTTCCAGCACCATGATGGTCGGTTGGGACGGCAGGTCGCGCAGCGACAGGGCGATCTGCGCCCCGCCGGTTTCGACCACGGTGAACTCCGGGGACATGTCCGACAGGAAGGCCTGCAACGACTGGGGGCTGAACCAGTGCATCGGGATCACCACCGAAGACCGCAGGCGCCTCACCACTCCCGTCATATCCTGAAGCCGCATCGTATAGCCGCCGTCGACCGGCACCATGACCACGTCCAGCCGCCCGATCGCCGCATATTGCTCATCGCTCGGGATTTGGTGCAGGTGGCCGAGATGGCCGATGCAAAGCCCCCCCGCCTCGAAGATGAAGATCGAGTTGCCGTCCTTCCGCGCGCCCTCGCCGAACGGCCCCCGGGTGTCCGTCGTCACGTTCCTGACCAGCATCGACCCCAGGTCCAGCCGGTGCTCCGCGGGCCGGCCACCCTCGGGCCATCCCTTCAGCACATGCGGAATGCGTGCGTCGGGCGCGGCGGTCCAGTGGGTGTGATGCGCGTTGTTCATCGTCACCACATCCGGCACCAGGTCCTGCGTTCCAAGGTATCCGGCGTAGTCCGTCACCGCCACCGTGCCATCCGCCGTGACGATGGCGAAGCTCGCGTGGTCGAGGTAGCGGATCAGGACCGAATCCTTCTCCAGCCCGTCCTGCAACGCCACCGGCAAGACCGTCGGTTCCGCCGCGGCAATCGCGATGCAGTGCGAAGGAATGCGCTCTTGCGCGAAGGCTGGCACCGCGAGCAGGCAAAGGGCAAGGGCAAGGCGCATGGATCACCTCCCGGCGAGAGGCAGAGCGTAACCCGGATTGCGCCACCGTCACCGGGAAACCGGATCACGGATGCGCGATCACCCCGCCATCGCATGCAAGGCTGCAATCGTGCGAAGGTTTCGCGCGGTCATCGGGGCGGGCAAGAGATGCGGAAGCTTCTCGGCCAGCTTCGACGTCCCGACGCCTCCCGGTGTGTGCAAGGTGAAGCGGCGCGGGCCGACGTGCCAGCCATCCCCCGGCAGGGCCAGTGCCTTGAGTTTCGCCTCCTCCAGCGCCGGCGTCTCGCGCAGGAAATAGACGTGAACCCGGCCTCCGTCTGCGCCGGCAAAGGGATGATCGCTCAGCGCTTCGGCAAGGTCCGCTGCCGTCAGGACAAAAATCTCGCGCGAGAAGCCGAAACGTGCCGCGACGCCGTCATGGATGATCCGTTCCAGCTCCGGCGCTTCCAGATCGCTTTCGAACACCGCATTGCCGGACTGGATATAGGTCCGCACCGCACCGAGCCCCAGCCCCGCCAGCATCTCACGGAACTCCGCCATCGGCAGCTTTCCGGCGCCACCGACATTCACCCCGCGCAAAAGGGCAATCCGAACGCCCATGCCCTCCCCCTTCGCCTTTCACATTTGCCAAAATATCCCGCCGGAGGTGCAACATGTCGCCGCCACTGGTTCGAGGCGACATGTTGCGGCGAGCGGCTTTGCGTCCCTCACGCAAAGCCGCGAGACAAAAGGCTTGCGCCGCAAGGCGCTCAATATGACAGGCGCCCCGACCTCAACCCACGTCGGTCCGTCCGCGCCGGTCGCCGCGCAGGTTGGCGTAAAGCACATGGTTGCGCCAGCGCCCATTGATCTGCAGGTAGCTCTGCGCCACCCCCTCGTACTTGAACCCGCATTTCTCCAGCACCCCGCGCGAGGGCAGGTTCTCCGGCAGGCAGGCCGCCTCCAGGCGGCTTAGGTCCATCCGGGTGAAGGCGTGGTGCGTCAGCGCCAGGATCGCCTCACGCATGTAGCCCTGCCGCGCGAAGGGTTCGCCGATCCAGTAGCCGAAGGTGCCGGTCTGCGACGGCCCCCGGCGGATGTTGTCCAGCGTCAGCGCCCCCAGAAGCTGATTGTCGGCGCGGCGGATCAACAGCATCGGCAGCGCCTGACCCTGGGCCTCGGCGCGCAGCGCCCAGTACACCCGATTGGTGAAGGCGCGGCGGCTCAGGTGGTCGGTCGACCAGACCGGCTCCCATCTCACCAGGAACTCGGCGCTGGCCTCGCGCACCTCCGACCATTGCCGCCAGTCGCCATGTTCCGGAAGCCGCAGCGTCATCCGCTCGGTCTCGACCCGGACTCGGCGCTTCAACCCGAGCATCAGGCCGAAAGTCCCCGCCGAACCTCGTCGATCCCCGGTGCCCCGGCCACCGGCCCGTAGATCGCCAGCGCCGCCCGCGCGCCCGTCAATTCACCCGCATAGCCGCGCACCGCCGCCGTATCGACCGCGTCGATCTTCGCCACCGCCTCGGTCACGTCGGGGATGCGGCCCCAGATCGACAACAGCCGCGCATTGCGCTCGGCCCGCGCGGAGGGGCTTTCCAGCCCCATCAGAAGGCCCGCCTTCAGCTGCGCCCGGGCGCGGGCCACCTCGGCCTCGGTCATGTCCTCCGCCGCGCGCTTCAGCTCGTCCACCGTGAGCTGCGTCAGCTCGCCGATCTCGGCTTCCGAGGTTCCGGCATAGATCGTCACCTGCCCGGTATCCTCATAAGCCGCCGACTGGGCGTAGATGGAATAGCACAGCCCCCGGTCCTCGCGGATGCGCTGGAACAGGCGGCTCGACATGCCGCCGCCCATCGCTGTCGAATAGACCTGCGCGGTATAGACCTTGTCGTCGCGGTAGCCCGGGCCCTCGAACTGGAGCGCGAAATGCACCTGCTCCAGGTCCTTCACCTCGCGCCGCTCGCCGCCGACGAACCGCGCGGGTTCGACCTTCGATGCCCCGACCGGCTTCAGCCCGCCGAATATCCGCTCTGCCGCCGCGACAATGGCGTCATGGTCCACACCCCCCGCCGCCGACAGGATCATCTGGTCCGGCCCGTAATGCGCCCCGGTGAACCCCTCGAAATCCGCCTTGCGGAACGAGGACACCCGCTCCTCCGGCCCCAGGATGGTGCGCCCGAAGCTCTGCTCGGGATAGCTTACCTCATGCAGCCAGTCGAAGATGATGTCATCCGGCGTATCCAGCGCCTGGCCGATTTCCTGCAGGATCACATGCCGCTCGGTCTCGATGTCGGCCTTGCGGAATACGGGGTTCAGCACGATGTCGGCGATCACGTCCAGCGCCATCAGCACATCGCCCGACAGCACCCGCGCGTAATAGGCGGTCATCTCGCGGCTGGTATAGGCGTTGATGTAGCCGCCCACATCCTCGATCTCTTCGGCGATCCGGAGGGCAGACCGCCGCCGGGTGCCCTTGAACGCCATATGCTCCAGGAAATGCGCGATGCCGTTCTGGTCGGGGCGTTCATGCCGCCCCCCGGCCTCGACCCAAAGGCCGACGGATGCGGA
This sequence comes from Tabrizicola sp., assembly GCF_016792905.1. Taxonomy (GTDB): domain Bacteria; phylum Pseudomonadota; class Alphaproteobacteria; order Rhodobacterales; family Rhodobacteraceae; genus Tabrizicola. The sequence goes on from NZ_JAEULP010000088.1 coordinate 92,623, forward strand.
TTGCAGCCCCGGCATGGCTTCGGTCACGATGCGGAAGCCGTTCGGCAGGGTGTGCAGCTTCTGCATCAGCGAAGGGTCCTTTCGCGCACCAGCGCCTGAAGCGCCTCAAGGTCGTTCGGCACCCGCGTCACCCGTTCCTTGCGCTCGAACAGGTCCGCCATGTGCGGCGGCAGGCCCGGGCGGATGCCCGTCGCACGGCTCACCGCGTCCGGAAACTTCGCCGGATGGGCGGTGGCAAGCGTGATCATCGGCGCCAGCCCGATATGCTCCTCGGCCACCTTCACGCCCACGGCGGAATGCGGGCACAGAAGCTCTCCGGTCGTCTTCCAGTGCCGCGCGATGGTTTCCAGCGTCTCCGCCTCGCTGCACCGGCCCGAGGCGAAGGTGCCGCGCAGGCTGTCGATCGCCCCCTGGCTGATCCTGAACCCGCCCGCCTTCAGCTCGCCCATCAGCGCCGCCACCGCCGCCCCGTCACGGCCATAGGCGTCGAACAGGGCGCGCTCGAAATTCGAGGAGACCTGGATGTCCATCGACGGGCTCATCGAGGGCTTGACGCCGTTCGTCCGGTAGTCCCCCGAGCGCAGGGCGCGGTCCAGAATGTCGTTCTGGTTGGTGGCGATCACCAGCTGGTCGATGGGCAGGCCCATCCGCTTGGCGATATAGCCCGCGAAGATGTCGCCGAAGTTCCCGGTCGGCACGGTGAAGCTGACCGCACGGTGCGGCGCGCCAAGGGCGGTCGCCGCGTAGAAGTAATACACCACCTGCGCCAGCACCCGCGCCCAGTTGATGCTGTTCACCCCGGCGAGCCGCACCCCGTCGCGAAAGGCGAAATCGTTGAACATGTCCTTCACGCGGGCCTGACAGTCGTCGAAATCGCCGTCCACCGCCAGCGCATGAACGTTCGCTTCCGACGGCGTCGTCATCTGCCGCCGCTGCACCTCGCTGACACGGCCATGCGGAAAAAGGATGAACACATCCACATTGGCGAGGCCCCTGAACGCCTCCATCGCCGCCGACCCGGTATCGCCGCTGGTCGCGCCGACGATGGTGATCCGTTCCCCGGTCTTGGCCAGCGCCGCCTGCATCATCTGCCCGATGAGCTGCATGGCGAAGTCCTTGAACGCCAGGGTCGGCCCGTGGAACAGCTCCAGCAGGAAATGGTTCGACCCCAGCTGCACCATCGGCGCGCGGGCGGCGTGGTGGAAGCCCTCATAGGCATTGGCGATCAGGCCGCGGAATTCGTCGTCCGCGAAGAACCCGCCCAGATAGGGCCGCATCACCCGGAAGGCGACCTCCTCATACGGCGCACCCGCGAGAGCCGCGATTTCCGCATGGCTCAGCACCGGCACCGTCTCGGGGACATAAAGCCCGCCGTCGCGGGCCAGGCCCGTCATCATCGCCTCGCCGAAGCCAAGAACGGGGGCAGCGCCGCGGGTCGAGATATATTGCATCGGTATCGCCTTCAAACCTTCCGCGTCCTGATACGCCAGAGGAGGAACACTGTCATCCCCGCCCATGTCGCCGCCAAGAGGAACCACTGGATCGCATAACCCCAGTGATCATTGGGTATACCCGATGTATCGACCGGGACCGGAGTGATCCCGTCACCGGTTGGCTTGCTCGCGACAATTAGTGTCGGTTCCGTCTTCAGCTTGGCCGCCATGGCCGGGACGTCCCGCGCAAACCAGAGGCCGGTCTTTTCATCCGGTGGTGGGGTGAAGCTGTTCGTATCCTGCGGCCAGTGCAGGTTGCCTTCCACTTTCGCCGCATGCGGGGGTCGAGGCACATCGCGCGATTCCTCCTCGATGAAGCCGCGCTGCACCATGATCCGGCGCCCATCGGCCAAAGCGAAGGCCTCGATCACCAGCACGCCCGGGCTCGCCCCGGTCTGGCCCGCGAGCACCTCCAGATACTCGCCGGTGAAGCGTCCCTCGGCCACCACCGCCTGGAACTTGTCCGGCCCCTCCTCCGGCACGGCGGGCAGCGGGATCGGCGCATTGACGATCCGCGACTCGATCTCGCCCAGGTAAACCCGCTTCTCCTCCATCCGGCGCAACTGCCAGAAGCCAAGGCTCATCAGGACCGCCACCCCGACGATGCCCATCAGGACCGGAAAGACATAACGGCGCATCAGAGAACCCCGGAAATGAAAGCGCAGGCCCGAGGGCCCGCGCTTGGATCGTGTCGAACCGGAAGGATCAGCCCTGACCCCAGACGTAGACGGCGGCGAAGAGGAACAGCCAGACCACGTCGACGAAGTGCCAGTACCAGGCGGCAGCTTCGAAGCCGACATGCTGTTCCGGCGTGAAATGCCCCTTCAGCGCGCGGATCAGGCAGACGGTCAGGAAGATCGTCCCGATGATGACGTGGAAGCCGTGGAACCCCGTCGCCATGAAGAACGAGGCGCCATAGATGTTGCCGGCAAAACCGAAGGCCGCGTGGCTGTATTCATAGGCCTGCAACAGCGTGAAGAAGAACCCCAGCACGATGGCGATGATCAGCCCGTTCACCAGGTCCTTGCGGTTGTTCTCGTGGACCAGCGCATGGTGCGCCCAGGTCGCGGCGCAGCCCGACAGAAGCAGGATCAGCGTGTTGATGAACGGGAGGTGCCAGGGATCGAAGGTCTCGATCCCGGCGGGCGGCCAGACGCCGTCGATCGCCGGGCTGTCCGGCCCCATCGGGTACAGGCGATGCTTGAAGAAGGTCCAGAACCAGGCCGAGAAGAACATCACTTCGGACATGATGAACAGGATGAAGCCGTAGCGCAGGCCCAGCCGCACCACCGGGGTATGGTCGCCCGTCTGGCCCTCATGCACCACTTCCGACCACCAGGCGAACATGGTGTACAACACGCCCACAAAGCCGACGAGGCCCATCCAGGGCCCCGAGCCATGCATCCAAAGAACCGCGCCGAACAGCATCACGAAGGCCGCGACGGCCCCGAACAGCGGCCAGATCGACGGCTGCAGAATGTGGTAGTCGTGGTTCTTTGCGTGGGCCATGGCCGGCGTTTCCCTCGTTGTCCGTACTCAGTTCACTGCGGCTGCTTTGGCCGCGGCGGGTTGTTCCAAAGCTGCCTGGTCTTCCGGCAGCGGCGTTTCGTGGAAGGTATAGCTGAGCACGATCTCATGCACAAACTTCCCGTCCGGGTCATCCACGATGGCAGGGTCGACGAAAAAGCTTACCGGCATCTGCACGGTCTCGCCCGGTTGCAGCACCTGCTCGGAAAAGCAGAAGCACTCGATCTTGGTGAAATAGCCGCCCGCCGTGTCGGGGAAGACGTTGAAGCTCGCCCTGCCGCCGATCACCCGGTCGGTCGGGTTGTGCGCCTCGTAGAAGGCCAGCCCCGTTTCGCCGATGCGCAATTCCATCGACCGCACCACCGGCTTGAAGGTCCAGGGCATTCCCTGCTCGACCGTGGCGTCGAAGCGGATCTTCACCGTCTGGTCCAGGATCGTGTCCGGCGCGGCCTCGGCCCGCTGCGGCGTGCCGCCATAGCCGGTGACGCGGCAGAACCAGTCGTAGAACGGCACCGCCGCAAAGGACAGCGACGCCATGGTCGCGACCACGGCCACCAGCTGCACCAGCGTGCGGTTCTTGCCCTGAAGCCGCGGGAAGATCATTCGGTCTTCTCCTGCGGCACCGCTTCGGGCTGGATCACATGGTCATAGCCCTGCATCGGATCGCCCCGCTTCACCTTGACCACCGTCAGCGCGAAGACCAGCAGAACGAAGGCCCCCAGCGTCAGACCGACACCCAGGTTCCGGCTGAACCGGCGCTTGTGCAACTCGTGCTCCGGGCGGAAGGTCATCTCACCAACCCCCGAGCCCTGCGGATTTCAGCGCCGCTTCCGCCAGGAAGGCCGCGAAATGCAGGAACAGATAGATCAGCGAGACCCGGAAGAACGCCTTCTCGACGGCATAGTTGTCGGCCCCGGCCTGCACTTCGTCCCGCCGCCAGATCCGCACGGCGCCGACGATGAACCACAGGTTCAGGACCACCGCCACCGCCAGCGTCAGCGGACCGCCGATCGAGGTCAGCGCCGCCGCCAGCGGCACCGGGGCCAGCAGAAGCGTGTAGGCCAGGATATGCGCCCGCGTCGCCTTGCGACCATGCGTGACCGTCAGCATCGGCACGCCCGCAGCGTGGTAGTCTTCCTTCATGAACAGGGCCAGCGCCCAGAAATGCGGCGGCGTCCACATGAAGATCAGCGCGAACATCAGGAAGGCCTCGACCGAGACAGAGCCCGTCGCCGCGACCCATCCGATCATCGGCGGGAAGGCCCCTGCCGCGCCACCGATCACGATGTTCTGCGGCGTCGAGCGCTTCAGCCACATCGAGTAGACCACGGCATAGAAGAAGATGGTAAAGGCCAAGAGCCCCGCCGCCACGAAGTTGGTGGCCAGCCCCAGCATCACGACGCTGATCCCGGAGAGGCCCAGCCCGACCGCCAGCGCCTCGCCCGCCTGCACGCGGCCCGAAGGCACCGGGCGGCGCTGGGTGCGCTTCATCACCGCGTCAATGTCGGCGTCCCACCACATGTTCAGGGCACCGCTGGCCCCCGCGCCGAGCGCGATGAACAGGATCGCCGAGAACGCCTCGACCGGGTGCAGCGAGACCGGCGCGACCAGCAGGCCCACCAGCGCGGTGAAGACCACCAACGACATCACGCGCGGCTTCAGAAGCTGCACATAATCGCCGAACCCCGGCTCGTGCGGGGTATCGGTCACGCCCTGATATGTAAGGGTATCGCTCATCCAGGTCCCGTTTCAGACGGATGGGGCCCGGCCGCCGACCAAGCCCCGCACCGCAAATCCAAACCCCAGGCCTCAGTCGTTCGAGGCCACCTTCACCGGCGCAGCCGCCGCCACCGAGGACAGCTGCACATCGCCCGCCTTCGCCTTGGCCAGCCATTCGGCATAGGCCGCTTCCGACACGACCTTGACCGTGATCGGCATGTAGGCATGCATCTGGCCACACAGCTCCGAGCACTGGCCGAAGTAGATGCCTTCCTTCTCGGCCTTGAACCACAGCGCGGCGGTCCGGCCCGGCACGGCATCCTGCATCACGCCGAACGCAGGCACTTTCCACGAGTGGATCACATCGGTTGCGGTAGTGTGCACCACGATGACCTTGCCAACCGGCACCACGACGGCCGTGTCGGTCGCCAGCAGGAACTGGTCCTTGGTATAGCCCGCAGCCGTCAGCTGCGCCTCGACCTCGGGGGTCATCATGTTGGTGCCGCCGGTCGCGGGCGAGCCGATCATGTAGCTGTCGAACGAAATCCCCTCGTCGACATATTCATAGGACCAGTACCACTGGTTGCCGGTCGCCTTGATCGTGACGTCGCCCACCGGAATCTCCTGCTGCTTGAACAGGATCGGAAGCGAGAAGGCGCCAATCGAGACCAGGATGACGATCGGGATCAGCGTCCATGCCACTTCCAGCGGGCTGTTGTGGGTAAAGCGCGCGGGCGTCGGATTGGCCTTCGAATTGAAGCGGACGATCACATAGATCAGAAGCGCGGTGACGAAGATCACGATCGCTGTGATGATGATCAGGATCATGTGATCCAGCCAGTGGATGTCTTCGGCCAGTTCCGTCACCGCGGGCTGAAAGCCCGTCGCACCCGAAATGGGTTGCCCAACGATTTCCAACGCTTGCTGCGCAAGGGCCTGACCGGCCACCAGCGTGGCCATCACCGCCGCGCCAACTCCGTTCATCACTGTCGAAAGACGCATGTGTCTCATCCCGTTCACGTCGCGGCTTGCCGCCGCTGTCCAGGGATGCCGCCCAAAGGTCAGAATCCCGCTGTTTCCCAAGGCCCTCAAACCATATTAGCTTGCCCGCGACAAGCAAAACCGTAGCGATGAATCCGTGCCCGCAACCGCCGGATCGGCACAGGGAAGTCGAACGTGGCCTTCATCAAGCTGACCCTCGTCACCTTCGGCCTTTTCTACGCCGTCGCGCTCTCGGGCATCTATGCCTTCCAGCGCGATCTCCAGTATTTCCCCACCCGCCGCGACCCGGCGCCAGAGACGCTCGGCCTGACCGGGGTCGAACCGGTTGCGCTTGCCGCACCCGATGGCGAAACCCTCGTGCTGTGGTTCTCCCCGCCCGAAACCGGCCGCCCGGTGATCCTGTTCCTCCACGGCAATGCCGGAGAGATCGCCGACCGCGCCGACCGCCTCGCTTTCTATCAGGCCCGCGGCTACGGCACGGCTTTCCTGTCCTGGCGCGGCTATGGCGGTTCGACCGGCTCACCGTCCGAAACCGGCCTCCTGACCGACGCCAAGGCCGCCTACGATTACCTGCGCGGCCTGGGCATCCCGCCCGACCGCATCGTCCTTGTCGGTGAATCGCTCGGCACCGGACCCGCCGTGATCATCGCCGCACAGAACCCCGTCGCCGCCGTCATCCTCGAAGCCCCCTATTCCGCCGCCGTCGACATCGCCCGCCGCGCCTATCCCTGGCTGCCTGTCGGCCTCCTGATGAAGGACCAGTACCGTTCCCGCGATCACATCGCCGGCATACGGGCGCCGCTTCTCATCCTGCACGGGGCGAAGGACCGGGTGATCCCGCAGGGTTTCGGCAAACGCCTGTTCGATCTTGCGAAGGAACCGAAGACCTTCCTCTCCCTCGGCCCGGTCGGGCACGACGCGCTCTTCTCTCCTGACACCTGGGAGAAGGAGGCCGTCTTCATCGACCGGACGCTCGGTCCTTGACCCTTCCCGCGCCGCAGCCCATCTCTGGCACGACACAGGACCGAAAGCCCTCCGTATGACCGACGCCCCCTTCCGCCCCTTCGACAGCCACCTCGACGAAGCCACAGCCCTCGCCACCCTGCGTGAGGCGACCGCCGGGGCCGATGACGGCGAGCTGTTCCTCGAACGCCGCCGGGCCGAGTCGATCGTCCTCGACGACGGCCGCATCCGCCAGGCGACCTACGACGCCTCGCAGGGCTTCGGCCTCCGCGCCGTGCGGGGCGAGGTCGCCGGTTACGCCCATTCCACCGAGATCACCGAAACCGCGCTGCGCCGCGCCTCCGAGACCGCCCGCCTCGCCGTGGGCGCCGGTGGCGGCACCCTCGCCCCCCCGCCGCGCGGCACCAACACAAGGCTCTACCGCGCCGACGACCCGATGGCCGACGCGACCTTCCCGGTGAAGATCGACACCTTGCGCGAGATCGACGCCTATGCCCGCGCACTTGACCCCCGCGTCGTCCAGGTCTCCGCCACCCTCTCCGCCGCGCTGCAAGAGGTGGAAATCCTCCGCCCCGAGGGCACCCGCCTCGCTGACATCCGCCCGATGGCCCGCCTCAATGTCTCCGTGATGATCGAGGAGAACGGCCGCCGCGAACAGGGTGGCATGGGCAAGGGCGGGCGGCACGGGCTCGCCGCCCTCATGTCCCCCGAGACATGGAAGCCGATGATCGCCGAGGCGCTGCGGATCGCCCAGGTCAACCTCGGCGCGGTCGAGGCCCCGGCGGGCGTGATGGACGTCGTCCTCGGCCCCGGCTGGCCCGGCATCCTGCTGCACGAAGCCATCGGGCACGGGCTGGAGGGCGACTTCAACCGAAAGGAAACCTCCGCCTTTGCCGGGCTGATGGGGAAACAGATCGCATCCAAGGGCGTCACTGTCCTTGATGACGGCACAATCCCCGACCGCCGCGGCAGCATCAGCATCGACGACGAGGGTACGCCTTCCGCGAAGAACGTCCTCATCGAGGACGGCGTCCTCGTCGGCTACATGCAGGACCGCCAGAATGCCCGGCTGATGGGCGTCGCCCCCACCGGCAACGGACGGCGCGAGAGTTTCGCCCATATCCCGATGCCGCGGATGACCAACACCTACATGCTCTCCGGCAAGGACGACCCTGCCGGGATCGTCGCCTCCCTGAAAGACGGCATCTACGCCGTTGGCTTCGGCGGCGGACAGGTCGACATCACCAGCGGAAAATTCGTCTTCTCCTGCACCGAGGCCTACCGGGTGCGGAACGGCGTGGTGGGCGAAGCGGTGAAGGGCGCAACCCTGATCGGCGACGGCGCCACCGCGCTGAAAGGCATCCGCGCCATCGGCAACGACCTTCAGCTAGACCCCGGCATCGGCAACTGCGGCAAGGCCGGGCAATGGGTGCCGGTGGGCGTGGGTCAGCCGACCCTGATGATCGGAGGGTTGACGGTCGGCGGCGCTGCCACCTGAGCCGGGCATCCCGACCCTGCGATAGCCGCAAGCGTAGCCCGCGCACAGCTCGACGCTCCCTTTACGGCTCAGACCCCCGCGCCCGGATCGCGCATCAGTTGCAGCCGCCCCGCCGCCGCGCGGGCGAAGGTTCGCAGCACGACCTTGCGCCGCGCGCCAGAGAGGGGCGTCTCCGGCGCCATCCGCACCACCTCGGCATCATAGGGATCGGCCAGGATCAGGCCGGTGTCGGGCGGCAGGAGGTCGACCGGAAAATCCGCGTCCACCGCCCAGAAGAACCGGTCGCACCAGTCGAGATAGCCCTGCCATTTCCGGTCGGCGCGATAGTCGGCCCGGCCCGACTTGCACTCCACCACCCAGACCTCACCCCTCGGCCCCAGCGCCATCACGTCGACGCGCAGGCCCGAAACCGGAATCAGTTCCTCGACACAGACGAAATCCAGCGCACGCAGGCCCCGGCAGACGCCGCGTTGCAGGCGCTGGCCGGGAAGCGCGGGCAGGATTTCGGGAAGGTCGACCGGCACGTCCATCGCGCAATCATGAACCAAAGGTGAACATCTGTCCAGACATGCCGACAGGACTGAACAACTGCCCAATATCCATCTGGAAAGTTCCTGGACAGTCCTCCCGCCTTGCAGGCCCGCCCGCCGCGCCCTATCTTGAGCCTTGGCGGGTTCTGCTCCTCGCGTGCGGGGCCAATTTTCCAGTGGCCGATAAGCAAGCGAACGGGGGCTGGCTCTGCCCGGATCCTGGTCCGGGTATCTGGCGCCCACCTGAGACCTCTGGCTCTCGGGAAAACCCCGGTCCTCACGGTTGCTGCGGGCCCGCCACCTGCCACCAGGCGCGACCCCGGAGTTTTCGAGAACGCCGGATCGATCTCTTCGAAGGAATCGACGCTAGCGCCGACGCTTTGCAGCCACCGGAACCACCGCGGGCACCAGCACCGGCTCGCGCACGCCGCGCCCGCCCTTCGGGCCGTCCTGCGGCTCCGCCATGCCCATGACGCGGAAGGCGAACTGCACCGCCGAGAAGACGATGCCGTTGAAGACCACCAGCATCGCCACCGCGATCCAGCCGATGTTGGAACTGCCAACCAGATGCCCAAGCCCCGCCACGTCCAGCCAAAGAAGCCCGCCGGTGAAGGCCGCCGAGATGGCAAAGCCCAAGGCCACGGACTGGATGTACAGGCGGACAAGCTTCGGCATCGGCACCTCCATGCTGCACTGCAAAAGGTAGGACGGGGAAACCGGGTTGCCAAGTGCCGCGTTGCAGGGTTGCGCGAATCCGCCGCAGGCACGCGCACCAGGGCGGAAAACGCGGCGCCGTCTGATCAGGATCATGGCGCCGCGCCCTGACCAGGAGCAGACTTGAACAGAAGGCAAGGAGGACTGCCCATGAAACCTGTCGTCACGCTTTACTGCATCGCCGACGAGGCCGGGTTCCGGCTGTTGCGCGGCAAGGGGGCCGAGATCGAGGAAGTGCTGCACGCCAGCGCCGAGGCTTTCGACGATGTCGAACACGAATTCGGGGCACGCGGACGGAACCGCGCGGGCACCGGCGCGACCGGCTTTGGCCATGACACCCGGTCGGCGGCGGAAATCGAGCGTCCGCGCCTGGCGAAGCATGTGGTCAGGGCGCTGGAGGCGGAGTGGCAGAAGGGCGCGGCCGACCGGATCGTCCTGGCCGCCGGGCCGAAGATGCTGGGCGCGTTGCGCGATGCGATGCCGGGGCAACTTGCCGGACATGTCGCGGCGGAACTGGCCAAGGATCTTTCCGATGTGCCCGTCCATGCGCTGTATCCGCACGTCGAAGGCGTGACCAAGGTCTAGGCGGCGATCCCCCGACGAAAGGAGCTACCCATGTCCGACCCCGACCCCCGTGTGCTGCCTGAACCCGGGAAGACACCCCAGGGTTCGATCTGGACGCGCGGCCTGATGATGCTGATCGTCGCGATCCTCATCGGCCTGGCGCAGACGGTGCTGCACGCGCTGACCCTTGTGCAGTTCGTGCTGATGCTGGCCGACAAGGGCAAGCCCAACGCCGAGATCGCCCGCTTCGGTACCCTGCTGGGTGGCTGGCTGGCCAAGGCCGCCGTCTTCCAGACCGCGCAGTCCGAGGTCAGGCCCTGGCCCTTCGAGCGTTAGGCCTCCATCGCCTCCAGTTCGTCGATGAAGCCCGCGATCATTGACAGGCCCTTGTCCCAGAAGGCCGGATCCGACAGGTCCAGCCCGAAGGGGGCCAGCAGGTCCTTGTGGTGTTTCGACCCGCCTGCTTCCAGCATGGCGAAATACTTGTCCTGAAAGTTCGGCAACCCGCCCGCATAGGCCGCATAGAGCGCGTTCACGAGGCCGTCGCCGAAGGCATAGGCATAGACGTAGAAGGGCGAGTGGACGAAGTGCGGGATATAGGCCCAGAAGGTCTCGTAGCCGTCAATGAACTCGAAGGCGTCGCCAAGGGATTGGGCCTGCACGCTCATCCACAGCGCGTTGATGTCTTCCGGCGTCAGTTCCCCTTCGGCCCGGGCGGCGTGCAGCTTGCATTCGAAGTCGTAGAAGGCGATCTGGCGGACGACCGTGTTGATCATGTCCTCGACCTTGCCGGCCAGCAGCGTCTTCTTCTCGGCGGGCGTCTTCGCGCCGTCCAGAAGCTTGCGGAAGGTCAGCATCTCGCCGAAGACGGACGCGGTTTCGGCCAAGGTCAGGGGGGTGGAGGAGAGAAGCTCGCCCTGCCCCGCCGCCAGCACCTGATGCACGCCATGGCCCAGCTCATGCGCCAAGGTCATCACGTCGCGCGGTTTGCCGAGGTAGTTGAGCATGACATAGGGGTGGACCGTGGTCACGGTCGGATGCGCAAAGGCCCCCGGCGCCTTGCCGGGTTTCACGCCCGCGTCGATCCAGCCCTTGTCGAAGAAGGGTTTCGCGAGGTCCGCCATCCGCGGGTCGAAGGCGGCATAGGCCTCGGTCACTGTCTTGCGCGCCTCAACCCAGTCCACCGTCTTCGGGGTTTCGATCGGCAGCGGGGCGTTGCGGTCCCAGACCTGCAGCTTGCCCAGCCCCATCCATTTGGCCTTCAGCCGATAGTAGCGGTGGCTAAGCTTCGGGTAGGCCGCGACGACGGCATTGCGCAGCGCCTCAACAACTTCCGGCTCGACATGGTTCGACAGGTGGCGGCCATACTGGGGTGAAGGCATCTTGCGCCAGCGGTCGTGGATTTCCTTTTCCTTGGCCAGCGTGTTGTGGACCCGGGCGAAGAGCTTGATGTTCTTCTCGAACACCCCGGCCAGCGCCTGCGCCGCCGCCTCGCGCCGCGACCGCACCGGGTCGGTGAGGAGGTTCAGCGTGGCCTCCAGGTTCAGCTCTTCCGGCTCGCCCTCGACGGCGAACATCAGCCCCGCCATCGTCTCGTCAAAGAGCTTGTTCCAGGCCGAAGCCCCGACCACGGACTCATCATGCAAGAACTTCTCCAGCTCGTCCGACAGCTGGTGCGGCCGCATCGCGCGCATCCGGTCGAAGACCGGCTTGTAGCGGGCGAGGTCGGCATTCGCAGCGATCAGCCGGGCCAGATGGTCGTCGTCCAGCCGGTTGAATTCGAGAGAGAAGAACACCAGCGGCGTGGTGGCATTCGTCACCTTGTCCTGCGCATTGCCCATGAACTGGGCGCGTTCGGGGTCGATGGTGTTCTGGTAGTAGCGCAGGCCCGCAAAGGACATCAGCCGCCCGGCGATCACCTCGATCCGTTCGTATTCCCGCACACAGGCCAGCAGCCCCGCTGCGTCCTGACGCCCGAGCCGCCCCTCATAGGTCTTGGCGAAGGCCGCGCAGGCGCGTTCCAGCTCGGCCATGTCCGCCGCAAACTCGGGGCCGTCGGCCGAGGGGTAAAGGTCGCTCAGGTCCCAGTCCGGCAGGTCGCCGAACCCGCCCCCGCTGGCATTGGCGTCGAACACGGGCTGGGGCAGGTCAAGGGTCATCGCGATCTCCGGAAAGCTCTCACATCATCTATGCTGCGACACGGCCCGAGAAAACCCCAAGGCACGCCTCCTCGTGCGACTTCGTCTTCTCGTCGGGTCACGACCCTGCGAGGATTGACGAAGTCATCGACTAGCGGTCCGGTCAGATCTCGACCGCCACGTCGTAGACCCGGTCCATCATGGCTTGCGTGCCGCGCACGAATTCCAGCGGGCAGGGATAGGGCACGCCTTCGCGCACGGTGCGCCCGAAAGCCTCGACCTGCAGCTTGTACTGGTTCGCGGTCGGGAAACGCTCCACCGTCACCCGGTTGCCGTTCTGGTGCAGTTCCACCTCGGCCAGGTCGTTGACGTTCGCGTTGAACGGCCCGCCCTCCAGCCGGATCATGCCCTTGGTCCCCTGGAAGGTCGCGACCTGCCGGTTGTACATCCGCATCGAGGTCATCGAGCCATAGGTGAAGCGGCCCACATGAGGTTTCTTCGGTGGCCCCTCCATCACCGCCGCGACCTGCGCGAAGGTATCCACGCCGTTGTCGCGATGGATGCGGGCCGAGACGTCCACCGGCTCCGCCCCGGTCACGAAGCGCATCGAACCGAATGTATAGACCCCGATGTCGCGCAAGCTGCCGCCGCCCGCATCCGGGCGGTTGCGGATATTGCCCAGGTCGGTGAGGTTGAACGAGAACGCCACGTCGGCATGCACCAGATCGCCGATCTCGCCCGCCTCCAGCCACTCCTTGGCCCGCTGCCATTGCGGGTGGTGGACGATCATGTAGGCCTCGGCGGCCAGAAGCTTCGTCCGGTCGCGGGCGGCGATGATCTGGTCGATCTCGCGCGCCTTCATGGCAATCGGCTTTTCGGTCAGCACATGCTTTCCCGCCGCCAGCGCCTTCAGCGTCCACTCGACATGCATGTGGTTGGGCAAGGGGATGTAGACCGCGTCGATGGACGGGTCCGCCAAAAGTGCCTCATAGGTCGGATGCACCACCAGCGAAGGGCAGAAGGCCTGGAACCCCTCGGCCTTGCCTGCGTCCGAGGTGGCGAGCGCCGCAAGCTCCGCCCCCTCGGCGGCATGGATCGCCGGGGCCATGTGCTCCCGCGCGAAGCGGGCCGCGCCCAGCACACCCCATCTGACTGGTTTCATGATGTCCTCCCCACAGGCTTTGTCGCCCAATAGGTCAGGTTTTGCGCTAACCTTCAACCCGGCGGAAGCGCAGGAAGGTCATCAACCCGAAGGGCCGGACCTGGGCATGCTCCTCCAGCCGCAGCTTCGGATGACCGAGCACCCGGTCGATGGCAAAATCTGCATGCCAGCCCAGAAGGTTGGCCAAGGGCGCGGCCAGCCGTTCGACATGGCCCCAGCCTTCGGCCCGGCCTGCAAAATGATTGGCGATCAGCACCGACCCGCCGGGACGGCAGAGCCGCGCCATCTCGTCCAGCACCCGCTCGGGCTCGGGGACCACGGACATCACATGCATGGCGGCGACATGGTCGAAGCTGGCATCGGGAAAGGCGATCTGCCGCGCGTCCATCTGGTGCAGGCCCGCCAGGTTGCGCAGGCGTTTCTTCCGGGCCTTGAGTTCCGCCTCGCGCAGCATCTCGGCCGACAGGTCGATTCCGGTGACGCGGACATGGGACCCGTAGAAATCCAGCGCGAGGCCGGTGCCGATGCCGACTTCCAGCACCGAGCCGCCCATTGCGTTGACATGCACGGCGGCAAGCTTGCGGCCGCCTTGCGTGATCCGGCCAAAGGTCAGGTCATAGACCGGCGCCCAGCGTTTATAGGACTTCTGGATGGCCTCTACTTGCATACATATGATTCCCTTGGAATTTCCGGAACGGCGACAGTGCCCTCGCGTCCCGGGATTGCAAGCGAAAGGCGAATGCGGCGCCGGAATTCAGCTGACGGGGGTCTTCCGCAGGCTGCGGATCGCCAGCCACAGCACCCCGGCCAGATAGCCCAGGCACAGGATCAGGAGAGTGGTCCAGGGATAGGTCAGCAGCGCCGCCACGACCACCACGGCGCCGACCAGCGCATAGCGCACCAGATCGGTCGCAATGGTGATCCGCTTGAGCGAGGGCGTGCGCACCCGGCTGATCATCAGCGCACCAATGGCCACCATCCAGGCCGCCACCAGCACCGGCGGCGGGTGAAGAACATGGTTCGTCGCGTTCGACAGGTAGAGCGGCGAAAGCACCAGCAGTGCCCCCGCAGGTGAAGGCACGCCGATGAAGCTCGTCTTCTCCGCCGCCTCGCCCGCGCTGGTCTTGGTGCCGACGTTGAACCGCGCGAGCCGCAGCATGCAGCACACCGCATAGACCAGTACAGCGATCCAACCGAGGCTGGTTTCGGGCCTGAGACCCCACAGATACAGCACCAGCGCAGGGGTCACGCCGAAGTTGACGAAATCGCACAGCGAATCCAGTTCGGCCCCGATGGCGCTTTCCGATTTCAGCATCCGTGCCAGACGCCCATCCAGTCCGTCCAGCGCCGCCGCCACGCCGATCAGCAGGACCGCGAGGGTGAAGTTCCCGGCGATGGCATAGCGGATCGCGGTCAGGCCCGAGCAAAGCGCCAGGATCGACACCAGGTTCGGCAGAAGCTTCAGGACCAGCAGCTCACGCGGGGCTTCGTCCGGCTTGCGGGCCATGAGCTATTCCACCCGTGCCACGCGGGCGGGGGCTTCCTGGCCGATCAGCGCGATCACGCTTTCGCCCGCCACCATGGTCTGGCCAAGGGCCACCTGCGGATGCACGCCCTCGGGCAGGTAGACGTCAAGGCGGCTGCCAAAGCGGATCAGGCCGAAGCGTTCGCCGGTGCGGACGCCGTCCCCCGGTTTCTTCCAGCAGACGATGCGGCGGGCGACCAGTCCCGCGATCTGCACCACGGCAATCTTGCGACCGTCCGGCAGCTCTATTGCAAGGGCGTTGCGCTCATTCTCCTCCGACGCCTTGTCGAGCGAGGCGTTGAAGAACTTGCCGGCCCGGTAAGCAACCGCCGTCACCCGCCCGGCGATGGGCGCGCGGTTCACATGGCAGTTGAAGACCGACATGAACACGCTGACCCGGACCAGCGCATCAGGCCCCATGCCCAGCTCCGCCGGGGGCACTGCGCGTTCGATCAGGCTGACCGCGCCGTCCGCCGGGCTGACCAAGAGGCCCGCATTCTCCGGCACCGACCGCTTCGGATCGCGGAAGAAATAGTAGCACCAGACAGTGAGGCCGAGGCCGAGCCAGCCCAGCGGGTCCCATATCCAGAACAACAGAGCCGTCACCACGGCGAAGGCCGCAACGAACTTGTAGCCCTCGGGGTGCATCGGCTTGATGACGGTGTCGATCATACGCATGGGCGTCCTCCTAGCGGTCCCCGGCGGCTGGGGCAAACGAAAAGGCCGTGACCCTGCGGCCACGGCCCCGGTTTTCGACCCCGGCTCAGGCCGGGATCAGCATCCCCTTGCCCTTGGCCAGCTCGCGCATCCTGGCCTGGAGCTTCTCGAAGGCCCGCACCTCGATCTGGCGGATGCGCTCGCGGCTGACGCCATAGCTCTCCGACAGCTCCTCCAGCGTGACCGGATCATCGGCCAGGCGGCGCTGCATCAGCACGTCCTTCTCGCGGTCGTTCAGCACCGCCATTGCCTGCACCAAGAGCGCGCGGCGGGCGTCAAGCTCGTCCTTTTCCTCATAGGCCTCGGCCTGGTCGCTGTCCTCATCCTCCAGCCAGTCCTGCCACTGGGTCGAACTGTCGCCGTCCGAGCCGACCGTCGCGTTCAGCGAGGCGTCCGAGCCCGAGAGGCGGCGGTTCATGTCGATGACCTCGGCTTCCGTGACCGACAGGTCCTTGGCGATCTGGGCCACGTTCTCGGGCCTGAGGTCGCCCTCTTCCAGCGCGCCGACCTTGGCCTTCGCCTTCCGCAGGTTGAAGAACAGCTTCTTCTGCGCGCTGGTCGTGCCAAGCTTCACCAGGCTCCACGACCGCAGGATGTATTCCTGGATCGAGGCGCGGATCCACCACATCGCGTAAGTGGCCAACCGGAAGCCCTTTTCCGGGTCGAAGCGCTTGACCGCCTGCATCAGGCCGACGTTCGCCTCGCTGATCACCTCCGCCTGCGGCAGCCCGTAGCCCCGGTAGCCCATCGCGATCTTGGCGGCCAGCCGCAGGTGGCTCGTCACCATCTGATGCGCCGCATTGGCGTCCTGATGGTCGACCCAGCGTTTCGCCAGCATGTATTCCTGTTCCGGTTCCAGAAGCGGGAACTTCCGGATTTCCTGCAAGTACCGGTTCAAGCCCTGTTCCGGGCTCGGCGCGGGAAGGTTCGTATAGGTGCTCATCATGCCCCCTGTTCTGCCCGGTGCGTCAGCGCCCCCGGGAAGGCGATAACTTATGGTAACTGCCACCTGTCTGCAAGGGCCACCTACCACCCAACGCTTAACGCCAAGTGTAGCTCCGCCCGTCGCGCAGAAAGCGATGTGTCAGGCATCTCACGCGAATGTCAGGAATCCCGACCGATTTCGTCAGATCGCCACCCTCTCGCCCAGTTCCACCACCCGGTCGCGCGGCAAATGGTAGAAATCCGTCGGATCCGCCGCCATCCGGCTCAGCGCGACATAGGCACGGTCCAGCGCCAGCTCCCACCCCCGCCCCGTCGCCACCGCCCGCCTGCGCCCCAGGAAGAAGGTCGAGGCCATCACGTCGAACTTCAGCCCCGCCGCCCGGGCATGGGCCATCGCCCGGCTGACATTCGGCGTCTCCATGAAGCCGAACCGCAGGATCAGCCGCACGAAACAGCCCCCCAGCATCTCGACCGAGGCCCGCTCCTCCGCCGTCGCATAGGGCACCCGCAACGTCTCCACCGTCAGGAGCACCGTCTGCTCATGCAGCACCCGGTTGTGCTTGATGTTGTGCAGGAGCGCCGAGGGCACGATGTCGGGATCGCCGGTCAGGAAGAAAGCCGTGCCGGGGATTACATTGACACTGGAATTCCGCATCATCCGCACGAAGCTTGGCACCGTGACCGCCAGCTTCAGCACCCGCGCCCGCACCGCCTGCGTGCCGCGCCACCAGGCCCACATCACCATCCCGACGACGAAGGCCGCAATGACCGGCACATAGCCGCCGTCATGGAACTTCACCAGGTTCGAGGCGAGGAACACCAGCTCCACCGCCAGGATCGGCGCGACCGCCAGCCCCGCCACCGGAACCGTCAGCCGGCTGCTCCGCACCAGCAGCAGCGTGCCAAGGATCGTCGTCAGCACCATCGTCCCCGTCACCGCGATTCCGTAGGCAGAGGCCAGCGCCGAGGACGATCCGAAGGCGATGACCAGCCAAAGCACGCCCGCCAAGAGCAGCCAGTTGACCGCCCCGATGTAGATCTGCCCGCTCTGCCCCTCCGCCGTATGCAGGATGCGCAGCCGCGGCAGGAAGCCAAGCTGGATCGCGCCGCGCGCCATGGAAAACGCCCCGGTGATCACCGCCTGGCTGGCGATGACCGTCGCCGCCGTGGCCAGCGCCACGAGGATCGGCAGCCCTAACCCGGAGGTCATGGCGAAGAAGGAATCCGCCGCCCGTTCCGGATGCGACAGGATCATCGCCCCCTGCCCCAGATAGTTCAGCACCAGCGCAGGCAGGACCAGCGCGAACCAGGCCAGCATGATCGGTTTGCGCCCGAAATGGCCAAGGTCGGCATACAGCGCCTCGCCCCCGGTCACGGCCAGGAAGACCGCGCCAAGGACGACAAAGGCCACGCCGGGGTGATGCAGAAGGAACGACACCCCCCAGACCGGGCTGAAGGCGCGCAGCACCATCGGGCCGTCGGCGATGTGCCACAGGCCAAGGCCGCCCAGCGCCAGGAACCAGACCACGCAGACCGGGCCGAACAGGGCCGCCACGCTGGCCGTCCCGCGCCGCTGCACTATGAAGAGCGCCACAAGGATGCCCAGCGTCACCGGCAGCACATAGGCGGAAAGCCGGGGCAGGATCAGCCCCACGCCCTCGACCGCCGACAGGACGGAAATCGCCGGCGTGATCGCCGCGTCGCCAGCGAACAGCGCCGCGCCCCCCAGCGCCAGCAGGAGCACCGGCACTGACCGCCTGCCCGCCGCCAGCCGGACCAGCGTATAAAGCGCAAGAATCCCGCCCTCGCCCCGGTTGTCGGCGCGCAAAAGGACGAAAACGTATTTCACCGTGACGATCAGGATCAGCGTCCAGATCAGGAGCGACAGGATGCCCAGTACCTCCGGCGCGCCGGGGCTCACCGCGCCCGTGGCCTTCAGCGCCTCGCGGAAGGCGTAGATCGGCGAGGTGCCGATGTCGCCGTAGACCACCCCGATCGCGCCCAGTGTCAGGGCCGCGACCCCGTGCTTGCGGGTCTCGTCGGTGTGGATGTCATCCGCGCGCGGTTCGGATTTCAGATAGTCGGCGATGTCCAGCGCTTCCTCGTCGAACAGCGGCAGGACGGGCTGGTCGGCCCGGGGAATGGGGTCGTGAATCATGGTTCACCCTTGGGTGTTGATCCGGCTTGGGATGTGAAGGTTTGGGTCGGCTTGTCCGGACATTGACGCATCGCAATCATGCGGGTCTCAATCCGGTTCCCTCCTGGCAGGAGGGGCGCACTTTGGCTCCGATGCCGTTACCGACGCTGAGTCGGCGATGGCGCAACTCATACTCCGATAACGCTCCTGTGACAATATGCTGCACCTGCACGGTGGCCGAATCCGGCTTGGACGCATCGCGAACGGGCAACCTTGGATCGGGTTTTCCCAACCCGACAGCGCGGGTCTTCCGCGCTATGTCCGTCCTGAAACACATGTTTTCGTCAGGACCCCACGATGCGTTCTCTCTCCCTCACCGCCCTTGCCGCCGCCGCTTTCCTCTCGCTCTCGCCCGCCCCTGTCCGCGCGCAGGACATCTACCCCTGCGACGGAGCGGGCCCGGGCGAGGTCATCATCGGGATGGAGCCGAACGGACCCGGCATGCCAGACACCCCGATCTGCCAATATGTGGGAGAGGACGATGGCGGCGATCCCGGCGGCTACTGGGTCGACCAGTATGCCTCTCTGGCCTGGGCACAGGAGGCGAACGGGGAACCGACCTATACCTGGTACGTCAACGCCGCCAGCCAGGCCGAGGCCGACAATGGTGCCCTCGCGCAATGCGCCGCCTCGGGCTTCCGTGACTGCCGCGTCGCGACCTGGGTGGTGAACGGCGCCATCGCAATTGCCGTCGATTCTGCCGGGACGCTCTATTCCGACCACGGCGAGGATGCCCGGCAGGCCGGGAAGAAGGCCCTGCGCGCCTGCAAGCAGCAGGGCGGCAAGGGCTGCAAGGTCGAACAGACGCTGGAAAGCCTGCCCGCTTGGGTCAACGGCTAGGTGGCAACGGCAGCGCAGCACGCTTGCTGGCAAGCGCGCTGTGCCACGCAACCGGGCGTCAGCCCTGGTTGTCGACCTGCGCCCTGACCGACAGCCGCCCCAGCCGCGAGATGCGGTAGGGGCCGCCGCCTTCCGACGCGATCAGCCGTTTCCGGCGCAGGCGCTGGAAGACCGGCATTGTGCAGTCCGACAGGATCAGCCCGTCGCGGGTGATACAGAGGATCGTGTCGACCTTGTTGCCGTGGTTGCGGGTATGGTCGATGCGCCCGCCAAGGGCGAGGACGTGCAGCACGCGCTGCTCGTTCCGGGAGATGTTCATTGGGAAGTCCGAAGTCTGTCGCCATGCCGGACCAGCCGAAGGCAGACGCGCTTCGCCGGTCGTTCATGTCATCCCTGGCCCGGATTGCTCCAGGCGGATGACGTCAGCAGGCTGCCACAGGTCCCGACATAAGGCGCACTCCGGGGGGCCGTCGTGGCCCGTGCGGGATGTTGTATAAGGCGAACCGGCAGGCCGCACAATGGACAGCTTCCCCGCCAACGCATTTCCTAAGATCTGGTAAATGTCCGCGACCAACCCATTGATTTCATGGTGTCCAAAAATCTGTCCACCGTGGACAGCTTTTGTCAGCCCCTCCGCAAGGCCGCGATCAGCCCGGCCATGTCGGCAGGCAGCGGCGCGGAAAACTCCAGCCTCTCCCCCGTCACCGGATGGTCGAACCCCAGCGTCGCCGCATGCAGCGCCTGCCTCGGGAAGCCGTTCCCGACCGCCGCCCCCTGCCCCAGCGCGGCCCCCAGCCGCTTTTTCCCGCCATAGGTCTGGTCCCCCACCAATCCGTGCCCGGCATAGGCCAGGTGGACCCGGATCTGATGCGTCCGACCCGTCTCCAGCCAGCAGTCGACCAGCGCCGCCTGGCCCCCGAACCCCTCCACCACCCGCGCCCGGGTGACGGCGTGGCGGCCCTGGTCCCAGACCACCGCCTGCCGCTGCCGGTCGGTCCGGTGGCGGGCCAGGAGGGTCGCGATCCGCAGGATGCCGCCCGCCTCGAAGCTGATCCCCTTCAGCCCGCGCAGCCTTGGATCGGCGCTGGAGGGCACGCCATGGACCACCGCCAGATAGTGCCGCGTGACCGAGTGATCCTCGAACTGGCGGGCAAGGCCATGATGCGCCCGGTCCGATTTGGCCACCACGAGGAGGCCGGACGTATCCTTGTCGATCCGGTGCACGATCCCCGGCCGCCGCTCGCCGCCGATCCCCGACAGCGTGTCGCCGCAATGGTGGAGCAGCGCGTTGACCAGCGTGCCGGAGGGAGACCCCGGCGCGGGGTGGACGACCATCCCGGCAGGCTTGTCGATGACGACAAGATCGGCATCCTCCCACACCACGGTCAGGGGAATGTCCTCGGGCAGGGTCTCAACCTCGATCGCCGGGTCGAGCCGCAGGGTGTAGACCTCTCCCTCCACCACCTTCGCCTTGGGGTCGGTCACGGCCACCCCGTCGCGGAAGACGGCCCCCTCGGCGATCATCCGCATCAGGCGGGACCGCGACAGCGCCGCTTCCTCTGGCACCGCGGCGGCAAGCGCCTTATCAAGACGGCCGGGGGCGTCCTCGCCGATGGTCACGGTCAGCGTTCCGTCCCCGTCCTCGAAAGGCCCGTTCATGTCGTCTCCCATGTCCGACCCCGCCACGCCCGATGCCTCCGATCCGGTCCTGCCGCCCAGCCTGCGGCTTCTGAAGTGGCTGGTCATCCTGCTGACGCTGTCGATGATCGGGGCCGTCATAACCGTGGTCTGGCTGCTTGTCACCCGGATGCCCCAGTCTTTCGGTGCCCCGGCCCCACAGGTGCCTGCCGGGCTGGCGCTGCCCGAGGGCAAGACCGCCGCCGCCGTGACCTTCGGCCAGGGCTGGACCGCGGTCGTCACAACCGACGAACACATCCTGGTCTTCGGCGCGGATGGCAGGCTGCGACAGGAGGTCACGATCTCGCCCGCACCCGGGCCTTGACCGACCGCACAGCCATGGGGCTACTGTCGGCCCCAAGATTCATTCGGTTGGTGTGCGCAGTTGATGGCTTCCCTCGCTTCCCTGTCCAGGTCAGAAGGGGAACAGCGGCGCGAAGAATTGCAGCGCCAGTACCGCATCCTGCGCAGCGAGTTTGTCCCCCGCATCCTTCTGGTCGCCTTCGGCTACGCGATCTGCTCAATCTATGTGAGCCTGATATTGTTGGCGGCTCTGTTCCTGGTCGAGCTGGTTGGCGAGTTCATCTCTCAAGGACTGTTGCGCGGGCTTGACCCGACAAGATCGCCCGTCCGCTACCGGGCCTTCCTTCTGTCGCTGGTACCGATGGAGGCATCGCTCGTCACCGCTGCCGGGCTCTTGTGGATGCATGACGACCCCTATGCCAAGGCGATCGCCATCGCCATCACCATGACAGCGCTTCTTCACCTGTGCTCGGTCCGGTCGATCCACCTCGCGCTTGGGATGATCGGCATGGCAACGGTTGCGACCGTGGCGCTGGTGTTCAACACACTGCACTGGGTTGGCCTTGGCAACTGGACCGGGCTGGCGGTTTCAACGGTCACGGCGCTCGTCGGGCTAGGCTATGCGGCCATCGCCATGGTGTCGAACAACCGCCTGCACCGGACCGGAGACGAGGCCGCTGCAACGGCGCGAGCGGCGAATGAGGCGAAGGGGCGGTTCCTCGCGCAGATCAGCCATGAGCTGCGGACCCCTTTGAACGCGGTCATCGGATTGAGCGAGATTGAGGCGGCAGCGGCGACGGGTGCGTCGCGGAAGCGGCTGCGGACGGTCGTGACCTCGGCCCGTGACCTTGCGGTGATGCTGGATGACGCGGTCGACTATTCGGCCATCACCGAAGGGCGGGTCACGGTCACGCCGCGGCCGGTTTCGGTGCCCGCCGAGCTTTTGGGCAATCTCCTGGCCTTCGAGTTGCAGGCCCGCAAACAGGGCCGCGATCTTGTGGTCACGGTCGACGCGAATATGCCCGATGTCCTCATGATCGACGGGCAGCGGGTCCGGCAATGTCTTGGCAACATGATCGGCAATGCGCTGAAGCACACTTCGCACGGGCCGGTCGCAGTGCAGGTCCGCCATGCGAAAGGTCGCCTGGTGATCGACGTGGCCGACGAGGGCCCGGGCATCCCGCAGGAATCGCACGAGAAGGTTTTTGAGCCGTTCTATCGCGGGTCGAGCGGGACGCCAGGCGTCGGCCTGGGACTGGCGATCAGCCGGGCCGTTGCGCGGCAGATGGCGGGCGACCTCGTCGTCGTGCCCTCGGTCCGTGGTGCGACCTTCCGGCTGACGGTCCAGGCACCCGAGGCCGAAGCCGCGACCGAGCGCAAGGGCGCCGCCGATTTCCGCAATACGACGATTCTTGTCGTGGACGACATCTCCACGAACCGGATGGTGGCCGCGCAGCTTCTGGTGGCGACCGGGGCGCGAGTGATCGAGGCTTCGGGCGGCCCGGAAGCGCTGGCGCGGCTGGCCCAGGGCGGGATAGACGCGGTCCTTCTGGACCTGATGATGCCGGACATGGACGGACGCGAGACTCTGCGCCGGATCCGGGCGGCGCATGGACGGAGTGTGCCGGTGGTGGCAATGACGGCGGATGTCCTTTCAATTCATGGCGAGGACGACCTGAGTTCGGCCCTGGACGGGTTCCTGCCGAAGCCGATCCTGCCAGAAACGCTGCGCGACGTGCTGGGTTCCGTGCTGACCCGGGGTTGACCGATAGCGGCAAGCCATGTCGGTTGCGGGCATGACGGGGGCTTCGGACAGACGGCAGTCTGAAGATGTCAGCAGGGAGAGGCCGGAATGATCGGAGATCTTGGCGCAGCCGACGCAACCGAACTGGCGGCAATGGTCGCACGCCGCGAATTATCGCCAAGTGAACTGCTGGATGCGGCGCTGGCTGCGGTCGAGGCGCGAAATCCTGCGATCAACGCGGTGGTGCTGGTGCAGGAGGGCGTGGCGCGGAAGGCGATTGCCGAGGGCCTGCCGCCGGGACCCTTCCGGGGGGTGCCGTTCCTGATCAAGGACCTGGGCTGCGAGGCGAAGGATTTCCCGTCGCACAACGGCTCGCGCCTGTTCGCGAACACGGTTTACCCCGGCGATTCCGCGATCTTCGAGCGGATCAGGGCGACGGGGGTCGTGACTTTCGGGCGCACGACCAGCCCCGAGGGCGGGGTTGGTACGGTGACGGAAGCGGCGGTCTACGGCGGGCCGACACGGAACCCGTGGAACCTTGACCATACCTCCGGCGGGTCCTCCGGGGGGGCGGGGGCGGCGGTGGCGGCGGGGATCGTCGCCATGGCGCATGGGTCCGACGGGGGCGGGTCGGTGCGGATACCGGCCTCGTCCTGCGGGCTGTTCGGGTTCAAGCCGACGCGGGCGCGGCTGCCGGACGGGCCTTATGCGGGCGAAGGCTGGGCGGGCATGGCGATCGACGGGTTCCTGACGCGGTCGGTCCGCGACACGGCGGTGATGCTGGACGCCTGCGCGGGGCCGGACCTGGGCGCACCCTATGTAGCGCCGCCGCTCCACCATGGCCATGCGGCAGCGATCAGTCGTCCGCCGCGCCGGTTGCGGGTGGCGATCTGCGACACCACGCTGACCGGCGCACCGATCCATCCCGAGGTGGCCGAGGCGGTACGGGCCGCCGGGCGCCTGCTGGAATCGCTTGGCCATGCGATCGAACCGGCGCGGCCCGACGCGGATGTGCCGATGATGATGCGGGCCTGGACGGACATCGTCGGTGTCGGCACGGCCCTGTCGATCCGGTCGAAACTGGGCGACCGTGCTCCGCGCGCAGAGGAGGTGGAGGGCGTCAGCCGGGGCGCCTGGGCACATGCGCAGGGGCTGCATCCGACACGCTACCTGCAGGCGGTCGGCGAGATCCACGCCTTTGGCCGCCAGATGGCCGGGTTCTTCGACCGGGGGCCGGATGTGCTGCTGACGGCCACGCTGGCCGAGCCGCCGGCCAGGGTCGGTCGCTTCACGCCGACGACCGAGGACTATGTCGCCTATCGCACCGGCCCGCAGGGCATCTTCGCCTACTCGCCGTTCTGCGCCGCGTTCAACGCCAGCGGCCAGCCCGCCGCCTCGCTGCCTCTCGGCTGGTCCTCGGACGGGTTGCCGATCGGCGTCCATCTGGCGGCAGGCTATGGCGAGGATGAGCTTCTGATCAGTCTCTGCGCAGAAGTCGAGCGCGCGGCCCCCTGGACGGCAAAGCGCGCACCCGTGGCGGGGTGACGCGGAAGGAATCGCTTGTCAGCGCAGAATTGCTCGGATCAATATGATCAAATATGGGGAGTCGAAGGGGGACGACCGTGGCCGATGAGGTGACGATCTCTGCCCGGAATGTCGTGAAGGCCTTCGGGCAGGGCGCAGCTACGGTGCGGGCGCTGGACGACGTTTCGGTGGACATCCGGCGGGGAGAGTTCTTCACGCTTCTGGGGCCCTCGGGCTGCGGCAAGACCACGCTTCTGCGGCTGATCGCGGGCTTCGAGATGCCGACCGACGGCACGATCCTCTTGGACGGGACCGACATCACCACGCTGCCGCCGAACCGGCGGCCGGTGAACACGGTGTTCCAGAGCTATGCGCTGTTTCCGCACCTGACGGTGGCGCAGAACATCGCCTTCGGGCTGGAGATGCTGGGTAAGCCCGCTGCGGAAGTGAAGACGCGGACGGCGCAAATGCTGGCGCTGGTCAAGCTCGACGCGATGGCGGGGCGCAAGACCAGCCAGCTTTCGGGCGGGCAGCAGCAGCGGGTGGCACTGGCCCGCGCTCTGGCGCCGCAGCCGAAGGTGCTCTTGCTCGACGAGCCGCTGAGCGCACTGGACCTGAAGCTGCGCAAGGAGATGCAGATCGAGCTGAAGCGGTTGCAGCTGGAGACCGGCATCACCTTCATCTTCGTCACCCATGACCAGGAAGAAGCCCTGACCATGTCCGACCGCATCGCGGTGATGAGTGCGGGCAAGATCCAGCAGGTCGGCACGGCGAAGGACATCTACATCCACCCGAAGAACCGCTTCGTCGCCAGCTTCATCGGCGAAACCAACTTCCTGACCGGCGCCGCCGAAGACAGCACGCTGCGCCTTGGCACCGGGGAACGGATCGACGTGCCGGGTCTGCGGGCGGGTGGAAGCGCAACCGTCAGCGTGCGACCGGAGCAGTTGCGTCTCGGCAAGGCGGAAGACGGCGGGTTGCAGGCCAAGGTCAGGACGCTGGTCTATTTCGGCACCGACACGCATTGCCATCTTGCGCTTGCCGACGGCACCGAGGTCGTCGCGCGCCTGCAAAGCCCGGCCACGGGCGAGGCTGGTCTGTCCGAGGGGCAGGAGGTCGGCGTGAGCTTTGCCAAGGGCGCCGTGCAGCGGGTGGAGGACTGATGAGCCCCGCCGAGGAAACCGCCGTCCGGGATCAGGTGCGCAGCGCCTGGTATCTGTCGGCCCCGGCGCTTGCGGTGCTGACCCTGGCGGCGGTCGGCCCCTTGCTGATCGTGCTGGTCTATTCCTTCCTGACCCCCGGCACGCATGGCAACATCGAATGGATCTTCAGCCTGGAGGGATGGCGCGGCGTCCTCTTTGAATACGACATCTTCGACGACACGCTGAAGCTGGCCGACGGCAACCTGACGATCTTCTGGCGGTCGGTGAAACTGTCCTTCGTGACCACGGTGCTGACCTTCATCGTGGGCTTTCCGACCGCCTGGTTCATCGCGACGCGACCGACGAAGGCCCGGGCGGCCTGGCTGTTCCTGATCACCATTCCCTTCTGGACCAACCTTCTGATCCGGACCTTCGCCATCAACCAGATCATCCGCAACGAGGGCGTTCTGAACACTCTCCTTTTGAAAGCCGGGGTGATCTCGACGCCGATCCAGCTGACCTATACCGATACCGCTCTGCTGATCGGGATGGTCTATGTCTATTTGCCGCTGATGGTGCTGCCGCTCTTCGCGACCATCGACCGCTTCGACATGCGGCTTCTGGAGGCGGGCTACGACCTTTACGCAAGCCGCTGGCAGGTGCTGCGCCGGGTGATCCTGCCGATCATCAAGCCGGGGATCATCGCGGGCTCGATCCTGGTCTTCATCCCCTGCCTTGGCGCCTATGTGACCCCGCGCATCCTGGGCGGCGGCAAGAACATGATGATCGGCAACTTCATCGAGCTGCAATTCGGCCAGGGCAAGAACTGGCCGCTGGGCGCGGCGCTGTCGGTGGCGCTGCTGGTGATCGTGACCATCGCCCTCCTCGTCTATGTCCGCACCATCAGCGGGGAGCGCAAGAATGGCTAGGCGGCGTGATTTCGCGGTGAACGACCTGCCGGGCGCGACGCTGATCTCGATGCTCGTCTTCATCGGGCTTTACGCCCCGATCCTGGTCCTGATCGTTTATTCCTTCAACGCGGGCGACAGCGTGGCCAAGTGGCAGGGCTGGTCGCTGGACTGGTATCGCACCGCCTGGGCCAACGACGAGGTCAAGGCCGCGACCTGGGTCAGCCTGGTGGTCGCCACCGGGGCTGCGGTCCTGTCGACGGCGCTGGCCACGATGGCGGCCCTTGGCACGACCCGGCGACCGGCATTCCGGGGACAGACCTTCATCTACGTGATGATCAACCAGCCGCTGATGGTGCCGGAAATCGTGACGGCAGTGGCGCTGCTGCTGGTGACGGCGGCGATCAAGAAGGCCACCGGCTACAGCGGCCTTGGCTATCTGATCGTGGCCCATGCCGCCTTCTGCATTCCCTTCGCCTATCTGCCGATCCGCGCCCGGCTGGAGGGGATGGACCTGACGCTCGAAACCGCGGCCTCGGACCTGTACGCCAGCCGCTGGCAGACGTTCCGGCGCGTCACCCTGCCCCTCTTGATGCCCGGCATCCTGGCGGGGGCTATGCTGGCCTTCGTGACCTCGCTGGATGACGTGGTGATCACCGAATTCATCAAGTCGCCCGGACAGGACACGCTGCCGACCTATATGCTTGGCCAGCTGCGCCGGGCGATGAAGCCGGACGTGAACGCGATCTCGACACTTCTTCTGGCGCTGACGCTGGTGCTGCTGTCGGCGTTCTTCCTACTGACCCGAAACCGCAAGTGACCTGCGGGTGAAGCTGCAGGCAATGATCCAACTGAAGGAGACACCGATGAAGACACTGCTTGGCGCTGTTGCGCTCATGATGGCGGGAACCGCCCTCGCCCATGCCGAGGGCGAGCTGTTCCTTTACAACTGGGGCAACTACACCAGCCCCGACATGATCAAGAAGTTCGAGGACAAGTATCAGGTCAAGGTAACGATCACCGACTTCGACTCGAACGACACCGCGCTGGCCAAGGTCGAGGCGGGCGCCTCGGGCTTCGACCTCGTCGTCCCCTCGGCGGGTTTCGTCGGCATCTATGCCGAAAAGGGCCTGATCCAGAAGCTCGACCTGTCCAAGCTGCCGAACCACAAGAACATCGCCCCCGAATGGCTGGATGTCGCCTGGGATCCGGGCCGGGAATGGAGCGTTCCGTGGCAGTGGGGATCGACGGGCATGTCGGTCAACGTCAAGGACTATGCCGGTGACATCAACACCAGCGACATCTTCCTGAACCCGCCGGCCGAGCTGGAAGGCAAGATCAACGTCATCCCGGAAATGGGCGACGTGCTGGCGCTGGCGACGATGTGGGCGGGCGGCACGGTCTGCTCGGAAGACCCGGAAGTGATGAAGAAGGTCCGCGACGCCCTGCTGGCCGCGAAGCCCAAGTGGATGTCGATGGACTATTCCACCGTCGAGAAGATGATCAACCACGACTACGCCGCGACCGTCGACTGGAACGGGTCCGCGATGCGGGCGCGGCTGGGCAACCCCGACGTGGCCTATGGCTATCCGAAGGAAGGCTATGGCCTGTGGATGGACAACGTTGTGCTCTTGTCGGACGCGAAGAACGTCGACAACGCCTATCTGTTCCTCGATTTCATCATGGACCCGGAAAACGCGGCGATGCTGTCGGCCTTTGCTCGCTATGGCAACGGCATCGCCGGATCGGACGCCTTCATGCCGGAGGACATGAAAACCGCGCCCGAGATCGTGCCGCCGGCCGAATTTGCCGCCAAGGGCCAGTTCGTGACCGTCTGCACCGGCAAGGCGCTGGAGTACCAGACCGCGATCTGGACCGAACTGCAGAAGTAAGGTCCGGCCCGCCTGTCGAACCGGCGAAGCGGGAGGGTGTCGCACCCTTCCGCTTCCTGTGTTGAACATTACCGCCCGGAGGGTGCCCATGCTGGAATGGTCGGCCACGGAACTGTCTGCCGCGATCCATGCGCGGCAGGTCGCACCGTCCGAGGTGATGGCGGCCTGGCTGGCGCAGGTCCGGGCGGTGAATGGCGCGATCAATGCAGTCATCTCGCTGCGCGATCCCGACGAATTGATGGCCGAGGCACGGGAGCTGGACGACGCAGCGCCGCAGGGCTGGCTGCACGGGATTCCCCTGCCGGTCAAGGAGCTGGTGGCCACGAAAGGGTTGCGGACGACCTGGGGGTCGCCCGTCTACGCGGACAATGTGCCCGCAAAGGACGATATTCTCGCGGCACGGATGCGGGCGGCGGGGGCGATATTCCCGGCCAAGACCAACGTGCCGGAATGGGGCCAGGGATCGCATTCCTTCAACCCGATCTTTGGTGTCACCCGCAACCCCTATGAGCTGTCCCGCAGCGCGGGCGGCTCGTCCGGCGGGGCGGCGGCGGCGCTCGCCGCGCGGATGGCCTGGGTCGCGGATGGCAGCGACATGATGGGGTCGCTGCGCAATCCGGCCGGGTTCTGCAATGTCTATGGCCTGCGCCCGACCTGGGGCCTGGTGCCCGCGGATGCCGAGGGCGACACCTATCTTTCGACGCTTGCCACCGAAGGCCCGATGGCCCGGACGGTCGAGGATCTGGCGCGGCTTCTGATCGCGCAGGCGGGCGAGAACCCCGAGGTGCCCTTCCCCCGCCCGGTGCCCGACCTGCTGTCGGGGCTGGAACGGGGCGTCAAGGGGCTGCGCATCGGCTGGCTCGCCGACTGGGGCGGGGCCTATGCGATGGAGCCGGGCATCCTCGACGCTTGCGAAAGCGGCCTGAGGGTGCTGGAGGATCTGGGCGCGGTGGTCGAACCCCTGCCCCCGCCCTTCCCGGCCGAGAAGCTCTGGTCGTCCTGGGTCACGCTCAGGGCGATGCTGAATGCGGGCGGCAAGCGCGCCCTGGTCGAGGACGCCGCCAAGCGCGCATTGACCAAGTCCGAGACGCTGTGGGAGATCGAGCAGGGCATGGGGCTCTCGGCACAGGCGGTCTACGAGGCGAGCGTGATCCGCAGCCGCTGGCACGCGCATGCGGCGCGGCTCTTCCGGCGTTTCGACGCCGTGGTTCTGCCCACGGCACAAGTTTGGCCCTTCCCGGTCGACTGGCGCTGGCCGGAAGCGATCAACGGGCAGAAGATGGACACCTATCACCGCTGGATGGAGGTGGTGGTGCCTGCGAGCCTGATCGGCCTGCCCGCCCTGTCGGTGCCGGTCGGCTTTTCGCCCGAGGGGCTGCCCTCGGGAATGCAGATCATGGGACGGTCTGGCGATGATGCCGGAGTGCTTGCCATCGGCCAGGCCTACCACCGCGCGACCGAGTGGCCACAGCGGCATCCGCCACGGCTGGCCTCGCCGATCCCCTTGCGTTAAGCCTTGGCGAAACAGGAGGCCGGGATGATCCTTGGGCATATCGGGGCGCGCAAGGGCTCGAAGGGCGTGCCGGGCAAGAACTTTCGCCTGATCTGCGGCAAGCCGCTGATCGACTGGTCGCTGGACCAGCTTTTCGCCAATCCCCGGGTCGGCGCGGTCGTGGTCTCGACCGATGACGAGGCGATCCATGACCATGCCGTCCGGCGTGGCGCGCTGGAGATCGGCCTGCGCCCGGCCGAACTTGCCACCGACACTGCGCCGAAATGGGGGGTCTGGCAGCACGCGCTTGCCGCAAGCGAAGCGATCACCGGGCCGGTTTCGGCCTTTCTCGACCTCGATTGCACCTCACCGCTGCGTCTGCCGGAAGATATCGACGGAGCGCTCACACTTTACGAAACCGAACATCCAGATATGGTCATGAGCGTGTGCGAGGCGCGGAAGAATCCATATTTCAACCTTGTGGAACCGGATGCGACCGGAGCGCTGCATGTGTCAAAACCGTTGCCCGGAGGGGTCTGGGCGCGGCAGGATGCGCCGGTGGTCTACGAGCATGTCGGCATGGTCTATGTCGTTGACCCGCAATACCTGGCCCATGCAAGTACGATCTACGAAGGGCGGGTCATTCCCTATGTGCTGCCGAGCGAACGCTGCCACGACATCGACACGCCCTACGACATGCGGCTGGTCGAATTCCTGTTGTCCGAACAGCTGAAATCGGGCCTGGTCAAGGCCTGAGCAGCGGCGCAATCGCCTGCACCGTCCGCGCTGCAGCACCCGAATGTGCCGCAACGAAGCGGGTGATGGTTTCCGGTGCCGGGTCGGGCCAGTTCATCACATCGGCCACCAGTCGTTCGGCGCTGGTTTGCAGGCAGACCCCGGCGGCAATCGCCTCGACGGCCGGGTATTCGATGGTCTGGATGTGGGGCCCGACGATCACCGGGCGTCGCAGCGCCAGGGGCTCGATGATGTTGTGCGAGCCCTTCGGCTGGAACCCGCCGCCCACGACAACCCGGTCGGCCAGCGAGAGGTAGAAATACATCTCGCCAAGCGAATCTCCCAGCAGTACATCCACTGGCGCGAAATCCCTCCGGATAAAATCCGCCGTCAGGTCCACACTGCGTCGCGCCACACGGACGCCAAGCCCGTCGAGCAGCCTTGCCACGTCGTCGAAGCGCTCCGGCGCCCGCGGAATGAACAGGATCAGCGGCGGGTTTTCGGTCGCGAGGATGGCCTGGGTGGCAGACAGGAAAAGCGCCTCTTCCGGTTCCGTCACCGAAGCGAAGGCGATGATCCGGCGTGATCCGGCAAGGCCGGTGCGCAATCTTGCGCCCGCAGCCAGTTGCTCCGCCGGGATTGGCTGGTCGAAGCGCAATTCGCCCGTCACCGTGATATTGGACACCCCGACCGAAGCGAAGCGTTCCGCTTGCAGGTCCGACTTCACCAGCGCCCCGGCAAATCCGCGCATCAGGGCAGGCCGGACCCCGAACCGGGCGTCGCGCGCCATGGAGTCGGACGGATACTGCGCGTTGCACATCAAAAGCGGCACGCGAGCCTTCCGCGCGGCAAAGATCATCCGGGGCCAGATTTCGATTTCCATTACCAACCCGAGCTTTGGCCGGAAGGCGCGGAAGAAGCCGCGATAGGCCCAGGTCGTTTCGAAGGGCACCCAGACGGCGACAAGCCGACCAGAAGCGATTTCGGGGGCGAAGACACGCTCTGCCTCCCGTCGGCCGGCAGGGGTAAAATGGGTGGTGACGACCACCTCTCCCCGATCGAGCAGCGCACGCACCAGCGGCACGGCCGATCGTATCTCGCCAAGGCTCACGGCATGGATCCAGACCGCGCCGGGCAGGCGGGGCCGGTAGCGACCGAAGCGCTCGCCCAGATGCCGGGCATAGAGCGGGTCCTTGCGACCGCGTTTCCAGAGGTAGATCAGGACCACGGGCAGGCCGATATGCCAGAGGGCCGACCAGAGCCGCAGGAAGAGCCAGAGCCTCATCCCAGGCCTCCGAGCGCAAGGAGCTCGGCGGCGAGGGGCGCGAGCGCCTGCCGCGCGCGGTCAGAAAGCAGGCTGGCACGGGTGGCCATTTCGGCATGGTCGGCCAGAACCGCAGCGGCCAGCCCGTCGGCCGAAACCGGCTGCGCCGCGCCGAATTCGTGCAGTGTGGCGAAATCGGCGGCAAAGTTGGCGATCCGTGGCCCGTGCAGGATGGCAGAGCCAAGCGCCGCCGGTTCCCAGGGGTTGTGGCCTTCGGTCGGACCGAAACTGCCGCCGACAAGACAGGTCGGGCAGAGCCGATACCAAAGGCCCATCTCGCCCAAGGTATCGACAATCCAGACATCCGCCGTCGGCCCCTGCCCCGCGCTGCGCCGGGTTGCGGTCAGGCCGTGCTCTGCCGCCCGCGCCGCGATCTCGGCGCCACGGCCCGGATCACGCGGAGCGATGACGAGGAGCGGCCTGGGATGCAGCGCGCGGAAGGTTGAAAACACGACAAACTCATCCTCGGGATGCGAGGAGGCGAGGAGGATGGGGCGGAGGCCCGCCAGCGCCTCGCGCGCAGCCGAAAGCGCCTTCGGCTCGGCGGACAACGGCGGCGCGGCGGCCTTGAGCGAGCCCGTCACCCGCACCTCGGCCGCGCCAAGGTCCTGCAGGTGGCGCGCCGTCGTCGGGTCCTGCGCGGCGATCAGACAGAAGCGGGCGAGGAGATCGGAGTAGAGGCCCTTTCCTTTCACCCGCCGGGCATAGGCCGCGGCATTCATGCGCGCATTGATCAGCGCCAGCGGGATGCCGCGCGCGGATGTGGCGACAACCGCTCCGGGCCAGAGGTCCTGCTCGGCCCAGACCGAGAGGCTCGGGCGCCAATGGTCGAGAAAGCGGGTCAGGTAGGCAGGCGCATCGAGCGGCAGGAACTGGTGGAAAGTGCGGGGCGGCAGGTTCGCCGCAAAGACCTCGGCCGAGCCGCGGGTGGTGGACGTAACCAGAAACCCGGCAGCCGGTGCCTGGTCGGCCATCGCGGCGATGAGCCCACGCAGGGCGAGCGTTTCGCCAAGGCCCACGGCGTGGAGCCAGATGAGCGGTCCGTCCGGGCGGGGCAGCGAGGCTTCGCCCAGCTTCTCGCGCCAGCGGTCGGGCAACTCCTTGCCACGGGCCAGACGGCGGCGCAGCACCATCGGCGCAGCCAGGGGGATCGCCCGCGCGGCCAGGAGATAGGCCCGCAGCCCTGGTCCGGTCGGGCTAGTCACGGAACGCCTTCTGCAGGCTGAGCGTCCAGAACTCCGGCCGGGCCAGGACTTCGGCGAAGCGCCCCGCGGCCGAACCCTTGCCATAGCCCTGATGCCGTTCGGCGGGACGGCCCCAATGCGTTGCCAGGAAATCGAGGATCACGGCCCGCTCCCCCGCCTCGCAGGACACGACCGAGGGTGCCTCGGCGCGGTTGGTCTGGCGACTGCCGACGTCAAGCGACGGCAGGCCAAGGAACGGCGCCTCGCGCACCCCGGCGCTGGAGTTGCCGACCATGCAGGCGGCGTTCTTCATCAGCTCGGAAAAATGCGCGAAGCGCATCGAAGGCAGCACCCGGAAGCGGTCCTTCGGCAGGCGATCCAGCACCGCGAAGATTGCCGCACTTCCGGGGTCGTTGTTCGGCGCGATCACCACGAAGCTCCGGCCCGAGGCCTCAAGCGCGCCGAAAAGATCCGCCGCCTGCTGGCCGATCGTGTCCTGTTCGGAGGTGACAGGATGGAAGGTCGCGATGCCATAGTCGGCAAAGGCGATGTCGTAGCGTGCGCGCACGTCGTCCAGCGTGACACCGGAGGGTCTGGCGTGGAAGTCAAGCTCGGGCGAGCCAATGACGTGGATCGTCTCGGGCGGTTCCCCCAGCGCCATGACGCGGCGGGCGGCGGCCTTGGATGACACGAAGTGGTGCGTGCAGAGCTTGGTGTTGCAGTGGCGGAAGACCTCGTCGATGGTGCCGGACACCTCGCCGCCCTCGACATGGGCGGAACGGACGTAGTTGGTGGCCGCAACAAGCGCGCCCGCCAGCGCCTCGATCCGGTCGCCGTGCAGGACGATCAGGTCGGGCCTGGAGTCGCGGACATAGGCCGAGAAGCCGGTGACGGTGCGTGCCAGGATCAGGTCCTGCGGATCGCCCTCGTGCTGGTTCTCGAACTCCTCGACCGCGATGCCGGGCGTCCGGCGCACCTCGTTCCGGGTCAGGCCGTAGCGCTCCATCATATGCATCCCGGTGACGAAGAACGTCACGCGGTGCCCCGCATCGCGCGCCGCGGCAGCAAGCGGTTCCAGCTTGCCGAAATCGGCCCGTGTGCCGGTGAGGAAGAGGAGGTGGCGGGTCATTGGGCCTGGCTCTGGAAGCGTCTGCCTGTCTAACCCCCGGGGCGAACGCTGCGCAAGACTCGGTGCAGCGGGTTGTCGTATGCAGGCCGACCTCCTATCCTCGGTCGCGCACTCCAATTTCCCGGGGCCAGATGCCTATCCTCACCACCGTTCGCGCGTCCATCGGTCGCAAGCTTCGACCGCGCCGCGAGGTAGAGGTCAATTCGGGGGATGATCTGGTGGAATTCGCCCACTGGATCGAACGTCCCGCGCTGCGACTTCTCGTGCCGCCCGACCTGTTGCGGATGCAGGGCGGCTTCGTCTACGGACCCGGCCACCCGTTCGTCGCGGCACAGACCGAGGGGGCAGCGATCCTGCGCGCGTTCTATTCGACCTGCCAGCCCAAGACGATCAGCGATTATTACGGAATCGATGGTCGGGGTCGCGCAGGCGCGGACTTGCCCCCCTGGGAGATTCCCTGGTACGGCCGCAGCCAGCGCACCCCGCCGCCGGGAGAGCTGGAGCTGGGTCCCGAGCACGGCGTCAGCTTCTACGGCCCGGTGAGCGAGCGGAAGATCGGCCTGGAACTGCGGCGCCTCGATCGCCTTGCGCTTGGCATCAGGCAGAACGGTTACGACCCCGACGCTTTTGGCGATATCGAGGGCTATATCCTGGACAACGGCAGCGGGGCCGCCTTCTTCGTCCGGGGCGGCAAGCACCGCGCAGCCGTGTTGACGGCCCTGGGGCACCGCCGCATTCCGGTTGCGTTCCGCTCAAGCTGGCCGCGGCTGATCCACTCCGGCGATGCGGGCCGTTGGCCGCTCGTGCGGTCGGGGAGCATGGAAATCTCGCTGGCGAAGGATATTCTCGAAGCCTATATCCGGGGCCGGACGCAGTGACGGGATAGCGATGGACAAGCTTCTGGAGGCCTATTCGGGCGACAAGGCGCGCGGCTATGATGCGCGGCGGTCGCAGTCGAAACGCTGGAAACGCGAAGTTGCCGCGATGGAGGGCATGCTTGCCGCGATCCGCCCGGCAACCGTGCTGGATTGCCCCTTCGGCACCGGTCGCTGGGTCGAGCAGTACGAAGCCATCGGTGCCAGCGTAACCGGGGTCGACCTGTCGCAGGGCATGCTGGATGAGGCGGCCGGGAAGATCGCAACCCTTCCGACCGACCGTCGGTCGGCCTATGTCCTGCGCTGCGCCAGCATCTTCGACCTTGCCCCTGCCCCCGGCCCGGCGCCCGAGCTTGCGGTCTGCATCCGCTTCCTGAACTGGGTTCCGTTCGCCGATGCCGAACGCGCGCTGGAACGGCTTACCGCGCTCGGTTCGCCCGCGATGATCATCGGGGCCAGCCTTGTCCCTGATGACGCCGGCCCCTTGCGCAGGCTGTGGTATCGCCTGTCGCTCGGCCTGATCAACCTGCGCTCCCGGAACAAACCGCAGCAGCATGTTCACCGCGAGACGGCATTTCTTGCCAGCCTGACGCGCCTCGGCTGGCGGGTTGCGGACCGACGCGAGATCATGCGCCGCAACGCCAGGGTCAATTCCTTCTTCCGCCTCGAACGCGCATGACGGACGGGCGGCGCGTCCTTCTGCTGAACGACACGGACGAAGGCGGCACCCATTTCGGCTGCATTCGCGTGATGCGCACAATTCGCGATGAGCTCTCGCAGCGCGGGTTGACCGACCTCCCCTCGATCAAGGTCGGGACCGACTGGCGGCACGATCCGGCCCTCACCGCACAGATCGACGCAGCCGACCTGGTGGTGATCAACGGCGAAGGCACCCTGCACCACGGCAAGCGGCGCGGGCGCTGGCTTATGGAGGCAGGTGCCCGGGTCAAGGCGCGCGGTGGCCGCGTCGCGCTGATCAATGCGCTCTGGCAGCAAAACCCGCCGGACTGGGGCGCAATGGCACGCGACTTCGACATTCTCGCCTGCCGCGACAGCCGGTCGATGACCGATCTTGCAGCAGAGACCGGGCGCGACGTCACCTGCCTTGGCGACCTGTCGATGCTGCATCCCTGGCAGGATCCCGGCGCAAGGCGATCCGGTGTCATGGTGGGATGTTCAGTCCATGGCAAGGTGACCGAGTCCCTCGCCCGGTTTGCCGAGGAGGGCGGGCATGATCTTGTCCCGGTGACAACGGTGATCAAGGCGGTTCCCGCCCGCCTGACGGGCTGGCGGCGCTGGCTGCGGGCCCGGCGTTGCGACTGGCAGAACCGCAGGTTCATCGCCCGGCACCCGACAACCCGGCTCGTCGCCGATGACGCAGCCTATCTTGCCCAGCTGTCGCGTCACAGCCTTGTCGTCACCGGACGCTTCCATTCCGTCTGCCTTGCGATTCTCTCGGGGACGCCGTTCCTTGCCGTCTCGTCGAACAGCTGGAAGATCGAGGCCCTGATCGCCGACATCGGCCTTGATCCCGCACGGGTCCGCCCGCTTGCCGACCTTCGAGAGGCGACCCTTGCCGAACGCGACTGGAGCTATTCCTCAGAGGAGAAGGCCGCCATTGCGGCAAGCCTGCAACGCTGGCGGCTTGAAGGTCGCAACCTGTTTGACCAGATCGCCGCGCTTATCCCAGATCGGCCCACTTGAGCTGCGTGTTCCGCGTCACCGCCCGCGTCAGCCGTTTCCCCAGCACCTTGTCGAAGTCATAGGCCGCGATCTCGCCTGACCCCGGGCGGCGGGCCCAGATGTCGGTTTCGGCGATGACATGGCCCTCGGCCAGGTCGCGGTCGGCCACGACCGAGCCGCGGGCGAAGCGATAGACGTCTTCCTCCGGGGCGGAGCGGCTCTTCGGGTTGTTGGCGGCGATCCATATTTCCTTCGAGCGGTCGATCAGGAAGCGCAGTTCCGCCGGGTCCATCGAGTTGATGATGTCGGGGCCCTTGCGGTAGCGGCTGTCGGTGTAGTGGCGCTCCAGGATGCAGGCGCCCAGCGCGACCGAGGCCAGCGCCATTTCCGGGCCGATGGAATGATCGGAAAAGCCGACAACGGCTTTTGGGAAGGCCTGTCTCAATTCGGTAACGCCCCGCAGCGAGACGATCTCCGCCGGGCTGGGATACAGGTTCGTGCATTCGAGAAGCGCATAGTCGACCCCTGCCTTGTCCAGGATCTCGACCGAAGCGCGGATGGTTTCAATCGTTTGCATCCCCGTCGACAGGATCACCGGCTTGCCCTTGCGCGCGATGTGGCGGATCAGCGGCAGGTTGTCGGCCTCGCCACTGCCGATCTTGTAGGCCGGGACATCCTGCGTCTCCAGCCAGTCGGCGGCGGCGCGGGAGAAAGGGGTCGAAATCCAGATCAGCCCCAGGTTTTCGGTATAGCGCTTCAGCTCCGCCTCTTCGTCCAGCGTCAGCGCGCAGCGTTCCATCACATGCCAGATCGAGACATCGGCATTCGGCGGGAAGATCGACTTCGCCTCCTCGGTCATCTCGTCTTCGATGATATGGGTCTGGTGCTTGATCATCTCGCAGCCTGCGCCCGCCGCCAGCCGCACCATTTCCTTTGCCACGGAAAGATCTCCGCCGTGGTTGATGCCGATCTCGGCGATGACAAGCGGCGGATGGTTCTGGCCGATCTCGCGGTGGGCGATCTTCATGGGGCACTCCTTGGGCTTGGGTCCCGTGCTGCATGAGGCGCCTGCGCCTGTCAAGCCAAGGGGTAGCGGGCCAGGGGCCGGTACTGCGGACCCCTGCCGGTCAGGTGGCTTTGCCAAAGCGTCAGGTCACGGACCTCCCAGGGTTCCGTGCAAAATCCCGCCCCCATGGCAACGGCGCGTTCCAGCCGGGCGGTGTCGGCGGGGTCCGGCACCGGAAAGCGGCCCAGCGTGACATGTGGCACAAATTTGCGGGCATCGACCCTGCAACCGGCGCGGCGGGCGATCGTCTCGACCTTGGCCTGCAGATGCATCAAGGGCGCCGAGGGGGCAACCCCGGCCCAGGCAGTGTGCGGCCTTGCCTTGCCGAAAAGGCCAAGCCCTTGCAGAGCCAACGGAAAGCCGTTTTCCCGCAGCGCCTCGAAGCCCTCATGCGCAGCCTCGATCATCGGTTCGGGGCAGTTTCCAAGGAAGACCAAGGTCAGGTGCAGGTTCTCGGGCTCGACCCTGCGTGGCAGCGGCAGAAGGAACTGCTGGACCTGAAGCGCGCCACGGATGGCGGGGGGCAGGTCCAGACCAAGGAAGGCCCGGATCATGCAGCGGCCCGGCGCGGGTCGGAACCGGTCGTGTTACGGGCTGTCCGGCCCCTGGTCTGGATGCCTTTGTTCGTCATGCGGCCGGAAGGTAGGGCATTCCGACCGGGCTCGCGATCAATTCCATGGGAAAACACTATAATTTCGGCCTTTCCCATGTCATATTCATTACCGAGGATAATGGGCAGCGGCCAGACCCGGGAACCGGGCGGCCAAGTGGGCGTGACATGGGTTGGCAAGACAAGATAGCGGCACCAGGGGCCGACGCGGGTAGTACGCGCATGCAGTATGGGGCGTTGTGCTGGCGGCTCGCTGAAAAGGATGTCGAGATTCTTCTGATCACCAGCCGCGATACCGGTCGCTGGGTAATCCCGAAGGGTTGGCCGATGCCGGGGCTTTCACCGGAAGCCGCGGCGGCGCAGGAAGCCTGGGAAGAGGCGGGGGCCTCCGGCACGATGAACCCGCTTTGCGTGGGGCGCTACGGCTATCAGAAATGCCTCTCCGTGACGTCATCGGTGCCCTGCGCCGTCGCGGTCTTCGGAATGCGCGTCGACAAGCTGGCCAAGACATTTCCCGAGGCGAAGGAACGGCGGCGCAAGTGGTTCCCGCTGCGGGAGGCTGCGGAAATGGTGGCCGAGCCGGAGCTGGCGATGATCATCGCGGGGTTCATCCCCCCGATCGCCGGGCGCGCTGCGCCAATCACGGGGGATGACGACGATGCCCCGACACCTGCGGCGCGGAAACGCAAGGGTCATTGACCTTTCGTCAGCAGTGCCTAGCTATCGGAAGTGTCGTCTGCGGGACGTCGGGAAATGATCCGTTACAGCCTCAAATGCGCGGCCGGGCATGGCTTCGAAAGCTGGTTCCAGAATGCTGCGGCCTTTTCGGCGCTGCTGACGGCCGGACAGGTGTCCTGTCCGGTCTGCGGCAGTGACGCGATCGAGAAGGATCTGATGGCCCCCGCCGTCCGTCCGGCCCGCAACGCCGCCCAGGCCGTGCCGTCGGACCGGCCCGACCTCTCTGCCCCCGCCTCGGCGATCGAGGAGAAGATCGCGGCCCTGCGGCGGCAGATCGAGGAAAACTCGGAATATGTCGGACTGAACTTCGCCGCCGAGGCGCGCCGGATTCATTCCGGTGACGCGCCGGAGCGGTCGATCCATGGCGAGGCCAAGCCGGACGAGGCCCGTCAGATGATCGAGGACGGGCTGCCCGTCGCGCCCCTGCCCTTCCTGCCCGCCCGCAAGGTGAACTGAGCCGGGGGCCCGGACCTGTCCACGGTGGACAGATTTTCCAAGCTCATGAAATCAATGGGTTGCGCGCGGGCGTTCAGGCATTCTTAAGATTCCCCGCCCCGGGTCCCAGCTTCCTCCTGGCAAGAAATACTCCGCCGAAGGTATGATCCCGGGCCGGGCCGAGCGTCAGTAGATATACCGGATCTGTTCGGTCCAGAACCGTTCCATCCGCTTCAGCGACATGTTGATCTCGTCCATGCCGGAGGCGTCGATCAACCCGCGCCTTTCGATCCCGTCGGAATGTCGGGCGAAAAGATCGGACAGAAGCCCCCGGACATGGCGGCCCTTTTCCGTCAGCTTCACGCGGACCGAGCGGCGGTCGATTTCCGAGCGCTGGTGGTGCATGTAGCCCAAGTCCACCAGCTTTTTCAGATTGTAGCTGACGTTCGAGCCCTGGTAGTAGCCGCGCGACTTCAGCTCGCCCGCCGTCACCTCGTTCTCGCCGATGTTGAACAGCAGCAGCGCCTGGACCGAGTTGATTTCCAGGATGTTCAGGCGTTCGAATTCATCCTTGATCACGTCAAGCAGCAGCCGGTGCAGCCGTTCGACCAGCGCCAGGTTGTCAAGATAGCAGGACAGGAACGCCTTTTGCGATCCGTCCAGCAGCGGGGCATAGATTGTCATTCCGTTTCTCCACCGTTCGCACGGGCGCAGAATCGGCACAAAGCACAAACATTCCGTAAACTTGCAGAGAACTGCGCCTAGTTTCCGCGCGTCAGTCGCGTTTCGGCGAAGGCGGTGATCCGCGCCAGGAGCGGCGCCAGCACCGGCGGCGGCGCGGATTGGCCGAGGATCCAGGCCATCAGGTCCTGGTCATTTTCAGCCAGCAGGGCGTCGTAGGTCACAAGATCGGCCTCTGACAGCCCGGCAAGATGCGCGTCGGCAAAGGGGCCCAGCACGAGGTCCATCTCCTTGGTGCCCCGCCGCCAGGAACGCATCGCCATCCGCTTCAGGCGTGCTTCAGCCGTCTCGCCCATTCTGGCTCCGTTCCCGCTTGAACCGCATCCGGGCGGACCCTAAGACAGGCCGAACGGAAACTCCACCACCGAAAGGGGCGGTTCATGGCCTTCCTGTCCGACACGCTGGCGCGCGTGAAACCCTCGCCCACCATCGCCGTGACCACGAAGGCGCAACAGCTGAAATCCGAAGGCAAGGACGTGATCGGCCTTGGCGCGGGAGAGCCGGATTTCGACACGCCCGAGAACATCCGCGAGGCCGCCAAACGTGCCATCGACGCTGGCCGCACCCGCTATACGGCCGTGGACGGCATACCGGAGTTGAAGGCGGCGATCTGCTCCAAGTTCCTGCGCGAGAACGGGCTGACCTACACGCCGCAGCAGATTTCGGTGGGCACCGGCGGCAAGCAGATTCTCTACAACGCGCTGATGGCAACGCTGAATCCCGGCGACGAGGTGATCATCCCGGCACCCTATTGGGTGAGCTATCCCGACATGGTGCTGCTGGCGGGGGGCGTTCCGGTCCCCGTGGTCGCGGGAATCGAGACCGAGTTCAAGCTGACCCCCGCGCAGCTGGAAGCCGCGATCACGCCGAAGACCAAGTGGTTCATCTTCAACTCGCCGTCCAACCCCACCGGGGCGGGCTATACCCGGGCGGAGCTGAAGGGGCTGACGGATGTGCTGATGCGGCATCCCCAGGTCTGGGTGATGTCGGACGACATGTACGAACACCTTGTCTTCGACGATTTCGAGTTCTGCACTCCGGCGGAGATCGAGCCCGGGCTTTACGACCGCACGCTGACCTGCAACGGGGTGTCGAAGGCCTATGCGATGACGGGCTGGCGGATCGGCTATGCCGGGGGGCCGGTCGCGCTGGTCAAGGCGATGGGGACGATCCAGTCGCAGTCGACCTCGAACCCCTGTTCGGTCAGCCAGTATGCGGCGCTGGAGGCCTTGAGCGGCCCGCAGGACTTCCTGGCCGACTGGCGCAAGGTGTTCCAAGGGCGACGCGACCTGGTGGTGTCGATGCTGAACCAGGCGAAAGGCATCCGCTGCCCGAAGCCGGAGGGAGCGTTCTACGTCTATCCCGACATCTCGGGCTGCATCGGCAAGGCCACGCCCGCGGGCACGGTGATTTCCAACGACGAGATCTTCGCGACCGCGCTTCTGGAGGAAACCGGGGTGGCGGTGGTCTTCGGCGCTGCCTTCGGCCTTTCGCCCAACTTCCGGGTCAGCTACGCTACTTCGGACGAGGTTCTGCGCGAGGCCTGCTCGCGCATCCAGGGCTTCTGCGCCGCATTGGTCTGAAAGGACATCATGGCCGACCGGATCACCGCCAATCTTCCGGCCCGCGACTTTGCGGCAACGTCGGCTTTCTATGACACACTCGGCTTCCGCGAGGATTTCCGCGACGAGGGCTGGATGATCCTGAAGCGCGGGCCCATGGTGCTGGAGTTCTTTCCGCATCCCGACTGCGACCCCAAGACCAGCTGGTTTTCAGCCTGCATCCGGGTGGACGAACCCGACACGCTGCTGGAGGAGTGGCGCGCGGCGGGACTGCCTGCCGACCACAGGTCGATCCCCCGCCTGACCGGATTTTTCAAGCAGGGGGCTGCGCCGCGGATGTTCGCGCTGGTGGATGAGAACGGCAGCCTATTGCGGGTGATCGACAACCGCGACGCCGGAGAGCCTGGATGAGTGCCGATCTTCCCGACTACTATTTCCGGGTGCGCGAGAATGGCGCGGCGGTGTTCCGCTTGGGCACCGAGAACCGCCAGCGCCGGATCGAGATGGACGAGATCGCCACGGTCAACGTGAAGAACGGCAACATCAAGCCGCATGGCGAGGTGGAGCTGACCGAGGCCGACCGGACGGCCATCCGGGACTGGCTGGCGGCGCGGCAGGCGCAGCTGGCGATGCGCGAGGTCGATGACATCCTGCGCACGGTCGACCACCTGAACCTGACGACGCAATGGGCGCAGTCACGCGCGACGGACGCGCAGCTTGAGGCGGTGACGGACGCGCTTCTGCTGGCGATGCACGACCTGCGCACGATGCTGGTCCGGCGCAAGTCGGACCGGCTGGGGAAAGGCGAGGGCTGACGGCTTGCCGTTCGGCTTTGTCTCCGCGTCGCCCTGCGAGCCGGGACGAAGCGTGGGCGAGCCGTGGCTTCAGATCTGCTTTTCCGGCATCTCGACGCGCAGCCCGTCAAGCGCGTCGGAAACCTTGATCTGGCAGGTCAGGCGCGAGCGCACCGGATCGGGGTTCCAGGCGAAGTCGAGCATGTCGGCTTCCATGTGGTCCTTCTTCGGCAGTTTCTCGACCCAGGCCGCGTCGACATAGACATGGCAGGTGGAACAGGCGCAGGCGCCGCCGCAATCGGCCTCGATCCCCGGAATGCCGTTGTCGCGCGCGCCTTCCATCACGGTCAGGCCATTCGCGACCTCGACCACATGCTCTTTGCCACTGTGTTCAACGTAGGTGATCTTCGCCATTCTCAGGTCTCCCGGGATCGTCTGCCCGTGACATAGGCCAGCGCGGCCGGATTTGCCAGAGGGTGCGCAGACTTGCCTCGTCCC
The DNA here is from genome assembly GCF_016792905.1 of Tabrizicola sp. Classification (GTDB taxonomy): domain Bacteria; phylum Pseudomonadota; class Alphaproteobacteria; order Rhodobacterales; family Rhodobacteraceae; genus Tabrizicola. The sequence goes on from NZ_JAEULP010000088.1 coordinate 136,213, forward strand.
GCAAATGTTCTAGTATTGTTCGCATGACCGCCCATACCCCCCTCCCCCCTGCCACCACCTCGCGCGCGGGACCGTGGCCCCGCCCTCCCCGGGCATTGCAGGCTGCGCGGCTGGGCGAACCCCCGGCCGGAGCGCGGGTCACGGTGGCGGGGCTGGTCCTGGTGCGGCAAAGGCCGGGTACGGCGAAGGGGGTGATCTTCCTCACGCTGGAGGACGAGACTGGGGTGGTGAATGTCGTCGTCTGGGCCAATGTCTACGAACGCTTCCGCCGCGCGGTGATCGCCGGGCGGCTTCTGCGGGTGACGGGCAAGCTGCAGCGCGAGGCGGGGGTGGTGCATGTGGTGGCGGAACGGATCGAGGACCTGTCGCCGCTGCTGGACCGGCTGCTGGAGCCGGGGTTCCGGCACGACGACGCGCGGGCGGGGGATCAGTCATAGGGCCGGAATCCAAATTCCTTAAGGACGGAATTTGACAAGTTTCTTGCTCAAGAAATTTGGCGGCGAGGGATCCCGCCGCCAATCAAACCCTTGAGCCGAGGCTATTATTCGATCGACAGCGCCACGAAGCGCGGGTCGCCGCCGCGCCGGACGAGAAGCAGGATCGACTTGCGGCCCGCGTCCTTCGCCTCCCTGATGCGGTCCTCCAGGTCCTGCAGGCGCACGACCTTCTGCTGCCCGGCCTCGGTGATCAGATCGCCCTCGACCAGGCCCTTGGTGAAGGCTTCCGATGCCTGGTCGACCTTCATGATCATCAGGCCCTCGGACCCGGCATCAAGACCGAGGCGCGAGCGCATGTCGTCGCTGAGCGGCGCCAGCGTCAGGCCCAGCGTCTCCATCTCTTTCGGCGCCTCGGGCGCGGGCGAGGAGGCGGGCATCGTCTTGGCCTCGGCATCCTCGCGGCGGCCAAGGGTGACGGCCAGCGTCTCGGTCCGGCCGTCGCGCAGGACGATCACCGGCACCGCCTCGCCGATCGGGGCGTCGGCGACGCGGCGCGTCAGATCACCGGCGCTGGTCACGTCATTGGCCCCGAAGCGGGTGATCACGTCGCCCGACTGGATGCCTGCGTCCTTGGCCGGGCCGTCCGGCACGTCCGTGACCAGCGCACCCTTGGCATCCGCCATGCCCATCGACTCGGCGATTTCCGGGCTCATGTCCTGGATCCGCACGCCCAGCCAGCCGCGCCGGGTTTCGCCGAATTCCTTCAGCTGGTCGACGACCTTGGTCACGACGTTCGAGGACATCGAGAAGCCGATCCCGATGGAGCCGCCGTTCGGCGACATGATCGCGGTGTTCACGCCCACGACCTGCCCGTCCATGTTGAACAGCGGGCCGCCCGAGTTGCCGCGGTTGATGGCGGCATCGGTCTGGATGAAGTCGTCATAGCTGCCGGAAAGCTGGCGCCCCCGCGCCGAGACGATGCCCGCAGAGACCGAAAAGCCCTGGCCCAGGGGGTTGCCCATCGCCATGACCCAGTCGCCGACGCGCATCAGGTCGCTGTTGCCGAAGCTCACGAATTCCAGCGGCTTGTCGCTTTCGACCTTGAGGAGCGCGATGTCGGTCTTCGGATCGGTGCCGACTAGCTTGGCCGTCAGCCGCTCGCCCGAGAAAAACTCGATCTCGATCGAATCCGCGCCTTCGATGACGTGGTTGTTGGTGACGATGTAGCCGTCCTCGCTGACCACGAAGCCAGAGCCCAGCGCCTCGGACCGTTGCGGGCCGCCCTGGCCGGGGCCGCCGAAATCATCGAAGAAGTCCTGGAAGGGACTGCCCTCGGGTACCATGGGCATGCCGTCGGTGGGCGCGGCGATCATCGCGCTGGTGGTGATGTTCACCACGGCAGGGCTGATCTTCTGCGCCAGTTCGGCAAAGCTTTCGGGCGCGCCGAAGGCCTGCACGTCGCTGGCCGGCGCCACGCTGAGACCGAAGCCCAGGACCAGTGCCAGAAGCGTGCTGGAGCGCAGGGCGTTACGGATGGAAGGGGTGAGATCGGGCAAGATGCGAACTCCTGTTCAACAGATCTGGCGACGGTGGCGTTCCACTCTGGAACCCTGCCGCGTCGGCGTTGAAGAAACAGTTAGTCAAAGCCCCCCGCAATGCAAACCCTGTCGCGGCGCATCAAAGGGATGTGAATGCATTTGTCATCCGGGCCGGTTCAGGAGGGACCGGCGAGCCAGACCAGAGCGACCCCGAGAGCCAGAGCGACCAGCCCGATCACCCGCCGCTGATCGACGCGCAACGAGGCGATCAGCCGCAAGGCATCCTCGATCCGGCGGGGGGCCAGTGCCAGCACCAGCCCCTCCACCGCCAGCACCAGACCCAGTGCCAGGATGATATGGCTCACGGGGCCGCCGGGGCCTCGGGCGCCGTCGGTCCGCGATCCGACCGCAGGTAATCGAAGAACTCGCTGTCGGGCTGCATCACGATCGAGGAATTGCCGCCCTTCAGGCTGGTCTCATAGGCTGCGAGCGAGCGGATGAAGGCGAAGAACTCGGGATCCTTGCCATAGGATTCGGCAAGGATGCGGTTCCGTTCGGCATCGGCCTCGCCGCGGATCACCTCGGCCTGGCGCCGGGCGTCCGAGGTCAGCTCGACCACCGTCCGGTCCGCCGCAGCCCGCACGCGCTGCGCCGCCTCGCCGCCGCGGGCCACTTCGTCGGCCGCTTCGCGTTCGCGCTCGGCCCGCATCCGGGCGAAGGTCGCTTCCAGGTTCTGCTCGGGCAGGTCGGTGCGGGTCAGCCGCACATCGATGACATCGACGCCCAGTGCCGCGCCTTCGCGCTTGGCGATGGTCAGGATCTGGTTCATCAGCCCGGCCCGATCCTGGGACAGGACCTGTTCCTGCGTCGCGTTGCCCAGCACCTCGGGGATGGCCTGGGACAGGATGTTGCCCAGAAGCTGCTGCGCCCGATCCTCGCCCCCGGTACCGACCGACTGGCGGAACTCCACCAGATCGACGATGCGCCAGCGGGCAAAGGCGTCGACCACCAGGCGGCGGTCGGACAGGAGCGTTACCTCGATCGGCTGGGTCTGCAGGCCGAGGATGCGGTCCTCATAAAGGACCACATCCTGCATCAGGGGGATCTTGAAGCCAAGGCCCGGCTCTTCCTTCACCTGCATGACCTGTCCGAACTGCAGGACCAGCGCCTTCTTGCGTTCGTCGACGATGAAGACCGAGGACAGAACCAGCACCAGAAGGACGACCAGCGCCGGAACAAGATACATCGCGCGCATCAGTTGGTCCCTCCCGCAGAACCCGCAGTCTGGCCGGCGCCCTGGGCCGGGCTCATCCGGCCAAGTTCGTTCAGGGGCAGGAAGGGAACCACGCCCTGACCTGCCTCGCCGCCGCTCACACCGTCAAGGATGACCTTGTTCATGCCGCCAAAGACCCGCTCCATGGTTTCCAGATAGAGCCTCCGCCGCGTCACCTCGGGCGCCTTCACATATTCCGCAAAGACCGAGAGGAAGCGCGCGGCCTCGCCCTGGGCGGAGTTCACCGCTTCGGCGCGGTAGCCTTCCGCCGCTTCCAGAAGCCGCGCGGCCTCACCCCGGGCGCCTGCCGTCACCTTGTTGGCATAGGCGTCGGCCTCCTTTTCCAGCCGGTCGCGCTCCTGCTGCGCCGCCTGCACGGCGCGGAAGGCGTCGATCACTTCGCGGGGAGGCTGGGCGACCTGGAGGTTGACGCGGATCACGGTGATCCCGGCGTTATAGCTGTCCAATGTCGCCTGGACGGCGGTCCGCAGGTCGGCGGCAATCACGCCCCGATCGCGGTTCAGGATCGGCGACAGCTCCGAGCGGGCGATGATGTCGCGCATCGCGCTTTCGCTGACCGCCTTGATGGTCAATTCCGGTTCCGCCAGGTTGAACAGGTATTTCTCGGGGTCCGAGATGTTCCAGACCACCTGGAAGCCGATGTCGACGATGTTCTGGTCGCGCGTCAGCATCAGGCCAGAGTCGCTGCCGGCCGCCTGGGTGCCGATGTCGGTCGTGCGTTCGCCCGTCACCTGGACCTTCTCGTAGCTCACGATGGGCCAGGGCGCGAAGTTCAGCCCCGGGTCGCCGACGCCCGAGCTTTCGCCCAGGAACAGCTCGACCGAGCGTTCCTCGGGCCGAACGGTGTAGAACGACATGAAGGCCCAGACCGCGACCAGCGCCAGCGCGCCAAGCGCCATGCCCTGCCGGGTGAAGATCGGACTGCCGGGATCGCCACCGGGACCACCCGTCCCGCGATTGCCGCGCCCTCCCATCAGCACGCGCAGCTGTTCCTGCCCGCGTTTCATCAGCTGGTCGACCTCGGAGATTTGCGGTCCGCCCTCGCCGCGCCGACCGCCGCGACGGTCGTCGTCGTCGTTGTTGCCCCTGCCGCCCCGGTCGTCTCCGCCCGGGCCACCGCCGCCGCCCCAGGGACCGCCACTTCCTGCCATTGATCAGAACCTCTTCTTACGCTTTTCCCTAAGCTGGTCATATCCGGCCGGAAATCAACCCACCGTGACCCCGTGTCAGGCCGTTCGCACCGGTTTTCGCATCGTCACCAGTTCTTCCGCCATCGTCGGATGCACCGCGCAGGTGGCGTCGAAATCCTCTTTCGTGGCGCCCATCCGGATCGCGATGGCGGCAAGCTGGATCATCTCGCCGGCTTCGGGTGCGACGATATGGCAGCCAAGGACCTTGCGCGTGGCCTGGCTGACGATCAGCTTCATCAGCACCCGTTCCGGCCTGCCCGCAAAGGCGGTCCGCATCGGGCGGAATGCGGTGGCGTAGACCTCGATCGACTCCTGTTCGCGCGCGGCTTCCTCGGAAAGGCCGACCGAGCCGAGTTCCGGCTGGGTGAATACGGCCGAGGCGACAAGCTGATGGTCAAAGGTTGTGGGTCTTGCGCCAAAGACGGTGTCGGCGAAGGCATGGCCCTCGCGGATGGCGACCGGGGTCAGGTTGATCCGGCCGGTCACATCGCCCACGGCGAAGATCGAGGGCACGGCGGTCTGGCTGTAGGCGTCCACCGGAATCTCGCCGGTGCGGCCAAGCTCCAGCCCCAGCGCCTCAAGGCCAAGTCCCGCCGTGTTCGGGCGGCGGCCGGTGGCGTAGAGCACCAGGTCGACCTCGCGTTCCGACCCGTCGGAGCCGGTGACGCGGATGCCGGTCGGGGTCTTTTCCAGTTTCGTGACGGCGGTGCCGAGGTGGATGCCGATCCCCGCCTCGCGCATCGCGTTGGCGACATGGCCGCGCACTTCGTCATCGAAGCCGCGCAGGATCTGGGCGCCGCGGTAGTACTGGCTGACCTCGACCCCCAGGCCATTGAGGATGCAGGCGAACTCCCCGGCGATATAGCCGCCGCCGACCACCAGCGCGCGTTTGGGCAGCGCGTCGAGGTGGAACATCTCGTTCGAGGTGACGGCAAGATCCGACCCGGGAAACTCCGGCACGAAGGGCCAGCCGCCGGTGGCGACCAGGATGTGCTTGGCGGTGAACTCCTCGCCGGTGGCGAGCCTGACCCGGTGCGGATCGACGATGGTGGCGCGGGTGTCGTGGACGACGACCCCGGCGTTTTTCAGCGTCGTGCGGTAGGCGGCTTCCAGGCGGTCAAGCTCGGCCTCCAGCCGGTTGCGGAACACGCGCCAGTCGAAGGTGCCGCCCTCCGCCTTCCAGCCATAGGCCTGCGCGTCCTCGAACATGGCCGGGAAACCGCTGGCGAAGACCATCAGCTTCTTCGGCACGCAGCCCCGGATGACGCAGGTGCCGCCCATCCGGCTTTCCTCGGCCAGGCCCACCTTCGCGCCCCAGTCGCCCGCCGCGACCCGCGCCGCCCTGACCCCGCCCGAGCCGCCGCCGATGACAAAGAGATCGTAGTCGAAGGCCATGATGGATCCCGCCTGCCGCATAGTCGCGACCACAGCTATGCGCTAATGCCGCGCCGCGAAAGCCCCGGAGGACGTTTTTCGGTCCCCCCGCACAGATCACGTTCGTCGTCGACTTCCCCGAGCGATGGGCCCCGGTCCGGCGCACCGACAACATGCTGTCGCCGGCGCTTGACTGGGGGACGACCCGGCACATGTCCCCAGATAGCGGGCGATCCGGCCCTTCTGCGATGGACGGAACGCGATGATTCCGCCAATATCAGGGTTCTCATGGAGGTGAGCCTTGGCAACCTCATTGCTCAGGTTCCGGAGGTTGCGGATGCAAGATACGACTTTCAGACCAGAAGCTTCCGGGATGGAACTGACCGACGCATTCTTGACGATGGTAACAACAGTGCCGGGATCACGGGTGCTGAACGAGGCATACCTTCCTCCGGCGACGGCGGAACCGTCCGATCTGGTGAAGGCGAGTCCGTATCTGATGGAACTGCTGCAACTTGGGATGGATTCACGAGAAGTCCAGCGCCGCGCATTGGGCGCGCAACGCCTGAAAGAGGCTTTCTCCGCGATACCCTGGCACGTCGAGAAAGCGGAGCGCTACGCGGATCACTGGAACATTCTCTATGCCAGCCGGGTAAACTGGTAAGCCCCGCGCGCACCTTCCATTTCGAGAGCGACAAGCCGAGATCGCACGTTTCCCAGATCGCCGACGCCGACTTCGGCGCGATGACCCGCGAGATGAACGCGGAAATGGCGCGCACCGGGCTGGCTGGCTAGGTCAACGGCCAGGTCGTCAAGAACCTCTACAGCCGCTCCATTGGGCAGTCCATCCAAGGCAGGTTCGATGTGACCCGGGACCAGAGCGGCGGGGGTTGGTTGCGCCAGCCTCAGTCCAGGTCGGCGAAGATGTTGCGGCTTTCCGACATGTCGACCGAGCCATTCTCGACCTTGCCCGAATTGATGTCGCGCACCGTGACCCGGCCATCGCCATGGCCGATCACCACCACGTCGCAGATGTCGATGAAAAGCCCGTTCTCGACCACGCCGGGGATCTGGTTCAGGACCAGCGCCAGCTGCCGCGGGTTGCCGATCCGCGTGAGGCTGAGGTCCAGGATGAAGTGCCCCTCGTCGGTGCGGAGCGGCGCGTCCTTTGCCATCCGCAGCGCCACATCCCGGCTCATCACATCCAGGCTGTAAAGCGTTTCCTCGATCAGGGCCTTCGTCGTCTGCCAGCCGAAGGGAATCACCTCGACCGGCAGGGGGAAGGCACCAAGCTGGGCCACTTCCTTGGCCGCATCCGCGATCACGATCATCCGGTCGCTGGCGGTCGCGACGATCTTTTCCTGCAAGAGCGCCGCGCCGCCACCCTTGATCAGGTTCAGATTCGCGTCGAATTCATCCGCCCCGTCGATGGTCAGGTCGAGCCATTTCGTTTCGTCCAGAGTGACGACCGTCAGCCCGAGGCTTCGCGCCAGGTCCGCCGTGCGCGAGGAGGTCGCGACGCATGTCACCGACAATCCCTTGTCCCGGACCCGTTCGGCCAGGCAGCGCACCATCCAGGCGGCGGTCGACCCGGTGCCAAGTCCCAGCTTCATGCCGTTTTCCACGAAATCCACCGACCGGCGGGCGGCCACGAATTTGGCCTGGTCGATCGGCGAAAGTTCGGCAGCCATGGATTTCCCCCGTGTTAGCTGACCCGAGATAGCGCAAAGGCCGCCGAAGGGCGAGAGACTTCGCAACGGCAGCCTACGCAGGCTTTGTGGCACAATCAGGTCGCATCGGACGCCCGCGCGACGGCGGCCGAAACCTCCGCCACGCTCAGCGCGCCGTCGCCATTGGCATCAAGCCGCAGCATCGCGCGCAGGAGGCCCGCCTCCTCCTCGCCCAGCGCGGCCAGCCCCGCCGCAGCCCCCGCCGCTGCCATCTCGCCCGCATCGACCACCGCGTCGCCATCGGCATCCGCCGCCGCAAACTGCCGCTCCATCCGGCCCCGACCCTGCGCGCTTGCCGCGTGCTGGACAGTTGCCAGCTCATTGCGGTCGACTGAGCCATCGGCATCCAGATCCATCGCAAGAAAGCGACGCATCGCACTGGCCCGCGCCCCTGCCCGCTCCAGCGCGACATGCGCCTCGATCCCTTCCAGCCGCAGCCCGCCCGGCCCGCCGAAACCCGCGATCAGGTCGATGGCCCGCGCCTCGAACCGGGCGGGATTGCGCGCCATCTCCTCGGCCAGCGCATCCTCCTCGGCCCGGGCCGCCCCGGCCAGCAGAAGCCCCGCTACCATGATCACCGCCCGTCGCCGCATCATCGACCCTTTCGCATCCGTCGCGCCCGAGCCTGCCCCGAAGAAGGTTGATGATCGGTTAATGCCTTCGGGTTCTTCGGCGCGCGGCATCACAATGCTGCGCAGTCCCGCGTCATTCGGTCGCTTTTCGCCTTTCCCCGGCGCAAAACTTCGCCATCTTGGCAGGATGGCTTCTGGACCACCGATGTACACGCTGCACTACGCCCCGGACAACGCGTCGCTGATCATCCGGCTGGTGCTGGACGGGGCGGGCATCCCCTATCGCACCGTGCTGGTCGACCGGGCAAAGCGGCAGCAGGACAGCGCCGCCTACCGCGCGCTGAACCCGACCGGGCTGATCCCGACGCTGGAAACGCCGGTCGGGCCGATCACGGAAACCGGGGCGATCCTTCTGTGGCTGGCTGACACCCATCACCTTGGCCCCGGCCCCGGTGATCCGGACCGGCCCGTCTTTCTCAAGTGGTTGTTCTTCCTGTCGAACACCGCGCATGCCGACCTGCGCCAGATCTTCTACCCGCACCAGTACGCCCCGGTCGACGCCCATGCCGGGTTCACCGAGATCATGGCCAACCGGATGCTGCGCCATTTCGGGCTGCTCGACGCCGCCGCGGCACAGGTGCCGAAGCTGTTCGCGCCGGGCCGACCGCTGGGCGTCTATGCCGTGGTCCTGACCCGCTGGGCCGCGCTTTACCCCGAAACCGGCCCGCGCTGGCTGGACCTGTCCGACTTTCCGAACCTGACCGCACTTGCCCGGGCGCAGGAAGCCCGTGTCGAAACCCCCGTTGTCGCCCGCGCCGAGGGGCTCGGGGCCCATCCCTTCACCCGGCCCGAACAGCCGAACCCGCCGGAAGGAAGCGTGCTATGACCCTGACCCTGCACCATGCCCCCGACTTCGCCTCGACCATCGTCCGCTTCGCGTTGGAGGAACTGGAGCTGCCCCATACGCTCGCCATCGTCGACATCGAGGGCGGGGCGCTGGCCAGTCCGGAATACCGGCGGGTGAACCCCGTGGGCCTGATCCCGGCGCTGGAAACCGATCATGGCCCGATGTTCGAGACGGCGGCGATCCTTCTGTGGCTCGTCGACCAGACGGGGCGCCTGGGCCCTGGCCCCAGGGACCCGGACCGCGGCCCCTTCCTGTCCTGGCTCTTCTTCACCTCGAACGCGCTGCATCAGGCGGCCCTCGCCATGTTCTACCCGCACCGCCCGGCGGGCGAGGCGAACTCCGCCGCCGCCCAGGCCGCCGCGCAGGACCAGATCACCGCCCGCCTCGGCCTGATCGAGACGCTGATCGAGACGCAATCCCCGCGCTGGCTGTCACCTGACCACCCCGGCGTACTGGGCTATTACATCGGCATCCTGGTGCGCTGGCTGATCCTGCTGCCGCCTTCGCCCTACGGCATTGATCTGGCGGACTTCCCGCATCTCCGCGCCGTTCTCGCCGCGCATGAGGCCCGCCCTGCGGCGCAGCGTGTCGCGGCCTCCGACGGCCTTGGTCCCACTCCTTTCACCAATCCGGGTTCCTGATGTTTCTCTCTGTCTTCGACATGTTCAAGGTCGGCATCGGCCCGTCGTCCAGCCACACGATGGGTCCGATGGTCGCCGCCGCGCGCTTCCTCGACGGCTTGCGCGCCTCGCCCTTCCATTTCCACGGGCTGAGGGCGTCGCTGCATGGCTCGCTGGCCTTCACCGGGGTCGGGCATGCCACCGACCGGGCGACGATCCTTGGCCTCGCGGGCTTTGCCCCCGACAGCTATGACGCCGACAAGGCCGAGACCGCCCTTGCCCGTATCCGCGAGACGAAGACCATCGAGGCCCCCGGTCTTGGCACCCTCGCCTTCGACCCGTCGAAGGACCTGACCTTCGACTATGGCCCTGCCCTGCCCGGCCATGCCAACGGCATGGTCCTGAAGGCGACCGACGCCCAGGGTGACGTGATCCTGGAGGAGACCTACTATTCCATCGGCGGCGGCTTCGTGCTGACCGAGGCCGAGCTGGCCGAGGCCGGAGGGGCCAAATCGAAGGCCCGGGCCGATGTGCCATATCCGTTTGAATCCGCTGCGGAAATGCTTGAGATGGCCAGGAAATCCGGCCTTTCCGTCGCGCAGATGAAGCGGGCGAACGAGCTGAAATTCCGCACGGCTGCCGAGCTGGACGCCGGGATCAACCGCATCTGGCAGGTGATGAACGACTGCATCTCGCGCGGCATGAAGGGCGAAGGTATCCTGCCCGGAGGCCTGAAAGTGCGCCGCCGCGCCAAGGGCATCCACGACGCGCTTCTGGCCGAACGCGGGCTGAACCTGACGCCGCCGCACACGATCAACGACTGGATGAGCCTCTACGCCATGGCGGTCAACGAGGAGAACGCCGCCGGCGGCCAGGTCGTCACCGCCCCCACCAACGGGGCCGCAGGGGTTGTCCCCGCCGTCATCCGCTACTGGCTGGACCACGTCCCGGGAGCCAGCGTCGCGAAGGTCGGCGATTTCCTCCTCACCGCCTCGGCCATCGGCGGCCTTTGCAAGCACAACGCCTCGATCTCCGGCGCCGAATGCGGCTGCCAGGCGGAGGTGGGCAGCGCCGCCGCGATGGGCGCCGCCGGATTGGCCGCCGTGCTGGGCGGCACCCCCGAACAGGTGGAAAACGCCGCCGAAATCGCGTTGGAACACCACCTCGGCATGACCTGCGACCCGGTGAAGGGCCTCGTCCAGGTGCCCTGCATCGAACGGAATGGCCTCGGCGCGATCAAGGCGGTCTCCGCCGCTTCCCTTTCCCTGCGCGGCGATGGCCAGCACCTCGTCTCGCTGGACGTCTGCATCGAGACGATGCGCCAGACCGGCAAGGACATGCACGAGAAATACAAGGAAACCTCGCTCGGCGGTCTTGCGGTCAACGTGCCGAACTGCTGACGCCAAGCCCTTTCACATTTGCCCAAGTATCCCACGGGGGTTTGGGGGTGTGAACCCCCCAAGACCCGAGGAGGAGGGCGAAGTCCCGACGACGAGACAAAGGACTTGCGCGTCAGCGCTCAACTAGAAAACCGCCCCAACCCCCGCGATGTCGCTTTCAGGCAGGCGACCCGCGCAACCACCGGCTAGGCAACCCTCATGACCCGCGACACGACCCTCCAGGGCGTCATCCTGATGCTCGCCTTCTGCGTGATCGCACCGCTTCTGGACGTGGGCGCCAAGCTTGCGGCCCAGAACGGAATCCCCGTCGGCCAGATCACCGCCGCCCGCTTCGTGGTGCAGACCGCGCTGATGCTGCCGGTCGTCCTGCTCATGCGGCTTTCCATGGCGCTCTCGGGCAAGGCGCTCGCCTACACCGCGCTGCGCGCGCTCCTTCTCATCGTCTCGACCTTCGCCTTCGTCTCCGGCATCCAGGTCATGCCGCTCGCCGATGCCCTCGCCATCGTCTTCGTCGAGCCGTTCATCCTGCTGATTCTCGGCCATTTCCTGTTCGGCGACCAGGTCGGCCCGCGCCGCATCGCCGCCTGCGCCGTGGGCTTCGTCGGCGTGCTTCTCGTCATCCAGCCCTCGCTCGCCGCCTTCGGCCTCGTGGCACTCTGGCCGCTCGCCACCGCCGTCCTCTTCGCGCTCTACATGCTGGTCACGCGCGGGATTTCGACGTGGATGCACCCCGTCACCATGCAGTTCCACACCTCCTGGACCGGGCTCCTCCTCTGCATGCCGGTGATGCTCCTCGCCGACGGTTCCGGCATCCCCGCGCTTGATCCGGTCTGGCCCATGGGCTGGAACTGGCTCTGGCTCTTCATGGTCGGCTTCTTCGCCGCCGTCAGCCACATGTGCATGACCTACGCGCTGAAATTCGCCACAGCCTCCGCGCTGGCCCCCCTGCACTACCTGGAGATCGTCACCGCCGTCACCCTCGGCTACCTGATCTTCAACGACTTCCCGAACGCCATGACCTTCGCAGGCATGGCGATCATCGTCGCCTCGGGCCTCTACATCATCCACCGCGAACGGCTGTCCGCGAAGGCCAAGGCGCGTGAGCCGCAGATCAGCCTGCTGCCAGAAGAGCCCTGATCGCCGCGTCCAGCCGCCGCCTGGGCAGGATCACCAGCATCCCCCGCCGGTCGAACTCCAGCACGACCTGCCGCGCCCTGACCCGGTTCGAGGTGCCGATCATCCCGTCCGGCGCGAAGCTGATCCCGGCAATCGGCCATTCCAGCCCCGCGCTGCGACCCGTCACCGGCGCCATCGGGAACAGCGACAAGGGCTCACCCGGCCCCAGCGCCAGCTCCAGCCGCGACGGGGCGGCAAAGGCCAGGTCCTTTGGCCCGATCAGGATGCAGCGCCGCTCTGCCCGCGTGATCAGCGTCGCCATCGCCGCAAGCCCGTGGTCCATCCGCGCGCCGGCAAAGCCCAGCGCCAGCACCAGCGGCGCCTCGATCAGCCGCAGCGCCTTGTCGAAGTCGGTGGTCGCCTGTTCCGCGACAAGATGCTGGCGCTCGACGGGAATCCGCGCCCGCGCCGCGGTCGAGATCGAATCCATGTCGCCGATCACGGCTTCGGGCATGGCACCCAGGTTCAGCAGGCGATCCGCCCCGCTGTCCGCCGCCACCGGCACCGGGGCCCGCTTCAGGGCAAGTGCCAGATCGCGCGCAGAAAATGGGCCCCCGCCCGCCAGCGTTACACCTTGGGTTGACTGGACAATCGGCAAATTCATGTAAGACTGTATCCAATTAAGGCAGGATTCCCGGGGTCCGGCCACAATCAATCCATCAAATTACCCCCGTCTGTCCATGCAATAGGACGGTCGCAGGGTAGTATGGCGCGACGAGCAAGGCGAAAGGCTGTCCAGTCATGACCAGTGAAAGCAAGATCCTGACCGTGTCCTACGGCACATTCAGCTGCACGCTGGAAGGGTTCGACAATCCCTTCGACACGATGAAGGCCATCGCCGAATATTTCCGCGACCTCGCCGCGCAGGACCGCCACTTCGGCGCCGAACCGCCGCCGCCCGACGCCGCCATGCTGCACCGCCTGGCCGAGCGTGAGGTCTCGCGCCTGGCCGCCAGCAAGGCCGACGACAGCGCGCGCCTGCATGCCCCGGCCGAGGCTGCCGTCGCCGAAGGTCCGGTCGCGCCCCGCATCCAGATCAACCCGGTCAACCGCCGTCCGGCGCATCCCCCGGTCGAACCCGCCGCACCGGCCGAGGACGACGTCTCGGCTCCGGAACCCTCGCTGCAGGACGTGATCCCCGATGGCGTCGCTGCCAAGCTCGCCCGCATCCGCCGGTCGGTCAGCCCCGCCGTGCCGGAAGCGGCGGCCTCGTTCACGCGTTTCGCCGCCGATCCGGACCTTCAGGGCGAAGACCTGAGCCCGCCGCTGCCCGAGGTCGCCGAGGCCGTGCCTGACGATGCCGACTTGGGTATCGCCGCTGCCGAGGTGCAAGCCGACGCGCCTGCCGAAGAACCGACCCCGGCAGAGGCCGCCGATTCTGTCGCTGCGCGCCTCGGCGCCCTGATCGCCAGCGACGTGACCACGGCCTATGACGAGGAAGAGCCCGCCGTTGCCCCCGCCGCGGATTGGGCCGAGGAAACCATCGCCGAGGAGGCAGCGCCCTTCGTCGAGGTCGAGGCCGATTTCGTCGCCGAGGCGGAACTGCCCGAAGCGGTCGCCGTTGAACTGACCTCACCCGAAGACCTCGATCTGGCCAGCCAGGAAGATGATCTGGCGCTCTTGGCCGAACTGGATGGCATCGCGCAGGACGAAGCCCGGATCGCCGCCCTCCCGGACGACGTCCTGCCCGAAGACCTGCCGGTCGAGATCGACCTGGCCGAGGCCATGCAGCAGGATCCGCTTCCCGAGGCCGTCGCCGCCGATATGTCCGTTGACGCGCTTCCCGAAGCTTCGGAGGCGGTAGCCGAGCCTGTGGCAGCGGCGGAGGTACTTGCCGAAGCGACCGAGGCGCTGGCCGAGGTCGAAGTCCCCGCAGAAGCGGCCGTCGAACCCGAGGCCGAACCCGTTGCCGAACCCGAGGAACCTGCCCCGCCGGTCAGCAAGGCCGGGTCGCGGGCGCGGCGCGTCAATTCGCGCGTGGTCCGTATCCATCCCGACGATGCCGCGCTCGACCCCGAGGGCAACATCGACCTTGGCGCGACCCGGGTGCTGGCCTCTGCCAACGAATCCGATGAAATCTCCCGCCTGATGCAACAGGCCGAAGAGGTCATGGCCGAGGACGAGAACCGCCGCCGTCACGAAGCGCTGTCGCGCCTCAAGGCCGCCGTTGCCGCGACCGAAGCCGACCGCGCCGATCTCGACTACGAGGCGCCGAAGGTGGAGGCGAACCTCGACCCCTACCGCGACGACCTGGCCGAAGCGATCCAGCCCGACAACATGCCCGAGCCTCCCGCCGCGCCCGAGGTCAAGCCGCGCCGCAAGTCGATGACGATCCGTCCGGCGGCAGAACCGCGTCCGGGCACCATCCGCCCCGGCATGATCAGCCCACCGCCGCTGGTGCTGGTCTCGGAGCAGCGGATCGACCGCGTGCCCTCGCCCGGCGCCGCCCCAGCCCCGGTGCCCGCTGCCGCGCCGTCAAAGGCGCCTGTCATGCCCGGCATCAGCCCCTCGCTGCCCGAAGGACAGCCGATGGTTGCGCTTCGCACCGGCCGCCTCTCCGGCGCGATCGGGGCCGGGGCTGCCGTCGCCGCCTCGGGCATGCCGGTGCGGAACGTCGTTCTGGACAAACCCTCCTTCGGCATCGCCACCGAGGCCGAGGAAGATGAGGAGCTGGCCGAAGACAGCAAGGAGATCGACGAGCGGGGCTTCGCCAGCTTCGCCGAAACGGTTGGCGCGAAGTCGATGGCCGAGATGCTGGAAGCCGCCGCCGCCTATGCCACCTGCGTCGAGAACCGCAGCCAGTTCACCCGCCCGCAACTGATGCGGCGGATGATGGCCTCGGCCGGCACCAAGACGGTCAGCCGCGAGGATGGCTTGCGCAGCTTCGGCACGCTCCTGCGCACCGGCCGGATCGAGAAGGTGACGCGGGGCCACTACAGCCTGGCCGACACTTCGCCCTACCTGGCCGAGGCCCGGCGCCTGTCCTGAGGATTCAGCAAGCCCTTTTCAGCAAGTTCAGACGGACGGGTCCTGCCCGTCCGTCTTTCCTGCATCCGGCTCCGGCTGGCCGATGCCCCGGAAGATGAAGCGGAACGGCAGCGCCCAAAGGAACCCCAGCCCGACATAGATCGCCAGCTCCAGAAGGAAGGGCGGCCGCTCGATCAGGTCAACCAGCGTCACGGCCGCCACCACATAGACCGGCAGCCCGACCAGCAGGATCACCAGCGCCCAGCGCCTGCGGGCCTTGTAGCCTAGCGCCATGTCCGTCCCCCGAACCCGACCCTCGCGAAGAGAAGGCGAAGCCGCACGATGAGCCCCTTCAATCCGCGAACGGGTCCGTCACAAGGATCGTATCGTCGCGCTCGGGCGAGGTCGACAGAAGCGCCACCGGGCACTGGATCAGCTCCTCGATCCGGCGGACATACTTGATCGCCGCCCCCGGCAGTTCGGCCCAGGACCGCGCCCCGGCTGTCGTCTCCGACCAGCCTTCCAGCTCTTCATAGACCGGCGTGCAGCGCGCCTGCTCATCAGCGGCGATCGGCAGATAGTCCATCCGCTTGCCGTCCAGCTCGTAGGCCACGCAGATCTTCAGCCGCTTGAACCCGTCCAGCACATCGAGCTTGGTCAGCGCGATCCCCGAGACGCCGCTCGTCGCGCAGGTCTGCCGCACCAGCACCGCATCGAACCAGCCGCAGCGCCGCTTGCGCCCCGTCACCGTGCCGAACTCATGCCCGCGTTCGCCCAGCCGCTCACCGTCCGCATCATGCAGTTCCGCCGGGAACGGCCCTTCACCCACCCGTGTCGTGTAGGCCTTGACGATCCCCAGCACGAAGTCGATGGCCGTCGGCCCCACCCCCGTCCCGGTTGCCGCCTGCCCGGCGATGGTGTTGGACGATGTGACATAGGGATAGGTCCCGTAGTCGATGTCCAGAAGCGACCCCTGCGCCCCCTCGAACAGGATGCGCTTGCCCGCCCGCCGCGCTTCGGTCAGCACTTTCCAGACCGGCCCGGCATAGGGCTTCAGCTTCGGTGCAATCTCCAGCAGTTGCGCCTTCAGCGCCGCCGGATCGACCGGCTCCAGCCCGAGGCCCGCCCGCAGCGCGTTGTGATGCGTGAGCAACCGCCCGATCCGCGTGTCCAGCGTCGCCGCGTCGAACAGGTCCGCCACCCGGATCGCCCGGCGACCGACCTTGTCCTCATAGGCCGGGCCGATGCCCCGCCCCGTGGTCCCGATCTTCGCGACCGAAGTCTGCGCCTCTCGCCCCCGGTCCAGCTCGCCATGGATCGGCAGGATCAGCGAGGCATTCTCGGCCAGCATCAGGTTTTCGGGGCTGATCTCCACCCCCTGCCCGCGCAGCTTCTCGATCTCGGCCACGAGATGCCAGGGATCGACCACCACGCCGTTGCCGATGACCGACAGCTTGCCACCGCGCACGATGCCGGACGGCAAGAGCGACAGCTTGTAGACCGTGTTGCCGATGACCAGCGTATGGCCCGCATTGTGCCCGCCCTGGAACCGCGCGATCACGTCGGCCCGTTCGGACAGCCAGTCGACCAGCTTGCCCTTGCCCTCATCGCCCCACTGGGCACCCACCACGACGACGTTGGCCATGCGCACTTCCCCGAGTCGAGTTCAAAACCACGCGGGGTATAGCGGCACGCGGGATGGGGGGAAACCCTGCAATTGCGCGCCCGCAACTGTCATGCAAACGTCATGCAATTGAAATAGGCGAGGCCCATGGACGACATCATCCTCTACCACAACCCCGCCTGCGGCACCTCGCGCAACACTCTCGCCCTGATCCGTGCCGCCGGGATCGAGCCCGTGATCATCGAATACCTGAAGACCCCACCCTCGCGTCAGGACATCCGGGCGCTGGCGCTGGCGAGCGGCCAGCCGCTACGCGCCCTGCTGCGCGAGAAGGATACGCCCTACGCCGCACTTGGCCTCTCCGACCCCGGCCTGACCGACGACCAGCTTCTCGACGCGATCGAGGCGCATCCGATCCTCTTGAACCGGCCCATCGTCGTCACGCCCAACGGCACCCGCCTCTGCCGCCCGTCCGAGGCCGTGCTGCCCCTCCTGCCGCCGATGACGGGGCGGTTTACCAAGGAAGACGGCGAGGTCATCGACCTTTCCGTCCGGACATGACCCCGCGCGCCCTTGTTGCCGAGGCGCTGGGGACCGCACTTCTGGTCGCCACGGTGATCGGCTCGGGCGTCATGGCCGACCGGCTGTCCGGCGGGTCGGTGGCGCTGGCACTCCTCGCAAACACGCTGGCGACCGGGGCGATCCTTGTTGTCCTGATCACCACTCTCGGCCCGCTGTCCGGCGCGCATTTCAACCCGGTCGTCAGTCTGGTCATGGCGCTTCGCCGCAACCTGCCCTGGCGCCGCCTGGCCCCCTATGTTGCGGCCCAGATAGCAGGCGGGGCCGCCGGGGCGATCCTTGCCAACCTGATGTTCGACCTTGCCCCTGTCACGCTTTCCGACACTGCCCGGGGCGGGACCGGCCAGCTGATCTCCGAGTCCGTCGCGACCTTTACCCTGATCGGCGCCATTCTCGGCGGCCTGGCCTTTGCGCCGCAGGCGATCCCCTGGCTTGTCGGCCTGACGATCACCTCGGCCTACTGGTTCACCGCCTCGACCTCCTTCGCCAACCCGGCCGTGACGCTGGCCAGGTCCCTTTCGGACAGCTTCGCCGGAATCGCCCCCGCTTCGACCCCCGGTTTCATCATCGCGCAACTGGCCGGAGCGCTGGTCGGTACCGCGCTCTGGGGCTGGCTGTTTGCCGTTCCCCGGCCGGACCCGGCTTAGAGATGAAGCCGCGGCATGCGTCCGCCCGATTGCAAGGTGACCACGACGCCAGCGACCACGAAGATCGCCAGCAGCCCGACGAGAAGCCACAGAAGCCCGCGCGGACACCGCCCGGTCGCCAGCATTGCGCCACCCATCGCCACCAGCACAGCCCCGGTCACCATAAGCCAGAGGACAGACAGGCCCGCCCCATCCGGCGTGATCCGCCAGCGCAGGACGCCGCTGAACAGATGCACCCCGGTCCAACCAAGCGCCGCCCCGCCGAGCAGGAAGACCAGCCCCCCGATCCGCATCCGTGACGCCGTCGCCGCGTCCGTCGCCATTCCCCGCCCTTTCACTTGGCCTTCGCACACCGCTCAGGCTAGCATGGCCCGACCGTGATCCCAAAAGGACAAGCAGATGGGCTTCCTTCTTCGCTGGCTTGGCGCGTTCCTCCTTCTCGCCGCGATCTTCAACCCGACCGACTGGAACTTCGTCCGCTGGGCGCAGTCCTCATGGGGGGCGCAAACCTCGCTGGTCGTCTTCACCGGCCTGATCCTTGCCGTCGCGGCCATGGTCTACCTCGTCGCCACCATGCGCTCGATCGGCGTGCTTGGCGCGATCATCATCGCCGCGATCTTCGGCGCCGGGCTCTGGGTGCTGACCGACTGGGGCCTTCTCGGCCTCGACAATTCCAGCCTGAACACCTGGCTCGGCATCTTGGTCCTGTCGCTGATTCTCGGCATCGGCATGTCCTGGTCGATCCTGCGCCAGCGCCTGTCGGGCCAGCAGACCACGGACGAGGTCGATGGCTGAGACCTTCCTCTACCTTACCCTCGGCAGCAACGACATTGCCCGCTCCGCCCGCTTCTACGATGCCGCACTTGCGCCCCTTGGCCTTGTCCGCCGCGCGACGGAGGATGACGAAATCGGCTACGGCCTGCCCGATGACCGTCGCACCAGGCTCTGGATCACGCGCCCCTTCGATGGCAGGCCCGCGACGGTCGGCAACGGTTCCATGCCCGCCTTCGTCGCACCCGGTCGGGACGCAGTGAAGGCCTTCCACCGCGCCGCCCTCGCGCATGGCGGCAGCGACGAAGGCGGGCCCGGCCTGCGACCCTTCGGCCCCTCCTTCTTCGCGGCTTATGTCCGCGATCCCGACGGCAACAAGCTCTCCGCCGTCCACGAGGGCTGAGCCGCGTTTTCCCCTTGGCCGAAATATCCCCGCCGGAGGCATCGACGCGCGGCAGGCCGGGCGTCTGGTCCGCGGTAGCGCCGCCCGAGGGGCTCGATGCCCCGAGGGCGGCTCCCCCGCCGGGAACCCTTGCGCCCCGGCCCCCTTCCGCCTAGATAGGCGCGTCAGCCGCCAGAAGCCCGCCGGAGCCTGCCTTGGAAAACGTCGTCCTCACCATCCACCTGATCCTCGCGCTCCTTCTCATCGGCGTGGTGCTCCTGCAGCGCTCCGAAGGTGGCGGGCTCGGCATGGGTGGCGGCGGCGGCACGATGTCCGCCCGGGGCGCGGCCACGGCGCTGACCAAGCTGACCTGGATCTTCGCCTTGGCCTTCATCGTCACCTCGATCACCCTGACCATCCTGTCCGCCCGCGGCGGTGATGTCGGCTCGGTGGTCGACACCGCGACGACCGATGCCGCGACCGAGGCTCCGGCGACCGAAGCCCCGGCCACGACCGGCGGCGGGCTTGCCGGGACCGACCTGACGCTGCCCGGCACCGCCACGGCGCCTGCCGCCCCGCCTCCGGCCGATGCGCCCGCCGCACCGCCCGCCAATCCCTGATCCCACAACTGCTTGCCTGCCCTCCGACCGTGCCCGCATGATCTAGCGGGGGGCGTTGCCTATTCCAGCGGGAGTCGCTATATCTCGACTCCCGTGGTGCCGCGATTCCACCTGTCCCGAATCGCGCTCAATGACACGGGAGTCCCGCCTTGGCGCGTTATATCTTCATCACCGGTGGTGTGGTTTCCTCCCTCGGCAAGGGCCTTGCCTCGGCCGCCCTCGGTGCGCTTCTTCAGGCAAGGGGCTACACCGTCCGCCTGCGCAAGCTTGACCCCTACCTGAACGTCGACCCCGGCACGATGTCGCCTTTCGAACATGGCGAGGTCTTCGTCACCGACGACGGCGCCGAGACCGACCTCGACCTTGGCCACTACGAACGCTTCACCGGCGTCCATGCCCGGCAGACCGACAGCATCTCCTCCGGCCGGATCTATTCCAACGTGCTGGAAAAGGAACGCCGGGGCGACTACCTCGGCAAGACCATCCAGGTCATCCCCCACGTCACCAACGAGATCAAGGACTTCCTCAGGATCGGTGACGGTGAGGTCGATTTCATGCTCTGCGAGATCGGCGGCACGGTCGGCGACATCGAGGGCCTGCCCTTCTTCGAGGCGATCCGCCAGTTCATCCACGAACGCCCGCGCGGCCAGTCGATCCTGATGCACCTGACGCTTCTCCCCTACCTTTCCGCCTCTGGAGAGCTGAAAACCAAGCCCACCCAGCACTCGGTCAAGGAACTGCAGAGCATCGGCCTCGCCCCCGACGTGCTCGTCTGCCGCAGCGAACACCCGATCCCCGACCGCGAGCGGGAGAAGATCGCCCTCTTCTGCAACGTCCGGAAAGAGGCCGTCATCCCCGCCTATGACCTGAAGACGATCTATGAGGCGCCGCTGGCCTACCACCGCGCGGGCCTCGACCAGGCGGTCCTCGACGCCTTCGGCATCACCCCGGCGCCGAAGCCCAACCTCGCCCGCTGGGAAGACGTGATGGACCGCATCACCCACCCCGAGGGCGAGGTCCGCGTCGCCATCGTCGGCAAGTACACCCAGCTGGAAGACGCCTACAAATCCATCGCCGAGGCGCTGACCCATGGCGGGATGGCCAACCGCACCAAGGTTCGCGCCGAATGGATCGACGCCGAGATCTTCGAACGCGAGGACCCCGCGCCCTGGCTGGAGAACTTCCACGCCATCCTCGTGCCCGGCGGCTTCGGCGAGCGCGGCACCGAGGGCAAGATCAAGGCCGCCACCTTCGCCCGGCAACGCAAGGTGCCCTATCTCGGCATCTGCCTCGGCATGCAGATGGCGGTGATCGAGGCGGCGCGGAACCTTGTCGGCGTGAAGAATGCCGGCTCCGAGGAATTCGACCACGAGGCGGGCGCGAAACGCTTCACCCCGGTCGTCTACCATCTGAAGGAATGGGTCCAGGGCAACCACACCGTCCGCCGCAAGGCCGACGACGCCAAGGGCGGCACCATGCGCCTCGGCGCCTATACTGCAAACCTGAAGGACGGCTCGGCGGTGGCCCGCATCTACGGCACCAACGTCATCGAGGAGCGCCACCGCCACCGCTACGAGGTCGACATCCAGTACCGCGAGGACCTGGAGAAATGCGGGCTGATGTTCTCCGGCATGTCCCCGGATGGGCGCCTGCCGGAGATCGTCGAGGTCAAGGACCACCCCTGGTTCATCGGCGTCCAGTTCCATCCCGAGCTGAAGTCGAAACCCTTCGCGCCGCACCCGTTGTTCGCGGATTTCGTCAGGGCAGCGGTGGAGGGCGCGCGGTTGGTGTAGGAAGGGCACACCCTTTCGGCGCCATCGGTGTGGGTGCGCTACAGCGCACCGCCGCCTCACAACACCGGCCCCATGATCGCCAGCGCGTTGTTGGTTAGCCTCCGACCGATCCCCCAGGCCGCCACCTCCTCCAGCGTGACCTGCCGCGATTGGGCCAGGAACTCCTCCTGCCGGGCGCGCATCGCCGCGGTGGCGGCCGGGTCGACCAAGAGGATGTTGTTCTCGTAGTTCAGGTCGAAACTGCGCCGGTCCATGTTGGCCGAGCCGATCAGGGTGATCTCGCCATCCAGCGTCAGGGTCTTGGCGTGCAGAAGGCCCGGCAGAAATTCGTGCAAGCGCACGCCCGCCTCAAGGAAGCTCTCGTAATGGCTGCGGCTGGCGGCCCCCACCGCGAAATCGTCGTTGCGCGCGGGCAGGATCAGCGTGACCTCAACCCCCCGGTTCGCCGCCGCGCAGATCGCCGCCTGCAGGGCCTGGGTCGGCACATAATAGGGCGTGGTGATGAAGAGGCTCTTCTCGGCAGCGAAGATCAGGCTGGTGAACATCTCGGGCATGGCGGCATCGCGGAAGGTCGGGCCCGTCGCCACCACCTGCGCCACGAAACCCGGCCCCGGCGGCTCGGCCGGTGCCCGCAGGATCGCGGTGATGTCATCGCCGCCGTTCCCCATCCAGTCGCTGGCGAAAAGATGCTGGTTCTGCCGCACCACCGGGCCAGTGAACCGCATCACCGTATCCACCCAGGGGGCGAACCGCGCTTTCGGCAGGAAAGCGGGGTCGGCGCAGTTCTGGCTGCCGCAATAGGTGACGCGGTTGTCGATCACCAGGATCTTGCGGTGATTGCGCAGGTCGATCCGCCCGTTCAGCATCCGCAGCAGCGGATTGCCGACCGGCAGGGCGATCCGGGTCTGCGCCCCGGCCTCGGCCATCTGCCGCCAAAGCTTGGTCTTCGTGAATTGGCGCGAGCCGATGTCATCGACCATCACCCGGCAGGCCACGCCCCGCGCGGCCGCCCGCATGACCGCCTCGGCCATCCGCGTGCCGTTGCCATCATCCAGCCAGATGTAGAAGACCAGATGCACATGATCCACGGCGCCGTCGATGTCGGCCACCATGCCGGTGATCGCCGCATCCGAACCGGCCATCAGCTGCATCGCATTGCCGCCGGTCGGAGCATAGCCGGAGATCGACTGCCCGACCCGCAGCATCGCCCGCGCCGTCGTCGACAGTCGGCCATCATCCGGCAGGGCGGCGGCCTCGGGGCGCGGCAGGTCGGCGAAGGTGCGCTGCATGGTCCTGATCCGCCACCGGCCAATGCTCGTCTGCCCGAGAAGCAGATAGGCCAGCGCGCCGAGATAGGGCAGCGTCACCACGATCAAGAGCCAGGCCGCGCGGGTTTCCGGCTGGCGATGGCGCCGCAGAAGGATGTGGGCCGACACCAGAAGCGCAAAGGCGATGTGAAGCAGGATGGCGATCATGCGAACCTCGGAACATCCGGCACGACGGTGAAACCGGCGGCCACAGGCGGTCGGCGTGGCCCGGCCTTCGCCCGTGCCTTACCACAGGCAGACTGCGACAGTCCCATCCTCGCGCGACAGCCACAACCCCTCGGGTGCGGCCACGAACCAGCGAACCTCGCCCAACGCCTTCAGGTAAGCCGCCTCCCGTTCCATCCGGTCCGGCTCGACGCAGGCCATCTCCGTCACAGCGAGCGGTCCGAAGACCAGTTCGCCCGCGTCCATCTCTGCCGTTCCCGTGAAGCGGTTGCAGCCGGTGGTTCCGGTGACCGTGCCGTCAAAGCCGATCTTGAGCGACAGGCCCGCGTCCTCGGGCACCGGTACCCCGTCGATCAGCAGCGGCACCCAGATCAGGTCGGCGATCCGTCCGACCGAGATCGAGACGCCGCCCTCCAGCCCCGGATCGCCACCGTCGAAACGCGGGGGCTCGGGCTGGTTGCAGGCCAGCGCAAGGGCGGGGTTCAGGGCAAGACCGGCGATCAGGGAAAGGGCAACAAGGCGGTCCATCACGACACTCCGGCGGTTGTGGGCCGATCCTGCCACCCGGACGCGCCCCTGCCAAGACAGGTCTTCCCGACCGAAAGCAAGGGCCGGGGCCCTTGCGGCCCCCGCCCGACGTTAACACGGCACATCAAGTTCGGCCCGCAGGCTCCTGACTTTTCAAGGCAAGCGTGGAGCCGTCTTGATCAGCCCAGCATTCCCACCACCATCGGCTCCACCTGATGCCAGCCCTCCCACATCATCTTCAGCGCGACGTAGAGGATGATCAGAAGCCCGACATAGGCGATCCAGCGGTGCTTGTTCAGAAGGCTGGCGATCCAGCTCGCCGCAAGCCCCATCAGCGCGACCGACAGGATCAGGCCGATGATCAGCACGGTCGGGTGCCCATGCGCGGCCCCGGCGACGGCCAGCACGTTGTCGAGGCTCATCGAGACGTCGGCCACGACGATCTGCGTCGCGGCCTGGGCGAAGGTCTTGCGCGGGGCGCCCCCCGCCACGGTCCCGTCGGCGTTCAGGTCGGATTCGGCCAGCGCCTCGACGGCGGCATCTGCAGCCTGGTGCGTGGTGGACAACTCGCGCCACATCTTCCAGCACACCCACAGAAGCAGGATGCCACCCGCCAGAAGCAGCCCGGCGATGGCCAGAAGCTGCGTCGTGACCAGCGCAAAGCCGATCCGCATGACGGTGGCGGCGATGATGCCGACCAGGATCGCCTTGGCCCGCTGTTCTTTCGGCAAGCCCGCAGCGGCAAGACCGATGACGATGGCATTGTCGCCCGCGAGCACCAGGTCGATCCCGATGACCTGCATCAGGGCAAGGAAGCCTGCGTAAGTGAAAATCTCCATTCCGTCCCATCCATCCGTTGCGGTGTGCGTGGCCGGGCCCTGAAGGAGCTCTTCGTGCCAATGACCGGGCAGATAGGCGCGGAAGCACGGCGCCGCAAGTCTGCAACCGGCAAATACTTTGCCTTGCCCCGGCGGGCCGCGACCGGTTAGGGCTGGCCCATGCTGTCGTACCAACATCTCTACCACGCCGGGAATCTGGCCGATGTGCAGAAGCACGCGGTGCTGGCCTGGGTGCTGGACTACCTGACCCGCAAGGACAAACCGCTGACCTATATCGAGACCCATGCCGGGCGCGGGGTCTATGATCTGTCGGCCGATGAGGCGGTGAAGACCGGTGAGGCGGCGGCGGGCATCGCACTGGCCGAGCGGCTATTTCCGGCCGACCACCCCTACCGGCAGCGGCTGGACGAGGCGCGGGCGGGTTATGGGTCGCAGGCTTATCCCGGTTCACCCCTGATCGCGGCCCTCGGGCTGCGCGAGACGGACACGATCCACCTGGCCGAGCTGCACCCGCAGGAGTTCGCGGCCCTGAAAGCGGCGGCGAAGGACTGGGGGGCGCATGTCCACCAGAAGGACGGGTTCGAGCTGGTGCTGGCGCTCACGCCCCCCACCCCACGCCGGGGGCTGATGCTGATCGACCCCTCCTGGGAGGTGAAGGCCGACTACGAGGCGATCCCGCGCCACATGGCCAACATCCACCGCAAATGGAACGTCGGCATCCTGGTCCTGTGGTATCCGCTTCTGAAGGGCGGCGCGCATGGCCCGATGCTGACGGCGCTGGCAGCGGCTTTCCCCGAGGGCCTGCGCCACGAGGTCCGTTTCCCCCCCGCCCGCGAGGGGCACCGGATGGAGGGTTCCGGCCTTTTCGTCGTCAACCCGCCCTATGGTCTGGCCGAAGAAACCGCCCGGCTGACCGCGATGTTCAAGGAGCTGCGATGATCGCTTTTCACACGCTGGATGTGTTCACCGAAACGCCCTTCGCCGGCAATCCGCTGGCGGTGGTTCTGGGGGCAGACGGCTTGACCCCGGCGCAGATGCAGGCCATCGCGCGCGAGTTCAACCTGTCCGAGACGATCTTCGTCATGGCCCCGCGCGACCCTGCCCATACCGCCCGGGTCCGCATCTTCTTCCCGACCGCCGAGATTCCCTTCGCCGGGCACCCGACCATCGGCTGCGCTATCCTGTTGGCGGAGGAGGCGCATCAGGGCGACTTCTCCACCACGATCACGCTGGAGGAAGAGGCGGGTCTGGTTCCTGTCACCGTCACCCGGCAAGGCAGCAGGATCAGCGCGGAACTGACCGCGCCGGTTGTCCCCTACCCCGCTGGCGGCACACCGGACACGGTGCTTCTGGCCGCGGCGCTGGACCTTGCCCCGGACGACCTTGGCCCCCATGCCCCCGGCGTGCATGAGGGTGGCCCGCGCTTCCTGTACGCCCCGCTTGCCAGCCTGGACGCGCTGGCCCGCGCCCGGGTGGTCGAGCCGCACTGGTCGCGGCTGATCGCCGCCCATGGCGTCGACAGCGCCTATCTTTATGCGAAGGCAACGGACTGCGACTATCGCGCGCGAATGTACAGCCCGACGGCGGGCATCCCGGAGGACCCGGCCACCGGCTCGGCCAGCGCGATCCTTGCCGCGCAGCTTCTGGCCAATGGCGCGGTGCCGGAGGGAACCACCCGGCTGACCCTGCACCAGGGAGTGGAAATGGGCCGCCCCTCCGCCCTGCACCTCACCATCGAGGCCACAGGCGACGCGCTGACCGCCGTCCGCATCGCGGGCAGCGCGGTGCGGATCGGCGAGGGGCGGCTCACGCCACCCTGATCGAGCGGGGCTTCCCTTGTGACTGGCGCGGGCATAGCTTGCCCCCATGTTCGGTGATCTCCTCCGCCAGCTCCTGGCCCCCGCCCCGCACCGCCTGCCCGAGCCCGATGCCCGGCTGGCGCTGGCCGCCCTCCTGGTCCGCGTCGCCCGCAGCGACGGGCTCTACGCCGCCGAAGAGGTGGAACGGATCGACCGGGTGCTGGCGCATCGCCACGGGCTTGATCCCTTCGCCGCCGCGAAACTGCGCAGCGAGGCCGAGGATCTGGAACGCGAGGCACCGGACACTGTCCGCTTCACCCGCGCCCTGAAGGACGCGGTGGCGCTGGAAGACCGGGCCGACCTGATGACCGCCCTCTGGTCGGTGGCACTGGCGGACGGCCTGCGCGAGGCGCATGAAGACCGGCTGATGCGGCTGGTCGCAAACCTTCTGGGGCTGACCGACGTGGATTCGGCTTTGGCGCGGCAAAAGGCGGAACGGGAATGATCGCCAGCCTCGGCATGTATGACTTCGGCCCGGCGCAGGCCGCGAATGACCGGCTTTGGGCGCTGGTCCGCGATGGTCTGCGCACCCGGGGGATCGCCGCCCCGGAAACCCTGACCCGGGGCGAACATGCCTATTGGGATGCATGGCAATCTCCCCACCTGATCCTGTCGCAGACCTGCGGCTATCCGTTCCGCGCCCGGCTGCACGACCGCGTCACCTATGTCGGAACCCCGGACTACGGGGTCGATGGCTGCCCGCCGGGCTATTACCGGTCCGTCTTCGTCGCCCGCGCCGATGACCCGCGCGAGACGCTGGCCGACTTCGACGGCGCCCGCTTCGCCTATAACGAGGCGCTGTCCCAGTCCGGCTGGGCCGCGCCGCAGACCCATGCGGCGAAGCTGGGCATCCGCCTGCCCCCCACGCTGCAATCCGGCGGGCACCGTTTGTCGGCCCTCGCCGTGGCCGAGGGTCGTGCCGACATCGCCGCGCTCGATGCCGTCACCCATGCGATGCTGCGCGAGGTGGAGCCGCAGGTGGCCGCCCTGCGCGTCCTTGCCCTGACCGACCCGACGCCCGGCCTGCCCTATATCAGCGCCGCAAGTCAGGACCCCGAACCGGTCTTCGACGCCCTGGCCGAGGCCATCGCCGCCCTCTCCGCCCCCGATCGCACCAAGCTGCGGCTTAAGGGACTGGTCCGCATCCCGCGCGAAACCTATCTCGCGGTGCCCAATCCGCCATCGCCCGAGCAGATTGCCGCGGCCGGGTGATCAGATTGCCCGCGACACAGGGCCTGAACGGCTGATTCAACGTTGCAATGATGCAAAATCTCGGTCCTACTGCCGGACCAACCGACCCTCGTGACCAGAAGACCCATGCCCGACCCAAGCCCCGACATCCCGGTCATCGACATCCATGACCTGCACAAGAGCTACGGCCAGCTTGAGGTCCTGAAAGGCGTCGATCTGAAGGCCCCCCGCGGCCATGTCGTGTCGCTGATCGGCTCCTCGGGCTCGGGGAAATCCACGCTCCTGCGCTGCTGCAATCTCCTGGAGGACAGCCAGCAGGGCGAGATCCGGTTCGAGGGCGAGGCCGTGCGCTGGAAGGGCGAAGGCCTGCACCGCCATCCCGCCGACCGGGACCAGGTGACGCGCATCCGCACCAACCTGTCGATGGTGTTCCAGCAGTTCAACCTCTGGTCCCACCTGACCATCCTGCAGAACGTGATGGAAGCGCCCGTCCATGT
Organism: Tabrizicola sp.; assembly: GCF_016792905.1. Lineage (GTDB taxonomy): Bacteria > Pseudomonadota > Alphaproteobacteria > Rhodobacterales > Rhodobacteraceae > Tabrizicola. Next base: position 164,241 of record NZ_JAEULP010000088.1, read on the forward strand.
GTTGAAGCGCGACCCGAAAGAGGTCGAGGAGAAGGCCCGCCACTACCTTGCCAAGGTCGGCATTGTCGAGAAATGCGATGCCTGGCCTGCCCAGCTCTCCGGCGGCCAGCAACAGCGCGCGGCCATCGCGCGCGCGCTCTGCATGGAACCCCGCGCGCTTCTGTTCGACGAACCCACTTCCGCGCTCGACCCCGAACTGGAACAGGAAGTCGTCCGCGTGATCAAGGCGCTCGCCGATGAGGGCCGGACCATGCTCCTCGTGACGCATGACATGAAGCTTGCGGCCGATTGCTCGGACCATGTCATCTTCCTGCACCAGGGCAAGATCGAGGAGCAGGGTCCTCCGGCGAGCCTCTTTGGCAATCCGCAGAGCGACCGGTTGCGCGGTTTCCTGTCGGCAACGGCCGCCTGATGCCTTGCGCCGGCGCTATTGCGACCGCCGTGACCGGAATTATCCTGGCGACGACCGATCCGATCATCGTCGGCACTGACGCGCCCTTCCCGCAGTATACCTATATCGACGATGCCGGGCAGATCACCGGCTTCGAACGCGACCTGATGGACGAGATCTGCCACCGCGCGGTCATGACCTGTTCCTGGGAACTGGCGAATTTCGACCAGCTTCTCCCCGGCGTCATGTCGGGGCAGTTCGACGTGGTCCTCGGCGGGATCGCCGTGACCGATGAACGCCGCGCGCTTGTCGACTTCACCCAGACCTACCATGGCACCGATCCCGAGGAATGGTACATCGGCGCCCCCGGCGCCCCCGGACCCGCGGCAGCGCTGACGGCGGTCCAGTCCGGTACCGTGCAGGAGGCGCATCTGCGCGACATGGGCTACCGCCATCTCTCCTTCTCGACCGAACCCGAGGTGCTGGAAGCGCTGATCTCGGGCAAGGTCGACCTCGCCCTCGGCCCGTTCCAGACCCGCGCCGACATTCGCGATTTTGTCGCAGAGCATGGCCTTGACTATGTCTATTCTGAACTGATCCTTGATGACGGCGTGGGCATGGCCGTCTGCAAGGGCAATGCCGAGCTGCTTGCGACGCTGAACTCGGCCCTCGATGCCATACGCAGCGACGGAACGCTTGCAAGCCTGGAGAACCGCTGGTTCGAATGAAGCGCATCAACCATCCAACGTTAAGGGAGACAAAGGATGAAAAGACTGCTGATCGCAACTGCCCTGGTGGCCGTCTCGGGAACGGCCTGGGCACAAGACGTAGTCCGTCTGGGGACCGAGGGCGCCTACCCGCCCTACAACTTCATCAATGACGCCGGCGAGGTCGCGGGCTTCGAGCGCGAATTCGGCGACGAGCTGTGCAAACGTGCGGGCCTGACCTGCTCCTGGACCACCAACGACTGGGATTCGATCATCCCGAACCTGCAGTCGGGCAACTATGACGTGATCGTCGCGGGGATGTCGATCACGCCGGAACGGCAGGAAATCGTCGATTTCAGCCAGCCCTACCTGCAACCGACGCCCTCGGCCTACCTCGCCCTGTCCAAGGACGCAGACCTGATGTCGGGTCCGGTGGCGGCGCAGACCTCGACCATCCAGGCGGCCTTCGTCGCCGAGAACGGGATGCAGGTGGTGGAATTTGCCACGCCCGAGGAAACCGTGGCCGCCGTGAAGAACGGCGAGGCGGTGGCCGTGCTGGCCGACAGCGACTACCTGAAGCCCATCGCCGATGAATCGAATGGCGAGCTGGTTCTGCTCGACAAGACCGAATCCATCGGCGGCGGCGTCGGCATGGCGTTCCGCAAGTCCGACAAGGAACTGCACGACAAGCTCGACGCGGCGATCAAGTCGATGAAGTGCGACGGCACGCTGGATGCGATGATCCAGAAGCCGGAATACTTCGGGCCGAACTCGCCGCTCGCCTGGGGCGACAAGGGCAAGGAAGGCTGCTAAGGCCATAAGATCACGGGGCGGGCCAAAGGGTCCGCCCCGCTGCCACGAGGGACAACGTGATGTTCGCAGCCTGCGCCGATCCGAAGGCCATCGAGGGCCTGACCTGGGCCATGTGCTACCTGACGTCGGCCAAGCATGTCGATTTCTACTGGTCCTTCGTCACCGTCCTCGCGCTTCTCGCGATCACCGCGCCCGCCGCCCTTGCGATGGGCTTCATGGGCGCCACCGCTGCCCGGTCGCACATCGCGCCGCTGCGCTGGTTGGGCAAGGTCTATATCTGGATGGTGCGCGGCGTGCCCGACATCATCTTCTTCCTGTTCTTCGTCATCGCGCTGGACCAGGGCATCGAATATGTCAAAAGCCTTGCCGTCTGCCCCGGAGGCGAATGGCCCTGGCAGGGGCTGGAGTTCCGCGTCTGCGCCGACGCCAAGGTGCCGCTCGGCAACTCGCCCCCGATCTGGCACCAGCTTTACGGCTTCCTCCTTGCGGTCATCACCTTCGCCATCGTTTTCGGCGCCTTCGTCGCGAACGTCATCTACGGCGCGATGAACGCCGTCCCCCGCGCGCAGCTTGAAACCGCCGAAGCCTACGGCATGAGCCGCGCCCAGGTCTTCCGCCGCATCCTCGTGCCGCAGATGTGGATCTATGCGCTGCCGGGCCTCGGGAACCTCTGGATGATCCTGATCAAGGCCACGCCCCTCTTGTTCCTCCTCGGGGTCAAGGACATCGTCTACTACGCCCGCGAGCTGGGCGGCTCGAAGACGCAGGCTTACGAATACCCGCATGGTGACTGGCGGCTGTGGTATTTCCTGGGCCTGATGGTCTTCTACCTGGTCTTCACCCGGGTCTCGGAAATCGGCATCGGCAAACTGACGCGCAGACTGAGCCATGGCCAGGCCACGGCGGGCGGCGAAGCCCTGCGAAAGGCCGCAGCATGAGCATGACCTGTCTGGAAACCATCCAGGCCTATGGCCTGCGCTCCATCGGCATCGGCGAGAACCTTCTGCCGAAAACCGACTTCACCCTCTGCCAGCAGTTCACCCTGATCGGCTCCGGCCTGATCTGGAACCTGTATTTCGGTGTCCTTGCCCTTGGCTTCGGCTTCTTCCTCGCCAACGCCATCGCCCTGGCCAAGACCGCCCGGAACCCCTGGGTCCGCAAGCCCGCCGAATGGTTCGTCTTCGTCTTCCGCGGCTCGCCCTTGTTCATCCAGTTCTTCCTCGCCTACGAGGCGCTGGTCCTTCTGCCCAAGGGCGGGATCGACATCCTGGGCGTGCATATCGACACAGCCTGGACCACCCGGGCCTGGGCCGGGGCGCTTCTGGTCCTGTTCCTGAACACCGCCGCCTATTCCGCCGAAATCTTCTTTGGCGCGCTGAAATCCATCCCCAAGGGCGACCTTGAGGCCGCCGAGGCCTACGGCCTGACCGGCTGGAAGAAGTTCATCCGCATCGAATGGCCGACCATGCTGCGCCTTGGCTGGCCCGCCTATACCAACGAGGCGATCTTCCTGTTCCACGCCACCACGCTGGTCTACTTCTCCGGCTTCCCGGCCTTCGCGCAGAAGGGCGACGCGCTCTACTATGCGAATTATTTCGCCGACAAGACCTTCAACCCCTTCATCCCCTACCCCATCGTCGCCTTCTACTTCATCTGCCTGACGCTGGTCGTGACCTTCCTCTACGGCCGGGTGAATGCGCGGCTGAACCGACACCTGCCCTCGAACACCAGAAGCAAAATTCGCTTGCGTCCGCAGCTGATCCGGTAGTAGGCTACTTTTGATCAAATTATCCGGGCACCCGCCCGGACCGCTGGAAGGGCCATCGGGCCCAGGTTGCGGAAGGCGATCAGAACCAAGGGAAGGACCAAGGGCATGGTCCGAACTTGCGCATCAGGCGGGCGCTTTGCGGCGTCCGGGGCGCGGGGTCCGTGCCTTTCCTGAATTGACATGACGATGAAAGATTACCTCAGAAAGCACCCCGACGTGCGCACCATTCGCGTTGCCGCCGTCGACTTGAACGGGCAGGCGCGGGGCAAGCGCGTGCCCGCCCGCTTTGCGGAAAAGGTCGTGAAGGACGGAACCCGGTTCCCCTTCTCGGTCCTGAACCTCGACATCTGGGGCGAGGATATCGACGACAGCCCGCTCGTCTTTGAACAGGGCGACGCCGATGGCGTGCTGAAACCCACGGAACGCGGCTTCATGCCGATGCCCTGGCTGGAGGCGCCGACCGCGCTTTTGCCGATCTGGATGTTCCGCGAAAATGGCACGCCTTACGAAGGCGACCCCCGCCACGCGCTGAACGCCGTGGTGCAGCGCTACAAGGCCAAGGGCCTGACCCCGGTCTGCGCGATGGAGCTGGAATTCTTCCTGATCGACGATAGCGGCAAGACCATGCAGGTCCCTGCCAGCCCGCGCAGTGGCAAGCGCCGCAAGGCCGCCGAGACGCTGTCGATCCGCGCGCTCGACGCCTTCGACACCTTCTTCACCGACCTCTACGACGCCTGCGAGGCGATGGACATCCCGGCCGACACCACCACCTCGGAAACCGGCCTCGGCCAGTTCGAGGTCAACCTGATGCATTGCGACGATCCGCTGCGCGCCGCCGATGATGCCTGGCTGTTCAAGATGCTGGTCAAGGGCCTGGCCCGGCGCCACGGCTTTGCCGCCAGCTTCATGGCCAAGCCCTATGCCGAATACTCCGGCTCGGGCCTGCACACGCATTTCTCGGTGCTGGACGACAAGGGCGACAACATCTTCGACAGCGGCGGCCCGAAGGGCACCGCGCAACTCCGCCACGCCGTCGCGGGCTGCCTGGCGGCGATGCATGACTCGACTCTGCTCTTCGCGCCGCATTTCAACAGCTACGAACGCCTGGTTCCCGACAAGCACGCCCCGACCGCGATCAGCTGGGGCTACGAGAACCGCACCGCCGCAATCCGCATCCCGGCGGGCAACCCCTCGGCCCGGCGGATCGAGCATCGCGTGGCGGGGGGCGACGTGAACCCCTACCTGATGCTGGCCGCGATCCTTGGGGCCGCACTCACCGGCCTGGAAGACGAGATGGAACCGCCGCCCGCCGTGACTGGCAACGCCTATGCGATGGAATTGCCACAGATCCCGTCGACCTGGGAAGACGCGATCGACGCGTTCGAACATTCCGACGTGCTTTACCGCTTCCTGCCCAAGGAACTGGTCCGCAACCTGGTGCAGACCAAGCGGCAGGAGCTGCATTACCTGGCCGAACTTACGCCCGAGGAACGGGTCGAGCTGTATCTCGATACCGTCTAACCGCGCAGCCCCCCTTGACCAGCGGGGGGGCTTCATCCCACCTTTCCAAAAGGCAACCCGAAAGACGCGAGCCATGCAGATCGGCATCCTCCAGACCGGCGAAAGCCCCGACGCGCTCCGCGCCGACATGGGCGATTACCCCGATTTCTTCGAGACGCTGCTGGCGGGCAAGGGCCTGACCTTCCGCCGCTGGGCCGTGCTGCGCAATGACTTCCCGGCTTCGGTGCATGACTGCGACGGCTGGCTGATCACCGGCTCGCGCTTCGGCGCCTACGAGCCGCATGACTGGATCCCGCCGCTGGAGGATTTCATCCGCAAGGCTTACGCGGAACATGTCCCCGTCGTCGGCATCTGCTTCGGCCACCAGATCATCGCGCAGGCGATGGGCGGCAAGGTGGAGAAATACGCGGGCGGCTGGTCGGTCGGGCCGACCGAGTACGATTTTGGCGACGAGACCTACACGCTGAACGCCTGGCATCAGGACCAGGTGGTGAAGAAGCCGGAAACGGCCAAGGTCCTGTCCTCCACCGCCTTCTGCCAGAATGCGGCGCTGCTCTACGACGACCGGATGTTTTCCGTGCAGCCCCACCCCGAATTCCGCAAGGAATTCATGGAGGGGCTGATCAAGTACCGGGGGCCGGGTCTGGTCCCCGACGCGATCCTTGCCGATGCGAAAGCCCGCATCGAGACGCCCCTCGACAGCCCGTCGATGGCCGACCGGATCGCGGATTTCTTCCTGACCCACCAAGCGAAAACTGGGGCCGAGAAGCTCCGCGCCTGACGGTGCGGGGGCCACCCCCCTGAAAACGTGTGACTCATGTCCAAATGGACCGACCAGCTGCCCGAGGCAGCGCGCGACTACATCGGCCACCGCCGGGTAGACGAAGTGGAATGCATCATCGGCGACATCGCCGGGGTGGCGCGCGGCAAGGCCATGCCCGCCGCGAAATTCGCCAAGCAGACCAACTATTTCCTGCCGAACTCGATCTTCCTGCAGACGATCACCGGCGAATGGGCCGACAACCCCTTCGACGCCTTCACCGAACCCGACATGATCCTGGAGCCCGACTGGTCCACCGCCACCGCCGCGCCCTGGACCGCCGACACCACGTTGCAGGTGATCCACGACGCCAAGGACCAGCAGGGCAACCCGATCCCCTTCTCGCCCCGCAATGTCCTCCGCCGCATCGTCGACCTCTACGCCGCGCAGGGCTGGCGCCCGGTCGTCGCGCCCGAGATGGAATTCTTCCTGACCGCCCGCAATATCGACCCGAACATGCCGGTGATCCCGCCGATGGGCCGCTCCGGCCGCCGCGCTGCGGGCAAGCAGGCCTATTCCCTTTCCGCCGTCGACGAATACGGCAAGGTGATCGACGACATCTACGACTTCGCCGAAGCGCAGGGCCTTGAAATCGACGGCATCCTGCAGGAAGGCGGCGCCGGGCAGATCGAACTGAACCTCGCCCACGGCGACCCGGTGCGTCTGGCGGACGACGTCTTCTTCTTCAAGCGCCTGATCCGCGAGGCTGCGCTGCGTCACGACTGCTTCGCCACCTTCATGGCCAAGCCCATCGCAGGCGAGCCGGGGTCGGCGATGCACATCCACACCTCGGTCGTGGACATCGAGACGAAGAAGAATATCTTCGCCGGCCCGAAGGGGGTGGAGACCGAGGCCTTCCTGACCTTCATCGGCGGCATGCAGAAGCACCTCGGCGCCGCCGTGGCCCTCTTCGCGCCCTACGTCAACTCCTACCGCCGCTATGTTCCCGACTTCGCCGCCCCGATCAACCTGGAATGGGGTCGTGACAACCGGACCACCGGCCTGCGCATCCCGATCTCTTCCTCCGCCGCCCGCCGGGTGGAAAACCGCCTGCCGGGCATGGACTGCAACCCCTACCTCGGCATCGCCTCCACGCTGGCCTGCGGCTACCTGGGCCTGATGAACAAGACCCAGGCCCGCCCGGAATTCTCGGGCTCGGCCTATATCGACAACGAGGATATCCCGGCGAACCTCGGCGATGCGCTCGACCTGCTGGAAGAGGACACCGCCCTGCAAGAGGTGATGGGCGTCGACTTCTGCAAGGTCTACGACTCGGTGAAGCGGAACGAATACAAGGAGTTCCTGCAAGTCATCAGCCCATGGGAGAGGGAGCACCTGCTCCTCAACGTCTGATGAATCTCCTGCATATCAACGACCGGCGGGGCGAATGGCCCGCCTCCTATTACACCGCGACCGCAGCCCCGATCGACCGCTTCCCGATTCTGAAGGGCGCGACAAAGGCTGATGTCTGCGTGGTCGGCGGCGGCTATACCGGCCTCTCCGCCGCCCTGCATCTGGCCCAGAAGGGCTATGACGTGGTCCTCCTCGAAGCCCACCGCGTCGGCTTCGGCGCAAGCGGGCGGAACGGCGGGCAGGTCGGCTCGGGCCAACGGCAGGATCAGGTCTGGATCGAAAAGACGGTGGGAAAGGAAAACGCCCGCCGCCTCTGGGACCTGGCCGAGGAAGCCAAGACTCTGGTCAAGACGCTCGTCCGCGACCACGCCATGCCCGTGACCTTCCATCCCGGCATTGCGCACGCCTGCCGGACGGAAGGAGAGGTCCGCGAAACCCACGCCTATGCCGAGAAGCTGCACCGCGACTACGGCTACACCCATCTCGAACCGCTCGACCGCATTGGCATCCGGCGGCTGATCGGCTCCACCGATTATGTCGGCGGCGAGGTGGACCGCGACGCGGGCCACCTGCACCCCTTGAACTACGCCATCGGCCTGGCGCAGGCGGCGGCCAAGGCGGGCGTCCGCATCCACGAAGGCTCGGAGGTCCACCGCGTCGAACCCGGCCCCCGCCCCGTGGTCCGCACCCCTTCGGGCCATGTCGACTGCGCGACCGTCGTGCTTGCGGGCAACGGCTACCTCGGCCAACTGAACGAGAAGGTTGCGGCAAAAGTGATGCCGATCAATAACTTCATCGTCGCAACTGAACCTTTGGGTGAACGGGCGAAGGACCTGCTCTCCGAACCCGTCGCCGTCGCCGACACCCGCTTCGTCGTCAACTACTGGCGTCTCAGCGAAGACAACCGCCTGCTCTTCGGCGGCGGCGAAAGCTATGGCTACCGCTTCCCCGACATCATCAGGACCGTCTCGAAACCCATGCTCCAGGTCTACCCGCAACTGGCCAAGACCCGGATCGACTATGCCTGGGGCGGCACGCTGGCGATCACCGTGAACCGGATGCCCTGTTTCACGAGGCCCGGCCAGAATATCCTCTCCGCCTCCGGTTACTCCGGCCACGGCGTCGCGATGGCAACCCTCGCGGGCAAGCTGATGGCCGAGGCGACGGCAGGCCAGCAGGAACGCTTCGACCTGATGGCCAGCCTGCCGCAGCACCGCTTCCCTGGCGGCGTCGCGCTGCGCTGGCCGCTCCTCGTCACCGCGATGACCTGGTTCTCCCTGCGCGACCGGCTGGGGATCTGACGCCTTCCCTGCCGGAATTTCGACTGCTACCCTCTGCTCATGTCGAAAAACCGTATCCTGACGGGCCAGCCCACCGCGCCGCACCTGCGCGGGCCCGTTACCCCACCGGCCCGCATCAGCTTCGTCATCGTGCCGCGCTTCAACATGGCGACCCTGATCACCCTGATCGAGCCCCTGCGGGTCGCCAACTACCTCGCTCCCGAGCCGCTGTACCAGTGGGAAATCCTGTCGCCCGACGGCCCGGAAATTCCCGCCTCGAACGGGCTGTCGATCACCGCCCAGCCGCTCGACGACCGCAACCGGCGGGGCGAGACGATCTTCGCCCTCGCCTCCTGGGGGGCCGAGGATTACTCCAACCGCGACCTCGCGGGTTGGCTCCGCCGCCAGTCGCGCGACGGCGCCCGGCTCTGCGCGGTGGAGCTTGGCTGTTACCTGCTGGCGAAGGCGGGCCTCCTGACCGGCCGCCCGCTTGCCACCCACTGGTCCTGGGCCCCGGGCTTTCACGAACGCTACCCCGACGTGCCCCTCGTCGAACAACTCTACACCCTTGGCGACAGCATCCTGACCTGCGCAGGGGGCATGGGCGGGGTCGATCTGATGTTGCGCCTGATCGCCGACCGGCATGGCGAGGGCATGGCGGGCGAGGTCGCCGATCAGATCCTGTACCAGCCGATCCGCCCCCCGACCGCCCCGCAGCGCCGGACGCTGGGCCAGGGCACCGACGAATTTCCGCCGACCCTGCGCCGTGCCATCGCTCTGATCGAGGAGAACATCGCCGACCCCCTTTCCGTGCCGGAGATCGCCGATGCGCTTGGCCTGTCACAGCGCCAGCTTGAACGCCTGTTCCATCGGGGTCTGGGGTGTTCCGTCGTGCAGTTCGGCACCCTTGTCCGCCTGCAACACGCCCGCGTCCTTCTGATCGCGACCAAGCTTTCGGTGCGCGAGATCGCCACGGCGACCGGCTTCAACGCCCTGTCGCATTTCGCCAGCGCTTTCCGCAAATGCTTCGACCGCCGTCCCAGCGACTATCGGCAGGGCTGGGCGCCAAGCGAACCCGCGCCCTCCTGGCCCGGCACGCTGACAGGCTATCTGGAAACCCTGCAACAGCGCACCGCCCGCGCCGTGCGCGAGGCTCGGAATGCCCCGATCCGCACGACATGAGCAGACCGGGCGCTTCCCTCCCCCTCGTGGAGAGGGAGAGGGGGGCTCCCTGGTCGGACACCGCAGCCCCCTTCCCCATCCCACAAGGAGGGGAGGCACTTCACCGCCAAAGTCAGTGCTCAGGCAAAGGCCGGGATCACTTCCTTGCAGAACAGCTCCAGCGAGCGTTTCTGTTCCTTCAGCCCCAGGCCAAGCGAGGCATAGTAGATGAACTCGTCCACCCCGATCGCCTCATACTCTTTCAGCTTGGCGATCACCTCGTCGGGCGTTCCGAACATCAGGTTGCGCGACAGCATCTCCGGGTCATATTCCGCCCGGTTGCCCAGCTGGTCGAAGGGAATCGACTTCGAGAAGCCGTTCTCGACATCGCCCATGTTCTTGAACAGGTTCTCGAATTGCGACAACTGCCGCTGCGCCGCGCGGACCGGGACCATCCAGTCCTCCTTCCGGTCGTAAAGCGCCGTGTGACGCATCATCGCCATCGTGGGCCGCCTGGCTCCGGGGTTGTTCGCAACCGCCTCGTTCAGCCGGTCCATGTAAAGCTGCGCCTCGCCCATGTCGCGGGTCAGCGGCCAGGACTGGATGTTGCATCCATGCTTGACCGCGTAGTCATAGGTGATCGGCGCCCGTGCCGCGACCCAGACAGGAACTTCCTTCTGCAAGGGCTTCGGGCAGGAGGTCGCGGTCGGGAAGGACCAGAACTCGCCGTTGTGCTCGTAGTCGCCCTTCCAAAGCTCGCGGATCACCGGCAGCATTTCCTGCATGTAGCGCCAGGCGTCGGTCTGCTTCAGGCCCGGCCGCATCCGGTCGAACTCGCGCTGGTAGGCGCCCGAGCCGATGCCGAACTCCAGCCGCCCGCCCGAGATCAGGTCGACGAAGGCCGCCTCGCCCGCCGCCTTGATCGGGTGCCAGTAGGGCGCCGCGATGACCGCGGTGCCAAGGCGGATGTTGTTGGTATGCGCGGACCACCAGGACAGCACCGAGAACGGGTTCGGCATGATGGTCATTTCCAGCGCATGATGCTCCGCCGCCCAGGCGATGCGGAAGCCGCCCGCGTCGGCCATCTGCACCATCTCCAGCGTGTGCCGGGCCACGTCCCGCATGTCGAGCGTGTCGTCGATCCGCTCCAGGTTGATCGCAAGGTGGAATTTCATCGCTATCTCCGTCGGTTAAGGGGGTTTCAGCGCATCACGAAGGGGTTCGCGATGGGCTCGGATGAGGTGTTGACCCAGATCGTCTTGGGCCGGGTGTAGTCGTACATGGCCTGGAACCCGCTCTCGCGGCCGTAGCCAGATCCCTTGACCCCGCCGAAGGCCGCGATGGGCGAGACGGCACGGTAGGTATTGACCCAGACGATCCCGGCACGAATGGCCTTCGCCACCCGCATCTGCCGCGCGCCGTCCTTGGTGAAAACGCCCGCCGCCAGCCCGTGCTCAGACTGGTTCGCCAAGGCGATGGCTTCATCCTCGGTCCTGAAGCGCAGCACCGACAGCACCGGCCCGAACAGCTCGGTATCCACAATGGTCAGGTCGGGCGAGGGGCAGTCGATGATCGTCGGCTCATAATAGGTCCCGCCAAGCGCAGGCTGCCTGCCCCCGGTCAGGACCTTCGCCCCTTCCGTCACCGCCAAAGCCACCTGCGCCTCGATGTGCCGAAGTTGCCCCTCGGTGCAGAGCGGCCCCATCTGCGTCTCTTCCGCCAGAGGGTCGCCAATGCGAATGGCCTGCGCCGCCGCCACCATCCGCGCCAGAAACGCGTCGGCGACCGCCTCATGTACAATAAGCCGCGACCCCGCCACGCAGCTCTGCCCCGTCGCCCCGAAGATCCCCGCCACCGACCCGTTCACCGCGCTCTCAAGGTCCGCATCCTCGAACACCACAAAGGGCGACTTCCCCCCCAGTTCCAGCGACACCTCCGCGAAATTCTCCGCCGAATTGCGCACCACATGCCGCGCCGCACTCGGTCCGCCGGTGAACGACACCCGCGCCACCAGCGGATGCGAGGTCAAGACCCGCCCCACCTCGCCATGCCCCGAGATGATGTTCACCACCCCCGCCGGAAACCCCGCCGCCTCGATCAGCCGCCCGAACTCCAGCATCGGCACCGACGCATGCTCCGACACCTTCAGCACCACTGTATTCCCCGCCGCCAAGGCCGGCCCCAGCTTCACCGCCGACAGGAACAGCTGCGAATTCCACGGCACCACCGCCGCCACCACGCCCAAGGGCTCGCGGTTGGTGAAGACCAGCAGGTCCGGCTTGTCGATCGGCAGCACCTCGCCCGAAATCTTGTCCGCTGCGCCTGCATAGAACTGGAAGAACTCCGCGATGTATTTCGCCTGCCAGCGCGTCTCCTTCAGCATCTTGCCGGTATCCAGCGTCTCCGCCCGGCCCAACTCCTCCGACGCCTCCGCCAGCAAGTCCCCCAGCTTCCGCAGGCATTTCCCCCGCGCCGAAGGCGTCATCCGCCCCCACTCGCCCGCCAAGGCCCGGTCCGCCGCCCGCACGGCCCGGTCCACATCTGCCGCCGTCGCCTCGGGCACTTCAGCCCAGACCTTACCCGTGACCGGGGACACCGACGGGAACGCTCCCCCGTCCGAGGCCCCCACCCACTCCCCGTCGATCAGCATCCGGCAGCGCTTGATTTCAGACATCCCCGTCCTCCACGGCTTCCCCCTGTTGATGCCGCGCCGAAATGCCGCATGTTTCCGAAAATTCGCCACCAGCCGACGAAAAATCGAAACTCGCTCTCCACGAGCAGTGGCAAACGAAAGCACCACGGACAGGAGGGTGCTTGCGATGATCGACCCCCACGGCACAGTCTATGACCTGACCGGGCCAGAGGACGCCCCCGTGGTCGTCCTGATCCACGGCCTCGGCCTCAACCGCGCCGTCTGGCAATGGCTCACGCCCGACCTCGCCCGCTTCCGCGTCCTGACCTATGACCTGATCGGCCACGGCCAAACCGCCCCGCCGGAAGGCCAGCCTGTCCTGCAAGACCTCGCCGCCCAGCTGGCAAATCTCCTCGACCACCTGACCATCGACAAGGCCGCGATCGTCGGCTTCTCGCTCGGTGGCATGATCGCCCGCCGTTTCGCGCAGGACTATCCGACCCGCACCACGGCGCTCGTCATCCTGCATTCCGCCCATCGCCGCAGCGAAAAGGCGCAAGGCGCGATCCTGTTCCGCGTCGCCCAGGCCGAAGCGGAAGGCCCCGCCGCCACGGTCGAACTCGCGCTCCAGCGCTGGTATACAGAAGCGGCCCAAGCCAACCGGCCCGACCTGATGGACCTCACCCGCCAGTGGGTGCTGGCCAACGACCCCAAGATCTACCCCAAACTTTACCGCATCCTCGCGCATGGCGTGGACGAGATCGTCGCGCCACAGCCGCCGATCACCTGCCCCGCGCTTGTCCTGACCGGCGACGAGGACACCGGCAACGGCCCCGAGATGTCCGTCGCCATCGCCACGGAAATCCCCCGGTCCCGGCTGGTGATCCTCAAGGGCCTCCGCCACATGGCGCTGGCCGAGGACCCGCAAGCCGTGAACCGCCCCGTCACCGATTTCCTCACCGAGGTGCTGACATGAGCCCCGACCCCCGCGCGCTCCGCAACGCCTTCGGCGCCTTCGCCACCGGCGTCACCGTGATCACCACCCGCCAGCCCGACGGCACCCCGCGCGGCTTCACCGCAAACAGCTTCACCTCCGTCTCGCTCGACCCAGCCCTCCTCCTCGTCTGCCTGGCCAAGACCGCGCATTCGGCGGATGTCTTCGCCACTGCCCCGCATTTCGCCGTCAACATCCTGGCCGAGGACCAGAAAGCCGTCTCCGGCCTCTTCGCCTCGCGCACCCCCGACAAGTTCGCACAATGCGCCTGGACGCCGGGCCATGGCGATGTGCCGCTCCTCGACGGTGCCCTCGCCCAATTCGCCTGCGCAAGGCATGATCTCGTCGATGCGGGCGACCACCTGATCCTGATCGGCAGGGTCGAGGATTTCGCCACCTCCGAAGGCCAACCCCTCGGCTATTTCCGCGGCAGCTACTTCTCCATCGGCATCGAGCGAGAGCTTGCCGAAGCCGCCGCCGCCGCCAAAGGCAGCCGCCTCGGCGCCGTCCTCGCCTGCAACGGCGGCGTGCTTCTCAAGGTCGATGCGCAAGGCGCCCTCAGCCTTCCGCTCGCGCCGAAACCCTCGCTCGACAGCCTGACCGCAAGCCTGACCGCGCAGGGCCTGACCCCGACGATCGACTTCGTCTATGCCGCCTTCGACGACCGTTCGACCGGTGGTCACGCGGTCTATTACCACGGGCAGGTGTCGGGCACCCTGCCCCAGGGCTACCGCATCCTGCCCCTGACCGACCTCGCCCGCGCCCCTCTCGCCAACCCGGTCGAGACGCAGATGCTGGCCCGTTATGCCGAAGACTACCGCAACGGCAGCTTCACCCTCTACCACGGCACCGAAACCTCGGGCCATGTCCGCCAGATCGGCGCCTGACGACGCACAGAAAGGAAACCCACCCCATGTCCCTCACCGACTCCCTCCCCGAACTCCGCAAGCTCGTCACCTATGACGAGGACACCGTCTCCGACGGCGGCCGCGCCTGCACCCCGCCGCTCCGCATGATCGCCGTCGCCGCCGTGGTCACGAACCCGTGGCATGGCCGGGGCTTCGTCGAAGACCTCTCCCCCGAAATCCGCCGCATGGGGCCTGCCCTGGGCCAACTCCTGACCGACCGGCTGATCCGCCTCGCGGGCTCCGGCGACGCCATCGAGGCCTACGGCAAGGCCGCCCTCTGCGGCACCGCCTGCGAGCTGGAACATTGCTCCGCCCTGATCCACACGCTCCGCTTCGGCAACTTCTTCCGCGAGGCGGTGGGGGCGAAAACCTACCTCGGCTTCACCAATTCGCGCGGCCCCGCCAACACGCAAATCCAGATCCCCTTGATGGACAAGCACGACGCCGGCCGCCGCTCGCATTACCTGACGATCCAGTTCTCCGTTCCCGACGCCCCCGGCCATGACGAGCTGGTCATCGCCCTCGGCGCCTCGCTCGGGGGTCGCCCGCACCACCGCATCGGCGACCGCTACCAGGACCTGAAGGAGATGGGCGGCGAGGTCGACAACCCGGCGGGGGTGTAAGCAAGCCGGAGCGGTCGTAGGTCGGGCTTCAGCCCGACTCCACGCCTCCGCTCCCCTTGCGGGGCGACCGGGCGCCCGGCCCACCTCGGCTGTTCTTCGGAACAAGCCTTGCAATGCAAGGGACAGAAGCCTATGTGGGACCCGCAAAGCTTCTTCTTTCGACCTTCTGTTTCCTGACGGCTTCAGTTGCGACTCTGACGACACTGAGCCAGGCCATCGCACCACGCGGATGGCAATCTAAGATTAGGAGACATCACGATGGCCCAAGGCACCGTGAAATGGTTCAACGCCACCAAAGGTTTCGGCTTCATCGCTCCGGCAGGCGGCGCGAAGGACGTGTTCGTCCACATCACCGCCCTGGAACGCGCCGGCATCCGCCAGCTGAATGACGGCCAGGCCGTCACCTACGACGTGGAAGCCGATCGCAACGGCCGCGAATCCGCCGTGAACCTCGCTCTGGCGTAAGCCGGTCGAGGTCCAACCGGACCAGAAATGAGAAGGCGGAGGGACGCAAGTCCCCCCGCCTTTCGCTTTTGGCGTAGGTCGGGCTTCAGACCGACTCCACAACCCTTACCGAACCTTAGCCTCTAGAAAGGAACGCAACACCTGAGGTTTGGAGGGGGGTTGCGATGGAGAGGCGGGGGCGGCATCTGGACGCATGCGAGCGTGCGGTGATCTTTGCGGAGCATCGCCGGGGCACGAGCCAGCGGGAGATCG
>NZ_JAEULP010000075.1 GCF_016792905.1 Tabrizicola sp.
TCCGTCAGCCGGGTCAGCCCGCCCACCACGATCATCGCCACGACCAGCAGGAACAGCCCCACCAGCCACAGCCGGATGCCCGCCCGCGCGCCCTTGGGCCGGGCGTCGATCCCGCCTCCAACTGGTGCGACCGGAGCCTTCTGCCCCGGGCCGACCTCTTCGAAAATGCTGCGCTTGGTGGCCATCCGTTAAACCCTTTCGCTTCGCGCCGGAGACTAGGCCCGCCCACCCCCACCTTCAAGGCCCTGCGCCCAACCCTGCCGCAACCGCCCGCCGCTTGAGCATCCGCCCCGCTTCCTGTATCCCCGCGCTTTGACCCCTGCCCGAAAGCCGCGTCCATGAAATTCCTCGACCTCGCCAAAGTCTATATCCGCTCGGGCGGCGGCGGGGCGGGAAGCGTCTCGTTCCGGCGCGAGAAGTTCATCGAGTTCGGCGGCCCTGACGGCGGTGACGGCGGCCACGGCGGCTCGGTCTGGGCCGAAGCGGTCGAGGGCCTCAACACGCTCATCGACTACCGCTACCAGCAGCATTTCTTCGCCAAGTCCGGCCAACCCGGCATGGGCAACCAGAAGACCGGCAAGTCGGGTGACGACATCACGCTCAAGGTCCCCCTCGGCACCGAAATCCTGGACGAGGACGAAGAGACCGTCCTCGCCGACCTGACCACCGTCGGCCAGCGCGTTTGCCTTGCCGAGGGCGGCAACGGCGGCTGGGGCAACCTGCGCTTCAAATCCAGCACAAACCGCGCGCCCGCCCGCGCCAACCCGGGGCAAGAGGGGATCGAGCGCACCATCTGGTTGCGCCTGAAGCTGATCGCCGATGCAGGGTTGGTCGGCCTGCCGAATGCCGGGAAGTCCACCTTCCTCGCCGCCGTCTCGAACGCCCGGCCGAAGATCGCCGACTACCCCTTCACCACGCTGGTCCCGAACCTCGGCGTCGTCGGCATCGACGGGCACGAATTCGTCATGGCCGACATCCCCGGTCTGATCGAGGGCGCCTCCGAAGGCCGTGGCCTTGGCACCCAGTTCCTCGCCCATGTCGAACGCTGCAAGGTCCTGCTGCATCTGGTCGACGGCACATCTTCGACAATCACGAAGGATTTCAAGACCATCGTGACCGAACTTGAAGCATATTCTGAAGTTCTGGGCGACAAGCCCCGCATCGTCGCGCTGAACAAGACCGACGCGATGGATGCCAAGCAGATCAGCGACCGCCGCCGCGCGCTGGAGAAAGCCTCCGGCGGCCCGGTCCACGTCATCTCCGGCGTCTCCGGCAAGGGCCTGCCCGAGGTCCTCCGCGCGCTCTACGCCAGCATCACCGCCGCGGCCCCGGTTCAGGAGTCGGGACCGTGGCAACCTTGACCGCCGGCCTCTCGGCCCCCGACATCCGCAGCGCCAAACGGCTGGTCGTGAAGATCGGCTCCGCCCTCCTCGTCGACCGCAAGTCCGGCCTGAAACAGAACTGGCTCTCCGCCCTCGCGCTCGACGTGGCCGAGGCGAAGACCCGTGGCACGGCCGTCATTCTCGTCTCCTCCGGCTCCATCGCGCTTGGCCGCAAGGTGCTGGGCCTGCCCGAAGGCGTCCTGACTCTGGAACAGTCGCAAGCCGCCGCCGCCGTCGGCCAGATCCGCCTCGCCCGCGCCTATGAGGAGGTGCTGGCCCCGCACGGCATCACCACCGCGCAGATCCTCGTCACGCTGGAAGATACCGAGGACCGCCGCCGCTACCTCAACTCCCGCGCGACGATGGAAACGCTGCTCTCTCTCGGCGTCGTCCCGATCGTGAACGAGAACGACACCGTCGCCACCGACGAAATCCGCTTCGGCGAC
>NZ_JAEULP010000047.1 GCF_016792905.1 Tabrizicola sp.
TGCCCGCGCGCCCGGGGCGGCTTTGGCTGCGGCGCGCAGGTGTTGGGGTGTGGTCGCGGGGGGTTGCCACCCCCCCTCCCCCTCCGCCCTCGGTTGGGGGGGGGCCAACCCACCTATCCTTGCAACACCGCATCCACCGCTTGCTTCAACCGCGCCACCGTCCCATCCACGTCCTTCAGCTTGTCCAGCCCGAAGAGGCCAAGCCGGAAGGTCCTGAACTCCGGCCCCTCGCCCACCTGCAAGGGAACCCCCGCTGCAATCTGCAGGCCTTCGGCCCGGAACTTCGCGCCGTTCTGCACCTCGGCGTCGCCGGTGTAGCTCACCACCACCCCCGGCGCCTGGAAGCCCTCGGCCGCAACCGACGGCACCCCCTTTTCCGCCAGCATCGACCGAACCGCGCGGCCCAGGGCCCATTGCGCGGCCTTCGCCTCGGCAAATCCCATCGCCTTCGTCTCGGCCATCGCATCCCGGAAGCCCACAATCGCATCGGTCGGCATCGTCGCATGATAGGCGTGGCCGCCTTTCTCATAGGCCTCCATGATCGCGCGCCATTTCTTCAGGTCCAGCGCAAAGCTCGACGACGTGGTTTCCGCCAGCCGCGCCTCGCCCGCAGGCGACAGCACCACGATCCCCGCGGAGGGCGAGGCCGACCAGCCCTTCTGCGGTGCCGAGATCAGCACATCCACGCCCGTCGCCGCCATGTCGACCCAGACGCAACCGCTGGCGATGCAGTCCAGCACCATCAGCGCCCCCACCTCATGCGCCGCCGTCGCCATCCGGGTCACATAGTCATCCGGCAGGATGATCCCCGAGGAGGTCTCGACATGCGGCGCAAACACCGCATCCGGGCGAACCTCGCGGATTTTCGCCACCACCTCCTCGATCGGCGGCGGGGCGTAAGGCGCCCGCGCATCGTTCCCGGCCTGCCGCGCCATCACCACGGTCGTCTCCGCCGCGAATCCCCCGGCCTCGAAGATCTGCGTCCAGCGGTAGCTGAACCAGCCGTTCCGCACGATCAGCGCGCGGCCTGTCCCGAACTGCCGCGCCACCGCCTCCATCGCATAGGTCCCGCCCCCCGGCACCAGCGCCACGGCAGAGCCCTTGTAGACCTCTTTCAACATGCCCGAGACATCGCGCATCACGCCCTGGAACCGCGCCGACATGTGGTTCAGCGAGCGGTCGGTGAAGACGACCGAGAATTCCTCCAACCCCTCCGGGTCGATATGGGCGTGCGGCAAAGTCATGGTGGTTCTCCCTTTTCTTGCGGCCAACCTAACCAAGCTGCCGCGATTTGGGTAGGGTGCGTGCTTGCAGGCACCACGGCTACCCCAAAGGCCCCGGCCTGCGCTCCTCGGTCAGCAGCACATTCGCCTCGACGTTGCCCACCCCCGGCAGCGTCATGATCCGGCGGCGCAGCACCCGCTCGAAATCCGCAAGGTCGCGCGCCACGACCCGCAACCGATAGTCGAACAGGCCCAGCACATGCTGCACCACCTGCACTTCCGGGATCGCCTGTACCGCGCGCTCGAAATCCTCCAGCGAAACCCGGCCCTTGGTGGCAAGCTTCACCCCCAGGAACACCGTGACGCCAAACCCCAGCTTCTCGCGGTCCACCTCCACCGCGATGCCCCTCAGTACCCCTGCCTCTGTGAGCCGCCTGACCCGCCGCCAGGCCGCAGGCTGCGACAGCCCCAGCCGCCGCCCCAACTCCCCCGCCGAGAGCCGCCCATCCTCTGCCAGCGCCCGCAGGATCGTCCGGTCCATGTCATCGAGGTCAATCACGCCGAAAGTCATAGGGGCAGCCCCCCCGTCTCCTTGATCGTGGCCACCAGCATCAGCGCTTCCACCTCGGCGATATGCGGCAGGGTCAGGATCCGCTCGCGGTAGATGCCGGTCCAGTGCCCCATGTCCCGCGCGATCACGTTCAGCCGCACGTCCACCCGGCCAAGGAAAGTCTCGATTCCGATCACCTCCGGCACCTCGCGCGCCGCCGCGATGAATTCGTCGAAGGCCCGCGGGTTGGTCTTGTCCAGCGTGAAGCGCAGGCTCACCTCCACGGCATAGCCGAGCGCCCGCCAGTCGATCACCGCCGCTTCCGCCTTGATCACCCCGCCCTCGCGCAGCCGGTCCAGCCGCCGCCACAGCGTCGCCGCCGTCACCCCGGCCCGCTCGGCCAAGGCTGCCCGCTCCAGCCCCGGCTCGGCCAGCCAGTGCCGCAGGATGCGGCGGTCGGTGTCGTCGATCTGCATGAAAATCTCGTCCTGTGCGATCCTTGCGAATGATCTTTCGCATACTCTGCGCAAATCGTCAAAAATTGCACGGTCCGCAGCCGCCAGATCGCTATTGTCCCCCCATCACCACCAAGGAGGACGCCAAATGCGCGTTTACTACGACCGCGACTGCGATGTGAACCTGATCAAGGACAAGAAGGTCGCGATCCTCGGCTATGGCAGCCAGGGCCACGCCCATGCGCTGAATCTGCGCGATTCGGGCGCCAAGAACCTCGTCGTCGCGCTGCGCGAAGGCTCGCCCTCGGCCAAGAAAGCCGAAGGCGAAGGCCTGAAGGTCATGGGCATCGCCGAGGCCGCCAAATGGGCCGACCTGATCATGTTCACCATGCCCGACGAACTGCAGGCCGAAACCTACAAGAAATACGTCCATGACAACCTGCGTGAAGGCGCCGCGATTGCCTTCGCCCACGGCCTGAACGTGCATTTCGGCCTGATCGAGCCGAAAAAGGGCGTCGACGTCATCATGATGGCCCCGAAGGGCCCCGGCCATACCGTCCGCGGCGAATACACCAAGGGCGGCGGCGTGCCCTGCCTCGTGGCCGTCCACCAGGACGCGACCGGCAAGGCGATGGAGCTTGGCCTCTCCTACTGCTCGGCCATCGGCGGCGGCCGCTCGGGCATCATCGAGACCAACTTCCGCCAGGAATGCGAAACCGACCTCTTCGGCGAACAGGCGGTGCTGTGCGGCGGTCTCGTCGAACTCATCCGCATGGGCTTCGAGACCCTGGTCGAAGCCGGCTACGAACCGGAAATGGCCTATTTCGAATGCCTGCACGAGGTGAAGCTGATCGTGGACCTGATCTACGAAGGCGGCATCGCCAACATGAACTACTCGATCTCGAACACCGCCGAGTACGGTGAATATGTCTCCGGCCCCCGCATCCTGCCCTATGACGAGACCAAGGCCCGGATGAAGGCGGTCCTCACCGACATCCAGACCGGCAAATTCGTTCGCGACTTCATGCAGGAAAACGCCGTCGGCCAGCCCTTCTTCAAGGCCACCCGCCGGATCAACGACGAACACCAGATCGAGAAGGTCGGCGAGAAGCTGCGCGACATGATGCCCTGGATCAAGAAGGGCAAGATGGTCGACAAGGCGCGGAACTGATCGCGGGCCCGGCCACGGAACCAACCGAAAGGGCGCCCCCGGGCGCCCTTTTTCTTTGCGGCGGCAGCACCGCTGCGCCACAGTCGGCCAGCCCTTCGAAGGATAACCGATGCGCCGCTGGATCCCCATCGCCCTGATCGTCCTCGCCGTCCTCTGGTTCATCCTGACCAACGTCGGCTCCTCCATGGCCCTGTCCGACATCACGACCCGGCCGATCCTGGCCTTCGCCAAGGACGGCCAGCGCGTCCCGGTCCAGCAGCCCGGCCAGCCTGCCGCGGAAGGCGAAGCGCAGGTGCAGGGCGGCGAAGGCGTACTGTTCGGCTACCGTTTTGCCTACCGCCTGCCCGGCGGCGAAACCGTTCTCTGCTCCATCCGCTTCCGCGGCCTCACCTGCACGGGGGGCTGGACGCCCGAGCGCAAGCCCTGACCGCCGCTTGACGTCCGCCGGTGCCCCTGCAACCCTTGGTCCCGACCAGAGGGGGACAAGAATGCCGACACTCCTGATCCTGATGCCCACCTCCGGCCAGATCGACACCCCCGCCGTCCACAGCCTGCTCGGCCTGACCCAGGCCCTGCCCAGTCGCGGCATCCCCTTCGCGCTCAAGACCTACGAATGGTCCGATCTGGTGATCTCGCGCAACTACCTGATGTCCGTCTTCCTCGCCGACAAGAAGTTCACCCATGCGCTCCTTCTCGACAGCGACATGAGCTACCAGCCGCAGGTCTTCTTCGACTGCCTCGCCTTCGACGCCGATTTCACCGTCGCCCCCTACCCGCAACGCCAGATGCGCTGGAGCACCTTCCGCAGCCTGATCGAACGCGAGGCGCTGAAGCCCCCCGCCGAACGCGCGCCCACGGAAAAGCTTCTCGCCGAGAGCCTGCGCTACAACGTCCAGCAGGTCTTCGACGCGGGCCAGGCCTGGCCGGATGAGGTGCGGGACGGCTTCCGCAAGGTCCCGGGCGCGGGCACCGGCTTCATGCTGATCCGCCGTGCCGTGCCCGAGCGGATGGTCGAGGCGGGTGCCGCGCTCCCCGTCCCCGGCTTCAACGGCCCGGGCTATCCCGGCGCGGATTTCCACGATTTCTTCAGCCACCTGCGCGGCCGTGGCGGTGCGGTGATGCACGGCGAGGATACCAGCTTCTGCCGCCGCTGGATCGAAGGCTGCGGCGGCGAGATCTGGTGCCACGAGACGGCGAAGATCACCCATCACGGCAACCTGGCCTATCCCGGCGACTATGCCCTCGCCCCGAAATCGCGCGGCTAGGATCGGGCGCGCAATCTTACTTGGCCAGTGCCTGGAACCCGGTCGCCGGGGCCCAGGTCCAGGACTCCGCCCCCTCGCGCCCGGGATCGGCGGCCAGCGTGACCACGTCCTCGGCGATCGTCGCCGTAAGTTGCCCGCAACTCGTCACCGGCCCCTGCGGTTCGCCCGGCAAAAGGCCCATCTTCACCACATAGTAGTCCAGCGGGTCGCCGTCGTCGCAGCTGTGCGTCCCCGTCGCTTCCACCACAAGGATTGCCCCGCCGAACAGGGCGGTGGTGTCGGGCCCATCCGCCATCGCCACGATTTCAAGATCCGCCCCGGACAGGATGTCGAGCAGGCCGTCCTCCGGGAACCCGATGCTCAGGACCTCCATCCCGTCGATCTCGCTGATCTGCGCCACCTTGTCATCCACCGGCAGCGTCACATCCTGCCGCCCGGCGAAAGCCGCGGTCGCGGTCAGCAGCCCTCCGGCCAGCAGCAGCGGCTTCATCCGCCGACCGCTCCCCGCAGGGCCGCCATCGCCTCTGCAGGCCAGAGGTTGGTGTCGGTCGGCCAGAGATGCGGTTCGATCTCGCCCTCGACGTGCCATGCGGCAAACACCCCTTCGGTTGCGGGATGCAGGTACAGTAGCGCCCAGTCTGCCTCGCAGGTGTATTTCAGGCAAGCCTGTCCCAGATAGCCCTCCGCCGTCAGGTCGCCCGAGCCAAGATCGGAAATCCGTTCGGCATAAACCGGGTAATCGGCCCCGAGCCCCGCCTGCAACGCCGCCAGCACCGGGGCCAGCTTCATCGCATCGACCGGATGCGCCTGGGCGAGAGATGACACCGCCTCCCAGCCCGCGCCCGGATCGGCGGCAAAGTCCTCTGGCGAGGCTTCGGTCAGGCCCGTGGTCGGGTTCCAGACCCAGACCGCGCCCGGCTCCGACGGCAGGGGCTCGGTCGCAAACACCAGCGCCTCGGGCTGCACCTGCATCGTGAACTCGCGGCAGCTGTCCAGGGGTCCGTACAGCGCCGGGGCCGATCCCTCCGGCAGCGCCAGAACGAAGGGCGCCGCCCCGCAGGCATTGCCACCCGCGCCCGCCACCCCGGTGACGACTGTCACGCCGCCCAAGGTTTGCGTGGCTTCGTCCAGGTAGATTACCCCGTTCTCGTGCAGCACCTCGCCGTCGACCAGAAGCGCCGCGCTGCCCATGCCGTCATCGGTGACGCTGATCTTGTGTCCGGCAACGGTCACATCCTCGGCAATGGCAGCCGTGCCCCAAAGCACCGCCATCACGCCCAGTCCCACCCTCAGCTTCTGCATTTGCCGCCCCGTTCAATCCTGCTTCTTCGCTCGCAATTTGCCCCGGCCCCCGGCTCTCCGCCAGAACGGAAAGCCTGACCATCCGGCTCCCTGGCAAAAGTTAAGACCACCTTAACAGGAATGCCCAACCCATTGCTTCAAAACCGTATTACAGAAATGTCCACCGTGGACAGAGTCAGACCGCAGCCTCCACCGCCCCCACGATCTCGTCCACGACCGCCGCCAGCAGCGCCTCGTCCTCGCATTCCGCCATGACCCGGATCAGGGGCTCCGTCCCCGATTTCCGGATCAGGATCCGCCCCCGCCCCTCGATCCGCGCCTCGCTCGCCCGGATCACCGCCTGCACCGATGCCACCTCCAAGGGTCGCGCACCGGCGGTGAAGCGGACATTCTTCAACATCTGCGGGACCGTCGCGAAGGACCGCGTCAGCTCCGACGCAGGCCGCCCCGTCCGCACCATCTCCGCCAGGAACTGCAACCCGGCGACGAGGCCATCCCCGGTGGTCGCATAGTCGGTCATCACGATATGCCCGGACTGCTCGCCCCCAAGGTTGAACCCCCCCTCCCGCATCCGCTCCACCACATAGCGGTCCCCCACCGCCGTCCGTTCCAGCCGCAGCCCGCGTCCTTCGAGGAACCGCTCCAGGCCCAGGTTCGACATCACCGTCGCCACCAGCGCCCCGCCGGCCAGACGCCCGTCCTCGGCCCACCGCGCCGCGAGGAGCGCCATGATCTGGTCCCCGTCCGCGACCCGGCCCGTCTCGTCCAGGATCATGATCCGGTCGGCATCGCCATCCAGCGAAATCCCGACATGCGCCCCGTGGGCCACCACTGCCTCGGCCGCCGTCTCGGTATGGGTCGACCCGCAGCGGTCGTTGATGTTGGTGCCGTTCGGGGCGACCCCCACCGGGATCACCTCGGCCCCCAACTCCCACAGCACCTCCGGCGCGCACCTGTAGGCCGCCCCGTTCGCGCAGTCGATCACCACCTTCAACCCGTCCAGCCTGAGCCCGTTCGGAAAGCTCGTCTTGACGAACTCCTGATACCGCCCCCGCCCGTCCTCGATCCGCTTCGCCCGCCCGATGTTCTCGGGCTTGGCGGGGGCAATCTCCCCCTCCACCATCGCCTCGATCTCGGCCTCCGCCGCGTCCGACAGCTTGAAGCCGTCCGGTCCGAAGAACTTGATCCCGTTGTCCTGGTGCGGGTTGTGGCTGGCCGAAATCATCACCCCCACATCCGCCCGCATCGACCGCGTCAGATAGCCCACCGCCGGGGTCGGCACGGGGCCCAGGAGCAGCACGTTCATCCCGGTCGAGCAGAACCCAGCTGTCAGCGCATTCTCCAGCATGTAGCCGGAAAGCCGCGTGTCCTTGCCGATCACTACCCGATGCGCCGCGGACCCGTCCCGGCGGAAATACCGCCCCGCCGCCGCGCCCAATTTCAGGGCCAGCTCTGCCGTCATCGGCCAGCTATTCGCCCGCCCCCGCACGCCATCGGTGCCGAAAAGCTTGCGGCTCATGCCTCTTCCTCCAGATGATCGGTATTCATCGCCTGCCAAAGCCGCAATGCCTGCCGCGTCTCCGCCACATCATGCACGCGGATGACCTGCACCCCCTGCGCCACCCCCTGCAATGCCGTGGCAATCGAGCCCGGCGCCCGGTCCTGGGGCTCGGCCCGACCGATGGCCCCGATGAACCGCTTGCGCGAGGTGCCGAGGAGGATCGGGCAGCCAAGCCCATGGAACAGCGACAGTCCCCGCAGGAGCGTGAGGTTGTGGGCCTGCGTCTTCCCGAAGCCGATGCCGGGGTCCAGCATGATCCGCCCACGGTCGATCCCCAAAGCCTCGGCCCGGGCCAGCCGGGCTGCCAGCCCATCGTAGACGTCCAAGAGCACATCCCCGTAGCGCGGGTCATCCTGCATCGTCGCAGGCACCCCTTGCGCGTGCATCAGGATCACTGGAACGTCCGTCGACGCCGCCAAGGGCCCGAGAGTCGGGTCGAAGTCGAAGGCCGAGACGTCGTTGACGATGCTCGCCCCCGCCTCCAGCGCGGCTTGCGCCACGGGTGCTTTCCGGGTGTCGATGGAAATCGGGCAGGTCAGTCCCCCGGCACGCAATGCCGCGATAACTGGGGCAGTGCGGGCGATCTCTTCCTCGACCGCCACCTCCACCGCTCCGGGCCGGGTGCTTTCGCCGCCGATGTCGATGATTTCGGCCCCGTCCGCCATCGCCCGGGCCTGCGCGACTGCCGCTTCCGCCGCAAGGAATCGGCCGCCATCGGAAAAGCTGTCAGGCGTCACGTTCAGGATGCCCATCAGCCGGGGGCGATTCATGGACAGGCCGGCGAAATCGGTTCGGGGAGCAGTCAGCCGGTGGAGAACCGGCTCGGGAACCTCGGACGCCGCAATGATCCGGCCCGTTGCCGCGCGGGACAGAACCTCGACCCGGTCGAACCAGCACCAACCGCCAGCCAACGGCAACGCAGCCTTCGGACGGGCAGGATCGGTCATCGCGATGGGGCGGAAATACTCCATGGCCTTGGGAGTGGCCGATGCCAAAGCCCTTGGCAAGGGGGAAGCGTCAGGCGCGTTTCACCGGGACGCGGCTTCCTGCCGGGACTGCAACCTCGCCGTGAACAACCAGTGCCGTGGCCGACATTGTTTCCGCGAGCCACAGGGCAAGGCCCACCGGATCGCTGCCCTTCGGCCCGTCGACGGCATCCAGCACCAGCTTCGAGGGCGCCCAGACCACCGATTGCCCGCGCTTCATCGCCCAGTCGATTTCCGTCCGCGTTGCCACAACCACGCAGCGCGGGTCACGGGCGGCGAGCGTCCAGGCGTTCTGCTCCATCGCCAGCAGATCCACCCGGCGCTGGGTCGGCTTGTGGCCCGTCACCGGACGCGGCAGGTCCGGCAGGCCCACCGTCAGGATCAGCGGCAATCCCTCGGCCAGAAGCGCGTCGAGCCGGGATGAAAGATCGGCAGCATGGATCGTCGCGTTGTCGAGGTAGACCACCAGCGGATGCACCGCCTCCATCCCCTCGTCGCCGTGCTTCTGCACCGGATGCTCGGCGCGAGAGCGCACGATTTCCACCCCCAGCGCATAGGGTCCGACGTCCAGCTTCTCGATCCTGATGAAGACCCGCATCGCGGCGGGCTCGGCCAGGATGTGATCGGCCACCCGCTCGGCCAGCGTTTCCAGCAGGTTCAGCCGCTCCGCTGCCAGTTCCGCCGCAATGGATTCGGTGATCCGGTCATAGCTGAGGATGCGGTCGACATCGTCTTCCAGCGGCTCCGTCACCGGGCGCACTTCGACCACGACATTGAAGCGCAGGCGCTGCTTGTGACCGCGTTCCTTCTGGAAAGCGCCGATATCGGCCTCGACCACATGGTCGCGCAAGCTGATCCGGTCGCGCGGCGCCGCCCCGGCCGAGGCTTCGGCCCGGTCTTCCGGATGAGCGAAGGCCAGCTCTATGTCCGACATGGGGGCTCCTGACGCGGTTCGGCCCCTCATACCACGCGCGGCGGGCGAACCAAGCGATAAGGCGTCAGCTATGCCGCGATTGGCGACATCAGCCGCTGGCGCCAGGCTGCCGGTAGAAGAGATGCGCGCCGATCGAAGCCGTCTTCGCAAAACGTTTCGACCAGCTGGGCCTGACGCCCCGGGTGTGGAAATGCGTCGCCCCGTCGGTCAGGATGCGCGGCGCCCCGTCCAGCATCGCCCGCGCGATGCGGCCCGCTAGGTCGCGGGCGCCCTTCTCGCGCATCTTGGTCGTCCCGCGGCAGACGTAGGAGAACTGGCAGCCGCCGCCACCCCGCTGCTTGACCACGCCGCAGACCGTGCGCGGGTAAAGCGGGCTGTCGACGCGGTTCAGGATCACTTCGGCGACGGCGATCTGGCCCTCCAGGCTTTCGCCACGGGCTTCGAAATACAGCGCCTGGGTCAGGCATTCCCATTGTTCGTCACCCGTCGGTTCCGGCCGTGCCATCAGCCATTCCTCGGTGATCCCGTCGGTCATCGCGATGGCAGGCAAGGGGCCGTTCAGGTCGGGCGCGGGCAGGCGCGTCAGGTCCGGTGAGTAGGCCGCGGGGGTCGGCATCAGGCCGAACATGCCGGTCGTCCAGCTGGCGTCAGCCGCAGCGGTGTTGGCTGCCAGGGCCATCGCCAGCGCGAGGGTCGCAAGGTCGCGTTTCATTCTGCTCTTCCGTTTTGGTTTCCCGGCGGAAGTCTCCCCGCCTTGGCAAGCTGGCGGCGACGTAGGGGAACGACGGGCATGGGTCTACCCGCTGTTGCAGAATTGCCACGGATTTCAATGCTGCATGAGCGAAATGCCGCCGAAAATCGGGGCAAATTCCTTAAGAATCAGTTACAAGTAACTGATATTAAATATCTTTCTTCCTGTCGTTGAGCGCAAGATGCGCCGCCGCCAGACGCGCCATCGGCACGCGGTAGGGCGAACAGGACACATAGTCGAACCCGGCGCGGCGGCAGAAGTCGATGGATTCCGGGTTGCCGCCATGCTCGCCGCAGATCGACAAAGTCAGATCTTTCCGGGTCTTGCGCCCCCTCTCGGCCCCGATGTGCAAAAGCTCTCCCACCCCGTCGACGTCCAGGATGTGGAACGGATCCTCGGGGAACACCCCCTGCCGGACATAGGTGTTCATGAACCGCCCGGCGTCATCGCGACTCAACCCGTAGGTCATCTGGGTCAGGTCGTTGGTGCCGAAGGACAGGAAGGCCGCATGCTGGGCAATCTCGCCCGCCCGCAGCGCCGCGCGCGGGGTTTCCACCATGACACCCAGCTTGTAGTCGAAGCCCGCCCCCGCCTTGGTGCGCACCATGGCCGCCACGGCGTCGATCCGCGTCTTGACCAGTTCCACCTCACGCCGGGCACTGACCAGCGGGATCATGATCTCGGGCACCACCGGGGCGCCCCGGCGGGCGGATTCCAGCGTCGCCTCGAAGATCGCCTGCGCCTGCATGTCGTAGATTTCCGGCAGGACCACCCCCAGGCGCACCCCCCGCATGCCCAGCATCGGATTGACCTCGGTCAGGGCTTCCGCGCGACGGGTGACTTCGGAAAGCGGCCGGTCCAGCGCCTCGGACAGATCGCGCAGGCCTTCACGGTCCTGCGGCAGGAATTCATGGAGCGGCGGGTCGAACAGGCGGATGCAGACCGGCAATCCTTGCATGATTTCAAAGAGCTGCACGAAATCAGCCCGTTGCATCGGCAGAAGGCGGGCCAAGGCCGCCGCCCGGTCGCCCGGCGTGTCGGCGAAGATCATCTCGCGCATGACGACCAGCCGGTCCTCGTCGAAGAACATGTGCTCGGTCCGGCAAAGCCCGATGCCCTGCGCCTCGAACTTGCGCGCCGTCTCGGCGTCGGCTGGGGTGTCTGCGTTCGCCCGGATGCCGATGTCACGCACCTCGTCCGCCCAGGCCAGGAGCCGACGGAAACTGTCGTCCAGGGCCGGTGGCAGCATCTCGGCCGCCCCGGCCAGCGCCTCGCCCTTCGATCCGTCCAGCGTCACCACGTCGCCCTCGCGGAAGACGCGGCCATCCGCTGCGGTCAGCTTCCTGTCGCGCGCATCCAGCCGGATGTCCGAAGCGCCGACCACGCAGGGCAGCCCCAGCCCGCGCGCGATCACCGCCGCATGGCTGGTCATCCCGCCCCGTTCCGTCAGCACCGCGGCCGAGGAATGCATGCCGCGAATGTCCTCGGGCGAGGTTTCGCGCCGCACCAGAATGCAGGGCTCGCCCTTCGAGGCGCTGGCCTGCGCCGCTGCCGAGGAAAACACCAGCTTGCCCGTCGCGGCCCCGGGAGAGGCCGCAATCCCCCGGGCGATCACGTCGCGTTCGCCGCGCGGATCGACCTGGTGGTGGAGGAGTTCCGACAGCGCGCGGGGTTCCACCCGCAGCACCGCCTCTTCCTTCGGGATCACCCCATCCTCGGCCAGCGCCACCGCGATCCGCAGGCCCGCCCGGGCCGAGCGCGCGACACGAACGGCGTCCAGCACCGCCAGGCGGCCATCCTCGATGGTGAACTCGACCTGCATCTCCTCGCGCAGCCGCGCCCGGCAG
>NZ_JAEULP010000072.1 GCF_016792905.1 Tabrizicola sp.
CCGCGCGATCTCCCGCTGGCTCGTGCCCCGGCGATGCTCCGCAAAAATCACCGCACGCTCGCATGCGTCCAGATGCCGCCCCCGCCTCTCCATCGCAACCCCCCTCCAAACCTCAGGTGTTGCGTTCCTTTCTAGAGGCTAAGAAGTCTTAAGACTCTTGGTGTCGCTTTGGAACCTGCCGCCGCGGGTGTTCCCTGCGCCTATCGCCGCATGGGCGAGCGGCAGCGGGCAGGGTATCAGAGGCGGAAGGAGCCCCGCATGATCACCAACGACCGCCGCCCGAAACGTTATCCGCCACCAGAGTTTCCGCCCCGGCGCACGGCGCTGTTCGCGCGGACGCCGCCTGCGATCTTTCCGCCCATCCTAGGGCTTCTGGGATTGGCGGGTGCGGTGCGGCTGGCACTTGGCCGCATGGGCTGGGATCAGGGATTGGCCGATCTTCTGGCGGGGGTTGCAGTGGCACTGTGGCTGTTTGCCACCGTCGCCTACCTGGCCAAGGTTGCACGCCGCCCGGGGGTCGTGGCCGAGGACCTGCGGGTCCTGCCGGGGCGGTCGGGGCTGGCCGCGATGAGCATGGGCGGCATGGTGACGGCGGGTCTGGTCTCAGCCTACAGCACGCCGGTTTCGGCGGTGCTGCTGTTGGCATCGCTGGCTGGACAGGCGGTTCTCGCGGGGGTGCTGGTTCGACTTCTCTTGGGCCTGTCGCCGGAGGCCCGTTTGGTGAACCCGACGCTGCATCTGAGCGTCGTGGGCTTCATCGTCGCGGCACCTGCGGCACTGGCCCTGGGATGGGGCTGGCTGGCGGAGGCCTTGTTCTGGGCGATGCTGCCGGTGGCCGTGGTGATCTGGGGACTGAGCCTGCGGCAGTTCGCCCGCTCGGTGCCGCCCGCGCCCCTGCGTCCGCTGCTGGCGATCCATCTGGCGCCGGCGGCGCTTCTGTCCAGCGTCGCGACCTTGCTGGCGTGGCCGGAGTTCGGGGTCGGGTTCGCGGCGCTGGGGCTGGCCTATGCGGTCCTGCTTCTGGCCGCCGGGCGCTGGGTGACGCAGGCCGGGGTCACGCCGATGTGGGGCGCCTTCACCTTTCCGCTCGCGGCGCTTTCAACCGCGCTGCTCCTTGCTGGCGGCATCTGGTTCTGGCCCGGACTGGCTTTTTCCGTGGTCGGGCTGGGACTGATCCCGGCGATCCTGTGGTGGGTGCTGAAGCGCTGGCCGGGCGGGAAGCTGGCGGCAGTGACGAACGCGGCGGAGGCTTGAGGCGGGTTGGGGCGGTTTTCAAGTTGAGCGCTGACGCGCAAGCCTTTTGTCTTGCCTCTGTGCGCGAAGGGCGCACAACCGGCTCGGATATGCCTCCGGCGGGGATATTTGGGCAAATGTGAAAGGCTTATGGTCTTTCGGGATCAGATCAGCCCGACCCAGGCGCGGGCGAGGGCGAGGCCGTGGGCATCGGCTTCCTGCCCGACGGTGGCGGCAAGCTCCGGGTGGCGGCGGGACCAGCCGGGGGACATGCGGTCGGCGATTTCCGGGAAGGTCTCGGACCAGTCGCGGACGACGGCGCGGCTCGCCTCGAAATGGAATTGGGTGCCATAGGTGGCGCGGCCGATGCGGAAGGCCTGGTGCCGCGCGGTGTGACTTTTTGCGAGGTGGACGGAATCCGGCGGCAGGGTGAAGGTGTCGGAATGCCACTGGAAGATCGGGAAACGGTCGGGGACGGCGGAGAGTACCGGGTCGGCGCGGCCGGCCTCGGTCAGCGCGACGTCGACCCAGCCGAATTCCGGCGCGATGCCGAGATGGTTCTCGCCGCCGAAAGCGCGGGCGAGAAGCTGCGAGCCGAGGCAGATGCCAAGGACCGGGCGGTCCATCGCGGTGTAGTCGGCCATCAGGCGGGCGAGATCGGGCAGGTAGGGGTGGGTGTGATCGTCGGTTGCGGCCTGTTCGCCGCCGAAGACCACCAGCGCATCGGCATCGACCGTGTGTGGCAGGCCCTGGCCCGACCATGGCTTGTAGAGGTCGACCCGCGCTGCCTGTTCGTGCAGCGCGACGCCGACCTGGCCGTGATGGGTGATGCCGGTGTTTTCGACGATGGCGACGCGCATGGGGCCTCACTTGTTTCCCGGTAATCTGCATGGGTGGGGCGCAGGTGCAAGAGGCGTATTCGGGAACGGTTTTGCCCTTGCGTCCGGTCGCGGCGCATGAAAAGGGGAACCGCCAAACGACGCTTGCTCCCGGAGGGTTGACCCATGGAGATTCGTGAGGCTCTCACCTTTGACGACGTGCTTCTGGTGCCTGCGGCATCGAGCGTGCTGCCGTCGGATGCCGACACCTCGACTTACGTCACGAAGGCGATCCGGATGAACATCCCGCTCTTGTCGAGCGCGATGGACACGGTGACGGAAGGCCGGATGGCGATTGCCATGGCGCAGGCGGGGGGGATCGGGGTGATCCATCGGAACCTCGACCCCGAGGCGCAGGCGCGGGAAGTCAGCCGGGTGAAGCGGTTCGAAAGCGGCGTGGTCTACCAGCCGATCACCCTGACGCCGGATCAGACGCTTGCCGATGCCAAGGCGCTGATGGAGCGTTACGCGATCACCGGCTTTCCGGTGGTGGATGGCGCGGGCCGGGTGCTGGGGATCGTGACCAACCGCGACATGCGCTTTGCCAGCGACGACAAGACGCCGGTCCGGGTGATGATGACCTCGGAAAACCTCGCGGTGCTGCGGGAGCCGGTCGACCGGGCCGAGGCGATCAGCCTGATGAAGGCACGGCGGATCGAGAAGCTTCTGGTGACGGACGGCAAGGGCAAGCTGACCGGGCTTCTGACCTTGAAGGATACCGAGAAATCGGTGCTGAACCCCCATGCCTGCAAGGACGAGATGGGGCGGCTGCGGGTGGCGGCGGCCTCGACGGTGGGGGATGCGGGATTTGACCGTTCGCAGGCCTTGATTGACGCAGGGGTGGACCTCGTGGTGATCGACACGGCGCATGGCCATTCGGAAGGCGTGGCGAAGGCGGTCGAGCGGATCAAGAAGCTGTCGAACCGGGTGCAGGTGATCGCCGGGAACGTGGCGACGGCCGAGGCGACGCGGGCGCTGATCGGCGCGGGGGCGGATGCGGTGAAGGTCGGGATCGGGCCGGGGTCGATCTGCACGACGCGGATCGTGGCGGGCGTCGGTGTGCCGCAGCTGACGGCGATCATGGATGCGGCGCGGGCCGCCGGGGAGATTCCGGTGATCGCGGATGGCGGGATCAAGTATTCCGGCGATTTCGCCAAGGCGATCGCGGCCGGGGCGTCTTGCGCGATGGTGGGTTCGGCGATTGCGGGGACGGATGAGTCTCCGGGCGAGGTGATCCTGTGGCAGGGGCGGTCGTTCAAGGCCTATCGGGGCATGGGCTCGCTGGGGGCGATGGCGCGGGGTTCGGCGGACCGCTATTTCCAGAAGGATGCGGCCAGCGACAAGCTGGTGCCGGAAGGGATCGAGGGGCAGGTGCCCTACAAGGGCTCGGCGGCGGCGGTGATCCACCAGATGGTGGGGGGGCTGCGGGCGGCGATGGGCTATACCGGCTGCGCGACGGTGGCCGAGATGCGGTCGAAGTGCCAGTTCGTGCGGATCACCGGGGCTGGCTTGAAGGAAAGCCATGTCCATGACGTGCAGATCACCCGGGAAAGCCCGAACTATCGGGGGATGTGATGACCCCCGGCGCCCGTCTCTCGGCGGCGATTGCCGTGCTGGACCGGGTGCTGGCCGGGGAGCCTGCCGAGAAGGCGTTGACCAACTGGGGGCGGGCCTCGCGCTATGCGGGCTCGGGCGACCGGGCGGCGGTGCGGGACCTGGTGTTCGATGCGCTGCGGCGGCGGGGGTCGGCTGCGGCGCTGGGAGGCGGGCTGACCGGGCGCGGGCTGGTCCTGGGGCTGATGCGCGCGGCGGGGCAGGAGACGCTGTTTTCGGGCGAAGGCCATGCACCGGAAGTGCCGGGGCCGGAGGAGGCGGGGCGGGAGCCTTCGCCGGGGGAGCGGCTGGACCTGCCGGGCTGGCTGGTGCCGGAGTTGCGCGAGAGCCTTGGGGCGGAGTTGGAAGCGGTGGCCGAGGCGTTGCGCATTCGGGCGCCGGTGTTCCTTCGGGCGAATCTGGGAAAGACCGATGCGCCGGGTGCGATTGCGGCGCTGGCGGCGGAGGGAATCGTCGCGCGCCCGCATCCCCTGGCCGCGACGGCGCTGGAAGTGGTGGAGAATGCCCGTCGGGTGCAGGCGTCGGAGGCTTTCCGGTCGGGACTGGTCGAGTTGCAGGACGCCGCCTCGCAGGCGGTGGTCGAGGCGCTGCCGCTGATGGATGGCATGAAGGTGCTGGACCATTGCGCCGGTGGCGGTGGCAAGACGCTGGCCATGGCGGCGCGGGCGCGGCTGAAGCTCCACGCGCATGACGCGAATCCAAGGCGTATGGCCGATCTGCCGGAGCGCGCGAAGCGGGCGGGGGTGAAGGTCGCCCTGACCGACCGGCCGGAGGAGGAGGCACCCTATGACCTGGTGCTGGTCGACGCCCCCTGTTCCGGTTCGGGCAGCTGGCGGCGCGATCCGGAAGGCAAGTGGCGGTTGACGCCCGAGGGACTTGCCGCGACCGAGGCGACGCAGGCCGCGATCCTCGACCGGGTGGCGCCGATGGTTTTGGCGGGTGGCAGGCTCGCCTATGCCACCTGCTCGCTGCTGGAGCGGGAGAACGGCGGACAGGTGCGCGCGGTCCTCTCCCGGACCTTGGGCTGGCGGCTGGAGCACGAGCTGCGACTGACGCCGTTGCAGGGCGGCGACGGCTTCTACCTTGCACTTTTGCAGCGAATCTGAAATCTCGAACTCAACCAAGACGTGCCACCCGGCAGAGTTAACACTCGCTTAACCCCTTCCGGCGATGGTCGGGCCATGACGGATGGCAGTCTGATCGAGAGGGGTGGGGGAGCCGTATTGACGGGTCGGTTGCATCTGGAGCGTGTCGGGCGGGATGGTCTTCTGGCGCTGACGGCCCTTGGATTTGGCTTGATCCTCCTTTGGGCCTTGTTCTTCCGCGAGGCGAGCCTGACCTTGCCATTGGTCGGCCTGGTGCTGGTCGCGCTGGCTCTGACGCTTGGCGGCTGGGGCCTTCTGGCTGAACGCCAGAGCGAGGCAGAGAGCCTGCGCGCCTTTCAACTGATGGCGGATGATCCGGCGCCCTGCTTCATGACCGACGCGGCGGGTCACCTGATCCTGCGCAACCTCGCAGCGGAAACCCGATTCGGGGCCGATGTCCGCAGCCTGCACGACGCCTTTGGCCGCTTTGCCCTGCATCCCGGCGAGTTGCTGATGCGGCTGCAGAAGCGCGCCGAGGCGGAAGGGGCCGCGCGCGAGGATATTCAGGGGGCAAGCTCGGTCCTGCGCCTGACGGTGCACCGGGCAGGCGAGACGAGCTATTTCTGGCGGGCCGACGATCTGGACCTGCCGAGGGACGGCACCGGCATCGCCGAGCGCCCGGCGGTGGTTGCGGTGGGGGCCGATCTTGAGGAGGTTCCGGTCGCGATCATGACCTTCGGCCCGGACGGGGTGATGCGGGTCGCGAACTTCGCCGCGCGCGAGCTGATGTGGAACGGCGAGATCCGCGCCGCGATGTTCCACGATCTCTTCGAGGGGCTGGGGCGGCCGGTGTCGGAGTGGCTGGCCGACGTGACGGCCGGGCGCCATCCGGGCGGCGCCGAAGTGCTGCGGGTGCGTGGCGAGGAGGAGCGCTTCCTGCAGATCACGCTGCGCCGCTATGTCGAGGGCGGGCGCCCGGGCGCCTTGGCGATCCTGAACGACGCGACGCGGCTGAAGACGCTGGAAGCGCAGTTCGCCCAGAGCCAGAAGATGCAGGCCATCGGCCAGCTGGCGGGCGGAATCGCGCATGATTTCAATAACCTGCTGACGGCGATTTCCGGCCACTGCGACCTGCTTCTGCTGCGTCACGGCCGCGAGGACAGCGATTTCGCCGATCTGGAGCAGATCCGGCAGAACGCCAACCGGGCGGCGGCACTGGTGGGGCAGCTCCTGGCCTTTTCGCGCAAGCAGACGCTCAATCCGGAGGTCCTGGACCTGGAGGATGTGCTGGCCGACCTGATCCATCTCCTCAACCGGCTGATGGTGGAGAAGGTGGACCTGTCGCTCGGTCGTCCGGGGCGCGAGGGCAACCGGACGCTCGGCCGCATCCGCGCCGACAAGCGGCAGATCGAGCAGGTGCTGATCAACCTGGTGGTCAATGCCCGCGATGCGATGCCCCAGGGCGGCGATGTGCGGATCGAGACCGAGCCGGTCACGCTGGCCGAAGACCTGAAGCGCGACCGCGCGACCGTGCCGGCCGGGGACTACACGGTGATCCGTGTCATCGACCATGGCACCGGCATCCCGGAACACCAGTTGCGGCAGATTTTCGAGCCGTTCTTCACCACCAAGCGCATCGGGGAAGGCACGGGACTTGGCCTGTCGATGGCCTACGGCATCATGAAGCAGTCCGGCGGCTTCATCTTCGTCGATTCGACCGTCGGCGCGGGGACGACCTTCTCGCTCTATTTTCCGGTCTTCGACGGTGACGACAGGGCCGTTCCGGTGATCGAGACGCGTCGTGTGGCCGCGAAACAGGGCGAGGGTGTGGTCCTCCTGGTGGAGGACGAGGCCTCGGTCCGCGCCTTCGCCAGCCGGGCGCTGTCGCTGCGTGGCTATACCGTGCTGGAGGCGGCCAATGCCGAGGAGGCGCTGGCGAAGCTGGAGGACAAGACGCTGCACGTCGACCTGTTCGTCACCGACGTGGTGATGCCGGGGATGGACGGCCCGGCCTGGGTACGGCGCGCACATCTGGAACGGCCGGGCGTCAAGGTGATCTTCATGTCGGGCTATGCCGAGGACGGGCTCGCCGAAGACCAGGCGCGGGTGCCGAATTCGGTGTTCCTGCCGAAGCCGTTCTCGCTGAACGACCTGACCAACACGGTGCAGGGGCTGTTGAGCTGAGGCGGGCAGGCAGTGGGCACAGAAGTCTTCGAAGACTTTTGCAAATTCCTTCGGGGGAGTTTGGTGCCGGGCGGAACCGTTTCGCCTCAGCCTCGCAGGAGCTTCGCCACGGCGGGCGCGAAATAGGTCAGGATCCCGTCGCAGCCCGCCCGCTTGAAGGCCAGCAGGCTTTCGACCATCGCCTTCTCGCCGTCGATCCAGCCATTCTGCGCCGCCGCCTGGATCATCGCGTATTCGCCCGAGACCTGGTAGGCGAAGGTGGGCGCGCCGAAAGCGTCCTTCGCCCGCGCGCAGATGTCGAGATAGGGCATCCCCGGCTTCACCATCACCATGTCGGCGCCTTCGGCCAGGTCGCGGGCGACCAGCCGGATCGCCTCGTCGCTATTGGCGGGGTTCATCTGGTAGGTCTTCTTGTCGCCCTTGAGCGCCCCGGTCGCCCCCACCGCATCGCGGAACGGCCCGTAGAAGGCGCTGGCGTATTTCGCGGCGTAGGACAGGATCGCCACATCCTTGTGGCCCGCGGACTCGAGCGCCGCACGGATCGCGCCGATCCGGCCGTCCATCATGTCGGAGGGGCCAAGGATGTCCGCGCCCGACGCGGCCTGGGCCAGCGCCATCTTCACCAGCGCCTCGACCGTCTCGTCGTTGAGGATGACGCCGTCCACCACCAGCCCGTCATGGCCATGCGCGTTGTAGGGATCGAGCGCCACGTCGGTCATGACCGCGATGTCCGGCACCTGCGCCTTGATCGCCCGGATCGCGCGGTTGGTCAGGTTCTCGGGATTCCAGGCCTCGCGGCAGTCGGCGGTCTTCAGGCCCGGATCGGTATAGGGAAAGAGACAGATCGCCGGGATGCCGAGATCCCGCGCATCGGCCGCCGCGCCGACGATCAGGTCGAGCGACAGCCGCTCCACCCCCGGCATCGAGGCGACGGGCTGGCGCTGGTTCGCGCCGTCGCAGAGGAACACCGGCCAGATCAGGTCGCCCGTGGTCAGCGTGGTCTCCTGCACCAGCGCGCGCAGGGCCGCAGTGCGGCGCAAGCGGCGGAAACGGGTCGTCGGATAGGGGGCTTGGATCGGTTGCATCGCTGGCTCCTCCTCGTGCCCCCGCAAAAGCAGGGACTTGCGGCTTGCGCTTCTGCCTGCCATGGAAAGAGGGCGGCCTCAAGACATGTCAAGCGGGCGGCGGAACACCTGAAGGAGACCGCACAAGGTGGATGTGCTGGATACCGCGCTGGAAGTGATCGACATGAGGTCGTTCTCGAACCTCTGGTACTGGATCGCACTGGCGACACTGTGGTCATCGGTCAGCCACTGGGTGCTGGGCGTGCCGCATGACATGATCCAACGTGCAAGGCGCGAGGGCGGGCAGGCCCAGGCCGATGTCGAGGACCTGGTCCGGATCAACATCAACCGGCTTCTGCATGTGGTGGACAAGGGGGCCTGGATGATGGTGGGCACGGCTGCCTTCTGGTTGACCTCTTTCCTGGTCCTGGCCTTCTGGTACGACATCGAGTTTGCACAGGCGCTGATTCTGCTCATGGGGCCGATGATCCTGGTGGTCTGGGTCAGCGTCCGTTCCAGCCGCAGGATCGTGGCCGAAGGGGGCACCGGCGAGGCGCTCTTCCACCGCCTGACCGTTCACCGTCGGATCGTGCAGGTGATCGGGATGGTTTCGATTGCCGTGACGGCTTTCTATGGAACCTGGCAGAACATCAGCGTTTCGATCCTGAACTGACCGGGGCAGGCAAGGGACATGACTGCCGAACGTATTCTCATGGGCGGTGCGCCCGAGGGCTTTGACGCCCGGATCGTCGCGCGCGAACTGGCGCGGGGACGCCCCGTCATCCATGTCGCGCGCGACGACAAGCGGGCCGCGGCGATGCGGGCGGCACTGGCGGTCATGGCGCCGGAGGTGGCGGTGCTGGAGTTTCCGGCCTGGGACTGCCTGCCCTATGACCGCGTCAGCCCGAACCCCGAGATTTCGGCGCGGCGGATGGCGACACTTGCGGCACTGGCCGACGGGTTGGCCGGGCCGTTCGTGCTGCTCACGACGCTGAACGCGGCGACGCAGAAGGTGCCCGCGCGCGAGGTGGTGCGGGCGGCCTCGTTCCGCGCGACGGTGGGCGAAAGAGTCGACGAGGCGCGGCTGAAGGGGTTCCTGGCGCGGATGGGGTTCTCGCCAGTCTCGACCGTGGCGGAACCGGGCGACTATGCGTTGCGTGGAGGAATCGTCGATATCTATCCGCCGGGGCCGGGCGGGCCGATCCGGCTGGATTTCTTCGGCGACGTGCTGGATGGGGCGCGGCGGTTCGATGCCGGGTCGCAGCGGACGGTCGAAAAGCTGAAAAGTGTCGATTTTTCCGCCGTTTCCGAGGTGATCCTCGATGAGGCCGCGATTGCCCGCTTCCGGCAGAACTACCGCATCGCCTTTGGCGCGGCGGGAACCGACGATCCGCTGTACGAGGCGGTGAGCGCGGGGCGCAAACACCAGGGGATGGAGCACTGGCTGCCCTTCTTCCACGAGCGGCTGGAGACGCTGTTCGACTATTTGCCCAAGGCTTCGGTGCTGCTTGACGATCAGGTCACACCGGCGCGGTTGGCACGCTGGGAGGGGACCCTGGACAGCTACGACGCCCGCCACGAGGCCATGGGGGCGAAGGGGCGGATCGACACCATCTACAAGCCGGTGCCGGCGGAAGAGCTGTACCTGGACGATGCGGGTTGGGAGGCGGCGCTGGCGGCGACCCGCGTGGTGCAGCTGTCGCCCTTGGCCCAGAGCCCGGGGCCTGGCGTACTGGACGCGGGGGCACGGGCGGGGCGGAATTTCGCGCCGGAACGACAGCAGGAAAAGATAAATCTTTTCGGCGCCTTGGCGGAGCATGTTCAAGTACTGGCAAAGACCGGGCAGGTGGTCATCGCCTCCTGGTCCGAGGGCGCGCGGGAGCGGCTGAAGGGACTGCTGGCGGATAACGGGTTGACTGGCGCGCGGGAGATCGCCGATTTCCGCGAGGTGCCGGAGGGAAGAGGCGGCCTGTTTCTGGTGGTCTGGCCCCTGGAGGCAGGGTTCGTGGCACCGGGCCTCGCCGTCATCTCGGAACAGGACGTGCTGGGCGAGCGGCTGACCGCCAAGCCGCGCCGGAAGCGGAAGGCCGAGAACTTCCTGCGTGAGGTCGACACGCTCAGCCCCGGCGATCTGGTGGTGCATGTCGAGCATGGGGTGGGGCGCTACCTGGGGATCGAGACGATCACCGCGCTGGGGGCGCCCCATGCCTGCGTTATGCTGGAATATGCCGAGAACGCAAAGCTTTACCTGCCCGTCGAGAATATCGAACTGCTGTCGCGCTATGGGCACGAGGAGGGCTTGCTCGACCGCCTGGGCGGCGGAGCCTGGCAGGCGAAGAAGGCCAAGCTCAAGGAACGCATCAAGGAGATTGCCGACCGGCTGATGCGGGTGGCGGCGGAACGGGCGCTGCGCCACGCGCCGATCCTGGAGGCGCCGCATTCGATCTGGGAGGCCTTCGCGGCCCGGTTCCCCTATCAGGAAACCGACGACCAGCTTTCGGCGATTGCCGATGTGGTCGCGGACCTGGAGAAGGGCAGCCCCATGGACCGGTTGATCGTCGGGGACGTTGGCTTCGGAAAGACCGAGGTTGCGATGCGGGCGGCGTTTGTCGCGGCGCTGTCGGGGATGCAGGTCGCGGTGATCTGCCCGACGACGCTGCTGGCGCGTCAGCACTATCGGAGTTTTGCCGAGCGATTCCGCGGTTTTCCGATTTCGGTGCGGCCCCTGTCGCGGTTTGTTTCCACCAAGGATGCCAATGCCACCCGGGCGGCGATGGCCGATGGCAGCGTGGACATCGTGGTCGGGACCCATGCGCTATTGGCCAAGGGGATCAGCTTCAAGAAACTGGGGCTGTTGATCATCGACGAAGAGCAGCATTTCGGGGTGACGCACAAGGAACGGCTGAAGGAAATGCGGTCGGAAGTGCATGTGCTGACGCTGACCGCCACGCCGATTCCGCGGACGCTGCAACTGAGCCTTGCCGGGGTGCGCGATCTGTCGATCATCGCGACGCCCCCGGTCGACCGGCTGGCGATCCGCACCTATGTTTCCGAATTCGACACGATCACGATCCGCGAGGCGATCCTGCGCGAACGCTTCCGCGGCGGGCAAAGCTTCTATGTCGTCCCCCGCATCGCCGACCTGCCCGACATCGAGGAGTTCCTGAAGACCCATGTGCCGGAAGCAAGCTACGTCATCGCCCATGGCCAGCTTGCGGCGGGCGATCTGGACGAGCGGATGAACCAGTTCTACGACGGCAAGTACGACGTGCTGCTCGCCACGACGATTGTTGAAAGCGGACTGGATATTCCCACGGCCAACACAATGATTGTCCACCGGGCCGATATGTTCGGGCTCAGCCAACTGTACCAGATCCGCGGAAGGGTGGGCCGATCGAAGACGCGGGCCTACTGCTACCTGACGACAAAACCCCGCGCGCCGCTGACGCCGCAGGCGGTGAAGCGGCTGCGGCTTCTGGGCAGTCTGGACAGCCTTGGGGCTGGATTCAACCTGGCGAGCCACGACCTTGACCTGCGGGGGGCGGGGAACCTTCTGGGCGAGGAGCAGTCGGGGCATATCCGGGAGGTGGGCTACGAGCTGTACCAGCAGATGCTGGAAGAGACGATTGCCAAGATCAAGTCGGGCGAGTTGCAGGGCTTGTCGGCCATCGACGACGACTGGTCGCCGCAACTGAACCTCGGGGTGCCGGTCATGATCCCGGAAAGCTACATCCCCGATCTCGACATCCGGCTGGGTCTTTACCGGCGGCTGTCGAGCCTGGGCACCAAGGTGGAGCTGGAAGGGTTCGCGGCGGAGCTTATCGACCGCTTCGGGCCGCTGCCGAAAGAGGTCAACACGCTGATGCTGATCGTGCGGATCAAGGCGATGGCGAAGCGGGCGGGGATCGCCAGGCTGGATGCGGGGCCGAAGGGGGCGACGGTCCAGTTCCACAACGACAAGTTCGCCAATCCGGCGGGCCTCGTCGATTTCCTGAAGGCGCAGGGCGGGGCGGCGAAGGTGCAGGGCACGAAGATCGTGCTGGTGGGCGAGATGAAGACGGAAGGCGACCGGATCAAGGGCGCGTTCAACATCGCGCGTGACCTGGCAGAGGCGGTGAAGGCCGGAAAGCGACCTTAGACCTTTCGCGCGCTGTGCGAGCCGACGAGACCCAGCGCGAGACTGGAATAGACCGCGACGGCGACCATCAGCGGAATCTGCGTGCCGTTGAAGGCGAGGCCGACCGGCGCCGCGAGAAGCGAGGCCATGACGGTCGAGATTGCGGTGATCATCGAAGCGGCGAACCCGGCGATATGGCCCAGATCCTCCATCGCCAGCGCGGTCAGGTTGCCCTGCGTCAGGCCCATCATCGCGAAGACGGTGATCGACCAGAAGACATGGACCGGGAAGGCAAGGACGTCGGGCATCAGGCCGGTCGCGTCAAGCGCCAGGATTGCGAGGGTCAGGGCGACCTCGCCGATATAGGTGGTGATGATCACCCGCCGCATCCCCATCCGCATCACGATGCGCGAATTCAGCAGGCTGCCGCTGGCGGCGCAGAGCGCGATGAAGCCGAACCAGAGCGGGAAGGTTTCGATGCGCCCGAAGGTTTCGGCGAAGATGGCTTGCTGCGACGATACGGTCGACAAGAGGCAGGCCGAGCCAAACCCCTGGCACAATGTGGAAATCAGCGCGATCCGGTGGCGCGACATCTCGACCGCGGACTGCCACAGGTGGCCCGCGCGGAAGGGGCGGCGGGCCTCGGGGGCCAGGGTCTCGGGCTGGCCCAGCAGCACCCAGGCATTGGCGATCACGGTGAAGACAAGCAGGGCGGCAAAGATCGTGCGCCAGTTGCCGAACAGGAGGATGCCCTGGCCCAGCAACGGGGCGAGGGCCGGGACGATCATGAAGATCATCATGACCAGCGACACGATCCGGGCCATGTCGCGGCCCTTGTAAAGGTCGCGCACCATCGCCATGCCGACGACGCGGGGGGCCGCGGCGCCAAGGCCCTGCACGATGCGGGCGAAAAGCAGAAGCTCAAGGCTTGGCGCGAACCAGCACAGCACCGTTGCGACGGCGTAGATCGTGGCGCAGGCGAAGATGACGGGCTTGCGGCCAAGCGCGTCGGAGGCCGGCCCGGCGACGAAGGTGCCAAGGCCCATGCCCAGGAAGAAGCTGGAGATGATGAGGAGCGCCCGGTTGGTGTCGTCCGGCGTCAGTTCGGCGGCGATCGCGGGCAGGGCGGGCAGCATCGCGTCGATCGACAGCGCGATGGTGGCGAAAAGCATCGCCATCATCGCCACGAAGGCGGCTTGCGCGGGGCGGCGCGTCATTTCGCGGCAAGCTCCGCGATCACCTGCTCCCAGGTCTCGGGCGGTTGCGCCCCGCTGACCACGTACTGCTGCGCGATGAGGAAGGTCGGGACGGCGGTGACGCCCTTGTGGCGGGCATCGCGGTCGCGGGCCTGGATATCGTCGGCATCGGCGTCTGATTGCAGAAGCCGCAGGGTGGCGTCGCGGTCCATGCCGTTTTCGGCGGCGATGTCGGCGAGGGTGGCCCTGTCGCCGATGTCGCGGCCTTCCACCCAATAGGCGCGCATCAGGGCGGTGACGACGGGGGATTGTCGCCCCTCGATCCCCGCCCAGTGGATCAGGCGGTGGGCGTCGAGCGTGTTCGGCATCCGCTGCGGCTTGTCGGGGTTCATGTCGACGCCTGCTGCCTTGGCAACTTCGCGCAGGCGGTCGTGGACGGCGTCGACGCGGGCCTTGCCGCCGAATTTCTCCTCCAGATAGGCGCGCTTGGCAACGCCTTCGGGGGGCATGTCGGGGTTCAGCTGGAACGGGTGCCACTGGATCTGGAACGGATGGTCGGGATGCGTGGCCAGCGCCCGGTCGAGGTTCGCCTTGCCGACATAGCACCAGGGGCAGACCGGATCGGAGAAGATGTCGAGACGGATCATGGTCGGTCCTTTCGGTAGGCGGCGGCAAGGGCACGCCGGATCAGCTTGCCAGTCCCGGTGCGGGGCAGGGCGTCAAGCCGCTGGTAGTGCCTTGGCTGCTTCCAGCGGGCAAGGGCCTTTTCCGCGCGCTGGTGCAGAAGGGTTTCATCGAGGACGCACGAAGCCTCGTAGAACAGCGCGAGGATGGTGGTGCCGGGGCTGGGTTCGACCTGCGTGACAGCACAGGCGGCAAGGCCGGGAAGATCATGGAAAGCGGACTCGACCTCGGCGGGCGAAACCCGGAAGCCACCGGCGTTCAGAAGGTCATCCTTGCGACCGAGATGGGTGATGGCGCCATCCTTGGCCATCCAGGCGGCATCGCCGGTGCGGAACCATGCGCCTTGCGGCGGGGGATGGCCGATGTAGCCACGCATGA
Source organism: Tabrizicola sp. (assembly GCF_016792905.1). Classification (GTDB taxonomy): domain Bacteria; phylum Pseudomonadota; class Alphaproteobacteria; order Rhodobacterales; family Rhodobacteraceae; genus Tabrizicola. The sequence continues at coordinate 14,434 of NZ_JAEULP010000072.1, forward strand.
GGCCGGGGTCACTGGTCGAGACGGCGAGTTCGCCTGCCTCGCCGCGCGGTACGGCGAGGTCGTCATCGCCCAGGATGGCGACATGCCGCCCGGGCTGGACATGTCCCGCCGTGCCCGGGGGCGCGGGGCGGGCGGGGGAGCCGGAGAGATAGGTCGAGACCTCGGACATGCCGAGCGCCTCGTGCAGGTCCGTGCCGGTCTTCTTGCCCCACTCTTCGCGCAGGGCGGGGGACAGGGTCTCGCCGGCGGAGAGTCCGTGGCGAAGCCGGGGGAGCGGCGGAAAGGGCGCGCGCAGCATCTGCCGGAAGACGCCGGGCGCGGAAGCGAAGATCGTCGCCTGCGACCGGGCCAGGCGTGCGGGCAGGTCCGCGGCAAGGGTTCCGGCGGCGGGGACCAGCGCGGTTGCGCCAAGGGTCCAGGGGTCGAGGAGGCCGGTGCCGAGGGTATAGGTCCAGTTCAGGGCACCAGCATGGAGGATGCGGTCGGCTTCGGTCATGCCTTCCCAATGGCTGTGCATGTTCGCGCGGGCAAGGATCGCGCGGTGGGCGTGGCTGACGGCCATCGGCGTGCCCGAGGTTCCGGAGGTGAAGATGACATAGGCCTCGCGCTGCGGATCGCCGAGGTGAAGGGGCGCCGGGGCGGAGGAGGCCCAGGTGGCAAGGTCGGGGGCCAGGATCGGCGCGGGATGGGCCGGAACCGCGATGCCGGGCTCGGCCAGGATCAGCCGGGGCGCGACAAGCGCCGCAAGGCGGGTGATTTCCCCAGCGGTCAGGGCCGACGAGGTGGGGACAGGCACAAGCCCCGCCCAGATGGCCCCGAGATAGAGGACCGGGAAAGCGAGGCTGTTGCCAAGCCGCATCAGGACCCGGTCGCCGGGGTTCAGACCCTGGGCCACGAGCCAGCCGCCGCAGCCCTGCGTCAGGGCAAGCAGGTCCGCAAAGGACAGGGTGTCCTCGCTGTCGGGATGCAACAGCAGAAGCGCGGGCTTCGACCCAAGGTTCCCGGCCCGTGCCAGCACATGTCCGGCAAGGTTGAAGGCCGACGGTGCCACGGGAAACGGCCGGGTGTCGAGGACAGAGCGCATGGTCCGAGGGGTAGAAAGCCCTTGCGGCTGTTGCAAGCGCGGAATGGCTGCCGTATCCCGGTTTTCATGAAGGTCACTGATCCAAAGAGCATGATCAGGGTGGCGCGCGAGGCCGGGAATGGCGCGGGCGGCGAGGCGCATGTCGAACCGCTGAACCTGGGCGAGCGGGTACGCGAGCTGCGCCGCAACCTGGGCTGGACGCTGGAGGAGGCGGCGACGCGGGCGGGGCTGGCGCGCTCGACCCTGTCGAAGATCGAGAACGGCCAGATGAGCCCGACCTACGAGGCGCTGAAGAAGCTTGCCGGGGGGCTGGCGATTACGGTGCCGCAGCTTTTCACTCCGCCCTCGAAGCAGCAGGTCAACGGGCGGATGGCGGTGACGAAGGCAGGCGAAGGCCAGGCCCAGGCGACCGTGACCTACGAACACGAGCTGATGGCCGGAAGCCTGACGCGAAAGCAGATGCTGCCCTACCGCGCCACGATCCGGGCCCGAAGCTTCGACGAATTCGACGGCTGGGTCCGCCATGACGGCGAGGAATTCCTGTATGTCCTGACCGGGGTCGTCCGGCTTTTCACCGAATTCTACGAACCCGTGGACTTGCGCCGGGGCGACAGCGCCTACTACGACGCGGCCATGGGGCACAATGTGATCAGCCTGTCGGACGAGGATGCGACGATCCTCTGGGTCACGTCGCTGGCCTGAGCCCTTGATCTGGCTCATGGCAGGGCGTCACCGGATCGGCTAGGCATCGTGCAACGAGGCTTCGGGAGGGGCTGGATGCGGATAGCTGTCCTGACGGACATCCATGCCAATCGCGAGGCATTCGAGGCGGTGCTGGCCGATGTGGCGGCGCATGGCGTCGACCGGATCGCGCTTCTGGGCGACATCGTCGGCTACGGGCCGGATCCCGGCTGGTGCTGCGACCAGGCCACTGCACTGGTGGCCGGGGGCGCAATCTGCGTGCGGGGCAACCACGACAATGCGGCGGCAGGCGCGGCCGAGGCAATGTCGACGCTGGCCCGCAAGGCGCTGGACTGGACGCGCGACCGGCTCGGGGATGGCCATGTCGACTTTCTGGCTAGCCTGCCGCTGACCGCCGAGGCCGAGGGGGTACTGTTCGTCCATGCCTCGGCCAGCCACCCGGAGGACTGGAGCTATGTCACCTCGGACACCAAGGCGATCCCGTCTTTCCGGGCCACGACGGCACGGTTGATCCTGTGCGGGCATGTGCATGTACCCCTGCTGGCCAGTTGCGACCTGGGTGGCATGGTGCGCGAACAGGCGTTCCGCAGCAGCCTGCCGATCCCGCTTCTGCCCAGCCGCCGCTGGCTGGCGGTGGTGGGCTCGGTCGGCCAGCCGCGCGACGGGGTGGCGCAGGCGGGATGGGCGCTGGTCGATACGGCGCGCGCCGAGCTGACCTTCCGCCGCACGCCCTATGATGTTCAAACCACCGCCGCCAAGGTTCGGGCGGCGGGCCTGCCGGAAGATCTGGCAGTGCGCCTGCTTCAGGGAAAGTGAGCGATGCAGTTACGTCCGCATGAGGGGCTTCAGATCGACGGCTTCACGCTTGGCGAAAAGCTTCACACCGGGGGTTTTGCGACGATCTGGGCGGTGACGCACCCCGATCATGACCTGCCCATGGTGATGAAGGTGCCGACGATCCTGGATGGCTATGACGGGCCGACCATCGTGGGCTTCGAAGTCGAGCAGATGATCATGCCGCGCCTGTCGGGCCCGCATGTGCCGAAGGTGATCGCCACCGGTGGCTTCGACGTGATGCCCTATATCGTGACCGAGATGATCGACGGCGGCTCGTTCCTGCCGGTCTTCCAGAAGGCGCCCCTGCCCCTGTCTGACGTGATCGAGATCGCCGCGCGCATGGTGGCGGCGGTGGCCGACCTGCACCGCCAGCATGTCATCCACCTCGACCTGAAACCCGAGAACTTCCTGCAACGGAAGACCGGCGAGATGGTGATGGTGGACTTCGGCCTGAGCCGCCATGACCAGCTGCCGGACCTCTTGGCCGAGGAATTCACGATTCCGATGGGGACCTATCCCTATATCGCGCCGGAACAGTACCTGCGCTGCCGTGACGACCCGCGGTCCGACCTCTTCGCCCTCGGGGCGATGCTCTACGCGCTGGCGACCGGGCGGAACCCCTGGGGCACGCCGGAAACCCTGCGCGGGGTGAGGAAGCGGCTGTGGCGCGATCCCGAGCCGCCGCGGGCGATAAGGCCGGAAGTGCCGGAATGGCTACAGGAGATCATCCTGCGGGCGCTGTCGGTCGACCCGATGCGCCGCTACCAGACGGCGGCGCAGATGGCCTTCGATCTGTCGCACCCGCAGCAGGTGGCGCTGACCGCGCGCGCCCACAAGGTGAGGCGCGACGGCTGGCTACAGGTCTTTGACCGCTGGCGGGTGATGCGCAAGATCCGGCGGTTCACAGCGCCGGTATCGGTGGCGGCACAGCTCGCCTCGGTTCCGATCATCGTGGTCGCGGTGGACCTGTCACCCCAGGGCGAGCGGCTGGCAGAGGTGCTTCTGCGCGCCGTGAAGCGGATGCTGACCATCGAGCCGGATGCGCGGATCGCCTGCGTGAACGTGATCAAGACCGCACGGATCGGCCTGGACCAGGGCACCGACGACCAGGGCAACAACCTGCATGTCGTGCGCCTCGTACAGCTCAAGGCCTGGGCGGGGGGCATCGACCTGCCGGATCACCGGCTGACCTATACGGTGCTGGAGGGGCCCGACCCCGGACAGGCGATCATCGACTATGCCACGGCGAACGGGGTCGACCACATCATGATGGGCGCGCGCGGGCATTCGACCACGCGGCGCTATCTGGGATCGGTTTCGGCGCAGGTGGTGGCCGAGGCGCATTGCTCGGTCACGGTGATCCGTCTGCGCGAGGGCGGCGCGGCAGAGCCCGCGGCCCCGCCACTGGTGGAGGCGGTCCCGGCCTAGGGGATCGCCCGCCTCAGAACGTGTCCTGCACCGTGCGCGCCGTGCCCGAGATGTCCTCGCCCACGCCCGCGATGGTGTTGCAGCCCGCAAGCGCCATCAGCGCCGCCAGTACCATCAATTTCTTCATGCCCATTGCCTCGTCTATTTTGCCTCGTACCACCAGGTGTCGGGCAGGAATCCTGTCCAGTCACCATAAAGCGGCAGTTTCTCGGGATACTTCAGGTCGGCCGAATAAGCCAAGCGGGAAAGGTCGGAGTACCAGATCGGGATGACGTAGCGCCCCGAGGTGAGCACCCGGTCCAGGGCACGCGTCGCGGCTGTGAACTCTTCGGCATCGGGCGCTTTCAGCATCGCCGCGACCATCGCCTCGACAGCGGGGGAGTTCACCCCCATCCAGTTCCGCGTGCCGGGCTCGGTCACGCCGCCCGCGCCCCAGTAGAGCAGTTGCTCGTTCCCCGGCGACAGCGACAATGACCGGATGTAATGCGTCATGTCG
>NZ_JAEULP010000082.1 GCF_016792905.1 Tabrizicola sp.
ACCCCGACAATCCCATGATGCAGAAGATCTCGCCCCGGCCCACGCTGAAGCTTGCGTCCTGCACGCCAACGACACAGTCGAACTCCTCGCGGATCGCCTTTTTCGACAGACCCTTGGCGCGCACGGCCTCCATCGCCTGCCGCGACCTGTCGCCGAAAATCTTCCAGATGCCTTCGCAGCGGATCACGTCCTCGCGGGTCTCGGCCATGCAGATTCTCTCCCCTCGCTGTCGTACTACAATCATAAATCTTGACTGTAGACAATATGTATTTTATCCGACTACACAGAAGGCAGGCTACCTGATTCACCTTGAAGGCAGGCACGGATCAGGCAGGAGAGAACAGTTGGACACCGATTCCCGCAGCAAGAAGACCCAGTGCATCGAGGACCTGCGCCGCCGGGTGCTGACCGAGGCTTTGGAGCCGGGCGTCTATCTGGATGAGACGGAACTCTCGGAAATCTACGGTATTTCCCGCCCGCCCCTGCGCGAGGTGCTGCGCCAGCTCGCGGGGGAAGGCTATGTCGTCCTGCACGAAAACCGCGGGGCGCAGGTCGCGCCGATGACGCACAAGACCATGCGCAACTTTTTCGTCGCCGCGCCGATGATCTATGCCGCCACGACCCGGTTGGCGGCGGAACATGCAACCCCAGCGCAGATCGTGAAGCTGAAGGAATGCCAGTGGGCCTTCCGGCAGGCGATCAAGTCCGGCGACGCGGCAGAGCGGGCGCTTGGCAACGAGCGATTCCATTCCATCATCGGCGACATGGCCGACAACGAATACCTGACGCCGTCCCTGCGCCGCTTGCTCATCGACCACACCCGTATCGGGATGACCTTCTACAACCCTCGCAAGCTCGCCCTTGCCCAGCAACGCGAGCTTGCCGCCGACCAGCACGACCAGTTCATCGACCTGATCGAAGCCGGGGATGCCGATGCCGCCGCCGCTCTGGCCGTCGCGCATTGGGAGCTTTCCCGCGCCCAGATCGAAAGCTTCGTCACCCCCGAAAGCATGACCATTCCCCTGGGCCGCGCGCCCGGGGCCACCGAGACACGAGGAGCCTCATGAAGTTCGAAGGCATCTACACCCCCGCCATCACGCCCCATCGGGAAGACGGCAGCATCGACCGCGACGCCTTTGTCGCCCAGCTTGAATGGCTGATGGCCGCTGGTGTCCACGGCATCATCAACGGCGGTTCGACCGGGGAATACTATGCCCAGTCGATGCAGGAGCGGATGGAAATGGCCTCGCTAGCCCGCGACGTCACCAAGGGCCGCACGCATCTGATGGTCGGCACCGTGGCGATCCGGCTGGAGGACAGCCTTGCCATGGCCGAACATGCCGCGAAGATCGGCGCGGACAGCGTGTTGATCGGCTCGCCCCCCTATTCCGTCCCCACCGAACGCGAAAACGCGCTGAACGCGCTGGCCATCGACCGCGCCGCAGACCTTCCCGCGATGCTTTACAACTACCCGGGTCGCATGGGCATCAACATGGGCGAGGAGTTCCTCGACCGCGTCGGCCGGTCACGGAACTTCTGCGCCATCAAGGAAAGCTCGGGCGACATCAACCGCGTGCACCTTCTGGCCCGCGACTATCCGCATATCCAGATGTCCTGCGGCATGGACGATCAGGCGCTGGAATTCTTCGCCTGGGGCGGGCGCAGCTGGGTCTGCGGCGGGTCCAACTTCCTGCCCGCCGAACACCTCGCGCTCTACAAGGCCTGCGCGGTCGAGGGCAACTTCGACAAGGGCCGCCGGATCATGTCGGCGCTGATGCCCTTGATGCGGGTCCTCGAACAGGGCGGCAAGTTCATCCAGTGCATCAAGCACGGCTGCGAGATGATGGGCAACTATGCCGGTCCGCCGCGCCCGCCGCTGAAAGGCCTGAACAAGGACGACAAGCGCCAGCTGGAACAGACCGTGCGCGTGTTGAAAACCACCATCGCCCAGATCACCGCGGAGTAACGCCGATGTCCCTTCTCACCACCGAAGAATACAAGGCCATCGCCGCCGGTCTGACCTTCCCGACCACCGCCTTCATCGACGGCCATTTCCGCCCGGCCGTCAGCGGCAAGACCTTCGACACGATCAACCCGGCCACCCGGCAAGTGCTGGCACAAGTCGCCGCCTGCGGGCCGGAAGACGTGGACTTTGCGGTGCAGAAGGCCCGCGACGCCTTCGAGGATGGCCGCTGGTCGCGCCTGCATCCGAAGGAACGGAAAGAGGTCCTGATCAAGCTGGCGAAGCTGGTGAAGCGCCACGCGCGTGAGCTGGCGGTTCTGGAAAGCCTCGACTCCGGCAAGACCATCTACGACTGCGAACAGGTTGACGTCCCCGAGACGATCAACTGCCTGACCTGGCACGCCGAACTGATCGACAAGATCTACGACCAGGTCGCCCCGGCCTCCGACAACCACATCGCCATGATCGTCCGTGAACCCGTCGGCGTCGTCGGCCTGGTCCTGCCCTGGAACTTCCCGCTCCTCATGCTGGCCTGGAAGATCGGCCCGGCGCTGGCCGCAGGCTGTTCCGTCATCGTGAAACCCGCCGAGGAGACCCCGCTCACCACCCTCCGCATGGCCGAACTGGCGATGGAGGCGGGCATCCCGGCGGGCGTCTTCAACGTCGTGCCCGGCACCGGCCCCGACGTCGGCGAACCCATCGGCCGCCACATGGACATAGACGCCGTCTCCTTCACCGGCTCCACCGAAACCGGCCGCCGCTTCCTGCGCTACGCCGCCGAGTCCAACCTCAAGGAAGTCACGCTGGAGATGGGCGGCAAGAACCCCGCCGTGGTCCTCGACGATGCCGAAAACCTCGACCGCGTCGCCGCCCATATCGTCAACGGCGCCTTCTGGAACATGGGCGAGAACTGCTCCGCCTCCTCGCGCCTGATCGTGCAGAAGGGGGTGAAGGATGCGCTTCTGAAACGCATCGTGGCCCATGCCCGCGAATGGCCGATGGGCGATCCGCTTGATCCCGTGAACCGGGTGGGCGCGCTGGTCTCGAAACAGCATTTCGACAAGGTTGCCTCCTACCTCGACGCCGATGGAAAGTCGGGGGGCCCGAAAGTCATCCTCGGCGGCAAGGCCGAGAAAGGCTTCGTCGAACCCACCATCCTCGACGTCGCCCGAGACGCGAAACAGGCCCGCGAGGAGATCTTCGGCCCCGTCCTCTCCGTCCTGACCGTCGACAGCTTCGACGAGGCCATCGCGCTGGCAAACGCCACCGAATACGGCCTCGCGGCCTCGATCTTCACCTCGAACGTCAAGCGCGCCCTCCGCGGCGCCCGGGCGCTGAGGGCCGGGACGGTCACGGTGAATTCCTTCGGCGAGGGCGACATCTCCACCCCCTTCGGCGGGTTCAAGCAATCGGGCTTCGGCGGACGCGACAACGGCATCCACGCCCATGACCAGTACACCCAGGTGAAAACCATCTGGGTCGACCTGGCTGACGACGCGGACGAAGCCGTCGACTGACATGCGGCTCGGGTTCCTCGGCACCGGAGAGATCACCGCCGCCATGGTGCGCGGGCTGGCGGGGCAGGGACACAGCATCCTGGTCTCGCCCCGCAACGCTGCCACTGCGGCGGCCCTCGCCGCCGAGGTCCCCGAAGTCTCCATTGCGCCCAACGAAGACGTCGTCGCCAAGTCCGACGTGGTCTTCCTCTGCCTCCTCGCCCGCGTCGCCGAGGACATCCTTCCCGGCCTGCCGTTCCGCGAGGGTCAGGCCATCATCTCGGTGATGGTCGATGCACCCCTGGTCAAGCTCAGGAACCTCTGCGCCCCCGCGACCGACATCGCGAGCACCATCCCCCTGCCACCCATCGCGCAGGGCGGCTGCCCCCTGCCGGTCTACCCCTTCTCTCCTGCGCTCGACGCGCTTTTCGGCGCCCGAAACCTGATCCTTCCCCTTGCCAATGAAGCCGCCCTCAGTGCCCATATCGGTGCCTCGGCGCTCTGCTCGCCGATCCTCGACCAGCTGCAAACCACCGCCGACTGGCTGTCGGGTTTCACCGGCGACGCCGCCAGCGCCGAGGCCTATGTCGCCGCGATGATCCGCGCCTATCTGCCCGCCCGCGCAACCCGAAGCGAGCTGGCCGAGGCCCTTCGCAAACTGTCCACCGAGGGCGGTTTCAACGCCACCTTGCGCGCCGCGATGGGTCCGGCCAAGGATGACCTGCGCCGTGGCCTGAACGGCTTCCGCAAGCGCCTTGGGCTGCCAGAAGACGGGGAACCGAATTGACCGCATTCACCGCCCGCCGCACCCCGGTCCACAAGGGGCCCGCCGCCTGGTCCGCCATCCTGCCCGGTCAGCCCGCCCCCGTGCCGCTTCCCGGTGATACAACCGTCGACATCGCCATCATCGGCGGCGGTTTCGCGGGCCTTGCCGCCGCCCGCCGTCTCCGCCAGCTGGACCCGACGCTCACCATCGCCGTGCTGGAGGCCTCCCGCCTCGCCGAAGGCGCCTCGGGCCGCAACTCCGGCTTCATGATCGACCTGCCGCACGAGCTGACCTCGGACGACTATGCCGGGCACGGCGACGACCGGGGCATGATCGCGCTGAACCGGCAGGCCATCGCCTTCGCGAAAGGCGCGGTGCAGGACTACGGCATCAAGCCCGACTATTTCGATCCCATCGGCAAGGTGAACGGCGCCGCCTCTGCCAGTGCCGACGCCCTCAATCGCTCCTACGCCGATCACCTGACCAGCCTTGGCGAACCCAACGAACGGCTCGATGCCGAAGGAATGTTCGACCTTACCGGCAGCCGCCACTATGTCTCCGGCCTCTACACCCCCGGGACGGTGATGCTGCAACCCGCAGGCTTGGTGCGCGGCTTCGGCGAAGGGCTCCGCGCCGCAGGCACCGGCATCTGGGAGAACACCCCCGTCACCGCCTTCGCAAGGCAAGGCAGCGGCTGGACCCTCACCACCCCGCACGGCACCGTCACTGCGGACAAGGTCGTCCTCGCCAACAACGGCCATCTCGAAAGCTTCGGCTTGGCCTCAAACCGGCTGATGCACGTCTTCCTCTACGCCTCGATGACCGTGGACCTGCCCCCCGAAACCCTGACAGCGCTGGGCGGCCAGCCGCGCTGGGGCGTTACCCCGTCCGATCCGATGGGCACCACCATGCGCCGGATCGACACCGCCTTGGGCGGCAACCGGATCATCACCCGCACCTGCGCCAGCTTCCTGCCGGGAATGGAGCCGTCCGACGCCGCCCTGAAACGCACCGCCGCCGTCCACCGCCAGAAATTCGCCGACCGCTACCCGGCACTTTCCGGCGTCAAACAGGAATACACCTGGGCCGGGCACCTCTGCCTGACGCGCAATGCCGTCTCCATCGCGCGCGAGCTGGAACCGGGCCTTTACGCCGCCACCGTCTGCAACGGCCTTGGCACCGCGCGCTCCACCCTCACCGGCATTGCCGCTGCCGAGCTGGCGATGGGCCTTGCAACCGACGTGACCCGCCACTTCGACCGCGACGCCGAGCCGACCCGCCTGCCGCCGCAACCCTTCTCCACACTCGGCGCCAACGCCTTCCTCCGCTTCAAGGAATGGCGCGCCGGGGCAGAATGAACAGGACTGACCGATGACCTTCAAGCGCATGATCAATGCCGTCGACACCCATTCCGGCATCCCGATGCGGGTGATCACCGGCGGCGTCGGACATATTCCCGGCGCGTCGGTGCAGGAAAAGATGCGCTGGTTGGAGGCGAACGACGACCAGCTCCGCCTCCTGATGCTGCGCGAACCGCGCGGCTACCCGGCGCATTGCTGCAACCTCCTCGTGCCGCCCTCGCATCCCGAGGCCCAGGCGGGCTATATCATCATGGAGCAGGTCGAGTATCCGATGATGTCGGGCGGCAACACGATCGCCGTCGTCACCGTGCTGCTGGAGACCGGGATCCTGCCGATGGTCGAGCCTGTCACCGAGCTGACCCTCGAAGCCCCCGCCGGGCTGATCCGGGTGAGGGCCGACTGTCAGGGCGGCAAGGTCAAGGCCGTCACCTTCCGCAACGTCCCCGCCTTCGCCGCCCACCTCGACGCGGAAATCAACGTGCCGCATCTAGGGAAGGTCCGCGTCGATGTCGGCTGGGGTGGCATGTTCTACGTCATCGCCGACGTACGCCAGTTCAAGGGGCTGGAGCTGATCCCGGAACACGGGGCCGAGATCACGCGCGTCTCCTCCCTCATCCGGCAGGCGGCCATCGAGCAACTCCCGGTCGCCCACCCCGATTACCCCGGTGTCGGAATCACCATCTCGCAGCTGTCCGGGCCGTCGGACGACCCGAACGCCGACTGGAAGAACGCCGTGACGATGGCGACCGGCCCGCTGAACTGGGACGACCCCGCCACCTGGACCGGGGCCATCGACCGCTGCCCCTGCGGGACCGGGACCTGCGCCAAGATGGCCGTCCTGCATGCCAAGGGAGAGCTGCCGCTGGACCGGGACTTCCGCCACCAGGGTATCCTGGGTACGGTCTATACCGGGCGGCTGGTCGAGGAGGCCCGGATCGGCGACCGCAGGGCGGTGGTCCCGACCATCTCCGGCCGCGCCTGGATTTCCGGGTTCAACACGCTGGTCCTGGACCCGGAGGACCCGCTGCCGAACGGCTACACGCTGGGCGACATCTGGGCGTGAAGGGGAGTGTCCACGGTGGACAGATTTTTGGAGCCCAAGAAATCAAGGGCTTGGTCGCGGGCATTCACCGATTCTTAACAGATCACGGCAGGCTCAACTGCACCATCCGCCCGCCGTCGATAGTCCAGACCTGACCGGCGACAAAGCCCGCCTCTTCCGAGGCCAGCCAGGCCACCAGCGCCGCCACGTCCTCGGGCTTGCCGGTGCGACCGACCGGGTGGATGCGGGCAATGCCCGCGCGGAAGGCGGCCGGATCGGGGAAGCTGTCGATATAGGCCTCGGCCAGATCGGTGTCGATCCAGCCGGGAGCGACGGCGTTGCAGCGGATGCCCTCGGCCCCGTGATCGACCGCGATGGCCCGGGTCAGCCCGTGCAGCCCGGCCTTGGTCGCCGAATAGGCGGCATGATGCGGGTTGCAGCCGATGCCTTCGATGCTGCCGATGTTGATGATGGCCCCCCGGCTTTCCCGCAAATGCGGGAGCGCCGCCTTGATCAGCAGGAACGGCGCCGTCAGGTTGATGGCGATCATCCGGTTCCAGTCCGAGAGCGACATGTCCTCGGCCCGCGCCTCCTGCATGAAACCTGCGTTGTTCACCAGCACGTCCAGCCGCCCGGCGCGCGCGATCACTTCGGCGATGGCTACCGCCGGGCAATCGGGATCGGCAAAATCCGCCTCGATGGCCTCGAATTCGGCATCCCGCCCGCGTTGTGCGGTGATCACTCGCGCGCCCTCGTCCCGGAGCCTGCGGGCGATGGCCTGCCCGATGCCCATCCGCCCGCCCGTGACGAGCGCGACCTTGCCCGCGAACCGCATGTTGCCCCCGCTCATTTCACGGGCTTCCCGCCGTTCACTTCGACCACCGTGCCGACAATGTAGCGCGCGGCGTCCGAGGCGAGGAACAGGATCACCTCGGCAATATCCTCCGGTTCCGCGATCCGGCCCAGGGGCACGGTCCTGCCCAGTTCGGCCACTGCGGTATCCGGGTCAAACCCGCGCTTGGCGAAACCCGTTCGCAGCATTGGCGTGTTGACCTCGTTCGGGGCGACGGCGTTGATGCGGATGCCCGCTCCCGCGTGGTCCATCCCCATGCATTGCGTCAGCGAGGCGATGGCGGCCTTGGTCATGCAATAGACCGCATGTCCCGGTCCCGGCCGCAGGCCCCAGCACGACGCCACGTTGACGATGGCCGAGCCCGGCGGCAGCAGCGGAATCGCCGCCCGGCAGATGCGGAACGGGGCCTCGACGTTCACGCCCACCGACAGGTCCCAGTCGGCGTCCGAGGTCTCGTCGACCTTGCCCCGGGTGATCACGCCGGCGTTGTTGACCACGATGTCGAGGCCCCCGAGCGCCGCTTTCGCTGCCGCCGGAAGACCGTCGGCATAGGCTGGCTCCAGCAGGTTTCCCGGCAGATGCGCCTCGGCTTCCACTCCCGAAACGTCCCGGTCGGCCACCGCCACCAGCGCGCCCCGTGCCCGCAGCGCCTTGACCACCGCCGCACCGATGCCGCCCGAGGCCCCCGTGACCAGTGCCTTCTTGCCCTTCAGATCGCTCATCTTTCCCTCATCCAAACGAAGCAACTGGTGCCCCGAACATCCCGTCATCCGGCACCACGCCCAGTCCCGGGCCTTCGGGCAGGCGGATATGCCCACCCTCGATCTTCACCCCGTTCCGGCTGTCGTAGTGACCGTCGATGTAGCTCTGCGCGATCCAGGCGCCTTCCATCAGCTTTGGCTGCACGGTCGCGCCGATATGGGTGCAAGCCGCGGCGATGATGTCGCCACCCCAGCTGTCGTCGCAGGTGTGCGGCAGGCTGCGGGCGGCGCAGATGTCGCGGAAGGCGCGCATTGGATGCAACCCACCGATCCGCGTGACCTTCATGCCGAAGCCGTCGACAAGCCCGGTGCCCGCAGCCGTGATCACCGTGTTCAGGCTGGTGCCGGTCTCGTCCATGTAGATGCCGTGGCTGACTTGCTGGCGGATCCGCGCCAGTTCCTCCACCGTGTTGCAGGGCTGTTCCAGGATGAACGGAATCTCCGGGCAGTCGCGGGACAGCGTCAGCGCATCGCGGGTGGTCAGGCTGCGGTTGCCATCGACCGCCAGCCGGACGCCGGTGCCCCGGACCCTCTCCCAGACCTTGCGGACGGTTTCCACGTCCTGCGCAACCGCCCGCCCGCCGACCTTGATCTGAAGGCGGGGATAGCCCTCGCCGGCCTTCTGCGCCGCGATGCGGGCGGTCTCGTCCGGGTCGCCGACGATGGTGGAATAGTAGGAGGGCACAAGGGTGGTCAGCGCCCCACCCAGAAGCGTCGCGACGGAAACCCCCAGCGCCTTGCCCAGCAGGTCATGCGCGGCGATGTCGATGGCGGCCTTGGCGTAGTTGTGGCCGTTGAGCAGGCTGTCCATCCGCTGATGCAGCACGACCGGGGCCACCCCGCAGCCAATCAGCCCCTGTCCCATTGCCTGCAAGGCAGCCCGCGCGCCGCCGACATGCATCTCGGCATAGGTCGCGCCAACGGGGCAGGTCTCGCCCCAGCCGACATGGCCGGTGTCGCTGACCAGCTTCACCAAAGTCGTCGGCAGGCTGCTGACTTCGGTCATCGCCATCCGATAGGCGCCGCCGACGACCGGCAGGTCGTGGGCGTAGACGTGGATCTCGGTGATCTTCATCTGCGGGTTCCGGGAAAAAGTGACCGCCCCGCCAATTCGTACCCGGGGGGCGGCCAGTCACAGGGATCAGTGTTCGGTGTTCAACTCGTCCACCGCCGGAATCTCGCGCTCACGACGGGCGATGTAGTCGAGCAGCGCCTCGTCGATGCCTTCGTCC
>NZ_JAEULP010000049.1 GCF_016792905.1 Tabrizicola sp.
GCCAGCGCGATCTCGACCACATCGCCAAACTCATGAACGACCGCCCCCGCAAAACCCTCGGATGGAAAACCCCCACCCAAGCCCTCGCCGAAGAAATCGCTCTCGCCGCCAAAAGTGTTGCAGTTGGAACTTGAGTTAACAAACGCCTAACGTCCGCGACCAACCCATTGATTTAAAAGGGCCGAAAAATCTGCCCACCGTGGACAGCCTCAAGGCACCCCCGACTCTGACCGGCCCGGATCACCCCCTCAGGCTGGCCCGCAACCGTTCGAAGCTGCCCGCGACTCCCTCCGCCGGCGACGGTTCTGCCAGGAAGCCGTCCAGCTGCGGCCAGACCTTGATCGCCCGGTCGATCACCGGATCCGACCCGGTCGCATAGAGCCCCGCCTGGATCATCATCTCGGCCCGGTCATAGGCCCCGAGAAGCCGCCGCGCCTCGCCGATCAACTGGTTCTCCTCCTCCGTCGCCGCCTCGGGCAACGACCGGCTCACCGACCGGAGAAGGTCGATCGCCGGAAACCGCCCCCGCTCGGCAATCCGGCGGTCCATTACGACATGCCCGTCCAAGACCCCGCGCAGGATGTCGGCCACCGGCTCCTCCATGTCCGACCCCGCGACGAGGACCGAGAAGACCGCCGTAATGTCCCCCGCTCCCTCCGGCCCCGGCCCCGCGCGTTCCGCAAGCCCCATGATCGCCTGGTTGAGCGAGGGCGGAAAGCCGCGCAGGCTGGCCCCCTCGCCGCCCGCCAGCGCCACTTCGCGGTGGGCCTCGGCAAAGCGGGTGACGGAATCGACGAGGAGCAGCACATGCCTGCCCTGATCCCGGAAATGCTCCGCCACGGCCATTGCCGTCAGCGCGCACATCCGCCGCATCAGGGGCGACTGGTCCGAGGTCGCCGTCACCACCACGCTGCGGGCCATCCCCGCCGGGCCCAGGACCCGCTCGGTGAACTCCCGCAACTCCCGTCCCCGCTCGCCCACCAGGGCGATGACAACCACATCGGCCTCCACCCCCCGGGCGAACTTGGCCAGAAGCGAGGATTTGCCGACGCCCGACCCGGCGAACAGCCCGATCCGCTGGCCGCGCACCAGGGGAAGGAGGGTATCGAACACAGCCACCCCCGTCTCCAGGCGCAAGCCCAGTCGGCGTCGGCCGGCCGCAGGCGGTGCGGGAGCCCGGAGGGATCGCGACAGGGGGCCGCGCAGCAGGGGCCGTCCGTCCAGCGGCTGCCCGGTCGCGTCGATGATCCGCCCGACCCAGCTGTCATCCGGCGCGATCTCGGCCTTTCCCAGAAGCTCCACCCGATCACCGATGGCCATCCCGTCGCCGGAGGCATCCGGCAGGACCGAACAGCACCCCGCCGTGAGGCGCAGCACCTCGCCCCCGGCGACCTCGTCGCGGCTGTGGATCAGCACCCGGTCACCGATCGCCGCAGCGTCCAGCCCGGTTACCTCGGCCAGCCCGCGTCGCGTCTCCGCCACCCGCCCGACCCGCCGCACGGGAGCACTTCCGGCGATTTCCGCCAGGAGACCATCGAAAAGACCAGCCACGGGATTCTCCCTTTGTTCGCTCTACACCGTTTCTAAAGGAATCACCCTTAAGCCTTGGTGAAGCAGGTCGAGGGAGAAGCCCCGATGTTCGAGAAACTGGAACTTACCCGCATGGCGCAGGCTCTGGCCGCGCAGTCCGGGGCACGCATGGCGGTGATCGCGGAGAATGTCGCGAACGCCGATACGCCCGGCTACAAGGCCAAGGACATTCCAGCCTTTTCCGAGGTCTATGAGGACACGGGACTGGAGATGCGGGCCACGCGGCCCGGTCATCTGACTGCGCCTTCGCAATCGGCCACGCCGATCCCGGACACGGCCCGTGGTCATGAATCGCCCAACGGCAACTCGGTCTCGCTGGAGGCCGAGATGGTGAAATCGGTCGAGGCGCGGCAGAATCACGACATGGCGCTGGCGATCTACCGGGCGACCTCGGACGTGATCCGGGCGAGCCTTGGTCGGTCGCGGTGAGGTGAGCGATGGGCAATGACCTGATCTCTTCCCTGTCCTTCGCCGCTTCCGGCATGGAGACGCAGGCCATGCGGCTCAGGCATGTGTCCGAGAACATCGCCAACGCCGATACCCCGGGCTATCACCGCAAGGTGATGACCTTCGAGCAGGCGATGGACAGCGGCCTGGTCGAGGCCGGTCCGGTGAAACTGGACCAGAGCGAACTGACGAAGATCTACGATCCGGGCCACCCGCTGGCCGATGAAACCGGTCACTACGACGGCTCGAATGTCGATCTGGTGATCGAAATCGCCGACGCGCGCGAAGCGCAGCGCAGCTACGAGGCGAACCTCAGGATGTTCGATCAGACGCGCCAGATGACGCAGAACCTGTTCGACCTTCTGCGCCGATAGGGGAGATCCAGAATGGATGTGAAAACCTCTTTCGTCAGCCAGGCCTACGCGAATGCCCGCACTGCCGCCGCCCCTTCGCCAAAGGCAGGGGTAGCGGAACAGGGCTTCGCGAAACTGGCCGACAATTTCATGGGCGCGCTTCAGGACCATGAG
Source organism: Tabrizicola sp. (assembly GCF_016792905.1). Classification (GTDB taxonomy): domain Bacteria; phylum Pseudomonadota; class Alphaproteobacteria; order Rhodobacterales; family Rhodobacteraceae; genus Tabrizicola. Next base: position 2,565 of record NZ_JAEULP010000049.1, read on the forward strand.
GCGACCGCCCGCGCCGCGATGACCGGGGGGGCCGATCCGCATGCGCTGGTGCAGGCGCTGGCCTCTTCGCAGTTGGCGGTGGAGACGGTGGCGACGGTCAGGGACCGCGTGGTCGAGGCCTATCAGGAAATCCTGAGGATGCCGGTATGACCGAATCCCTGATCTTCGACCTGACCCGCCAAGCGCTCTGGGTCTGCGTGGTGATCTCGGCACCCTTGCTGACGGTGGCGCTGGTGGTGGGCGTGGTGATTGGCCTCTTCCAGGCCCTGACCTCGGTGCAGGAGATGACGCTGACCTTCGTGCCGAAGGCCGCGGTGATGCTGGGGGTCTTCTGGCTGTCGATGAGTTTCATGACCTCGACCCTCGTGTCCTTCTTCACCGACACGATCATTCCCCAGATCGCGGGAGGCTGAGATGGACGCCGCCGGATATGCGACGCTGAACCGCCAGTCGGGCCTGATGCGCGAGATGGGGGTGGTGGCGAACAACATTGCCAACGCCTCGACCACCGGCTTCCGGCGTGAAGGCGTGGTCTTTTCGGAATTCGTGGCCGCACTGGATGAAGACCCGTCGCTGTCGATGGCCGATGCCAGCGGACGCCACGTCGACCTGTCGCAGTCGACCCTCGCCCAGACCGGCGGAACCTTCGACTTCGCCATCCAGGGCGACGGGTTTTTCCTGATCGAGACGCCGCAGGGCCAGCGACTGACGCGCGCGGGCAGCTTCACGCCCTCGGCCGAGGGCGAGCTGGTGACACCGGACGGCTATCGCCTGCTGGACGCGGGGGGAGCGCCGATCTTCATCCCCCCCGATGTCAAAGGCGTGGCGATGTCGGCAGACGGCACGCTGTCGTCGAACGGCCAGCCCATCGCGCAGGTCGGGCTTTGGCAGCCGACCGACCCTTTGGCGCTGAAGCACCAGACGGGAACCCTGTTTGATGGCGGAGAGGTTGAGCCGGCCGAAGGCGCGACCGTGATGCAGGGGATGCTGGAAGACAGCAATGTCGAGCCGGTTTCCGAGATCGCCCGCATGATCGAGGTCCAGCGCGCCTATGAGCTGGGCCAGAAATTTCTGGATGCCGAGGACGAACGGGTTCGCGGCGTGATCACGACGCTTGGTCGATAGGAGGCCGCGATGAAGGCATTGCAGATCGCGGCGACCGGCATGGCCGCGCAGCAGATGAAGGTCGACGTGGTGTCGAACAACCTCGCCAACATGTCGACCACCGGCTACAACCCGCGCCGCGCCGACTTCGCCGACCTGACCTACCAGCAGATGGCCCGGCCCGGTTCGGTCACCGCGGCGGACGGCTCGATGCTGCCGACCGGCATCCAGATCGGCCTTGGGGTGCGACCGGCGGCCGTGTCGGTGGTGATCGGGCAGGGCACTCTGGACGCGACCGGGGGCGACCTGGACGTTGCCATCGACGGCAATGGCTACATCGAGGTGCAGATGCCGACCGGCCAGACCGGCTATACCCGCGACGGGGCGCTGAAGCGGTCGGCCGAGGGGCTGATCGTCACCTCTGACGGTTATCCGGTCGCACCGGGGATCACGATTCCCTCGGATGCGCGCGGGCTGACGATCTCGCCCTCGGGCGAGGTCTGGGCCGATTTCGCCGACCGGGTCGACCCCGAACTGATCGGACAGCTGACGATTTCCTCGTTTCCGAACGAAAAGGGGCTGGAGGCGATCGGGTCGAACCTGTTCCTGGAAAGCCCGGCCTCGGGGGCGGCCTTTTCGGGCACGCCGGGGGAGGAAGGACTCGGGACTTTGCGGCACGGGTATCTGGAGGGCAGCACGGTCGATGCGGTGCGCGAGGTGACAGAGTTGATCAAGGCGCAGCGGGGCTATGAGCTGAACGCCAAGGTAATCACGGCAGCGGACCAGATGCTTGCCGCGACGACGCAGGTGCGTTGATGCTGCGGATGCTGCTTCTTCTGGCGATGGCAGGTCCGGCCGCCGCCGAAAGCCTTGTCGCGACACGGACGATCCGCGCGAGGACGCTGGTCCTGCCGGACGACGTGGTGCTGGTCAGCGCTGAATTGCCGGGCGCGTTGAGCGACCCGGCGGCGGCGGTCGGCCTTGAGGCGAAGGTCGCGATCTATCCGGGCAAGCCGCTGCACCCCGGCGATCTCGGCCCACCGACCCTCGTGGAGCGCAACCAGACGGTGACGCTGATCTATCTCGCTGGCGGGCTTGCGATCTCGACAGAGGGCCGGGCGCTGGCGCGCGGGGCCGAGGGCGACGAGGTGCGGGTGATGAACCTCGGATCGCGCAATACTGTGACGGGCCGGGTCGGCCCGGACGGAGAAGTCTATGTCGGATGGAATGGGTAAATGAAGATGCGATTCCTGTTGGTAACGGCCCTTGCAGCAAGCGGCTGCGGCAAGCTGGACCAGGTCGGCCGTGCGCCGGAATTCTCGGGGTTGGAGGGTACCGATCAGCATTACGCGATGTATTCGGCCACCTTGCCCGAAGATGTGCCGGCCCAGACTGCAAGCGATGGCTCTTCGCTGTGGACTGCGGGCACAGACAGCCTTTTCGGCGACCGGCGCGCGGCGAAGCGCGGCGACATCCTGACCGTGGTGATCGAGATCGACGACAGCGCCTCTATTTCGAACTCCACCGGCCGCAGTCGGACCGGCCAGCAGAAATCCGGGCTGCCGGACTTGCTTGGCATCCCGCAACGGATCGACGAAAGCCTGCCGGACGGCGCCAGCATGGCTGAGGCCTACGAGACGAAATCCTCGTCCACCTTCAAGGGCCAGGGTTCGGTCTCGCGAAATGAGAAGCTGACCCTGCGGATCGCCGCAACCGTGGTCGAGGAGCTGCCGAACGGCGTCCTGAAGGTCGAGGGCCAGCAGGAAGTCCGGGTGAACTTCGAGATGCGCGAGTTGATCGTCACCGGCTATGTCCGTCCCGCCGACATCTCGCGGCAGAACGAGATCACCTATGACAAGATCGCGGGCGCGCGCATCGCTTACGGCGGGCGCGGGCAGATCACCGACGTCCAGCAGCCGACCTACGGCCAGCAGGTCGCCGATATCGTGATGCCGTTCTGACCATGCTGCGCAAGCTTTTCCCCGTGATACTGGCGCTGGCCGGTCTTGGTGGCGGCGCGGGAGCCGGGTTCTTCCTTCGTCCCTCGCCCGCAGCCGACGAACACGCCGCCGAGGCCGCCGAACATGCCAAGGCCGATGCACATGGCGAGGCCGCCGCAGAGGAGGGCGCGGCAGGCGGGCATGAGGGTGAGCCTGAGGGCGGCGCGCCGGAATATGTCAAGATGAACAACCAGTTCGTCGTTCCGGTGGTCGAATCCGGCCACGTCGCCGCGATGGTTGTGCTGTCGCTGTCGCTGGAGGTGGAGCCGGGCAATACCGAAGCCGTCTACCAGCGCGAGCCGAAGTTGCGCGACGTCTTCCTGCAGGTGCTTTTCGATCACGCCAACACCGGCGGCTTCTCCGGTTCGTTCACCGACGGCTCGAACCTCGTGGTTCTGCGGACCAGCCTGAAAGAGGCTGCCGCCCTGGTCCTGGGGACGGAGATCCGGGACGTGTTGATCACCGACATCGCCCGTCAGGACAGTTGAGCCCGGGGGCTTGCCCGGCGCCGAATGAAGGGTCCGGCAGGTTCTAGCGCTGTTGTTTCAGGCGCGCCGCCAGGCCCTGCAGTGCCTGGACGCGACCGAATGCCGTCTGCGCCTCGCCACGCCGCTCGATCCAGGCAGCAGTCTGGCGCGCGATCACCAGGTTCAGCTCGGACCTGCGTTGATCGGCCCAGCGATCATAGGCCATGCCGACCCTTTCGGCTGTGATCGGCTCCAGCTCATCGCTCGGTCGCGCGGCGGCGTTGATCGATGCAAGCTGCATCCGACTGCGGTCCAACTCGGTTGCGGCGTTGTGCAGCCGGCCCAGCCGATGGTCGAGCATGAGCTGCGCGACATCTTCCAGCCGCGACAGGTCGTTCGCCTTTGTCATCTTGTGCGGGCTTTCCTGCGCATGGCTTCGGCAAAGCGGATCGCGGCGGCGACGGCGCGGTAGTGCTCGGCCCGGATTTCCTGCCCGATCTCGACCGTGGCATAGACCGCGCGGGCCGTTGGCGGGTCGCTGTGGAGTGGCACGCCATGCTCTGCGGCGCGTTCACGGATCCTGGCCGCAATCTGGTCGACGCCCTTGGCAACGCAGATCGGCGCACCGCCCTTGCCGCGATCCCATTTCAGCGCAACCGCGTAGTGGGTCGGGTTGACCACGACGACATTGGCCGAGGCGACATCGGTCAGCATCCGGTTGGTCGCCACCTCTTGCGCGCGCTGGCGGCGGGCGGATTTCAGGTGCGGGTCGCCCTCGCTTTCCTTGAATTCGTCCATCATTTCCTTGCGTGACATGCGTTGGCGCTGACGGTGACGGAAAAGCTGCCAAAGATAGTCCACGCCACCGATGGCCAGCTGGATGAGGAAGACCAGGAACAGGAACTCGACGGTAAGCCGGGCCATCAGCGCGGCGGACATCGCGGGCGTCAGGTAAAGGCTGGCAAGAATGTCCTCCAGCCGGCCGGCAAGGAAGTTGTAGAGGATGAGGGCGACGATGCCGAGCTTCACCGTGTTTTTGGCAAACTCCACCAGACCTTCGATCCCGAACTTCTGCCGGGCGCCGGAGAGGACCGAGATGCGCGAGAGTTTCGGAGCCAGTTTTGCCGGGGCAAAGACGATGCCGCGCGTGGTGAAGAGCAGGGCGAGGACAACGAGCGGCGCAACCAGGAGAAGCGCCAGCGGCGGACCGGCAAAGGCCAGGACCGCGCCGGCGATCGGACCCGTGCCGCCCCTGGTGATCTGCGCGGACAGCCGGTCTGCCTGGTCCAGGAGGACCATGCCGGCGGTTCCTGCGCGGTCCACGGCCCAGGCGCCGAAGCTGAACAGCGCCAGCAGGAAGCCGCCTGTCGCCGCGGCAGTCTGCAGGTCGACCGATCGCGGGAGGTCGCCGTCCTTGCGGGCCCGATCCAGCTTCTGCTGCGAGGCCTCGTGTTCCTTGTCGGCCTCGTCGTCCTCGCTGCTCATGGTGCGACCGCGAAGGGCTGGTCGAGGAACGCGGAAAAGCTTGCCAGCCAGGTCGCAAGGATGACCGGCACGGCGACGGCCAGCAGGGCGAGGGATCCCAGCGTTAGGGCAGGCGCGCCGATCATCGAAACCATGAGCGCGGGCATTGCCCGGTTGATCACGCCAAGCGCAAGGTTGTAGACGAGCGAGGCAATGACAAATGGCGCAGCCAACGAGAAGGCCAGCGCAAAGGTCCGGCTGACCAGAGCCAGACCCCAGTCGGCAGCGGAGGCGGCAGAAAGCGGCGCACCGGCGGGCAGGATGTCGTAGGACAGAAGCACCAGCTCGGCCGCACGAACATGCAGGCCTGCCGACATCGCCAGGGCAAGGGCCGCCATCAGCAGCAGGTTGCCGATGGCTGGCTGCGGCTCGGGCGCGGCCCCGGCGAAGAGTTGCGACAAGGTTGTCGCCTGCGCGGCGATTGCTGCGGCCGTCTGCAGTCCGACGAGGAAGAGCCGCATTCCGGCGCCCAGAAGAAGCCCGGCAACTGCCTCGCCTCCAAGGGCCACGAAGCCGGGCGGCGGGCCCTGACCGGCCATCCGGTCGGCGAGGATCGGGGCCACGACCAGGCTGAAGGCCACGACGAGCGCCAGCTTGATGCGCGGCGGCACGGCCGGATCGCCCATGCCGGGCATGAGGGCCACGACGGCACCGATCCGGACGAAGGCCAGGGCCGCCGTCCAGCCCAGACCTTCCGCAAGTCCGAGAAGTTCCGAAAGCGCGGCGACGACTCCGTTCATGCCGACACCTGGCCGATCAGGGCCGGGCGCGCGTCGGTGCCGATTTCCTCGTAGGACAGGACCGGCATGTGCAGCCCCTTGGCCTGGACAACGGTGCGCAGGAAGCGGCGGCGTCCGACCGAGGTGACAAGTGCGGGATGGACGCCGCCCTCCGCCGCCCTGTTCGCCCGTTCGGTCAGGCCATTGGCCAGTTTCGCGAACAGTTCGGGCGGCAGGGCGATGTCGCGCAGGCCTCGCTCGCTGTCGATCTGATAGGTGGCAAAGGTCTTCTCCCAGTCCGGGGCGAGCTGGATCAGCGGCACCGACCCGTCCGGGCGTTTCAGCTCGGCGACGATCTGGAAGCCCAGACGCTGGCGCACATGCTCGCAGATCGCCTCTGGCGCGCCGAACGGGCGGGCCTCGGCGACGGCTTCCAGGATCAGCGGCAGATTGCGGATCGACACGCGCTCCTCCAGGAGGAGCCGCAGGACGGCATGGAGCAGGTCGACCGGAACCTTGTCGGGCAGAAGCTCGTCCAGCAGTCGGCGGTTCGCCTCCGCGCGGGCGGAATCGGAAAGTCTGACGAATTCGTCCAGAAGCCGCCGCAGACCGCGCAACGTCAGCAGTCGCGAGAGGTTAGCTTTCAGCACTTCAAGAAGATGCGTGGCCAGAACCTCGGTCGGAGAGACGACGGTCAATCCCGAGATCGCGGCATCTTCCTGCTGGTCGGGCCGGATCCAGCGCGCGGGCGCGCCATAGACCGGCTCCCGGGCGTCCAGGCCGTCCGGCGCGGGGATGCCATCGTTCAGGAGCACCAGCACCCGGTCGGGGTAGAGCCGATCCGACACCCGCTCCACCCCCTGCAACCGGATGCGGTATTGCCCGGGGGGCAGCGCGCTTTCGTCGGTCAGGCGGATTTCCGGCAGGATGAAACCGAAGGTCGTGGCGACATGGTTGCGCATGTTGGCGATGCGGCTGTCGAGTCCGGTCGCCGGGTCAAGGACCATTCCGACCAGGTTCGGGGCGAACTCGATGTGGATGTCATCGAAGTCGAGCACGTCTCCGATCGAACGGGGCTTTACCGGTTCCAGCGTGGCGGGTGGGGCCTCCTCGGGACGCGTGGCATTGCGGAACCTGAAGAACGCCAGCGTGCCGAGAGACAGGGCCGCCAGCATGAAGGGCAGGAACGGCATCCCGGGGACAATCGCGAAAAGCCCCATCAGCCCGGCAACCGTGCCCAATGCGCCGGGATAGCGGCCAAGCTGGGCGAAGAACGAGACGTCGGCCGTACCCTTCTGACTGCCCTTGGCCAGCAGCAGAGCGGCCGCCACCGAGATGATGACCGCCGGGATCTGGCTGACCAGCCCGTCGCCGACCGTCAGGATCGTATAGGTCTTGAAGGCCGTCGCGGCATCGAGACCATGCATGAAGATGCCGACCACCAGGCCAACAACGATGTTGAGCCCGGTGATCAGAAGTCCGGCGACAGCATCGCCCTTGACGAATTTCGACGCGCCGTCGAGCGAGCCGAAGAAGTTGGTCTCGGCAAGCTCCTGTTCGCGTCGCCGCTTCGCCTCGGCATGGTCGATCGCTCCGGCTGACATGTCCGCGTCGATGGCAAGCTGCCGTCCAGGCATCCCATCCAGCGCAAACCGCGCGCCCACCTCGGCCATCCGCCCAGCGCCCTTGGTGATGACGATGAAGTTGACGATCAGGAGAACGATGAAGATCACCAGGCCCAGGACCAGGTTGCCGCCCATGATGAACTGGGCAAAGCCCTCGATCACATGTCCGGCGGCATCGGTTCCCGTGTGACCCTCGCCGATGATCAGTTTGGTCGAAGACACGTTCAGCGCCAGCCGCAGGAGGAGCGAAGAGAGAAGGATCGTCGGGAAGGCGGAGAAATCCAGCGGGCGGTCGATGAACAGCGTGACAGTAAGCATCAGGATCGCCAAAGCGAAGGAAACCGCGAGCCCGACGTCCAGCATCCAGGCCGGGACCGGCAGGATCATCATCACGATCACCGCCATCAGGCCGATGGCGAGAAGGATGGTCGGGCGGAAGATCATCCGCAGCGAAAGGCCCTGCGGCATGTCACGGCGCTCCGATCAGACGGATGCCGCCGGAACCGGTTGGGACGAGCGAGCCGCGCGCACCGGTCGCTCCGGCGACAAGAAGCGGAAAGCTGTTCCGACGCCCGGCCTTGGCCGGATCGCGCGGCGCGGGCCCGGTATCGTCGGCCGTCCCGGCATAGACCGCCTCGAACTTGGCCTGGTAGGCGGCGGCGTATTCCGGTGTCGCCGAATGGTAGGCCGCCGCAGCAAGCGCCCAGTCGCCGGTCTGCGCGAAATGCCCGGCCAGGAATTCGGCCGCATAGGTTGCGTTCTTCCGCGGATCGAGCATGTCGGCCAATGATGCGAAGCCCTTGGCGTGCCAGTGGTAGTTCAGCTGGAAGCAGCCAAGATCGAGATTGGTCGCACCCTGGTCGATCGCTTCTGCGACGCTCGCCTCGGCCTCGGCGGCGGTGTCGAACCAGCGACCTTCACCACCAAAGTTCACTGTCCAGGGCCAGGGTTCATTGTTGCGCCCGGTTTCGACCGTGGCGATGGCCAGGAGGACGTCATACGGCACCCCCGTTTGGGCGGCGGCCTCTGCAGCGGCGTTTGCGCACAGAGCCGCCGGATTCTCACGCGCTGGCGCCGCTCCGGTCAGCAGAAGCAGGCAAAGCGGTGCGGCTGGCGTCAGTCTCGGGCAGGTTCGTCCGCGGGGCATCCTGGTCTCCGCCCCGCGCATTCTGCCGGGGTCCGATGGCGACGGTAACGCGCGAATCTTTCCGGTCGGTTACCGCCGTCACTCCGCCGCCGGCGATGCGACGCTGGACAGGAGCGCCGTGATCGCCTCGCGTGAGGCAAGGCTGGCATCGACAGCCTGCTTCCCCCGGCCAAGGAGACCTATGTCGTCACCCGTTGCATCAGGCGCCATCGAATCGGCCACCTTGAGCCAAGGCTCGGGCAGCGCGGGATCGAGCCCTGCCCAATCGCCCGTCCAGGGGCTCACCCGGGCCAGCGCCTCGGGATCGTTCGCCGCGGCGAGGGCCAGCTCGGCCGCAGAAAGATCGCCGAGTTTGAGCCAGGCATCTGCCCGCAGCACCTCGGCCCCGGTATCATGCAGCCCGTCGATCAGGGCAATTGCGCTGCGGGCAGCGCCTTGCGCAAGCGCGCCCCGGGCCGCAAGCAGGCGCTTGTCGGCCGGATCGCCCGGAGCGACCGGACCGATCCATGCCTGTGCCGCGTCGGGAAACCCCAAAGCCAGCAGCCGCTCGGCAATGCCAACGCCTACTTCGGGCGCAACGGCCGGGACAGGCTGTGCAGCGGCGACCACCGCGTGCTGCAGGAACTGATCGTCGGTGGCACGGTCCTGTGCGACCCGCCAGAGATCGGCCAGAACCTGCCCGGTCGCGCCCTGCTGCCGGAAGGCAGCGTCGACCTGGCCAGAGAGCGCCATCGCCAGCACGATAGCCCGGTCCACTGCCGCCCGCGTATCACCCCCGGTTTCGCCTTGCAGCGCAAGAAGCGCCTCCGCTGTCTCCGGACCGAGCGGGTCCAGCGTGCGGAAATGCGCGTCGACCAGCGTGACCAGGCTTCCGGCATCGTCGCCTGCAAGGGCTACCGCGGTTTCGGCATGGGCTTGCGCGGCGCTCGCGTCGCCTTCGTGAAGATCGGCCTTCGCGTCCAGGAGGGCGACCGAGGCCTTGTCTATGTCCGGTGCGCGTTCCATCGCATCGCGGATGATCCGGGCTGCCTCGGCGTCATCCCGCGCGAGGAATTTCCCGGCCAGGGCGGGGCCGAGATGGTGTCGCAGATGGGACGGAAGTGCCACGAAGCCCTGCAGGATCGCGTCACGGTTCACGCCCGGTCCGGCAGGAAGCCGATCACGCGCCAGCGCCGCCCAGAGCGACGCCGGGCCCTCGCAGTCCAGCATAGCGGCGAACGGGGTCTGCGGATCGCTTTCGCCGTCGATGATCCGAGCCATCGACCGGTACAGGCCAAGCGTGGCATCCGGCGTTTCAGGGCTGGCCAGGTTGGCGGTCTGTCCGGCCTCGGCGCCGAAACCGAGAAAAAGCAGCAGGCGGGTTGCATGCTGGATCGCGTCCGGGTCCGGTGCATCGAACTCGCCGTAGAGGCCGGAGTGGGCTTCGGTCAACAGGTCCTGTGGCGGCGTTGCCCCGCCCCAGGCGGGCAGGTCGAGAAGGGCCGGATCGGCGCAGCCGCTGTCCGGCGCGGCGGCCGTCGCGGACCCGGCAGGGCTGGTGACGGCAATTCCAGGCGTTTCACCAAGATGGACATTTGACCAGGGCAGCACTCCCTGATCGAGATCGCTGGTCTTTCGCGTCTTGCCGGGCAGTTCCATGTCGACGGCGCCATCCGCTGCCCCGCGCGCAAGCTGTTCAAGCAGTTCCTGGCGCAGCGGTTCAAGCGACACGCTTCCCGTCGGCAGGGGAAATGGCAGCGGCGGCGTCGCCTCTTCAACCTCTCCGCGGCCGGTGGCGAGCCAGTCGTAGCCTTGCGGAGTCCTGCCGGTGCCGACCATCCCGGGTGGCGCCCCAGGTGCGGCAAACGCCGTCTCGAAGGCTGACCCCGCCGGGGCCGGGCCGGGCTTGATGTCGATGACGATGACACCGGGCTGGTATTCGAACGGGAAGACATGACATTCGCAGCCGAGCACCAGCGAGAGCGCCCCGGTTCCGGGATCGACCTCCAGCGCCGAAAGCCGGATGCGCGGGATACGTTGCCAGACGGACGAAAGATCGTAGCCCGGCTGGGTTTCCGCCTTTGCCGCAAAACCATACCCCGCTGCCGTGCGGCCCAGGGTCCAGCCTCCGGCCTCCGGCAGTTCGATGACCAGGCGGGTAAAGTCGCCATGCTCGCCAGAGAGAACGCGTGCCGTGTCGGCCGATGCAGGCAGGGCCAGGGACAGAAGCAACAGGACCGCGCGGATCATGCGGCTTCCTGCTTCAGGTTGCGCATCGCCTCTTCCAGATCGCCAAAGCCGGGGCGCAGATGGTGTGGCGTGTTCTGGCGACCGACCTCGATGCAGATGTTGGCCGGATGGCGGTGCAGGTTTGCGATCAGCACTTCGCGGATCAGTTGATAGAAATGGATGTCTTCCTCGATCACGGTCTTCACCCGTGCCGCGAAGGGACCCATCAGGCCATAGGCCAGGAACACGCCAAGGAAGGTTCCGACCAGCGCGCCGCCGATCATCTTGCCCAGCACTTCCGGTGGCTGGTCGATCGAGCCCATGGTCTTGATCACGCCCAGGACCGCCGCGACGATCCCGAGCGCGGGCAGACCGTCAGCCACGGTCTGCAGCGCGTGGCTTGAATGCATCGCATGGCTCAGCGTGGCGTCCATTCGCTTGTCCAGCACTTCTTCCACCTGATGCGGGTCGTCGTAGTTCATCGACGCGGCGCGCAACGTGTCGCAGATCAGCTCCATCGCCTCGTGGTCGTGCTGGATGCGGGGATATTTGCCGATGATCGCCGAGCTTTCCGGGGATTCGACGTGTTCCTCCAGCGCGACGGGGTTGGCGCGGGCAAGGCGGATCAGTTCGAACAGCAGGCACAGGAGGTCGCGGTAGTCGCCAGGCTTCCATTTCGGGCCCTTGAAGACCTTGCCGATGTCCTTGAGCGTGTGCTTCACGGCGGAAATGTCATTCGAGATGAGGAATGCGCCGATGGCGGCGCCGCCGATCATGATCATCTCGAAGGGCAGGGATTTGAGGATGATCCCCATCTTGCCGCCGGCAAGCACATAGCCGCCAAAGACCATGATGAGGATGACGGCGATGCCGACGAGGCCGAGCATTTTGGCGTCCTGTTTCGCTTCTGGTGATGGAAGTATCCGCGCGCCGGGTTAAGACTCTCTGACCGGGCGCGCGAACGGGCGGCCTAGTCCTTCGGCGCCCCGGCATTTCGGCCTGCGACGATCACACTGACACCGTACGCAGCCTCCGAGGACATGCCCGACAGGATCGCCGCCGCCGATTCGGGGGGCATCCGGCCAAGGAAACCGGCGGCAAATTCGGGCGACATGGTTTCGAACAATGCGGCGGCGTCCTTCGGTTTCATCGCCTGGTAGACCGCTGTCAGCTTCTCGACGTCGGCCTCGGCCGCGCCGTCAGCCAGGGCGAGCGTCGCCTTCAACTCGTCCTCCACCGCCTTCAGTTCCTCCATCCGCTTGGTGATCGCGGCATCGGCCAGGGCAAGTGCGGCCAGTCGATCCTTCAGCGAGGCCTCCTGCACCGCGACCCGGTCCTCGCGCAGGGTCAGCGCCTCGGCCAGCGCGCCTGGCATCTCGCAACTCGCAGGAGCGGCCGCTTCGCCGGGTGTGTCCTCCTCCCCGGCCTTGGCCAGCGCGGCGCCGATCCCTGATCCAAGCCGCAGCGCGCCGGACATGGCGAACAGCATCGCCACGACGAACAGGGCGCCCCGGCCAGCACGACGGCGGCTCATTCGGCGGCCTCCAGCGTGTCGCGCGGGGCGCGGCGGCGCACGAATCGCAGGCGGCGGTCCTCGGCGACGGGCTCGTCCTCTACGGGTCGCGGGGCCGCAGGATCGGGCAGATCGTGCAGCGAGGCGACCAGCAGTTCCAGTTTCCGTGCCACGGCCTCACCCCGCGCCGTCAGCACCTCCAGGCTTTCGGCCGAGCCGTTCGCGGCGCCCCGCGCCTTGTCCAGCGCGACCGTCATGTCGTCGACCTGCGCCGACAGGACGGCAATCGCCCCGCCCATCCCGGTTTCCAGTGTGGTGAAGCGCTTCAGCCGGGTGGAGAGAACATAGCAATACGTGGCAGCCCCGAACGAGCCCGCCATCAGAAGGATATCGGAGATCAGCTCCATGGGTCAGCCTCAGTTCAATACGAATTCGGTGATCAGCAGATCGCGCACCCGGCCCTCGCCGACGACGATCTGGATGCGCCGCAACATCTGCGCCCGCAGTCTTGCCATGGCGTGCGGGTCTTCTATCGAGGCGGTGTCGATCGCGCGCAGGTAGCTGTTGATCACGTCCAGGATGCGCGGTGTCAGAGTGGTCACGTCCGATGCCGCCGTATCGACCACTTCCAGCTGCGCGGTGAATCGCAGGTGCTCGCTGCCCGAATCGGGTCCGAGCGAAATGACGATGGTTTCCAGCGGCACGAAGGCGATGCCCATCAGCGGGCCAGGACCGTGTTCGGCCTCCGCGCCGTCCTCTCCGCCCGCGAAGAGTAGACCGGAATAGGTGGCGTAGAAGCCGCCGCCGCCGAGTATCAGAGCCAGGACAAGCCCGAAAAGAAGCGGCTTCTTCGACCGCTTCTTCGGAACATCTTCCAGAATGGCTTCTGCCGTTGCCATGTTCCTCTCCACCCGCTTCGGACGAGAACGAACATAGTCCAAAGGTCACTAACCGATTGTTAAGGCGAACCGATGAAATCTGGCGACACGGCAGAACGCCGGTGCCGGAGAATCGTCTTGCAAAACATGATCGCCGTCTGGACCTCGCTTGACCTTCGGCGCCGCATCATCATCGTCGGCGCCACGCTGGCGATGTTCGCCGCCATCCTCGGCCTCAGCCGCATGGCCGGTCAGGCGGAGATGGGACTTCTCTACGCCGGGCTGGAACCGGCGGCTGCCGGTGAGGTGATTGCGGCGCTCGACCAGCGTGGCGTGACTTACGAGATCAGCGGCGATTCGATTCTTGTCGATGTGACGCAGCGCGACGCCTTGCGCATGGCGCTGGCTTCCGAGGGACTGCCTGCGGCGGGCGGCGGCGGCTATGAACTCCTCGATTCGCTCTCGGGCTTCGGCACGACCTCGCAGATGTTCGATGCAGCCTACTGGCGCGCGAAGGAAGGCGAGATCGCCCGCACGCTTCTGGCGATGCCCGAGGTGAAGGCTGCCCGCGTTCACATTGCAAGTGCGCCGACCCGGGCTTTCCAGCCGGAAGCCAAGCCCACCGCGTCGGTCACGCTGACCACGGTTTCGGGTTCGCTTAGCGAGGCGCAGGCCCGGGCGATCCGGCATCTGGTGGCGAGCGCGGTTGCCGGAATGACGCCGGATGGGGTGCAGATCATCGACACGGTCGCCGGTCTGATCGGCGGTGAGGACGGGCAGGCCTTCGATACAGGCGATGCCGAGGACCGGGCAGCCGCAATCAAGGGCAGCGTGGAGCGCCTTCTGGCCGCGCGTGTGGGTGCCGGGAAAGCGGTGGTTGAGGTTTCCATCGACCTCGTTTCGGAACGCGAGGCGATCACCGAGCGCAAGTTCGACCCGCAGGGCCGGGTGGCGATTTCGTCCGAAACCGAGGAGCGCAGCGGGTCCAGCACCGAACCCGGCGGCGAGGTGACAGTGGCCTCCAACCTGCCCGAGGGCGATGCCGCGGCAGGCGGGCAGGGCAAGAGCCAGACTGCCGAGACAAAGGAGCGGGTGAACTACGAGGTGTCGGAAACCCAGCGCGAGATCCTGCGCAATCCGGGGTCTGTACGGCGGATGACCGTGGCGGTGATGGTCGACGGTGTGGTGACGACCGCCGCCGACGGCACCCGGACTTGGGCCGCGCGCCCCGAGGAAGAGCTTGCCACCCTGCGCGAACTGGTTGCCTCGGCTGTCGGGCTGGACGAAGATCGCGGCGATGTGCTGACGCTGAAGTCGCTGGAATTCCAGGAGCTTTCGGCCCCGCTAGGCACCGAGGCGACCGCAGGCCTCCTGCCGCAGATCGGACGGATCGACCTGATGACGATGATCCAGACCGCTGTGCTCGCGCTTGTCGCGCTGGTGCTTGGCCTGTTCGTGATCCGCCCCGTGCTGACCTCGGCGAACCGTGCGGCGCTCGCCGCCCCGGACGTGCCGTTGGCCCTGCCGCCCGCGACGCTCTCCAGAACCGTGGCGCTGAACGGCGAACTGGAGGACGGCTTCGACTACGGCGCCTTCGCCAGCACGCGCGGCGAGCAGGTCGAGGGCGAGGCGACCGAGGAAGACCCGGCTGCCCGGCTGCGCCGCCTGATCGAGCAGCGCCAGACCGAGTCCATCGAGATTCTGCGCGGCTGGATGGAAGAGGAGGAGCACGCCTGATGCCTGCCCTGCGTCTTGAAGTGTTCGATACCGCCTATGCCGCCGACGGCTTGATGCAACCGCTGGTCGAGGCGACGGCCGTCGAGGAGGCCAAGGTTGCCTCTTTCGAGCAGGGCTATTCCGCCGGTTGGGACGATGCCGTGGCAGCCCAGCAGGGCGACCAGACCCGCATCCGGGCCGATCTGGCGCGAAACCTGCAAAGCCTGTCCTTCACCTTCCAGGACGCGCGCAGCCATGTGCTGCAAGCCATCCGTCCGCTGATCCTGCAGATCGTCAACCGTCTCCTCCCCGAAGTCGCGCGCGAGGCCCTGGCGCCGACCGTGCTGGAGGCGGTGATGCCTCTTGCCGAAGGGTTGGCCGACGCCCCGCTGACGCTGGTCCTGAACCCCGCCGTCCGTTCGCAAGTCGAGGATCTGCTGGCCCAGGCGACCGGCCTGCCGATGGTGATCGACGAAGAACCGTCAATGCCCGAGGGTCAGGTCTACATCCGCTTCGGAGCCGCCGAGAGCAAGGTCGACCTCGCCCAGGTGACGACCGACATAGCCATCGCCGTCCGGGCCTTCTTCAACCTCAACAGCTGAGACAGTTCCATGGAAGACATTACCGACACCAACCCCTTCAGCCAGGTTCCGATCGAGGTCACGATCTCGGTCGGTCGTGCGCGGCCCCTGGTGCGTGACCTTCTGCGGCTGTCGAAGGACGCCGTGTTGCAGCTCGACCGTCGGGTGGACGATCCGGTCGAGCTGTATGTCGGCGACCGGCTGATCGCGCGGGGGGAGTTGACCGAGCTGGAGGGCGACAATGCTGGGCAATTGGCCGTGCGGCTGACCGAGGTCGCCAATCTGCGGGGCGGGTTGTGAGGCTTGGCCTTGCCCTTGCGATCGCGCTGACGCTGCTGGCCGGACCGGCGCTGGCGCAGCAGATGTCGATCGACTTCGGCGGCGGGGCGGGGGAGTCGCTGTCGCTGCGGTCGGTGCAACTCTTGCTGCTGGTCACGGTCCTCTCCATCGTGCCGGGGCTGGCGGTGATGGTCACCTGCTTTCCCTTCATCGTCACGGTGCTGTCTATCCTGCGGCAGGCCATCGGGTTGCAGCAGGCGCCGCCCAACATGCTGATCATCTCGCTGTCGCTGTTCCTGACCTGGTTCGTGATGGATCCGGTGTTTACCGAAGCCTGGGTCAAGGGCATCGAGCCGATGACGAACGGGACGCTGGAGGTCGGTCCGGGATTGCAGGCGGCGATCGCGCCCTTCCGGGTGTTCATGGCCGGGCGGGTCGATCCGGAGACGCTGCAGACCTTGCAGGACCTCCGTTCCACCGCCGCCGTCACCCCCGCCGATGCCCCGCTTTCGCTGCTTGTCCCGTCCTTCCTTCTGTCGGAGATCCAGCGGGCCTTCGAGATCGGGTTCATGATCTACCTGCCCTTCCTGATCATCGACCTGGTGGTCGCGGCGATCCTGATGTCGATGGGGATGATGATGGTGCCGCCCGCGGTCGTCTCGCTGCCGTTCAAGCTGATCTTCTTCGTGGTGGCCGACGGCTGGGCGCTGGTTTCGGGGGCACTGGTGAGGAGCTACTTCTGACCCGATGCGCGAGAGTGTCCACGGTGGACAAGAATTTCAGGTCAATAATTTCAATGGGTTGTTCGCGGATATTCAGGATTGGTTTACCAGGGTGCGACGGTCGGCGCGGTGGGTTTTCCCCACCCATGCCTAGGGGATTTTTCCCGAGGTGATCCACCAACCGGGATGCGCAGCGGCGAGGGACCGGGCGGCGGCCTCGGCGGCAGCGGCACTGGCAAAGAGGCCGAAATGGGTGCCGCCCGAGCCGGACATGCGGGCGAGCAGACAGGCGGGCGTTGCGGCGAGGGCGGACTGCACTTCCACCAGGACCGGGGCCACTGTGCTGGCCGGGGGGATGAGGTCATTGCGGGTGTGGTTCGCCAGCCAGGCGGCGAAGCTTTCGGCGGAGGCAAGCGCGGCGGGCGGCAGGTCGGGCAAGGGCGGGTTGTCGTGCCGGGCAAGGGCGGCGAAGACCTGGGGCGTCGGGACGGGCAGGCGCGGGTTGACCAAGACGCACCAGAGGGGCGGCAGGGGCGGAAGCGAAGCCAGCACCTCGCCGATACCGGACATCCGGGCCGGGCGCCCGGCGAGACAGACGGGCACATCAGCCCCGAGGCGCAGCACGTCCTCGCTTCCGGGCAGGGGCCGCCCGGTCAGCCGTGCAAGCGCCCGCAGCGTGGCCGCCGCATCCGCCGAGCCGCCGCCGATGCCCGAAGCGACCGGCAGCAGCTTTTCCAGGATCAGCGCCGCATCCGTCACTCCCATGGTGCGGGCCGCACGCAGGACCAGATTGTCGGGCTCGGCGGCAAGCCCCGCGCCTTCCGGCCCTGTGACAGTCAGCGAAAGCCCCTGTCCCTGGGTCGCGCTGACGCGATCCGCGACATCGGCAAAGACCACCAGACTGTCCAGAAGGTGGTAGCCGTCCGCACGGCGGCCGGTGACGTGGAGGCAGAGGTTCAGCTTGGCCGGTGCGGCTTCGCCGACCGGATCAGTTGCCATTCTCGGCAGCCTTGACCGGAGGCTTGGCGGTGCCCTCGTCGGCCATCACCGCATCAAGCCCGACATCCAGCTTGCGCAGGATACGGGCCTTGTCGGTCTCGGTCGGTTCAAAGGACAAGGCACGGCGCCACTGGAAGCGGGCCTCCAGCTTGCGGTCGTTCATCCAGTAGACGTCGCCCAGATGGTCGGTCACGATGGGATCGACCGGTTCCAGCAGCGAGGCTTTTTCCATCGGCTCCAGCGCTTCGGCATAGTGGCCGAGCTTGAACCGGGCCCAGGCGAGGCTGTCGATGATGTAGCCCTGTTCGGGGTCTGCGGCGACGGCCTTCTCGATCATCCCGAGGGCCTCGTCCAGGTTCTCGCCCCGGTCAACCATGCCGTAGCCGAGATAGTTCAGCACTTGCGGCTGGGTCGGGTTCAGGTCCAGCGCCTTGCGGAAGTCGGCCTCGGCCGGCGCCCAGTCATTCGACTGTTCATGGCAGATGCCGCGATAGAAATAGAGCACCCAGTTCTCGGACTTGGCGGCCTTGGCCAGGTCGATGGCCGCGGAATAGGCGACCTCGGCCTCGTCGAATCGGTCTTCCGATCGCAGGAGATCGGCAAGCGCGAATTGCACGCCCAGGAGATCGCCATGCGACCGGGCGAGGGTCTGCAAGGCCTCGATGGCCGCATCAGACTTGCCTTGCGACCGCAGCGCCCCGGCCCGGCCGACTTCGGCGGTGACGAAGGACGGGTCTTCCGGCGGGAAGGCGGCAAAGGTTTCTGCCGCCAGGTCGTGCTGGCCAAGTTGTTCCAGCACATCGGCGGTCATCAGGAGGGCGTCGGAATGGTCGGGCCGCAGGTAGCCCGCGACGCGCAGGTGGAGGAGCGTGTAGACCGGATCGGCCTCGCCGTTCAAAGCGGTCGAAATGGTGAAGAAGACCTCGGCGATCCCGTCGCGGGCCGAGGTCACGGTGTCGAAGGGGATCGGCTCTCCGGCTTGCAAGCGGCGACGCACGGGATCGACGACGGGGTCGGGCGCGGTGCCGAACGTCTTGTCGAGCAGTGCCACGGCATCGGCGTTGCGCTCCAGCTGGCTGAGGATCTGCGCATGGGCGAAGACCCCGCGCCGCATCACGGTGATCGTGCCTGCGGCCTTGCCGGACAGGATTTCATCAGCCCCCTCGAAATCGCCGACCGAGGCCAGCGCCAGCGCCTTGTGATAGTATCCGAAGGCCTCGTAGCCCTTCTTCTTCGTCACGGCGTCGAAGTCTTCCAGCGCTTCGGACATCTTGCCCTCGCCGACCTTTGCCCAGGCGACGACCAGCGAATTGGCAAGATCGCCCATGTCGCGGCCGTCTCCGGCGGCGGCGATGATCGCGGCGTAATCCTCGCGCTTCGCCTCGTCGGCGATCAGGGCCACTTCGGCCAGTTGGCTGGGGTCCCCGCCGAGCGACTTGCGCAGCTTGGCAGCGTCGATGGCAAGGCCAAAGTCACCGACGCCGATTTCCGCCAGGATCGCGCCGTCCAGAAGCTGGGGATTGCCGCTGTCGGCGATGATCGCCTTGCCGTACCAGGCCGACGCGGCGCGGAAGTCATTCTCGGATTCGGCGATCCGGGCCGCGAGGTAAGCCCCGCTGTCGGCCTTGTCCTCGGCGCGCAGGGGCGGTGCGAGCACGGCCGCCAGCAGCAGCGCAGTCAGGGTGCGGGACATGGCGGAACGCATCGGCCTCTCCTTCAGGGTCGGGCGACGGTAGCCCGGCGCAGGCGCGCGTGCAATGCAGCGGGGCCCGACCTTGCGGCAGGGCCCCCGAGTTTCGGACAAGCTTTCGTGAGTCGCGCGGGTTCCGGCGTCACATGTTGGGGTAGTTGGGTCCGCCGCCGCCCATGGGGGTGGTCCAGGTGATGTTCTGGCTCGGGTCCTTGATGTCGCAGGTCTTGCAGTGGACGCAGTTCTGGAAGTTGATCCGGAACGTGGCGTCCTGGCCTTCGCCCAGCACTTCGTAGACGCCCGCCGGGCAATAGCGCTGTGCCGGTTCGGCATATTTCGGCAGGTTGACTGCGATCGGAATCGCCGGGTCCTTCAGCACCAGGTGGGCGGGCTGGTTCTCGTCATGGTTGGTGAAGGAGAAGGCGACGTTCGTCAGCCGGTCGAAGGACAGCTTGCCGTCGGGCCTGGGGTAGTCGATCGGCTTGAAATCCTTGGCAAGGCCGGTGGCGGCGGCGTCGGACTTCTTGTGCTTCAGCGTGCCGAAGGCGGTCAGGCCCACGGTGTTCAGCCACATGTCGAGCCCGCCGCCCATCAGGCTGGCGACCAGGCCGTAGCGCGACCACAGGGGTTTGACGTTGCGGACCTTCTTGAGGTCCTTGCCGATGGGTCCGCTGCGGACTTCGGTCTCGTAGGTGGTCAGTTCATCGCCCTGACGGCCTGCGGCGATGGCCGCATGCGCGGCCTCGGCGGCGGCCTTGCCGGAGAGCATGGCGTTGTGGTTGCCCTTGATGCGGGGCACGTTCACCAGACCGGCGGTGCAGCCCAGAAGGGCGACGCCGGGGGCGACCATCTTCGGGATCGACTGCCAGCCGCCCTCGGAGATCGCCCGGGCACCATAGGCCACGCGCTTGCCACCCTTCAGAAGGTCCGCGACCATCGGGTGATGCTTGAAGCGCTGGAATTCCATGTAGGGGTAGAGATGCGGGTTCGCGTAGTTCAGGTGGACGACGAAGCCGACATAAACCTGATTGTTTTCAAGGTGATAGATGAAAGACCCGCCACCCGCGTTCTTGCCGAGCGGCCAGCCCATCGTGTGGGTGACGGTGCCCTCGCGGTGCTTCGCCGGGTCGATCTCCCAGATTTCCTTCATGCCGAGGCCGAATTTCTGCGGGCAGTGGCCGTTGGACAGCTGGTATTTGGCGATGACTTCCTTGGCGAGGCTGCCGCGCACGCCTTCCGACAGGAAGACATACTTGCCGCGCAGTTCCATGCCGGGCTCGTAGGAGGGGCCAGGTTCGCGCGTCTCGGGGTCGCGGCCGAATTCGCCGGCGACGACGCCGACGACGGTCTCGCCTTCATAGACGAGTTCCGAACAGGCCATGCCGGGGAAGATCTCCACGCCCAGGCCTTCCGCCACGCCCGCCATCCAGCGGCAGACGTTGGCCATCGAGACGATGTAGTTGCCGTGGTTCGACATCAGGGGCGGCATCGGCCAGTTCGGGATGCGGATTTTCCCCGCTTCGCCCAGCATGTAGAAATTGTCCTCGCGGACCGGCACCTTGATCGGCGCATCCATGCTGCGCCAGTCGGGCAGAAGCGCGTCCAGCCCCGACGGGTCCAGCACCGCGCCGGAGAGAATATGCGCGCCGACCTCGGAGCCCTTTTCCAGCACCACGACCGACCGTTCCGGGTCAAGCTGCTTCAGGCGGATCGCCGCCGACAGACCCGCCGGGCCCGCCCCGACGATCACCACGTCATAGTCCATCTTCTCGCGCTGGATCGCAGTCATCGCTTGTCCTTCCCCCGGGCAGCCCCGTCCCGCCCCGAAACACTGGCTTTTCGCGGCTTCCCTGTAGCCTTAGCGGCGACGCAAGGTCAACCGTGACGCAACATCAATCCATGGGCGCAGCGGGCGGTGAAACATTCTGTCTTCCCCGCGACCGGCCATCGCCGATGCGCGCCATGCCCCTTGCAATTCGGGGCACCATCGGGTGAGGTGAGGGCGAACAAGTCCGAAGTCATGGGTCGTGCCCCGATCCGTGACTTCTTCTTTTACTGTGGAATGCCGATGGAAAAGATTCCGATGACGCGGCGCGGTTTCGACGCGCTGGATGCCGAACTCAAGCAGCTGAAGACCGTGGACCGTCCGGCGATCATCCGCGACATTGCCGAGGCGCGCGAACATGGCGACCTGTCAGAAAACGCCGAGTACCACGCCGCACGCGAGAAGCAGGGGTTCATCGAAGGCCGCATCAAGGAGCTTGAATGCACCCTGTCGCTGGCCGAGGTCATCGACCCGTCGCGGCTGTCCGGCGCGATCAAGTTCGGTGCCACGGTGACGCTGGTCGACGAGGACAGCGATGAGGAGAAGACCTACCAGATCGTCGGCGAAGTCGAGGCCGATATCGAGAACGGGCTTCTGAACATGCGCTCGCCGCTCGCCCGTGCCCTGATCGGCAAGGAGGACGGCGACTCGGTCGAGGTGAAGACCCCGGGCGGGACCCGGTCCTATGAAGTGCTGTCGATCCGCTATATCTGACCGGGGGGCGCCGGGGTGAAACCGCCGGTCAAGGATCTGCCGAAGGGAGACGCCGGTCTGGCCGAGGGGCCGCTGGCGCAGCTGAACGATCCCCCGAAACGGGGGATGGAGGTCGCGGGCGTTGCCCTGAGCCTCGTCTGGGTGTTGTTGATTCTGGTCTATGTGCTGGTAACGCCGCCCGGCAGCGAGACGCGGACCCTGGGCCTGGTGATGACCCTTCTGATGGTCTTCCTGCCCATCGCGCTGATCTGGGCGGTGGTGATCACCCTGCGGTCGATCCGTGAGTTGCGGGCCGAGGCCAAGCGGTTGCAGGCCACGGTCGATGCGATGCGGTCCAGTTATGTGCAGGCGCAAGCCCAGGGTAGCGGACTGAAGCCCTCCGTCGAACGCAAGATTGATGAGATTGCCGCCTCGACCAAAGAGGCGCAGACGGTGCTGGCGACCTTTTCGTCGCGCCGCGATGCGACGTTGTCGGTGCCCTCGGCGGACCGCAAGGCCGCGCTGGTGACGCCGCAAGCCGAGCCAACCGCCGAAGAGCCGACGCTGGCGCTTGGCACTCCGCCCGAAGATTTCCGCCCGCCCCTGTCGGTCGCCGACTTCATCCGGGCGCTGCAATTCCCCGAGACGCCCGAGGACAAGGAGGGCTTCCGCGCCCTGCGTCTGGCGCTGGAAGACCGGACCTCATCAAAGCTGATCCGGGCCGCACAGGACGTCCTGACCCTGCTCAGCCAGGACGGAATCTACATGGACGACCTGCAACCCGACCTCTGCCAACCGACGCTGTGGCGGCGGTTCGCGGGCGGCGAGCGGGGCCGGTCGATCGCAGCCCTGGGCGGTATCCGCGACCGGGCATCTCTCGCGCTTACCGCCGCACGGATGAAGTCCGACCCGGTGTTCCGCGACGCCGCGCACCATTTCCTGCGCAGCTTCGACAAGACCGTCGCGGCCTTCGAGCCGAACGCGACCGATGCGGAACTGGCCGACCTGGCCGATACCCGCACGGCGCGGGCCTTCATGCTGTTCGGTCGGGTGACGGGAACATTCGACTGACCTTGCGCGTTCCGCGACAGAACGTTCATGCTGTCGGGGGCGGGTTGTCTGGAACCGCTTTCCTATTTGACCGGTTGCCGATGCGGGGGGATGAAACCTTTTTCCGATAGGCATATGTTCGCCCGCAGACAGGATTCCAACCGAAGAGGTTCCCATGGCCGTCCGCATCAACGACATCGCCCCCGACTTCACCGCCGAAAGCACAGCCGGGACGATCCGGTTCCACGAGTGGCTGGGTGACAGCTACGGCATCATCTTCAGCCACCCGCGCGACTTCACCCCGGTTTGCACCACGGAATTCGCTGCCGTCGCGCAGCTTGCGCCGGAATGGGCCAAGCGCAAGACCAAGGTGATCGGCGTGTCGGTGGACAGCACCTCTGATCATGACAAGTGGAAGCGCGACATCGAGGCCTTTGGTGGCGCCCCGGCCGATTTCCCGATCATCGACGACACTTCGCTGACGGTGGCCAAGGCCTATGACATGCTGCCCGCCGACCACTACCTGCCGACCGAAGGCCGCACGCCCGCCAACTCGGCCACGGTGCGGACGGTCTACATCATCGGGCCGGACAAGAAGATCCGCCTGTCGATGACCTATCCGATGTCGATCGGCCGCAACTTCGCCGAGATCCTGCGGGCGCTGGACGCGGTGCAGAAAACGGATGGCGTGCCGCTGGCGACCCCCGCCAACTGGGTGCCGGGGCAGGACGTGATCGTGGCGCTGGCACTGAACAACGATCAGGCGAAGGAACGGTTCGGCGAGCTGGACATCAAGCTGCCCTACCTGCGGTTCGCCAAGGCGTAAGCCGGAAACGAAAAGGCCCCGGATGATCTCCGGGGCCTTTGTCATTCAGGGGAAGCGGATCAGCCCTCGGCGGGCTCTTCCTTCTTCTCGGTGATCTCTTCGCCGGTCTCCTGGTCGACCATCTTCATGCCAAGGCGGACCTTGCCGCGGTCGTCGAAGCCCAGAAGCTTGACCTTGACCTCCTGGCCTTCCTTCAGCAGCTCGTTCGGGTGGTTCAGGCGCTTGTTGGCGATCTGGGAGACGTGCACCAGACCGTCGCGCTTGCCGAAGAAGTTCACGAAGGCGCCGAAGTCGACCAGTTTCACCACCTTGCCGGTGTAGATCTGGCCCTCTTCCGGTTCCGCCACGATCGACCAGATCATGTCATGCGCCTTCTTGATGGCCTTCTGGTCGTTCGAGGCGATCTTGATCATGCCGTCGTCGTTGATGTCGACCTTGGCGCCCGAGGTTTCCACGATCTCGCGGATGACCTTGCCACCCGAGCCGATCACTTCGCGGATCTTGTCGGTCGGGATCTGCATTGTCTCGATCTTCGGGGCGTATTCGCTGAAGCCCTGCGGGGCCGACAGCGCCTTGGCCATCTCGCCGAGGATATGCAGACGGCCGTCCTTCGCCTGGGCGAGAGCCTGCTTCATGATCTCGGGCGTGATCCCGGCGATCTTGATGTCCATCTGCAGGCTGGTGATGCCCGAAGCGGTGCCCGCGACCTTGAAGTCCATGTCGCCGAGGTGATCCTCGTCGCCGAGGATGTCGGTCAGCACGGCCCATTTGCCGTCATCTTCCAGGATCAGGCCCATGGCGACACCGGCGACCGGAGCCTTCAGCGGCACGCCTGCGTCCATCATCGACAGGGAGCCGCCGCAGACCGAAGCCATCGAGGACGAACCGTTCGATTCGGTGATCTCGGACACGACGCGGATCGTGTAGGGGAAGTCGGTCGGCGCCGGAAGCACCGCCTGCAGCGCGCGCCACGCCAGTTTCCCGTGGCCGATCTCGCGACGGCCGGGCGAACCCACGCGACCCACTTCGCCAACCGAATAGGGCGGGAAGTTGTAGTGCAGCAGGAAGTTCGAACGGTAGTTGCCGTTCAGCGCGTCGATGATCTGCTCATCCTCGCCGGTGCCGAGCGTGGTCACGACCAGGCCTTGCGTTTCACCCCGGGTGAACAGGGCCGAGCCGTGAGCGCGCGGCAGGACGCCGGTTTCCGAGATGATCGGGCGGACAGTCTTGGTGTCGCGGCCGTCGATCCGGGTGCCGTTCTTCACGACATCGCCGCGCAGGATCGAGGATTCCAGCTGCTTGATCGCCGGGCCGAGGTTGGCGTCGGCCTTGTCTTCGTCGGACATCGCGGCCTTGATCGCATCCACGGCGGCGTCGATGGCGTTGGTGCGGTCCTGCTTGTCGCGGATCGCGAAGGCGGCGCGCATCTGCTTTTCACCGGCCTTCTTCACCTTGGCGTACAGCGCCGAATAGTCGGGCGGCGTGAAGTCGAATGGTTCCTTCGCAGACGATTCGGCGAAGTCGATGATCAGGTCGATGACCGGCTGCATCTGTTCGTGGCCGAAGACCACGGCGCCGAGCATTTCCTCTTCCGTCAGCTCGTAAGCCTCGGATTCGACCATCATCACGGCGTCCTTGGTGCCCGCGACGACAAGGTCGAGCCGCTGCTCTGGCTTCAGGCGCAGCTGCGTCATGTCGTCCATCGCCGGGTTCAGCACATACTGGCCGTCGACGAAGCCGACACGCGCCGCGCCGATCGGGCCCATGAACGGCACGCCCGAGACGGTCAGGGCAGCCGAAGCTGCGATCATCGCCACGATGTCGGGGTCGTTGACGAGGTCGCAGCTGAGCACGGTCGCCATGACCAGCACTTCGTTTCGGAAGCCGTCGACGAACAGCGGGCGGATCGGCCGGTCGATCAGGCGGGAAACCAGCGTCTCTTTCTCGGACGGACGCGCCTCGCGCTTGAAGAAGCCGCCGGGGATCTTGCCGGCCGCGTAATATTTTTCCTGATAGTGAACGGTCAGCGGGAAGAAGTCCTGGCCGGGCTTCGCGGCGCGCGCGAAGGTCACGTTGGCCATCACCTGGGTCTCGCCCAGCGTCGCGATCACCGACCCATCGGCCTGACGCGCAACTTTCCCCGTTTCCAGCGTGAGCGTTTCATTGCCCCACTGGATCGATTTCTTGGTCACATTGAACATATGTCGTTTCCTCTGGAGGTCCGGCCCCTGCCGGTGCCCCCGATGTCTGGCGGCCCCATTGCCGCCGATCCCCCAAATCCTTCGCACGGGCCCCGGGGGAGGGCCTCACGTCTCAGATGGCGGGGGCCATACAGGAAAACGGGAGGGTTGGGAAGCGGGAAGGCGTCAGGGTGCGGAAGTCGGGGTCGGCGTTGATGTTGCCGAAAAGGCCAGCATCTGGATGCCATCCACATCTGCGTAGCTTGAGCGTGGCAGCCAGTTCGGCATCGTCCGAACAAGCAGGGCATCGCCGGTCAGATAGAGACGACCGGCTTCAATCTCACGCGCAATAGTAGAGCGGCCGAGAAACAGGGCGTGCCATGACGGCTTGGTCGTCTCGACATAAAGATCAATGTCGACATCCGGAATGCTGACACAAACTTCAATCTCGGCCCCCGGATCAGCAACCAGCCAATAGTTCGGATACGGACCCGACTCGTCGGAGAAGTGGCAGCGGATGACGACGCGACGGGCAGGAAGCGCCTCGCGCTTAATGTGCTTCTGGAAAGCCCACATCATTTGCGACAGGTCGCTTTCGGCAAGGGCGATATCCGCGTCGATGTTGCGCTGCGCCCAGATCGAGAGCGCATCCATGATGGGCTCCAGATCAATCGCTTTCTGGGTGCGAACATAATCGACCGTGCCCTTGCCCGCGTCCTCAATCCGTTCGATCAACCCGGCATCCTTCAATTCCTCCAGCCGTTTCGACAGCACCCCGGGAGAGATGTTGCCGACTGCGCGTCGGATATCGCTGAAGTGGGTATAGCCGTTCCAGATCTGGTTGAGGATCAGGAGGGTCCAGCGCGGCTCGATCAGCGCACAACCCTTGGAGAGGGCACAGATTGATCCATAGGGCTTGGACGGCATGGCGGCGCCTCCTGATCCCCGATCATAGCGGCGGGCCGCCCTGGCAGGCCAGTTCGAAATTCGTAGCGCCTTGCTACAGTCCCTGCACTGGCCGCGGAAAGGCATGCAGGAGCAGGATTGTCCCAAGGTTTCCGGACGAAGGAGATGCAAAATGGAAAAGATCGCAACAGGACGAAGCCCGGCACGGCTGCTCTCACCGGCGATGGATGTATTGCTGCGGTTGGGTGAATGGAGCCGTCGGCGGCACGTCAAGGCATCATGCGGGCCGCTGTCCGATGCGCTGCTGCGCGACATGGGCCTGATACGCGTGGACGTGGAGGCCGCGCTGGACATGCCGCTGGACCAGAACGCCTCGGACAAGATGATGCGCGAGGCCATGGCGCGGGCTGGGAACTGGTAAGAAAAGCGCCCAGTCCCTGGTGGGGACCGGGCGCTAGCTCAGACTATCGGACAGATCAGATCGCCGACTTGATCCAGTTTTCCAGCGCGGCCTTGGGGGCGGCGCCGACCTTGTTCGAGATGACCTGGCCATCCTTGAACATGAACAGCGCCGGGATGCCGCGCACGCCGAGGACGGCGGGGCTGTCGGGGTTCTCGTCGACGTTGACCTTCACGATCTTCACCTTGCCCGCGTATTGGGTCGCAAGCTCTTCCAGCGCCGGGCCGATCTGGCGGCAGGGGCCGCACCATTCGGCCCAGAAGTCCACGACGACCGGAATCGCCGATTTGCGGACTTCGGTGTCAAAGGTGGCGTCGGTGACTGCGACGGTGGCAGCGCCCATGATCGTTCTCCTACGGGATTTGTCGGGTAATGAAGGTATGGAGGCAGGGGCGGAACGTCAAGGGATCGTGGTTCGGGCAAAGGCCTGCCTCACGATCTCGGGATCGAGGCGCATCAGCCTTGGGGCTTTCGTCCAGAGCACGGCAGTTTCGATCCGGCGATCGGGGTAGATTTGCCCCAGCATGTGCGCATAGGCACCCATCTGGCGCAGGATGCCCTCGGGCGTGGCCTCGGGGCGGCCGGGAATCACAGCGTTCGACTTGTAGTCGATGACAAGGACCTGCCCGGCGGTGATGACCAGCCGGTCGATGGTTCCGGCAAGCGTGTGGTTGCCCCATGGCGCGGTGACGGCGACCTCGGCCAGGGTATCAGTGCCGAAATACGGGCAGAGATCCGGATGCCCCAGCACCAGCCGGGCCTCGGCCAGGGCGTCAGCGTGACGTAGTGGGTCGGCGACAAGCGTTGCCGCGAAGGTCTCCCACTTGCCGGGATCCAGCCCCGGCAAGCGTTCGAGCAGCAGGTGCAGCGCCGTGCCCCGCGCGCGGGCTTCGGCTTCGGGGAAGAGCGGCTCGCCAGGGAGGGCTTTGGCGCCGCCAAGAGCGGAGGGGGACAGGACTTGCCGCACGCGAACCGGGTCGGGGGCGGGAAGCCCGGTCCAGGCCGGAAGCGGTATGCTTTTCGCAGCGGGCGCGCCGGTCCGCGCCGGATCGGGCCAGTTTCCGAAGGCGTGGCGTTGCACCCCATCCTGGATCGCAACGGCCCCGGCCGCCCCGAGACCGGCAGTAACCAGGTTGTGCCAGCAGTCCGCCTGCGTTGTCTTGCCCGCCCCAGCGACCACCAGCCAGCAGCGGGCACGGGTCATTGCAACATAGAGAAGCCGAAGCCGCTCGGCCGCCTCGCGTTCCTTGCGGGCGGCTCGTTCGGCGGCGATCAGGGCAGGGCTTTCCTCGGTGCCGACCTTCCAGACCGGCGCACCGTCTGGCAGGCGATAGATCTGGTCCTGATCGCGCGGCGCGCGGTCACAGGTGTCGGGAAGAATGACGACCTCGGCTTCCAGCCCCTTGGCGCCATGGACGGTCATTACCCGGATGCGGCTGCCCTCGCCATCAAGCGGGCGCTTCACCTCGACCTCGTCCGTTTCCATCCATGTGAGAAAGCCTGTCAGGCTGGGGACGTCAGATGCCTCATAGGACAGGGCCTGCGAAAGAAGCTCGTCGATGCCGTCCTCTGCCTCGGCCCCCAGACGGCCAACCAGCTTGCGGCGGCCGTCGTGGCGGTGCAGGACCCGCTCGATCAGGTCGTAGGGGCGCAGGAAATCGGCCTGCCGACGCATGTCATTCAGGAAGGTCTTCGTGGCGTCGTGGCCGGGATGGTCGCGCAGCGCTTCCCAGAGATAGCCCCTGCGCGGTTGCGCAAGCCGGAACAGGTCGGCCTCGGACCAGCCGCAGAGGGGCGAGCGCAGGACGGCAGCAAGCGACAGGTCATCCTCGGGCGTGTCGAGGAAGGCGAGGAGGGCGGAGAGGTCCTTGACCGCCAGTTCGCCACCCAGCTTCAGCCGATCGGCCCCGGCGATGGGAAGACCGAGCGCCTTGCAGGCACGGATGATCTCGCGGAACAACTCGGACCGGCGCTGCACGAGGATGAGGAAGTCGCCGTAGTGGATCGGGCGGTCAGGCTTGCCGGCTTGGGGGATCTGCTCGCCGCTTTCGACACGGTCGCGGATCCAGCAGGCGATGCGTTCCGCCAGCGCGACCTGGGGATCCTCGGGATGCGGCGTGTCGAGCGGTTCGTACCAGGGGCCGGGCTCGGTCTTTCCCGCCTTCTCGATGACCGGCCAGACATCGACCCGTCCGGGCAGACCGGCGTTGTATGCCAAGTGGTGCGACCCGCCGCCAAGGGCATCGTGCTGGGCCGGGGTGAAGGTCCGGTCGACAACCGAAAGGATCGCGGACGAGGAGCGGAAGGAATGTTCCAGCGCGCCTTCCACCAGACCCGGCCCACCGGCAAGCCGGGTGCCGAAATGGCCGCGCATCCGGTCGAAGGCGGCGACATCGGCACCCTGGAAGGAATAGATCGACTGCTTCTTGTCGCCCACGACAAACAGCGTCCGCTCCCGCGTGGTTGCACCTTCCCCGGCGATCAGTTCGGCGGCCAGCGCCTCGATCAGCTGCCACTGGTCGGGACTGGTGTCCTGGGCTTCGTCAACAAGGATGTGGTCGATGCCGCCGTCCAGCCGGTACAGCACCCAGGCGGCAAGTGACGGATCGGTGAGCAGGGCCTTGGCGCGGGTGATCAGGTCGTCGAAGTCGAGAAGACCGCGCGCGGCCTTGCGGGCGGCGTAGGCGGGCAGGAAGACGGCCGCGAAGTCGTGCAGGGCAAGGGTCTTCGCGGCGGCGGCAAGTGCCTTCTCGGCATCCCGGGCGTCGCCGACACGCTGCATGAAGTCGTCGAAGTCGTGGGCAAGATCGCCCATCGCGGTGCGCACCTTGGCTGTCGGGACCTTGGCGAAGTTGGGGCTGCCGTCCTTCTTCAGGAGCTGGGCGTAAAGCACCTCCAGATCGGTCCGGGCGGGGTTCTGTATATTGATCCCGGCGAGTGCGGCCGCCAGATCCTGCATCGTCTGCGACCCGGCGCGCATCAGCGGCAGGCATTGCGCGATCAGCCAGTCCTCCCCGCCATGGAAGGCGAGCTTCAGGAAGTGGTCGTCGGTCACATCCGCCGGAAGTCCGAACAGAGTCAGCGCGGCCTGTCGGGTCAGCGGCGTGCCGAAGGCGCTGCGGTGGCCTGCGATCTGATCGACAAGGTTGCCGAAATCCTCGCCGTTCTGCACTTCGGTCAGGCGGCGAACGACCTGCGCATGGCGACCGTCGGCCATTTCCTCGACGATCTCGGCCCGCATGAGCCTTGCGGCGCGGTCGTCCATCTCGGTGAAACCCGGGGGGACGCCGGCTTCGAGCGGGAAGCGGCGGAGCAGGCTGGCGCAGAAGCTGTGGATGGTCTGGATGCGGAGGCCGCCGGGCGTTTCGATGGCGCGGGCGAACAGCTGGCGCGCGCGGGACAGGCGCTCCGGCGGCAGGGCGTCTTCGCCCAGTGCCCCAAGGGCCAGGCGCAGGGCGGGCTCGGGCATCATGGCCCATTCGCCCAGCCGCTTGAACAGCCGGTTCTGCATCTCGGAAGCTGCGGCCTTCGTGTAGGTCAGGCACAGAATGTGTTGCGGTTCGACTCCGCCCAGCATCAGGCGCGCCACGCGGTCGGTCAGCACGCGGGTCTTTCCCGACCCGGCATTGGCCGAAAGCCAGGTGTTGCGGGCGGGATCGGCGGCGGCGATCTGGCGGGTGGAAGCGTCGTTCATGCCAGGTCCTCGGGTGACGGATCCTCGGTCATGTCCCATTCGCCGAAGCGCGAGAGATGATCGTAGTCGCTGACATCTCGCACGGATTCCAGCGCACGCCGGGCGGTGTAGCCCTGGCCGGGGCGGGAGTAGCTGGCCATGAGTCGGCCGAACTCGGACCAGATTTCCGTCACGTCGCCGGGGTCAAGCTCGGTGCTCTGGATGTCCAGCACGGCCTTCAGCCCGACATAGGACAGCCGTGCCACCTCTTGCGGGCCAAGCCCCGGGAAGCCGCCGCCCTCGGCCATCGCGGCGGTCAGGAACAGCTGCTTGTCGAAGTGCTTCTGCTGCGCGGGCGTCGGCGGCGTGCCGGTCTTGTAGTCGATCAGGTAAAGCCGCCCGTCCGGAAGCCGGTCGATCCGGTCGGGCTTGCCGGTCAGGGTGAAATCCAGGCCCGGCAACGTCACTGCGCCCTTTTCCTCCAGAAGGACCGGCGCCCCCCCGGTCGAGGCCGAGAAACCAAGGAAAGCATCGGCAGCCTTGGCGATGCGGCTGCGCCAGATCGTGCGCGCCAGGGGCCAGGCCACCCGCTTGGCAAGGACCGTATCGGTGATTGCCAGCAGGGTGTCGCGGTCGCCCCCGCCGCTGCGCAGGAAGATTTCGAGGATCTCGTGCAGCACGATCCCGCGGAGGCGAGGGTCGGCCTCGGGGCGCAGCGGGTCCAGCGGACGCAGCTTCAGGACATGGCGGGCGTAGATCGCATAGGGATCGCGGACCAGTGTCTTGATTTCGGTAACGGAGAGCTTCTTCGGTCGGGACGCGACCGGCGGGCGCGGGGACGGGCGTCGCTCACGCGGCGTCTCGGGCGCCTGGTCGAAGGCTTCGGCCAAGTCCAGCCAATCGGTGCCCCGCGCACGCATCGCCTTCAGCGCCTCGGGGCCATCGCGTTCAGGCAGGCCCTCCATCAGGTTCATCAGCCGGTTCAGCCAGCGCGAGGGCACGGTTTCCGCCTCTGCCCCCCGCCTGGCGCGGGAAAGGACCACCCGCCTCGCCGCTACGGCCTGCTGGTAGTCATGTGCCGACAGGCCGATCCGGCGTTCGGGCAGCAAAAGCCCCGCCTCCTTCCGCATTGCCCGGTTCAGCCAGGGATCGGGCGTTGGCTGGGCGGGCCAGATGCCGTCGTTCAGCCCGCCAAGCACCACCAGATCGGCCCCCTGCACCCGGCTTTCCAGCGTCCCCCAGATCATTATGCCGGGATGCACGCTTTCCGTCTCGCGTACCTCGTGCCGGTTCAGCACGCCCAGGAACAGGCCCGCATAGTCGGCAGGCGTCATCTCGCCCCCGGCCCCGGCTTCGGCCTGAAGCTCGGTGACGGCCTTCAGCGCCTCTTCCCCTGCGGCCTTTTCCCACAGCTCGCCCGTTCCGGCCTCGGCAAAGCCGCGCGCCAGTGCTTCGGACAGCACCAGGTGCATGGCCACGAACTCTTCCAGCGACAGTCGCGAAACAGCCTCGTGCCCGCAAAGCGTGGCGGCAACGATCCGCGCCCAGTCGGCGGCGCGTTCGTGCGTCTGGGTCGCAGCCCAGGTTTGCACGCTCTCGGCCGTCGGGAATGCGGGACCGTGGCGCCGCAGGTGCAGCTCGAACTCGCGGGTCAGGATCAGGTGCGGGCCACGTCCCGGGCCGGAGAAAGCCAGCGGATGCTTGAGAAGCGCCAAGAGCGCATCGCCGGTCAGCTTCTGGCCGAACAGTGCCGCCACTTGCCGCAGCATTCGGCCCGGCGCCGACAGGGCCAGGGGACGCCCGGCGGAATCGTCGGGGCGGATGCCCCAGCGGTCGAGCGCCGCCGTCACCCGGCGGGCAAGGTTGCGGTCGGGCGAGATCAGCGCGGCACGGGTTCCGGTCTCGGCCGCCTCGCGCAGGACAAGGGCGATGGCAAGGGCCTCGGACCTTTCTCCGGGCGCCTCGATCAGCGTCAGGCCCTGGGTTGCAGCGGGCAGGTCGGGCAGCTTTGGTCCTTCGCTCAGCCACTGGTCGGTGATCGGCGCGGGCCGCAGCGACAGCGAAATCAGCCGGTTGCGGTCGGGATCGGGGGGCGGGGTCTCGGTCCAGCGACGGATCGCCCTGTGGTCGCAGCCAAAAAGGTCCATCACCCGGCGGAAGCGGTATTGCGGGTGATCCTCGGCGGTCAGCGCGTCGTCCATGCTGTCCCAGACGGGTGCGGGCAGGTCGAAATCGAAGCCGGGAAGGACAACCGCACCGTTCGGCAGGCGGGCGATGGCCTCTGCCAGAAGCGCCGTCGTCCCGCGCGAGGCGGTGGAACCGGCAAGGATCACCGGATGCGCCGGGGACGTCGTCGCCCATGTTTCGGCAAGCCGGGTCACGGCGCGGCGCAGGATGGCTTCCGCGTCGGGGCTTTCGTCCGACAGCGCTTCGGTCACGATGCCAAGGAAGGCCTGGGTCCGCGCCCAGTGCGCCGAATGGTTGGCAACGTCGAGCGCCGCGATCCGCGCCGGACTGACGCCTTCGCCCTGCATCTCCTCCATCAGCGTGGCCAGGCTGTCGGCAAGGTCGTAGAGCGCCGTGCGAGGGAAATGCGTGGTCCCGGTCGCGAGCAGCCGGTCCAGCAGGACCGAAAGCTCCAGTCGCCGCCGCAGGGGCGAGATCGGCGCCGGGAGCGCAAGATCGGCCAGCGGGGCCGTCTCGGTGACAAGCAGGATGCGCGGCAGCAGCCGGGCGCCCGATGCCTGGAACACCTCGCCCACCCGGCGCCGCATGCGCTGGGTGTTGACGATCAGCGTGACCCGCGCCAGCGCTTCGGGCGGCTGGCCATTCCCGCGCTGCAACAGGCCCGCGACCAGCTCGGCGGGGAAATCCGCGCCGGGCGGCAGGGCGAAGAGGTTCGGGGGCTCAGCCATGTCCGGCAGAATGGAGGAGCCGCTCGGCCGCCGCAATTCCCTCCGGCTGGCCGACATCGCACCAGCCGCCGCGATGGACAAGACCGAACGCCGTCCCGGCGGCAATCATCGCGTTCCAGGGCAGGTTCAGCGAGAAGACTGCGTCGGGGGTGGCCCTGATCCGCGCGGGATGAATGATCTGCGCGCCGATGTAGACGTGATCCTCGCCGCCCTGGCCCCGGGAAATCCGGCCGTCGGCGTCCAGCCGGAAATCGCCCTTCGGCCCATGGGCAAGCGTGTCCTCCAGGGGCAGGAGCAGCAAGAGCGCCTCCATCCGGCTGCCATCCCAGGCGGCGGACAGTTCCAGAAGCGGACTCGCCCCGGTCCAGATGCCGTCGCTGTTCAGGATTGCGACGGGACCATCGCCAAGCTGCGGAAGCGCCGCCTTCAACCCGCCCCCGGTTTCAAGGATCGGTCCGGGTTCATGGCTCAGGATGACGCCCTTGCCGGCCAGGTGCGCGGCCATCTGCGCGGCACGGTAATGGGTGTTGACGATCGTGCGGCGCACGCCTGCGGCATGGGCGACGTCAAGGGCATGATCGATCAGCGGGCGGCCCGCGACCGGGATCAGCGGCTTGGGCATGTCCCGGGTCAGCGCGCCCATGCGGGTGCCGAAGCCCGCAGCGAAGATCATCAGCGGGAAGGGGTAGTCGGGCATTGGCGGGCGATCTTCTGCAATAGGTCGGGTGTGGGAGCGGGCAGGACGGCGTCGCAGACCGTGCGAAGCCCTGCAAGGGCGGGATGGGACAGGTTCTGCTGCAACTGGCCCCAGACGCGGGGGATCAGCGGCAGATACTGCGGCTTGCCCGCGACGAGGCAGAGCCGCGCAAAGACGCCAAGGATGCGCAGGGCGCGCTGGGCCCCAAGCGTGGCGTAGTGGGCGGCAAAGGTCGCGGGGTCCGCCCCGGTGGCAGCGGCGAAACGGGCGACCATCGCGGCTTCGGTTGCGGTGGCGACATCGCGACGGGCGTCCTGCAGGAGGGAGACGAGGTCGTAGCCGGGCTGGCCGAGCTGGCCGAGCTGGAAGTCCAGCAACCCGACCCGCGCCATGCCGCTTCGGCCGGGCAGCCAAAGCAGGTTCTCGGCATGGTAGTCGCGCAGGATCAGGACGCGGGGGCCGTCGGCATGCGCGCGCAGGGCGGTGGTCAGGGCCGAGCGGAAGGCGGCGGGGTCCGGCTTGGTGCCCGTCGCCGCAAAGGCATACCAGTCCAGCGCGAACCCCGCCCCGCGGGCCCAGTCCTCGGCCGAGAGGTTCGGCAGGCCGGGCGGGGGGCTCGCGCGTTGCAGACGCAGAAGCACGTCCACCGCCGGGGCGTACAGCTCCGCCTCGCGCGCGGGGTCGGAGGCAAGGAGGCGGGCGTAGAGATCATCGCCAAGGTCTTCCAGCAGGAGAAGGCCGCGCGGCAGGTCCTCGGCCAGGATCGCCGGGGCGGACAGGCCAAGGGCGCGCAGGTGGCGGGCCATGCTGGCGAAGGCCACCGGGTCGTCCGCCCCGCCGGGCGGGTTGTCCATCAGCACCGCTGTCGACGCGCCGCGCTGTAGCCGTTCATAGCGGCGGTCCGACGCATCGCCCGCCAGGTGACGGCGCCTGGCCGCGCCCCAACCGGCTTGGGCCAGGAACCCGGCAATCTCGCTCGCCCGGTCAGCCATGGGCAAATGCCCCGGCCAGGTGCGGCCGACCGCCGGTGATCATCGCCCGGCGTCCCTCGCCCGCCGTGTCGAGCCGGATGCGCAGCGCCTCGGGCGGCACATGTGCGCCCAGCCGGTCGGGCCATTCCACCAGACAGATCGCCGTTTCGAAGGCATCATCGAGACCCAGTTCCCAGACCTCGTCCGGGTGGGTGAGGCGATAGAGATCGGCGTGCCAGATCTCGACCGCCCCGGCCTCATAGACCTGAACCAGGGTGAAGGTCGGCGAAGGCACCTCTTCCTCGCGGCCCAGCCGGGCGCGGATGAAGGCGCGGGCGAGGCAGCTTTTCCCGGCGCCGATCGGGCCCTCCAGCAGGATGGTGTCGCCCGGCCGCGCCAGTCCGGCCAGCCGGCGACCGAGTGCTTCGGTCGCGTCGGGACCGGGCAGGTCAAGCGTGAATGCGGCGTCGGTCGGCATGGCGCGACTGTAGCGGCGGGGCGGGCCGCCGCAAGCCTCAGGCCGAAAGAAGCCCCGCCCCGCCCGCGTCCTTCAGCCCGGCAACGGCGATGCTGCCCTGCATCCGAAAGGTGATCAGCGTCGCCCCCCCGGTCAGCGAGCGGAACCGGCACAGGACCAGCCGACCGTCGAGCAGCCGCACCTCGCCTTCCCAGGGCGTGCGATCCCCGGCACTGGTCACGAAATCGGTCGCGTCGTCCCACAGGAGCGTTGGCGCGGCATGCTCCCGCCACCAGGTGCAGAGCGTGGCGATGCTGGCTTCGGACAGAAGGACCTGGGGATCGTGTTGCCAAAGCTGGGCATAGGCATGGTTCGACATGACGAGCTGCCCCCGCGGCGAGAAGACCGCGACGGCATCCTCGACCGCGTCGATCACCGACTGGCCAAGTTCCAGGTCTGCCCGGTAGCGGCGCGTCCGCGACATTTCGTTCGAGATGTCCTCGAACATGAAGGCCAGCGCCCCGTTCGGGTGCGGGCGCCCGATGACACGGTAGGTCTGGCCGCCCGGCAGGCTCCATGTCTCCTCGAACAGGCCCATGGTGGCCTCTTCCTCCAGCCGGGCAAGCTGCTTGCGCCAGCTGCGATAGTCACGCGGTTCCGGGATCATCGCCTTGGCGCGCATCGCATCGAGGAAGGCGTTGAGCGTCGGGCGCCCGATCAGCATTTCCGGGGCGAGCGTGGTGAGGTCGGCAAGGGCCGGGTTGAACATTTGCAAGGAGCGCGAGCGGTCGAAGATCGCAAGGCCGATGGGGAGGTCGGCAAAGGTCTTGGTCAGGGTCTGCATGAACTCGCGCAGGGCCGTTTCCGCCTGCACCGCCTTGTCGGCGGCAAGCGCGTAGCACAGCATCTCGTCGCCCTGGGGCATCCGCACGAGGTCGAACCATTCCGTGCCGCTGGGCATCTGCAGCTTCAGTCGCGGCAGGCGGGACGAGGCGGGCACCGAGGCATCGAACATCTTCGGCAAGGGCCAGGACAGGTCCTCCCCCTCGGGCAG
This sequence comes from Tabrizicola sp., assembly GCF_016792905.1. Lineage (GTDB taxonomy): Bacteria > Pseudomonadota > Alphaproteobacteria > Rhodobacterales > Rhodobacteraceae > Tabrizicola. The sequence continues at coordinate 39,444 of NZ_JAEULP010000049.1, forward strand.
AAGTTCGACTGCGCGGATGAGATAGGCGTGATTCGCCCAGATCACCGCGCCGTCGGCGGCCTCTTTCCAGATCAGCACCGGGGCCCGGGACAGGACTGCGCGCTGGGCCATCACCTCCTGCTGCAGGGCGGCGGCAGAGGCGGCGTCCCCCTGCCCGGACCGCATGACCGCCTCGCCACCGTCCACCGTCAGCCGGGTAAGGCCCGACAGGTGCTGCGCCTTCATGACCAGCGCCGGAGAGGTGCCAGGCTGCGAGGGGATCTGTAACTGGCCGATCCGGGGCAGGGCGGCCAGCCGTTCGGAAAGATTGGGAAAATCCGCGCCGAATCGGGCGACCAGCCGCGACCAGGCGCGGCTGTCCTCGCCATCCGGCAGCAGTGCCCGGGCGGCGGGCGTGGCATCGACCAGACGCTCGCCATCGAAGAGGAAGGCCACTTGCGACGGGCTTTGGTCGAAGATGCTGGGCGCCAGGACCGCGCGGCGCGATTGCCAGGCAGCCAGCAGTGCCAGCGCGGACATCGCCACCAAGAGCGCCGTCAGCACCTGTCCCAACGCCATCGACCATTCGCCCGTCATCTGGACCCCCCGGAGTGAACGCATCCCGGAAAGCCTAGGCCGCCAACGGTTAACCGCCCGTTAACCGCGCTTCAGCTTTCGATCCGGGTGTTCTCGCCGAGGCCGCCGGAACTGGCGGGCGGGACAAGATCGGTTGTTGCCCAGACCGCCTCGACCACGGCGCCGGAGCGCTCCGGCCGGTTCTCCGGCGCGAGGAACGGGTCGGTCGCATTGGCAAAGGACAGATCGGCGCCCGACCGCTCCAGCAGCGTCTTCGCGATGAACAGGCCAAGGCCCATGCCTTCGTAGCCGGGGCGTTTCTCGGCCTCCGTGTCGGCCCGCCGCGCGCGCACGAACGGGTCGCCGATCCTTCCGATCACGCTGGGGGGGAAGCCCTCGCCGTCATCGGTGATGCGGACGATGATGCGGCGCGAGGTCCATTCTCCCTCGATCCAGATGGTCGAGCGGGCGAAGTCCACCGCGTTCTGCACCAGGTTTCGCAGGCCGTGGATGATCTCCGGGCGGCGCAGGATGGTGGGCTGGAAGTCTTCGCCGTCCTGTACCGGGACGAAGGAGAACTCCACCCGTTTGCCTCGCGCCAGGTGCGGTTCGGCAGCTTCGCGCAGGACGGCAGACAGGGGGGCCTGGCGCAGGTGGAGGTCGTCCTTTCCGGCCCGCCCCATGTCGCGCAGGATGTCGCGGCAGCGGTCGGCCTGTTCCCGGATCAGTCGGGCGTCCTCCTGCAGCTCGGGCTGGCCGGCCAGTTCCTCGATCAGCTCGGCGCTGACCAGCTTGATGGTGGCCAAGGGTGTGCCCAGCTCATGCGCGGCGGCGGCGACAACTCCGGCCAGGTCGGTGAGCTTCTGCTCGCGCGCCAGCGCCATCTGGGTGGCAAGCAGCGCCTCGGACATGTGGCGCATCTCGGTGGCCACGCGGCGGGAGTAGAGGCCGAGGAACAGGATGCCGATGACGATCGAGAGCCAGAAGCCGAAGGCGAAAAGCCGCGGGATGACAAGCTCGGAGCCGTCCGCAAAGCGCAGGGGCAGATACCAGAAGACCGCAGCCGAAACGGCAAGGATCGCCAGCGCCCCAAGGACCACGGTCGAGCGCAGGCGCAGCGTGCTGGCAGAAATGGTGACGGGGGCCAGCACCAGGATCGCGAACGGGTTGGTCAGCCCGCCGGTCAGGAACAAAAGGAACGCCAGCTGGCCAAGGTCGAAGAGCAGGGTCAGGAAAGCCTCGGCCTCGCTCAGCCGCCTGTTTTGCGGGAACAGCATGGAGAGGACGAGGTTGGCGATCACCGAAAGCCCGATCGCCAACATGCAAAGGCCAAGCGGCAGTTGCAGCCCGTAGGCCTGGCTGGCAACGAGGATCGCGGCGACCTGGCCGGCGATCGCCATCCAGCGCAGCAGGATCAACGTGCGCAGTCGGACCATGTTTGCCCCGGCGTCATGGGCCGGACTACCGGGTGTCGCAGTGACCATTCTGTGAGCAGGCATCTTGCTGGACGGGTTGACCATTGTTACGGGTCGGCGCATCTGAGATCAATGCGGCCCGACAGGCCCCGGAGGTATCATCATGACAAAGCTCTATGCCGGCGTGGCCGCTGCCGCCGTTGCCGCCTTTCTGGGCGCCTCGGCCTGGTATGTGCTGGCCAACCGCGGCGACGACGCCTTTGCCGAATGCCGCCAGGGCCAGGTCGCGGGCGGTGACATCGGCGGTCCGTTCACGCTGGTCGATACCTCGGGCAAGACCGTGACCGACAAGGACGTGCTGACCAAACCGGCGCTGGTCTATTTCGGCTACACCTTCTGTCCCGACGTCTGCCCGCTGGACATGGCCCGCAATGTCGAGGCGGTGGACAAGCTGGACGCCATGGGCCTGGACGTGACTCCGGTCTTCATCACCATCGACCCTGACCGGGACACCTCCGAAGCGCTGGGTGACTATGCGGCCAACATGCATCCGAAGCTCGTCGCCCTCACCGGCAGCGCCGATCAGATCAAGACGGCCTCGCAGGCCTACAAGACCTTCTACAAGAAGCGCGAGACGGGGGACGAATACTATCTGATGGACCATTCGACCTTCACTTATCTGATGCTCCCCGGCGAAGGTTTCGTGGATTTCTTCCGCCGCGAGATTACGTCGGACCAGATGGCGGAAAGCGTTGCTTGTTTTGTTAAGGCAGGCAAAGCTGCACAATGAATCCCCGCGGCTGAGACCAGGAAAGACGCATGACCGAAGACCTCACCGATCTGGGACCGGACCCGACCCTTCTGCTTGTCGACGATGACGAGCCTTTCCTGAAGCGGCTGGCGAAGGCGATGGAAAAGCGCGGCTTCCTGACGGAAACCGCGCAAAGCGTGGCGGAGGGTCGGGCCAAGGCGATTGCGCGTCCTCCGGCCTATGCGGTGGTAGACCTGCGGCTGGAAGATGGCAACGGGCTTGAGGTGATCGAGACGCTGCGGGAAAAGCGGCCCTCGTGCCGGATTGTCGTGCTGACCGGCTATGGCGCGATTGCGACCGCCGTTGCGGCAGTCAAGATCGGCGCGGTCGACTATCTTTCCAAACCCGCAGATGCCAATGATGTGACCAATGCGCTCCTGGCAAAGGGTGGCAATCTGCCCGAGCCTTCGGAAAACCCGATGTCCGCCGACCGGGTCCGGTGGGAACATATCCAGCGTGTCTATGAAATGTGCGACCGCAATGTTTCGGAAACCGCGCGCCGCCTTTCTATGCATCGCCGCACCCTGCAGCGCATTCTTGCTAAACGAAGCCCAAGATAGATATCTATTGTTGCGCATATGACCTAATGGCCCTATTCAAGTCATGTCTTTATCCGAGGGGGATCAGACATTGAACATCGACTTGAATACGCTTTCCCTGAAAGAGCTGAAGGACCTGCAATCGCAGGTGGCAAAGGCGATTGCCGGGTTTGAAGATCGGCGCAAGCGCGAGGCGCTTGCGGAGCTGGAAGAAAAAGCCAAGGCGATGGGCTTTTCGCTGGCCGAGTTGACGGGGGTCCCGGCCGGACGCAAACGCTCGCCTTCGGTGGCGAAATACGCAAATCCGGCAAATGCTGCCGATACCTGGTCGGGCCGCGGACGCAAGCCGCGCTGGTTTTCCGAGGCGCTTGCCAAGGGAAAGAAGCCGGACGACATGGCGATCTGAGCGTCAGCTCTGCGATTTGAGCCATTTCAGGAATGCCCGGGCCACAGCACGCTTTGGCCCGGGCAAAGTCACGATGAAATAGGCCGGAAGCTTTTCGCGGCTTTCATGAACGATGCGCAACCGCCCTTCGGCGACATCGGATTCCAGAAGCGCGACACTTTCGACGACAAGCCCCAGCCCCTGACGCGCCGCCGCGATGGCCAGTTCCTCGCCGCTGATGTCGGTGCGGCTTAGCGCATCGGGATCAAGCTCCAGTTGCCGCAGATAGGCGTCCTGCTCCGCCCAGGTCCGCGACAGGATCCAGTCCATCTCGCGCATTTCGTCGGCAGTCAGCCGCTCGCGGTCGCCGATCAGCGAGGGTGCGCCGGCAATCACCAGCCGGGCCGAGGCAAGATAGCTCGTCTCCACTCCCGGCCAGTCGCCGTTGCCATAGCGGATCGCCAGGTCCATCCGTTCACGGTGCAGGTCGACGACCTTGCTGTCCGGATGCAGAGACAGGCCAATGTCCGGCTGCCGTTCCCAGAAATCCTTCAGCCGCGGCATCAGCCATTGTGCTGCAAAGCTGGCGGTCAGCGTGATCCTGACCGGGCGATCCGCTTCACCCGCCCGCAGGGCCTCCAGCCCGCGCTGGAAGGCGCCGAACCCTTCGGCCAGCGCCTCGGCCAGCTGCTCGCCATCGACCGTCAGGCTGACGCCGCGCCCCTCGCGCTGCACCAGCGGACGGCCCAGCTGATCCTCCAGCGCGCGGACCTGCTGGGCCACGGCGGCATGGGTCACGTTCAGCGCCCGCGCGGCCTGGCTGAAGTTCCGCAACTCTGCCGTTGCCGCGAAAGCCCGCAGCGCGGTCAGGGACGGGATACTGCGCCAGTCTGTCGCCATATGTTAGCCTGCCTAACAGTCAATCAGCCTTAATGAATCGTATCATGCCAAGGTTTATGGCAAAAGAGATCATCGAAAGCCGAAAAGGAGAAAGGCCATGTTGAATATCTTCGCCGACGCGCTGATGATCGCGACCCGCTTCGGGCGCGCATCCGAGGACTACCTGCCGCGCCATTACCCGCGCCGGTCCCCGCGCGAGTTCCAGGACGACGCGGGCCTGCGCACCGCCGATCACCTGCGGCACACGGGGCGCTGATGCCCTGTCGCCGTCAGCAGGCGGCCAGCAGCCGCGCAACTGTCGAAACATAGTCCGTCCGCACCTCTGCGGGCGGACGAAGCCGTATTTCCAGCCGGTGAACCAGTTCCGGCACGGGCCGTCCGAACAGCTTGTCGGCCTCCGCCTCCCTGAACCCCGCGATCCGCACTGCCTCCAGCCAGGCCGAAACCTTGTCCGCCGCCTTGATCGCCTTCTTGATCGGCGCGGGCAGCACCGCAGGCAGGCCAAAGCGCAGATGCACCGCCGCGGTCAGACGCCGGTCCAACTCGCCATAGCCGGGCCCCACGGCCGCCTTCACCGGGCTGATCATGTCGCCGATCACATATTCCGGCGCGTCATGCAGCACCGCCGCCAGCCGCCATTTCGCCGCGATGCCGGGATTGTCGCGGGCAAAGATCTCCTCGACCAGCAGCGAATGCTCGGCCACCGAATAGGGCCAGTCGCCCCGGGTCTGTCCGTTCCAGCGCGCCACGAAGGCCAGGCCATGCGCGATATCCTCGATCTCGATATCGACCGGAGTGGGGTCCAGCAGGTCCAGCCTGCGGCCCGAGAGCATGCGTTGCCAGGCGCGGGGTTGTTTCATTTGGCGGCCTTTGTTGTCTGCGTCGGTGATCAATGCTATCTGCCCGCGCAACCCAGGATCAAGGAGAGCGCCAAGATGGCGAAGGATTACATCGTCAAGGACATCGCCCTGGCCGACTTCGGCCGCAAGGAGCTGACCATCGCCGAAACCGAAATGCCGGGCCTGATGGCCTGCCGCGAGGAGTTCGGCGCGTCGAAGCCGCTGAAAGGCGCGCGCATCGTCGGCTCGCTGCACATGACGATCCAGACCGCCGCGCTGATCGAAACCCTGGTTGCGCTTGGCGCCGACGTGCGTTGGGCCTCTTGCAACATCTTCTCGACCCAGGACCACGCCGCCGCCGCGATCGCCGCCGCCGGTATTCCGGTCTTTGCCGTCAAGGGCCAGACCCTGACCGAGCATTGGGATTACCTTGACCGCTCGTTCCTGTTCCCCGAAGGCGCGAACATGATCCTGGACGATGGCGGCGATGCGACGCTGTACGTCCTTCTCGGCGCGCGGATGGAGGCGGGCGAGGATGTCCTCGCCGTGCCGCAATCCGAGGAAGAAGAAGTCATCAAGCTGCAAATCCAGAAGCGGATGAAACAGTCGCCGGGCTGGTTCGCCAAGACCAAGGCCGCGATCCAGGGCGTGTCGGAAGAAACCACCACGGGCGTCCACCGCCTGTATGACCTGCACAAGCGGGGCCAGCTCCCGTTCCCGGCGATCAACGTCAATGACTCTGTGACGAAGTCGAAGTTCGACAACAAATACGGCTGCAAGGAATCGCTGGTCGACGGCATCCGCCGCGCCACCGACACGATGATGGCCGGCAAGGTCGCGGTTGTCTGCGGCTATGGTGACGTGGGCAAGGGCTCGGCGGCCTCGCTGCGCGGCGCTGGCGCCCGGGTGAAGGTGACGGAAGTCGACCCGATCTGCGCGCTGCAAGCCGCGATGGACGGCTATGAAGTCACCCTCCTGGAAGACGAGGTCGCCAGCGCCGACATCTTCATCACGACGACCGGCAACCGTGACGTCATCCGCATCGAGCACCTGCGCGAGATGAAGGACATGGCCATCGTCGGCAACATCGGTCACTTCGACAACGAGATCCAGGTCGCCGCGCTCCGCAACCACAAATGGACCAACATCAAGGACCAGGTGGACATGGTGGAGATGCCCTCGGGCAGCCGCATCATCCTCCTGTCCGAAGGCCGCCTGCTGAACCTTGGCAACGCCACCGGCCACCCCAGCTTCGTGATGTCGGCCAGCTTCACCAACCAGGTGCTGGCGCAGATCGAGCTGTGGACCAAGGGCAAGGACTATGCGCCGGGCGTCTACATCCTGCCGAAGGCGCTGGACGAAAAGGTCGCGCGGCTGCACCTGAAGAAGATCGGCGTGAAGCTGACCGAACTGCGCAAGGAGCAGGCCGATTACATCGGCGTCAAAGTCGACGGCCCGTTCAAGTCGGACCACTACCGTTATTGATTCGCGATCCGGCCCGGGGTCAGACGACGAAAGTCAGACGACGAAAGTCAGACCTGGGCCGGTTCGCCTTCGGGCGACTTGGCCTCGACCGGAGCTTTCTGGGTCAGAAGCCCCCAGAGAAACCCGTTCGTCACCGACTGCATCCCCAGTGCCGCCAGCACCGCGACCAGCGAGGCCGTGCGGGTGATCGTTCCCGCCTCCAGCGGGCCGAACCCGCGTGAGGCCCAGAAGCCCACGGACGCAACCGTGGCAAGGAACGCCATCAGCAGGAAGACCGCGCCGATCTGGCAGGCGGTATCGACCGACAGTTTCGCACGCAAACGCTCGAACCGGGGCGAGGTTGGCAGCAGGCCCATCCGCACCGCGAACAACCGCGCGAGGGCATGGAACCAGACCAGCTGGAACCCGGTCATGATGAAGGTCGCGGCAAAGATCAGCGTGCCGGTGTCCAGCGTCACCCCGCCCAGCGTCACCGGCGCGAACAGGAGCGGCAGGAACAGCGCCCCGCCCAGCGCCAGCAGCGCAAGGCCGGGATACAGGAAGATCGAGAACGGCGCGAAGGTCAGAAGCAGCTTCAGATGCCGCCAGCCATCCCGCCACGACCGCAGATGCGGCGGGCGCGACCGGCCGTCGGGTGACAGGGTTGTCGGAACCTCGGCAATGTTCAGCCCGGCTAGCGAGGCTTTCATCACCATTTCCGACGCGAACTCCATCCCCGGGCTGGTCAGCCCAAGCTTCAGAACGGCGGCACGCGAAAAGCCCCGCAGGCCGCAGTGGAAGTCGCCGACCGGCGTCCGGTACAGCACCCGACCGATGGTCGACAGGACCGGGTTGCCCAGATAGCGGTGCAGCGCAGGCATGGCGCCCTTGGCGATCCCGCCCTTGAAGCGGTTGCCCATGACCAGATCGGCCCCACCGCGCAGGCGGCTGACAAACCCGTCGAGCTGCGAGAAGTCATAGCTGTCGTCGCTGTCGCCCATGATCACGAACCGGCCCCGCGCCGCCGCGATCCCGGCACCCAGCGCCGCGCCATAGCCGCGCTGCGCCACCGGCACCACCACCGCGCCCAGCACCTGCGCAATCGCCTGGCTGCCATCGGTCGAGCCGTTGTCGGCCACGATGATCTCGCCCTTGATGCCGGACGTCTCCAGATATCCCCGCGCCTTTTCGATGCAGACGCCCAGCGTCTCCGCCTCGTTCAGGCAGGGCATCAGGATGGAAAGCTCGATCATCGGGGATCCTTCGGGTCAATCGCGCGGGTAGCTGGCCGTTGCGAAGATTGAAGCCTGCAACTGTGCCCAAATTGGGGCGTGGAGCGGCTGCAAACTTGACGCCAAAGGCCAGAGGTCATGGAAGCGGAGGAATTTCGTCACAGTCTTGACTGTTTCCGGAATAACAGATGATCCCAAGACAGGCGGCCATCGAAACATGAACACGGAAACAGCGTGACGTGCAGTCCGACGTGATATCCCGACCCGAATCGCGGTCGCCAATCCTCTGGTGGATCTGCCTCGCCGGTGTTGCGCTGGTGGCCCTGACGGCGCTGCGCAGCCTGCCACAGATTGCCGATCTGCTGGTTGATGCCGATGGCGACGACCAGATGCGCCTGGTCGAGGTGCGCGACTGGCTGGCCGGGCAGTCCTGGTTCGATACCCACCAGTATCGCGTGCTCCCCCCTGACGGCATTTCCATGCACTGGTCGCGCTATGTCGACGCCGGTATCGCAACTGTTCTCCTTGCGGCTTCGACCATGCTCGCCGCACCGCAGGCCGAGCTTGCGACAGTGATCCTGTGGCCCAGCCTTCTGGCCTGCGGGATGGTTCTCCTCCACGCCCATGGCGCGAACCGCCTTCTGGGTCCGGCCGGTGCCCTGGGGGCGCCGGCGGTCTTTCTAAGCTGGAGCAAGCTCGGCGGAGAGTTCGTTCCGCCACGGATTGACCACCACAACGTCCAGATGCTCTGCGGTACAGCGCTGTTCTACCTGTCCGTCGTGCCCGGGCGAGCGCGGCTTGCGGGGGCGATTGCCGGTGTGGTGACGGCCTTCTCCCTGGCCGTCGGACTGGAGATGCTGCCCTATCTGGCGACGATCTGGGGCCTGATGGCGCTGCGCCATGCCTTCGGCGAAGACCGGACCGGCGACTGGCTCTTGGGTTTCGGAGCGGCGATCACCCCGGCCGCGCCCCTGCTGATGGCGGGCCAGACACCGATGGCAGACTGGGGCGTCGGGCATTGCGATGTCCTGGCCCCGCCCGTGCTGACCCTGGGCGCCGTCGGGGTCGTGGCAACGCTGGTGCCGGTCCTGGCCGAGCGCGTCATTTCCAGCCCGGTTTCCCGCATCGTGACCATGGTGGTGATCACCTGCGTCGGGCTGTGGCTTGCCTCTCCGCTGCTCGTGCCCTGCCTGGCCGGTCCCTACTCCAACTTACCGCCAGCGGTCCGCAAGATCATCGAGACGAACGTGGTCGAGGCTTTGCCGGCCTCGAAACTGGTCTGGTCCAATCCCGCCCTGCTGGCCCGTGTCCTTCTGCCGCCGGTCGTGATTGCGACACTGGCAGTGGCGGCCTTCTGGCGCTTGCGAAAGCGGTTGTCACCGATGCAGGCAAAGGCCCTTTTGCAGGCATTCGTGGTCGTGGGGGTCGGGCTTGGCTTTGCCCTTGCACAGATCCGCGCAGCCAACCTGATGACCCCCGCGGTGCCGTTGCTGGGCGGCTTTCTGGTCTGGGCCTTCACCCTGATCCCGCGCGCCAGCCTGTGGCGCATTCCGGCTGTTCTCGTGCTCCTGCTTGCCCTGCCCGCCGTTGTCGAACACGGTGCGAAGGCGCTTCCCGGCAGGTCGGTGGCAGGCGGCGGCAAGGGGGTTTCAGGGCCCGGAACAGAGCCGCTTCAGACCTGCCGGACCGAACCCGCCATGGCCGAGATCGCCAGCCTGCCGAAATCTCTTATCTTCTCGACCCTGAACCTCGGTCCCACGATCCTTGCCTACACCCCGCATTCCGTTACCTCGGCGACGTATCACCGCAGCCCGGACGCCATATGGAACGGGCTTGGCGCCTTCGAAACCCTGGACGCGTTGCATCAGGCGCTTGTCCGCTCGGGGGCGGACTATCTGGTTCTGTGCGTCGGGGGCGCGGTCGAACAGGCTAACCCGGACATCCGCGCGCTGATGTCGGGCAGCCCGCCCGGCTGGCTGGTCGACGTGACCGCCGGTCGCACCCTGGTGCGGGTGTTCCAGGTGGGGAAAGCCTCGCTTCCCCGGGCGGGCGCCACGCCATGATGCTGCCTCGCGACACCACCTTGCCCCGCTTTGTCGCGGTCGGCGGCGCGCTCGCCATGCTCTACGCCATGCTTGCCGCGCTGGCGACGTCGCAGTTGTCCCTGCCGAAGGCGGTGGCCTCGGGCCTCATATGGACGCTTTTCATCCCGGTCGGGTTCTGGATCCACCGGCGTTTCACCTTTGCCGCGCGTCGCCCGCATCGCCTGGGTCTGTGGCTTTATGCCGCGACACAGGTGCTGGGCATCGGGATCGTCGCCGCCGTCAGCTACCTTCTTGCCAGGGGCATGTTCTGGCCTGATCTTCTGGTGCATCTGCTTGCATCGGTGCTGGCGGCGATCACCAGCTACCTGATCACCCACTGGCTCGTCTTTCCCGACCGATCGGCAGACTGACGGGCGTTCCAAGAATTTCCCCTTCCCGTAGCGGGCCTGGCAGACTACGGTCGCTCGCGTTAACGATCACCGTTCCAGTCAAGGGAGACAAAGGATGGGCAAGAGGGACGATCTCATCGCCAAATATGCCGATGACCTGAAGAACAAGTGCAAGGTGACGCCGGACATGGCGCTTCTCACCAAAGTGACGATCGGCTGTGGCCCGTCGATCTATGACAACGACGCGCAGACCGTCGCGGCCTCCGACAAGGACGAGCTGGAGCGGATCAAGTCGAACTTCCTGATCAAGAAGCTGGGCCTCAAGGATGGCCCGAGCCTGATGGAAGGCATCAACGCCGCCATCGACACCTACGGCAAGTCCGAGCGCAACAAGTTCCGCGCGGTGTTCTACTACCTCCTCGTCAAGCATTTCGGTAAGGAAAAGGCCTACGCCTGATCCCGGGCGCCCCGGCGGACATTGCCAATGCACAGGGGGCGGGTCATGTTGGCCCGCCCGCACCTCATAGGCGATCATGTCCGCACATCCCGAATCCGCCCAGACCGCCCCCGACTCGACCGTCGTCCAGGTCATCCTTGCCGTTGCGCTGGGGCATTTCCTCAATGACCTGATGCAGTCGCTGATTCCGGCGGCCTATCCGCTGCTCAAGACCAACCTGGCGCTCAGCTTCTCGCAGGTCGGGCTGATCACCTTCGTCTTCCAGGGCACCGCTTCGGTCCTTCAGCCGCTGGTCGGGCTCTACACCGACCGCAGGCCGCTGCCCTACGCCATGGCCGTCGGCATGGCCTCGACCGGGACCGGGCTTGTCCTCCTGGCTCGCGCCGACAGTTTCGGCACGGTGCTCCTTTCGGTCGCCATGATCGGCCTCGGCTCCTCCATCTTCCACCCCGAGGCCTCGCGCATCGCCCGGCTTGCCGCCGGGATGCGACCCGGCTTCGCCCAGTCGCTGTTCCAGGTCGGCGGCAATGCCGGGTCGGCGCTTGGCCCCCTTGCCGCCGCCTTCGTGGTCATGCAGCGCGGCCAGCTTTCGATCGAATGGTTTGCCGCCGTTGCGATCGCGGGAATGGTCCTTCTCTGGGGCGTGGGACGCTGGTATGTCGCTGTCGGCGCGGCCCGTGCGCTCGCCCGCAAAAGCCGGGCCCGCTCTGCCACGCCCCTGCCCGCTGCCACCGTCCGGCTGGGGATGCTCCTCCTGATCCTCTTGATGCTGTCGAAATTCGTCTACTCGGTCTCGCTCTCCAGCTACTACACCTTCTACCTGATCGAGCAGTACGGGCTGACCGTGGGCCAGTCCCAGTTGTGCCTGTTCATCTTCCTCGCCTCGGTGGCCGTCGGCACCATCATCGGCGGCCCCATCGGCGACCGGATCGGGCGGCGGCGGGTGATCATGTCGTCGATCCTCGGCATCCTGCCCCTGACCCTGATGGTGCCCTGGCTGCCGCTGGTCCCCTCTGTGATCGCCGTCTCGCTGGCCGGGCTGATCCTCGCCTCGGCCTTCCCGGCCATGGTGGTCTATGCCCAGGACCTGATGCCGCAAAGCACCGGGATGGTGGCGGGCCTCCTCTTCGGGCTGGCCTTCGGCATCGCGGCGCTTGGCGCAGCGGGGCTTGGCGTGCTGGCCGACCATTGGGGCATCGTCGCGGTCTACCGGATCTGCGCCTTCCTGCCGCTTCTGGGCCTCGTGGCCTTCTTCCTGCCAAACCCGCGGGACTGACCGGATTTACCTTAAATGCCACGGGCTTCGCGTTTGCGCGGGGCCGGGCCTTCGGCTATCCATGAGCTTGTCAGGGCAGGACGCCCGGGACCCTTATACAGATCACGCGGTGCTTGGGGTGTGCGCGTGGGTTGGATGGAGGGTCCCGTAGGGGTGCGGGGCCCTCCATTCCATTCTTGGCACGCCCCGCTCAGCCGCCCGCGTTCAGCAGTGGCAGCTTGCGCAGCATGTCGCGCAGCGTTGCCGCGTCCCAGGGCAGGAACTCGGTGATCCCCAAACCCACCACCGGCACTTTTGCCGCCACCTCCGACAGAAGCCGCACCACCTCGTCGATTTTCATCCGCCCCTGGGGAATGCCGTCGAATGCCCCCGGGGGTGCATCGGGGCGGCTGAAATACAGGCTGCGCAACTGGGCCGGGTCCAGCACGTCCAGGTCAAGATGGATCGCCAGGTGCCGCGCGCCCGCGTCGCGCAGCCAGTCCAGCACTATCCCCGACCCTTCGCGCAGATCGCCCGGAGTCGCCACCTGCGCCCCCAGCCGGTCCAGCGTGGCGCGCTCTACGGGCGACATGTCGTAAAGCCCGGCATACATCACCCGCCCCGGCACCAGATGGCGCGGGACACGGGCCACGAACTCCGCGTCGCCCTCGCCCAGAAGCTGCGCCAGCACCATGGCATGAGCATTCGGCGTCTGCGCCATTCCCATCACATCGGGATGGGCATCGACCCAAAGCACGGCAAGGTCGTCATAGCGGTCAGCGAGATAGGCAAAGGGCGCAAGGTCCACGCCGCAATCGCCGCCCAGCACCACCACCCGTGCGGGCTGATGCTGCCGCAGGGCCGCCATCGCCGCATCCGCCTGCGCCAGCACCGCACGCCGCGCGCGAATGCCGCCCTCGACCGGCAACTCCGCACCCGAGGGCGGCGGCACGTCGATCTCCAGCACAGGCCCCGTCGCTTCTGGCGCAAGCCATGCCAGCAATAGCGCGCCAAGGTGATACAGTGGCAAGCCGCCGCCCTGCCATTGCGGGAAGACAAGACGCAGGGTGTCGGTCATCAGAACGCGTTCAGCATGGCGCCCATGATCGTGCAGCCGACGATGCTGTTCACCCCGTCGATCAGGGTCAGCGCCGGTTTCCGCATCCCGAAGGCATAGTTCATCGCGACCCAGGGCGTGATCAGGAAGGCTCCGATCCCGGACCCTCCCATCAACCCCTGTCCGACCGAGGCGAGCCCCGACATCGCGAAGACATGCCGCATCATCCCCGCAACGATGACCATCGCGACCAGCCCGACGACGAAGGGCATCGCGCCGCCATTGCCCTGCGGCTTGCCCTTGGCGTCGACCGGAATTTCCGCCGCCGCGATCCAGGCTTTCGACATCGACATGTACCAGACTGCGCCGAAGGCGAAGGCGGCCAGCGCCGCCACGATGACGTTGAGGAATTCCATGACCGTCCCTTCCCGTTTTCCGGAAGGATGCCGCAAAACCGGTGCCGGGGAAAGCGTTCAGCCGATCCGGCCGCGCGCCCCGCCGGTCTGGCCCCGGTCGAGGAGCAGGTGATCCAGCAGGACGCAGGCCATCATCGCCTCGCCCACCGGCACCGCCCGGATACCGACACAGGGATCATGGCGCCCCTTGGTGATCAGATCCACCTGGTCCCCGGCCCGGGTGATGGTCCGCCGTGGCGTCAGGATGCTCGACGTGGGTTTTACCGCGAACCGGCATACCACCGGCTGCCCGGTCGAAATGCCGCCAAGGATGCCCCCCGCGTGGTTCGACAGGAACTCCGGCCCATCCGGTCCCATGCGGATCTCGTCGGCATTCTCCACCCCGGTCAGGGCCGCCGCCGCCATCCCCTCGCCGATCTCCACGCCCTTCACGGCATTGATCGACATCATCGCGCTGGCAAGGTCGCTGTCGAGCTTGCCATAAAGCGGCGCCCCCAGCCCGGCAGGCACGCCCTCCGCGACCACCTCGATCACCGCGCCGACCGAGTTGTGCGAAAGCCGCAGCTCATCCAGATAGCTCGCCCAGTCCGTCGCTGCCTGTGCATCGGGGCACCAGAACGGGTTCCGCTCTATCTCGCCCGCATCGAACCGGCTGCGATCGATTTCCATCGCCCCCATCTGCACCATGTAGCCGGTGATCTTCAGCCCCGGCACCAGCATCGCCAGTACCTGCCGCGCAACCCCGCCCGCCGCCACGCGGCTGGCCGTTTCCCGCGCCGAGGAGCGACCGCCGCCGCGATGATCCCGCAGGCCGTATTTCTGGTAGTAGGTGATGTCCGCGTGCCCCGGCCGGAACGACTGCGCGATGTCGCCGTAATCCTTCGATCGCTGGTCGGTGTTCTCGATCATCAGCTGGATCGGGGTGCCCGTGGTCTGCCCCTCGAACACGCCCGACAGGATGCGGACCTCGTCGGCTTCCTGCCGCTGGGTGGTGAACTTCGACGTGCCGGGCTTGCGCCGGTCCAGCCAGGGCTGGATGTCGGCCTCGGAAAGGCGAACGCCCGGCGGGCAGCCATCCACCGTGCATCCGATCGCCGGACCGTGGCTTTCGCCCCAGGTGGTGACGCGGAAGAGATGTCCGAAGGTGTTCAGGCTCATGGCGGTCTCCTACGGATCGGGCATACAGGCCGCGCGACCCTCGCCACAAGCCTTGACCGACGGAAAATCCTCCCGACGGCGTTGAACGGTCACGCCGCCGTGAAAATTCCGCCGCTCCGGGGGTTGAAATGCCACTCTCCCTTCCCACTTCCCCTTGGCGGGCCGGGCCCCTCTGACGACGCCAGTCGTGATGTCGGACCGCATCGAGAAATCGTGCTCGATGTCAGCCCGGCGCCCTGCCCCTGAAAAGGCTGACCTCTCGACGCACCTATAGAGAGGCAAACGGGGATGGAATTCCTCTTCCTGACATTCCTGGCCAAGCCCCTGTGGCTGTGGCTTCTGTTCCTGGCCATCGTCATCGCGCTGATGGTCTTCGACCTGGGCGTCCTGCACAAGGACGACCATGAACTTGGCGTCGCGGAAAGCCTGAAGCTTTCCGCCTTCTACATCGGTATCGCGATCCTGTTCGGCGGCTACATCTGGTGGGCCTGGTCGAACGGCACGCTGGTGACAAGCGACGGCACCAATCCGGTCGCGGCCTATTTCCAAGGCTACATCATCGAGAAGGTGCTCTCGATCGACAACGTCTTCGTCATCTCGCTGATCTTCGGCTACTTCGCCATTCCCCGGAAATACCAGTACCGCGCCCTCGTCTGGGGCATCATCGGCGTGATCATCCTGCGCGGCATCATGATCGCCATCGGGGCCGAGCTGATCGCGGCCTACGACTGGGTGACGCTGGTCTTCGCCGCCTTCCTGGCCTTCACCGGCTTCAAGATGCTGGTGGTGCCGGACAGCGATCCGGACCTGTCGCAGAACCCGGTCGTGCGTTTCATCTCGACCCACATGAACGTGACCAAGCGCCTGCACGGGCAAAGGTTCTTCGTCCGCCAGCCGAACCCCGTCACCGGCAAGCTGATGCTCTATGCCACGCCCCTCTTCGTGGCGCTGATCGTGATCAACTTCGCCGACCTGGTCTTCGCGGTCGACTCGGTGCCCGCGATCTTCCTGATCACCACCGACACCTTCATCGTCTACACCGCGAACATCATGGCGATCCTCGGCCTGCGCGCGCTCTACTTCGCGTTGGCGGCATTGGTCCACCGCTTCCACTACCTGAAATACGCACTGGCCGTGGTGCTGATCTTCATCGGCCTCAAGGGGTTCTACAGCTACTTCTTCGGCAAGTTTGACCCTTACCTGTCGCTGGCGATCACCGTGGGCATCATCGTCGCGGGCATCGTCTATTCGCTGTGGAAAACGCGTGGGGACGACGATGGGCACGGGACCGCAGTCAAGGCGGCAGAGTAGCGCCGCCCTGCCTGATCTGGCTTGCAACATCGTGGTCGCCGGGCACCCCGGCGATCCGCAACACCGAAAGCCCCAGTGTCACGTCCACCAGCCCGTCCGGGCGGCGCGTGACCTGGGGCGGCTTCGGCCAGGCGGTCAGATCATAGACCTGCTCGGCCTGCCACTGGCTGACATGGGTCACCCCGCCATAGGCCAGGACGAAGACCACCGCCCCCGGCCCCGGATCGACATGGGTAACCCCGGTGCCCGCATGGATCGTGTCGTTCCCGCCCCCCAGTCGCACCCGGTTCCGCCCCGGCCCGGTATGGACCACCGAGGATCCGTCGCCGTCATGGATCTCGTCATTGCCGTGCCCGCCGAAAATCTTGTTCCGCGCCGCCGTACCGATGATCGTGTCATCGCCCGTGCCGCCGTCCAGCACATCGCGCCCGCCGCCACCGACCAGCCGGTCATTCCCCGCCCCGCCGTAGAAGTAATGCCGCGAGCTTTCGCTGGCCGAGATCGCCCGCAGCACATCGTCGCCCTCGCCGCCGTAGAACGTGGCCCCGCCATATATCGGACCGATCATCACGTCGTTCCCGCGTGAGCCGCGGACGCTAACCATCACCCGCTCGGTGGTCTCGAAATGGATCGGGCTGTCCGGATGGGCCACGATCCGCAGCATGCGCGAGGATTTCTTCGCCGCCTCCGCATCCTCGTGCCGCGCCAGCACCGTGGCGATGCGGATGTTCTCGACGTTCATCGGGCAGTGCAGGACATAGCCATCCGGCCCGCCCAGATACCACAGCGTATCGGTCCCGCCCTCCTTGGTTTCCCTGATCTTCTCGGCCTCGGCCCCGTAGGCCCAATAGTTGTCGTTGCCCCGACGCCCCTCCAGCACGACCGAGCCATCGACCGCCATCATCGCGTTCACGCCATCCGCCGGGTTCTCGAACCCGCGCAGGTCCAGGCCCAGCTCCAGCGCCCCCTTCACCAGCTCGCCCCGCAGCACATCCATGGGCGCCGTCGCGATCAGGTTCTCGGTCTCACCGGGGTCGGCGACCACGTCGTAGACATGCTCCTCGCCGTTCGGATAGCGGAAATAGCGGAACTGCCGGTAGCCCTCGATGGAGGGCCTGACCGACAGCGTTCCGAAGACCGAGGTAATCGGTGATTTCGTGTCGTCGAAGCTGCCGAAACTCGCGTCGACCAGCGGGAGCAGGCTTTGCCCCGAGGTCCAGTCCGGTCGCGGCGGCAATCCGGCCAGCTGCATCACCGTCTTGGGAAAGTTGTGCAGAGACACTGGCAGGTCCACCACCCGGCCCTCCGTCATCCGGGGCGACCAGATCGCCAGCGGCACATGCGCCGCCGAATCCCACTGGCTCATCTTGTGGAAACTGTCGTGGTTCCCAAGGTTGAAGCCGTTGTCCGACAGGAAGATCACCGTGGTCCTACCGCCCAGAGGCGATGCCGCCAGCGCGTCCAGGAACCGCCCGATCTCATGGTCCACATGGCTGATCGCGGCGAAGTAGGCGCGGACGACCTGCCGCCAGCCGTCGTCCCCGCCCTTTTCCGGCGTCCAGTTGCCATTGGCGATATAGGCCGCTTCATAGACCGCAAAACCCGGCGGCGGGCCGTAGTAATCCTCCGGCGCCGCGATGTCGGGCCAGCGGATCGCGGCGGGATCGTACAGCTGGTAGAAGCGGTCCGGGCATTCCAGGTTGTAATGCGGGTGCTTGAACCCGAGCTGGATCAGGTGCCGCCGCTTCGGGTCCGCCCTCCCGAGGAAATCAATCGCATTCTGAGCGACGGTGAAATCGTAGAACAGATGGTCCTGCGATCCGTCATCGTCCGGATAGTTGATGCCCTTGATCCCCGGTCCACGGTCCAGATAGACCTTTTCCCCCGGTCGCGGGCCGCTGTCCTGCGCGGGCACATCCTCGTGGAACAGCACCCGGCGATAACGCTCCGGCATCGGCTTGTAGGTCGCATCCACCTTGCCGGTGGTAAAGGTGTAGAACCCCGCCCGGCGCAGGTCATAGGCCCAGGCCTTCTCGGGCGGCAGCACCTGGCGCCAGAAGCGGTTCAGGTCGACAAGCCCGGTGCGGAACGGCGACAGCCCCGTGGCCAGTTCCGCCCGGCAGGGCGCGCACAAGGGGATCGTGGCATAGGCGTTGCCGAACCGCACTCCCGCATTCAGCAGCCGGTCGAGGTTCGGGGTCTGGATGGTGATCCCGAACGTGTCGCGCCAGGTGAAGACGTCGATCATGTCATCCACCCAGATGACACAGATGTTGTCGCCCGCGATGCTGTCCGCCGTGAAACCCATCTAGAGGCCCGTCAGCTTCAACCGTGCCGGCAGCGCCCAGCGTCGCACCGCGCCCTCGCCGAAATCCCCGCGCAGGGCCCCCCGGTTCGCAGGATAGGGCCCGTCGCCGGGGGCCGACGCATGGGCATAGGTCACGAAGACCTCGCCCTCGGGCCGTTTCGAGCATTTCAGCACCACGACCTTCGCGTCGTCCTTGTCGATCCCGACCCCGGTGATCCGCGCCCCGTTCGTCACCCCGTCCAGCGCGAAGCCCGCCAACTTGCCCGCGACGAAGGGATCACCGCCGTCGATCACCAGCCCCTCCTGCGCCTCGCAGATCAGACGGATACCGCCCTCGGACCACTCCGCCAGCTGGATCACCGGACACAGCCAGCGGCCCCCGCCCTGCACCGCCAGCAGCGCCTCGGCCAAGAGCACCGCCTTCTCCGCCCGGCCTTCGTCGGTCAGCCGCCCGGTGTCGTCGATCCGGAACGCATAGGAGGGTGCTGCAAAGACCAGCTGGTGATCGCCGTGGTTCCAGGACAGTTCCCACTGCCCCTCCAGCCCCGGCCCGCGCGTCACGCTCAGGGTTCCGCAGTCGAACGCCGACAGGAACACCGGCCGCGCCAGCCCCTGCCTGGCCATGCCCCGGGTGATCCGCTCCATCAGCGCGATCATCCCGTCGCGGTAGGCCGTCGCGTCGCCGGTCAGGTCCTCCAGCGTATAGTCCAGCACCACCGCCAGAACCTGCGCCCCCACCCCCAGCCGGGCGGAGGCCGCCACCAGATTGGCAAAGCACTGGTCCAGATTGGCCATTGCCGCCTCGGTCCCCAGATCATGCGCGGTCGCCGCCGTGTCCGTCTCGGTCCGCACGACCAGCACGGGCAACGGCTGGTGCGCAACCCGCCGCCGGGCCAGCAACTCGTCCGCAACCAGCGCCTCGACCGTCAGCTCGCGCAAGGGCTCCAGCTCGGCCGTCGCCACCGCCTCGCCTTCGCCCCCCATGCCCACCGCGCCGATGTCGTCGCCCGGGGTCAGCACATGCCAGCGGAACCGCGCCGGACCGGGCGAGCCCAGCCCCGCCCGCGCCCCGCCGATGCCCAGCACCGCCATGAGCGGCCCCCGCGCCTCGGCGATGACCGCGCCCCCGGACACATGCCGCCGATAGCCCCGCGCAGAGTCCGCGCCCGGCAGGTTGGCCTGGAAGAACAGCCAGTCCCCCTCGCGCCGGGGGGCCCAGAGGTCGATACCCTCGGGCAGATCGGGCAGCGGCAGCGTCTCGCCCACCACCGCCTGCGGCTTCAACTCCAGCCGCGCGGCGATGTCGGCGATCACCTTGTCGGACAGGCGCAGCACCAGCCCCGTCTCGTCATAGCCGATCACGTCGCCGTTCTCGGCCCGGATGATCACGCCTTCGGGGGGGATCGGTTTTTCCGCCATCAGAACAACGCCTTGAAACGCTCGGGCAGCCGGTAGACGCCCTTGGGCCGCGCCCCGCCGGGCGAGAAATAGACCACCTTCTTCTCGCGCCAGCCCTCGACCATCTCCTTGCGGAACTCGGGGAAATCCACCGTTTCGGCCCGGGGCTTCTCCTTCGACAGCGCCTGATAGGTATCCCAGGCGGTGTCCCAGCCGGTCTTCTGGCGTTCCACCTCTTCCAGCGCCCCGCTCTGGATCACGCGCTGGGCGCGTCGTGTGGCAAGCCGTCCTTCCGTCATGTCGTGGTCGATGAAACGCAGGTGGAAAAGGTAGAGATGCGGGTCGAGATGCAGCTTCGGATGGTTGGCGAAATGCCCGCCCGGCGCCATGTCGATCTTGTCGCAGGTGATGCAGGGCTTGGCGTAATTCGCGTTCAGCCGGAAGATGCGCCGCACGTCCAGGATATTGCGCCCCGCGCTGATCGGCTCCGGCTCCAGCGTCGGGTTGTGCACCATCTCGATCGCGAAGGGCGTGATCACCCGCGGCCCGCCCCTGACGGCATACTGCTCCAGATAGTCCGGCAGGCTGTCCGACACGGCCGGATCGACACAGACGATCTCGTCCACATCCCCCACCAGCACCCAGTTGTAGAAATTGGTGAACCCCGTGGTCAGCCGCGACAGCATCTGCCAGCGGCGCTGGTTGAAGCAGTTCCGCGTCTCGTCAAAAGGCAGATAGATGACATTGCAGCCTTCGGCGATCTTCCTGTGCTCGGGGTCGCCGCCGTGGCTCAGGACGAACAGGTTCTCGCGGCCCAGCTGGCGACCGTAATATCCGACCCAGCGCGAGAGGAAGAAGTGATCCCCCCCGACCATGGTCATCGCCATCATCCGGCCGCGTGTCTGGTCCATGTCCCCGCCCTGCCCATGGCCCCGCATAGCATGAGGTCGAAGCCGGGGCCTAGAGGGGAGCCGAGAGGAAACTCCCAAGCCTTTCACATTTGCCCAAGTATCCTCGGGGGTTTGGGGGTGGAAAACCCCCAATTGCCCGAGCCGGTTGCGCGTTCTTCACGCGCAGAGGCGAGACAAGGAGTCTTCGCGCGTCAGCGCTCAATCTGAAAACCGCCCGCACTGGGCACGACGGTCAGGTCGCAGCCCCCACCTTCCGCGCGTTCACCGCGCCGCGCCGCGCGCGGCGGATGAAGACCTTCTCCTCGTCAGGCAGGTCCTGCCCCAGCCGCAGCATCGCGTCCGCCGCCTGGATCACCAGCTGGTGCCGCCCCCGGTTCGCTGCCGCCGCCAGCACTGCCCGCTGCCATTTCGTCACCGCCCGCCGCGCGCGGTAGGCCTGCCAGAACGCATGCCCCGCGCCATTGCCCTCGACCAGCGCGTCGATCAGCAGCGGGAAGGTCCCGGTCTTCAGCACCACCCGGATCGCCTCATGCGTGGCGAAGGGCAGCCGCAGAAGCTGCACGTTCGCCCCGGCAAGCCGTGCGGCATGGGCGCGGTCCTCGGGCACCATCGGGTCAAAGACCACCACCGCCCGGCGGATGTAGGGTACCGCCGCCGCCGCATCGAGAAACGGCATCCCTTCCCAGTTCGACCGCTTGACCGAATAGGGAAACCGCGCCTCGAAGGGTGCGATCACCCGGTTCATCGTGGTCTGGGGCGAGAAGGCCAGCACCCGCGCCTCGGGGATCAGCGGCGCGAAATTCAACGCCGCGAACCCCCCCATCGAGGCGCCCGTCAGCACCACCCGGCGGAAGCGGCGAAAGAAGCCCCGCTCCTCCAGTCCCCGCAGCAGGGCAGGGGCGGTCGGCTGGCGGAACCAGTCCTTGGCATGGCTCTGCACCCCCAGCACCGAATGCCCCATCGGCTCCAGCCGCTTCCAGGCCCAGGGCCCGCGCGGCCAGCCCTCGTCGATCGTGGCGAGGTTGTCGAAGGACACCACCAGCGCCCCGTCCAGCGCCCCGTCCTGATCCGGTCCCCGGCCCTCGAACCACAGGTTCGCATGCTCGCCCCGGATCAGGAAGCGCCGCGCAGCCACGGCCTCGTCCAACCCCATCTCGGGCGGAGTATCCAGTGGCGGTGGGGCTTCGGCGTCCACTCAAAAGGCCCAGCGCAGATAGCGGCGCAGCGCCGACAGCGTCGCCCGGTCCCCCGGATCGACCGAGCCCTGCAGGCACCGGTCGGGCCAGAAGATCACCTCGTGCAGCAACGACTGGCCCAGCATCTTCGCAAGCCCGCTCCGGTTTGACCGGCAGCCGATGAAGAAATCCGCCCGGTGCGCCAGCCCCGGCACATTGGCGCTGGCCTTTGCCTCCTCCTCGCCCATCCCCAGGCGCAGGCTGCGCCCGTCGAAGGACATCAGCGCCAGCTTCACTCCGCGCCCCTTCGGCACCGGCAAGGACAGCGACACCGAGTTCATCTTGTCCTTCGCCAGAAGCCGTCCCTCGCCCTCGGTCAGGAAGATCATGTTGTGCGCCTGCCCGGTGAAGACCGACGCCAGCGTCTTGGCCTCGCCGTCCGAGGTGTAGACCACCGCCATGGTGAAGGCCTCGACCTCGGGCGCAAAGCCCGGCAGGGTGAAGCCGCAGTTCATCCCGTCGCGGCAAAGCAGCGCGCCCGGCGGCCCCGGCTCGAACCGACTGTTTCCCGTGTTCGGACCTGCCGCCACCGCCTCGACCGCCATCCGCGATTCCCGCCAGCCGGTGATCGCCTCGCCCGTCCGGACCAGATCCTTTTCGCGGGCGATGAACCGCGCGCCGCCGCTGCGCAGGACCATCTCCGAAAGCAGCCGGTCCTCGCCTCCGATCAGGGCGCCGGGTGGCAGCCTCATCGCGATTTCAAGCATCACGCCTCCCCCTCCTGGCCATCTTGCCGGGGGCAAGGACCTGCCGCAAGCCCGCGCGCCCGGCCCCCGGTCGCAACCCCGCGGACAATCGGCATCACCTGCGACAGCACCGCCGCACCGAAAGCCGCATTGTGGTGCTCGAAATCCTGCTTTCTCAGATGGTCGTCCACCGCATATTCAACGCCGGTGAAGATGCCATCGACCACCGTCTGTTCCGGCTGGCGCAACAGCGTGATGCCGTCCTCTGCCGCAACCGCTTCCAGGATGCGCCAGAACCCCGGCACCCGCTCGGCGATCAGCACCGCGACCTCGGGCGGAAAGGCCCTGGCCAGCTGCGGGGCATTCTCGGTGGCATAGGCGGTCGGCGCCAGCAGGATGCGGGCTGTCCCGTCCGCTGCCAGCCCCCGGGCCAGCTGATAGCCCTGAAGCCGACGCAGATCGTCGGTCAGGATGCGCCGCTGCAACCCCTCGCTCAGCAGCGGGCCGGCGGACAGCAGGGTCAACACCCGCTTGAACAGCGGCCAGACATAGACCCGCGCGCCCATCACCAGGATGACGTCGAAATCGGCGGCAGGCAGGAAGGTCCGCCCCTTCGCGTTGAACTTGGCAAAGCGCATCGCGGTGAACTCGTCCGTCGGATGGATCGCCCCGTCGCGGACCCGCAAAAAGCGGAACCGGCCCCCGACATGGCCCCAGTATTCCAGATCGACACCCGAGACATCGACCAGCCCCTGAACCTCGGCCTGTTTCAGGCAGGCATAGTGGCTGTCCCCGAAGATGCAGAACCGCGGCAGGCCCTCAGCCATGGCGCCGATCCGGCGCGAAGGCGGCCAGGATCTCCTCTTCGCAGCGCAACTCCTCGGCTTCGCTCAATTCCGGCTCCGGCGCCTCTTCCGGCAACGGCACCAGGGCAGCGGGTGCGGGCGGCAGGGCCGCCACGGCACCGAAGGCCGCCGCCTGGTCGCGGAAGAACTGCGCCATCACATGATCCACCCCTTCCGGCAGCACCGACCGCAGGTTCGATGCGAAGAAGCGCCCCCGATAGGCCGGATGGGTGATGATCTCATAGGAGGGAAAGTAGTCCACCCGCGGCTGCGCCCGCACCAGCTCGGACGCCACCGCGCGCAGAAGCGACTTGGAATGGCTGGTCGCCGTCAGCACATGGTTCCCCGAGGCTGTCGCCGTCAGCGGCACGGGCGAGACGGTCAGCAACACCTTCAGCCCCCGGTTCACCCGGAACAACAGCCGCAGGGCCGCCGTCATGTCCGCCATCAGCGCGGCGAAGCCATGGTTCACGAAGCCATGCGCCTCCGCATCGAACGTGCCCGCCACCGTGCCGGGGCAGACCGCGTATTCCACCCCGGTCGCGCGGTCCTGCCAGGCCTCGGTCAGCCCCATGGTGAAGACGAAGACATGCGACCCCTTCACCGCCGCGGCAATCGCCGCCAGCGTTTCCCTGCGCGAGGCGCAAAGCTCCTCCGGGCTGACAAACCCTCCCGGCTCCACCCCCGGACGGAACGGGTCGTAGAACCGGCCGTCCTTCTCCCAGACGGCCTCGGGAACCGGCACATCGGTCAGCGCCCAGCTCAGCCACTGGTGCAGCATCCGGGGCGTGTAGATGTTGCCGGTGCGGAAGCTGAAGGTGCCGTAGTGATAGTCCTTCCGCTGCTCGGCCGTCAGCCCTGCCGGTCCGGGCTCGAAATCCAGCCAGCGATAGCGCCGCGCGACCAGCGCTTTCGCGAAATGCTGCGCAAAGCATGACCCCGCGGTGACAATCCGGGTTCGCCGCCTGATTTCATGCCGGGGCTTCCACAGGCCCGTGATCTCCATCGCATCCCGTTCGGCGACGGCGGTGCGCCAGAAGCGGTCCTCGGGCAAGGTCTCATAGGGGTGCGACATGCGCGGGCGGTCCTTGGGCTTTGACCGGAATAGGACGAACTGGCTGCGGGAAGGTCAACCGCTTTCCTTTGCCGCTCTCCACAGGCCTCCTGCGGCGTGGTAGCCTCGCCCCATGCCCAGCCTCTGCCGCGACTGCCTGACCCTGACCGATGCGGCGCCCTCCCGCTGCCCCTCCTGCCGGTCGCCACGCATCGTGGCGCACGTTGAACTGGCCCAACTCTCCATCGCCCACATGGACTGCGACGCCTTCTATGCCTCCGTCGAAAAACGCGACAACTCCGCCCTGCGCGACCAGGCGGTCATCGTCGGCGGCGGGCAGCGCGGCGTCGTCTCCACCTGCTGCTACATCGCCCGGATCAAGGGCGTCCGCTCCGCCATGCCGATGTTCCAGGCCCTGAAGCTCTGCCCCGAGGCGGTGGTGGTGAAACCCCGCTTCTCCGCCTATACCGAAGCCTCCCGCGCCATCCGCGCGATGATGGAGGAGCTGACGCCTTCCATCGAACCCCTCTCGCTGGACGAGGCTTTCCTCGATCTCACCGGCACCGCCCGCCTGCACGGCGCGCCCCCCGCCGTGCTGCTGGCAAGGTTGACCAAGCGGATGGAGGACGAGCTGGGCCTCACCGGCTCCATCGGCCTCTCCCACAACAAGTTCCTCGCGAAAATCGCCTCCGACCTCGACAAGCCGCGCGGCTTCTCGGTCATCGGCAAGGTCGAGACGGAAAGCTTCCTGAAGCCGAAACCCGTCCGGGTCATCTGGGGCGTCGGCACCGCCACCCAGACCGCGCTTGAATCCGCAGGCATCCGCACCATCGCCGACCTCCTCCGCTGGGACCGCGCCGACCTGACCGCCCGGTTCGGCCAGATGGGCGACCGGCTCTGGCATCTGGCGCGGGGGATGGACACCCGCCGGGTGAACCGCGACGAAAAGCTGAAGTCGATCTCGAAAGAGACCACCTTCTTCGAGGACACCTCTGACCCCGACCTCCTCGACGGCCATATCTGGCGCTTGTCCGAACAGGTGGCGGACCGCGCCAAGGCCAAGCGCCTGTCGGGCCGCACCGTGACCCTCAAGCTGAAGAAGGGCGATTTCCAGCTCGTCACCCGCCGCCATGCCCTGACCGACCCCACCCAGCTCACCGACCGCATCTACCGCGCCGCGAAGGACCTCTTCGACCACGCAGGCACCACCGGCCCCTTCCGCCTGATCGGCGTCGGCATCTCCGACCTCGCCCCCGAGGACCAGGCCGATCTTTCGCAGGACCTCCTCGACCCCAACGCCACCAAACGCGCCGCCGCCGAACGCGCCACCGACGCCATCCGCGCCAAGTTCGGCGCCGAGGCGATCATCAAGGGCCGCGCCCTCCGCTGACCCGCTCCTCGCTTGCGTCCCGCATCGCTCCTCGCTGATCGTCGGTCGCGACGGCGCGACACCGTAGGGTGCGCTACAGCGCACCACCGACGCGTCCAATCAGGGCCGCCGGATGAAGTCGCCCATATGCACTTGACGATAGAACGGTATGTTGTCTGCCCGCCCCGTTGCAGGCCCAAGTGCCGGTTCGGGATACGGCCCCAACCACCCCAACGGGCCCTCCACCACTCCCTCCGTCACCGCCTCATCGGTCACCTCCACCACCACCGTCGTCAACCTCACCCCCGGCCCGAAACTGGCGGCAAGATCGCCCGGATCGACCAGCTTCACACTGGCCGGGTCCGCGATTTCGCCAAATGTCACCAGCATCGGATACTGACCCTCCGGCACCGTGATCACCCCCGCCGCCCGGTCGCGCTTGTCGCGGACCTCATCGAACAGCGCCCCGTCGATCGCCCGCCCCTCGCGCCCGGCGATCGAGGCCCCGGCGACCGAGCCCATGTATTCCGTCGTCCCCGCCCCCTTGAGAAGCGCAAAGAGGAACCGCCCCGGCGCGACCTCCACCACCACCGCCTCGCCGGTCAGGTCGTAATACCAGCCCATGCCATCCCAACGGATCCATTGCTTGCGCCAACTGACCGCGCTGACCGAGGAGGCCGAGACCTCTCCCGCCGGGGTCGCGACCGTGACGGTCAGCTTCTGGCGCCAAGCGTAGCGGTCCTTGTTGACCACCGCCCAGACCAACGCAAACACGACCGAAGCAATCGCAGCAACAACGAGAACCTTCTTCATCCCGAACCACCCAACCTCAACCGCTCACCCCGACCCTACCACACCCCCGTCCCCCACTTCCTCCGAAACCCCATAGCTTTCACCTGGCACCAAATATCCCCGCCGGAGGCCCTTCGCCCGAGCTGGTTGGCCGAAGGCCAGAGGCGAGACAAAGAGTCTTCGCGCGTCAGCGCTCAATTCAACAGCCGCCCCAACCCGCGACACCATCGGGCAGGAAGCGCCTCCCCTCCCTCTCCGTGGGGAGGGGCCGGGGGTGGGGGGACGCGCGCCAGACATCCTAACATCCGGTAAATGTACGCGACCAACCCCTTGATTCCAAAGGATCGAAAAATCTGTCCACCGTGGACAGCCCCCTCACCCGTCGATGAACGCCCGGATCGCCGCCGTGTATTCCCCCGGCGCCTGAAGCATCGCGAAGTGGCTCGCCTCCGGCAGGATCACCAGCTTCGCCCCCGGAATCAGCGCGGCGATCTTCTCGGTATGGGCGGGCAGGATCGCCTCGTCATGGTCCCCCGCCACCACCGCGACCGGCACCGTGATCGCCGCCACCTGATCGTCGGTCCAGTTCGGCTCTCTCGCCCACATCTCGGATATCTGCGCGACGAAGGCGTCGAACTGGTCCGGCGTCGGCGACAGCTTCGCATATTCCTCGCCCATCCAGGTCGCATAGATCCCCATGAACACCGGATCATCCCCCACCGTCGGGTCCACCCCGTCCGTGGTGATGTTGGCGGCATGGGCAAAGAGGTGATCCAGCCGCTCCGGGTGGGTCATCGCGATGTCCAGCCCGATGATCCCGCCATCCGACCAGCCCACCAGATCCACCTTATCTACCTTCAGGAAATCCAGCAGCGCCAGGTAGTCCGAGGCCATCAGGTCATAGCCGTAGGGCTCCTCCGTCCGGGTCGACCTTCCATGCCCCCGGCTGTCGGCCACGATCACCAGATGGTCCTGCATCAGGTCGATCACCTGGTTCGCCCAGATGTCGGCATTCCCCAATCCCCCGTGGATCAGCAGGACCGGGTCCCCCGCGCCATAGGTGGCGTAGTACATCTCGATCCCGTTCACCGGCGCCATGCCGGAACTTGCCGCCGCGGGCATCTCGGGCGGCTTCGGGATCGTCATCCAGCGATCCTCGGCATGGGCAATGGTCGCGACGGCGACAAGGGCGGCAGCAAGCGTCAGGCGCATCGGCGTTCCTCCTCTGGGATCGGCAAAGACTGACGCCCCGCCCGCCACAGTCAACAGATTCGGCTATTCCGCCGCCAGCTGTCGCGCGGGGCCCGCGACCCCGACCAGTTCGGCCACCACGCCCTCCATCACCCTGCGAAAGCCCTCGAACCCCGCCAGCGGCGCGACCCGGACCTCGTCCATGTAGAGCGCCCGGTCGATCTCGACCTGCACCACATGCACCCCGCGCGAGGGGCGGCCATAGGCCTGCGCCACATAGGCCCCCGCGAAAGGCGCATTCCGCCCCACCCTCAGCCCCGCGCCCGAGAACGCCGCCTCGACCCGCTCCATCACCTCGCGCCCTGCCGTCGCGCCGTAGCGGTCGCCCAGCACGACCTCCGGGCGCGGCTGGCCCGGCCTGGTATGCGCCTCGATCGCCTCGTGCGGCATGGAATGGCAGTCGATCAGCACCGCCTCGCCGAACTGGTCCCTTGTCTCTTCGACCAGCCCCGCCAGCGCCTGGTGGTAGGGATGCCAGAACCGCCTGAGCCGCCCTTCGACCTCTGCCAGCGGCAGCTTGCCGCGATAGATCGCCCGCCCACCCGCCACCACACGGGGAATCACCCCGAGGCCCGAGGAGATTCGCGGATTGTGCGGAGCCCGCGCGATGCCCTCGATCACCGCCGGGTCCAGTTCGTCCGCTGCCCGGTTCAGGTCGATGAAGGCACGCGGCGCCCGCGCTGCCAGGAGCGGTGCGCCGAGCCCGGGAGCCATGTCGAACAGCCGGTCGACAAAAGCGTCTTCCGACGACCGTATCGTGTGGCGGTCCAGCATCGCCTGGTCCAGGAAATCCTGCGGATAGTCGCGCCCGGAATGCGGCGAGGCAAAGATCAGCGGGCTTGTCCGCGCGCGCGGATGGGTCAGCACATAGGCCTCGGTCTCGGTCCGCGACAAGGGCAGGCTCCCACTTCCTCCCCTTGGTATAGCCGCAGAATCCGGAAAGCCAAAACCCCTTGCAGCCTGTGGCACTTGTCAGTATAGCAGCCCCGACCGACGCGGTTCGCCCCGCGTCCTTTTCGTTTCACCGGAAGGGACGGGGTGGATGCAAGGCTCAAGTGGGCGGTTAGCTCAGCGGTAGAGCACTACGTTGACATCGTAGTGGCCACTGGTTCGATCCCAGTACCGCCCACCATTCGCCGCTCCCTCGCGGGGGCATGGGTTTCAATCTGGCGCATCTCGCGCCGCGTAGAAGGAGGACGACCATGAAAGTCGCCAACTCGCTCCGCTCGCTGAAGACGCGCCATCGCGATTGCCAGGTCGTGCGCCGCAAAGGCCGCGTCTATGTGATCAACAAGACGCAGAAGCGCTACAAGGCCCGCCAGGGCTGAGCCTGCTTCAGCAGACTGGATCATGGGCCGCCCTGGGAAACCTCGGCGGCCTTTTCCATTCCACCCGCTCGTCGGTGACTTCCTTGCTCCTCTCAGTTTCCCGCGACGAGAAGACGAAGTCGAACGGGGAGCCGTCACAGAAGGCCCGTCCCGATGACCCTCCGCCCCTTCCTTTCCGCCGACATCGCTGCCGCCCGTGCGCTCTGGCAGGCAACGCCGGGTGTCGGCCTGTCGACCGCCGACGAACCCGCAGCCCTCGAATCCTTCCTCAACCGCAACCCCGGCACCAGCTTCGTCGCCGAGTCGGATGGGCGGATCACCGGCACGATTCTCGTCGGCCATGACGGGCGGCGCGGGCTGATCCACCACCTTGCCGTCGCCGCCGACTGTCGCCGCACCGGCCTTGGCCGCAGGCTGGTCGAGGTCGGTCTTGCCGCGCTGCATCAGGCGGGCATCGACAAATGTCACCTGATGGTCTTCACCGACAACACCGGGGGTGCCGCGTTCTGGACATCGGTTGGCGCCAAGCGACGCGACGAACTGGCGCTATACTCGCTTGCGACTACGCCCCACTGATGTGCCGGGGCCAAATCCTTCGAAGGATGTTGTCCTGCCCCGACCCACCGCCCCGGAACGCCCAGACCCATGCACCCCAATCCCGCCTTCCGCCAGGAACCCCGTGACCGCAACCTTGCCTTCGCCCGCGACCGTGGCTTCGGCATCCTCACCGTCAACGGCGCAGAGGGCCCGCTTGCCGCGCATGTCCCCTTCCTTCTGAACGACGACGCGAGCTTCGCCGAGATGCATCTCGCCCGCTCGAACCCCATCGCCAGGGCGGGGCTGCCGCTGCCCGCGCTTCTCGCCATCTCCGGCCCGGATGCCTACATCTCGCCGGACTGGTACGGCCCGCATTCCGAAGTCCCCGACCAGGTTCCGACCTGGAACTACGTCGCCGTCCACCTGCGCGGCGTGCTGGAGCCCTTGCCGGATGATGCGCTCCGCCCGCATGTCGATGCCCTTTCGGCAGAGCACGAAGGCCGAATCGAGGGTAAACAGCCCTGGACCAGCGCCAAGATGACCGAAGGCGCGATGCCCCGGATGCTGCGGATGATCCTGCCGTTCCGCTTCCGCGTGGACTCGGTCGACGCTACCTGGAAGCTGAACCAGAACAAGGCCCCGGAAATCAGGGCCCGGGCCGCCGCGGTCCTGTCGCGGGGCAATGCCCCGGCGCAGCAGATTGCCGCGCTGATGCGCGACCTGCCCACCGAGTGACGGCGTTGCGACGCACCGATGAAAACCCCGGCAAAGGCTGCTAGGATTGTCTGACGGGATCGACTGATGGGTGCTCAGCATGAAGATCGTGGAAAAGACACCCGCCAAACTCCGGCTCAGTGCCTCGCCCTGGCTGATGGCGATTCTCTTCCTGGCCATCACGGTGACGATGCTGGCCGCCGCTCTCGACAAGCAGCGGCACGGCGCCAGCAACGAAGCAGGCGTGCTGTTCCTTGTGGGTCTTGCCGTGCTGATCGGAGGGCTGGTGTTCTGTGCCTTTGTCCGGCTGACCCTCGATCGCACCACGGGACGGCTCACCTACAGCCGGTTCACCTTGCGCGGCTGGCAGCATCGGGATTGGGCATTGGCTGATCTGGCCGCGATCCGGGCAGCGACCGATCCGGCCGAAAAGATCGCGGAAGGCCGACCCTATCGGCGGCTGGAGCTTGTCTGGAAGACAGGCGAGCCACCCTTTCCGCTCCAGACCGCGTACCAAAGGCCATCGCGGGCAGCCTCCGGCAGCAAGTCACCGCTCGAAACCCTCGCGTCCTCGGTCAACTCCTGGCTGAACGGAAAGCGCTGACCCGTTTACAGGCGCTGTCCCGCCCCCCTATCATTCCTGCGTCGAAACGGAGGTTCCCATGCCCCTGCCCCTCGCCCCCCTGCTGCCTCTTGCCCTTCGGTTCGGCGTCGTCGCGACCACGACCTTCGCCCTGACCCGCCTCGTCGCCGCCACCCATCCCGGCCGCACCGACCAGCGGGCCGAGGATGCGCTGGATGACCTCGGCGAGGGCCTCTCGCTCCATCGTCCCGCCGACCGGGCCGAAGACAGGCAGACCAACGCCACTGCCCGCCTGCGCCGGGTGATCCGATTCCGCGGCAAGACCTGGGAACTGGACGCCGGGGCCATGGCCCGCTTCCGACTGCGGCAGACCGGCAAATGAAGCTCTACCACGCCCCCGCCTCGCCCTTCGTCCGCAAGGTGATGGTCCTCCTCCACGAGGCCGGAGCCGCTGACCGCGTGGCCCTGGTCCCCGTCTCCGGCAACCCGCTGGACCCCGGAACGATCCCGGTGGACCGCAATCCCCTGGGCAAGATCCCGGCCCTGGAGCGCGAGGGCGGCCCGACCCTCTACGACAGCCGGGTGATCACTCGCTACCTTGACGACCTGCTGCAAGCGGGCCTCTACCCCGCCGCTCCCCGTCTCTGGGATACGCTGGTCATCGAGGCCACCGGCGACGGCATCGCCGAGGCCGCCGTCCTGATGCGGTACGAAATGCATGTCCGCCCCCAACCCTCGCGATCGCCAGACTGGGCCGAGGCACAGTGGCGGAAGATCGCCCGCGCCCTCGCCGCGCTGGAGGAGCGCTGGATCAGCCATCTCTCCGGCCCGGTCGACATGGGCCAGATCGCCATCGGCTGCGCGTTGGGCTACCTCGACTTCCGCCATGCCGATCGGGACTGGCGTGGCGCGCACCCGACGCTGACCGGCTGGTTTGCCAGCTTCGCAGCCCGTCCTGCTATGCAGGCCACCGCGCCAGACGCCTGAAGCCCGGGGGGTAACCCGCGACCCTTGCGACACACAGGACGAACTGCCGCACAGAAATGCGAAGCCCTGCGGCTTTGTCCGCTGGACGTGGCGGAAAGCCTTGGCTAGATACGCGGGCGGCGGGGTATGGTCTTCCATGGCCCCTCAAGTCATATGGGCCGGTATCCGACGGCCTGATAGGGGAGAAGATCTCGTGTCCCACGTAGACGATCACGCAGGCACCGGCGAAGGCACTCGGCGGGATTTCCTGTACTACGCAACGGCAGGTGCCGGGGTGGTGGCCACTGGCGCCGCGGTCTGGCCGCTGGTCAACCAGATGAACCCCTCGGCCGACACCCGCGCCCTGGCGTCGATCATGGTCGATGTCTCGGCGGTCGAGGTCGGGACGCAGCTGACGGTCAAATGGCGCGGCAAGCCGGTCTTCATCCGCCGCCGCAGCCCCGAAGAGATCGAGGCCGGACGCGCCGTGAAGCTGGAAGAGCTGGTCGACACCAGTGCCGAGAACAGCAACAAGCCGGAGGCCGACGCCTCGGACGCGAACCGCACGCTGGATGAAGCGGGCGAGTGGCTGGTGATGATGGGCGTCTGCACCCACCTTGGCTGCGTGCCGCTGGGCGACGGTGCCGGGGATTTCGGCGGCTGGTTCTGCCCCTGCCACGGATCGCACTACGACACCGCCGGTCGCATCCGCAAAGGGCCCGCCCCGCGCAACCTGCCTGTGCCCGTCACCGCCTTCTTCGACGAAACCACGATCAAGCTTGGGTAAGGATCAGCATCATGGCCGGAATCCCGCACGACCATTACGAGCCCAAGACCGCCGCCGAGCGCTGGGTTGACAAGCGCCTGCCGATCATCGGGCTTCTCTACGACACCATCATGATCCCCACGCCCAAGAACCTGAACTGGATGTGGATCTGGGGTATCGTCCTCACCTTCTGCCTGGCGCTGCAGATCGTCACCGGCATCGTCCTGGCGATGCACTACACCCCGCATGTCGCCATGGCCTTCGCCTCGGTCGAGCATATCATGCGCGACGTGAACGGCGGCTACATGCTGCGCTACCTGCATGCGAACGGCGCCTCGCTGTTCTTCTTCGCCGTCTACCTGCATATCTTCCGCGGCCTCTACTACGGCAGCTACAAGGCCCCGCGCGAGATCACCTGGATCGTCGGGATGATCATCTACCTCTGCATGATGGGCACCGCCTTCATGGGCTACGTCCTGCCCTGGGGCCAGATGTCGTTCTGGGGTGCCACGGTGATCACCGGTCTCTTCGGCGCGATCCCGGGCATCGGCGAGCCGATCCAGACCTGGCTCTTGGGCGGCCCGGCGGTGGACAACGCCACGCTGAACCGCTTCTTCTCGCTGCACTACCTGCTGCCCTTCGTGATCGCCGCGCTGGTCGCGGTCCACATCTGGGCCTTCCACACCACCGGCAACAACAACCCCACCGGGGTCGAGGTGCGCCGTGGCTCGAAGGAAGAGGCCGAGCGCGACACCGTGCCGTTCTGGCCCTACTATGTGATCAAGGACCTGTTCGCCCTGGCCATCATTCTGGCGATCTTTTTCGCCGTGGTCGGCTTCATGCCGAACTTCCTGGGCCACCCCGACAACTACACCGAGGCGAACCCGCTGGCGACGCCCGCGCATATCGTGCCGGAATGGTATTTCCTGCCGTTCTACGCGATCCTGCGCGCCTTCACCGGCGATGTCTGGGTGGTGATCGCGGCCAACTGGCTGTCGTTCGGCATCATCGACGCGAAGTTCTTCGGCGTACTGGCGATGTTCGGCGCGATCGCGGTCATGGCGCTGACCCCGTGGCTCGACACCTCCTCCGTGCGGTCGGGCCGCTACCGGCCGATGTTCAAGTGGTGGTTCGCGCTTCTCTGCATCGACTTCGTCGTCCTGATGTGGTGTGGCGCGATGCCGGCGGAAGAACCCTATGCCACGATCAGCCTGATCGCGGCGGCCTACTGGTTCGCCTATTTCCTGGTCATCCTGCCGCTTCTGGGCGTGATCGAGAAGCCGCTGGCCCAACCGGCGACCATCGAGGAAGACTTCAACGCCCATTACGGCTCCAAAGCCCATCCGGCCGAGTGAGAGGAAACCGACAATGTTCCGCAAGATCGCACTCATCGCCGCATCGGTACTGGCTGTTGGCACGGGCGCAGCCGTTGCCGAAGGCACCGGGGGTCATATCGAGGACGTGGCCTTCGCCCATGAAGGCCCGTTCGGCAAGTTCGACCAGTTCCAGCTGCAGCGCGGCCTTCAGGTCTACACCGAGGTCTGTGCAGGCTGCCACGGTCTGAAGTATGTGCCCCTGCGCACCCTGTCCGACGAGGGTGGCCCCGGCCTGCCGGAAGATCAGGTCCGGGCCTATGCCAAGCAGTTCACCGTGACCGACAAGGAAACCGGCGAGGACCGCGAGGGCCTGCCGACCGACAACTTCCCGGCCAACACCGGGGCCGGCGCGCCCGACCTCAGCCTGATGGCCAAGGCGCGCGCCGGTTTCCACGGACCCTATGGCAGCGGGATCAACCAGCTGTTCCGCGGCATGGGCGGGCCGGAATACATCCACGCGATCCTGACCGGCTATACCGGCGAGGAGAAGGAGGAGTTCGGCTCGACCTTCTACGAAAACCACGCCTTCGCAAGCGGCTGGATCCGCATGCCACCGCCGCTGTCGGACGACCAGGTGACTTATGCCGACGGCACCAAGGCGACGGTGGACCAGATGTCGATGGACGTGGCTTCGTTCCTGATGTGGGCCGCCGAGCCGCACCTGATGGACCGGAAGAACGCAGGCTTTGTCAGCGTGATCTTCCTTCTGGTCCTGTCGACGCTGCTCTATCTGACCAACAAGCGGATCTGGGCCGGGATCAAGGGCAAGAAGCACGCCTGATCGGCCTGTTCCAGGCTTACGGAAAACCCCGCCATCGCGCGGGGTTTTTCATTTGCGGCCGAGGTAATCCTGCACGGCGGGCGGCGGGTCGGCGAGAAGCTCGACCGTCGGAACCGGGGGATGGACGACCCCCTCGGCGACGAAAGCCGTATCGCCGTCCAGCGCCAGGGCATCCTGCGGGTCATGCGTGACCATCAGCACCAGCGCCCCGGTTTCGTCCGCCACCTCGCGCACCAGATCCAGCATCTCGGCCCGAAGCGCGGGGCCAAGCGCGGCGAAGGGTTCGTCCAGCAAGAGCATCGGCCGGGAGCGAAGCAGCGCCCGCGCCAGCGCCGCCCGGCTGGCCTGGCCTCCCGAAAGCTGCGCTGGGCGGCGGGGGCCCAGGCCCTGAAGCCCGACACGCTCCAGCGCCTTGTCTATTTGATCATGATCGGCGCCTGTCAGGCGCAGGTCGGGGCGCAGGCCGAGGCCGAGGTTCTGTGCGACGCTGAGGTGCGGAAACAGGTTCTGGTCCTGGAACAGGATCGTCACCGGGCGCTCCCCCGGCGGGAGGACGGTCAGGTCCTGCCCCTGCCACAGCACCCGTCCCGAGGCCTGGGGGAAGAAGCCGGCGATCACCGACAGCAGCGTGGACTTGCCCGCGCCCGACGGCCCCATCACGGCGATGCGGGCACCCGCGGCGGCGGACCAGTCGGCGGTCAGGTGGAAGTCGCCTTGGGTGATCGTCAGGCGGTCAAGCTGCAACACGGCGGCCTCCGGCGTCAAAGGCCCAGAACAGGGCGAAAGACAGGGCGACAAGGATCAACGCAGCCGCGGCGGCGGCATCCATGCGGTAGGCCCCTGCCAACTGGCTGACGACCAGCGGCAGCGTGGCCTGCCGTTCCCCGGCGAACAGCGCGATGACCCCAAGGTCGCCCATCGACAGCGCCGCCGCGATTCCGGCGCCAAAGCCCAGCGGGCGGGCCAGCCGGGGCAGGACCAGCCAGCGCAACCGCGACCAGCCGGTCAACGCAAGGCTGTCGGCAAGGCGCCCGTAGTCGGCTTGCAGGGCGCGGGTCTCCGGCAGGAGGATGCGGTAAAGATAGGGTAGCGAGAGCGCCACGTTGACCAGGATCGTGACGGGCAGGGCCAGGGCCATCGGCGGCGCAAAGGGCTGGATCAGCAGGAAAAGCCCGGTGCCGAGGACCAGTCCCGAGGTCGCAAGCGGCAGGGTCGCCGCGAGTTCGAGCAGCGCGCGGGGCCGTCGGGCCGATGCCAGCGCCAGGGTCAGCGCGGCAACAGTGGTCAAGAGCGCCGAGGCCAGCGCGACAAGAATCGAGCGGGCGGCAGACGGCAAGACCGAAGGCGGCAGGTCGGTCAACCCGGGCAAGCCGCGCAGCAGGACAGCAAGAAGGGGCAGGGCCAGGAACAGCGTGGCCGAAATCAGCAACGTCGCATCCACTCCCCGCCGCCAACCAGAGGGGGCGGCAAGTGCCAGGACGCGGTCCAGCCCCGATCCGAAGCCTGCCGGGCGGCTGAAAGTCCAGGCGACCAAAGCCGCCATGCCGCCCAGGGCAAGCTGAAGGCCAGCCAGCACGGCAGCGCGACCAAGGTCGAACTCGAACCGGACCGCCTGGTAGATCGCCAGCTCGATCGTGGTGGCCGAAGGCCCGCCACCCAGGGTGATCACCACGGCAAAGCTGGTAAGGCAGATTACGAGGATGACCAGCAGCACTCCCGGCACCACCTCGCGCAGCATGGGGCGTTCAAGGTGGCGGAACGTCTCTGCAGGCCCGAAGCCAAGCGATTGCGCCAGACGGATACGCTCGGCCGGGATGGCAAGCCAGCCCTGCAGAAGCATCCGGGTGGCGAGGGGCAGGTTCAGGAAGACATGGGCGAGGACGACCCCATGCAGCCCGAAGATCGAGACCGGGGGCAGGCCAAGAGCCACGAGGACGGTGTTCAGCAGACCTGAGCGGCCGAAGACGGCGAGGAGGCCAAGCACGGCCACAACGGCGGGAAGCAGGAACGGCGCGCCCATCAGGGTGATGAGCGCGGCGCGGCCGGGAAAGCGACGTCGTGCCAAGGCACGGGCAACGGGAATGGCGAGGAGGGTAGAAAAGACTGCCGAAAGAATGGCTTGCGTGACCGAGAACCGGACGGCCATCCAGTCCGACGGACGCAGCGTCATGTCCGCCCCCCGCCACCCCACGGCGGCGAGGGGGGCCATGACCAGCGCGAGCAGCAGGGCTGCCAGCGTCGGGGCGGCAAGGCCTAGCGGGCGAGCGCGGTTTGCCATTCGGTCAGCGCCGGGTCGCGGGCGGCCTGCGCTTCCTCGGGGGTCATCAAGAGCGACTTTGCGGGCCGGAACGTGTCGAACCCCTGCGGCAGGCCCGCGGCGGGGGTCACGGCGGGATACATCCAGTTGGTCTTGGGAAGGGCCGACTGGAAGGCGTCGGTCAGCATGAAGTCGAGGAACTTGTCCGCCAGCTCGGGCTGGTCGGAGGCAGCCAGCTTCCCGGCCACCTCGATCTGCATGTAGTGGCCTTCGTCGAACAGGGCCGCAGCCTTTGTGTCGTCGCTTTCCGCAATCAGATGGTAGGCCGGGCTGGTGGTGTAGCTGAGGACCATGTCGGCCTCGCCCTCCAGGAACAGGCCATAGGCCTCAGACCAGCCGGGGGTGACGGTGACGATGTTGTCGGCAAGGCCCTTCCATATCTCCGCCGCCTTGTCGCCATAGGCCGCCTTCACCCAGAGGAGAAGGCCAAGCCCGGGGGTCGAGGACCGGGGATCCTCGATCACGACCTTCAGGTCGGAGGCGGCGAGGGCTTCGAATGTTTTCGGCGGTTCGGGCAGCTTGGTCTTGTCGTAGACGAAGGCGAACCAACCCCAGTCGAAGGGAAGGAACAGCGGATCGGCATAGGCGACCGGCAGGTTCGTGACCGGAGTTTTCCCATGTGGTGCAAAGAGTTGCGTGGCCGCAGCGGCGGCGGCGAGGCTGGTGTCGAGGCCGAGGACAACGTCCGCGTCGGAGGCTGCGCCTTCAAGCTGGATGCGGGCGAGGAGGGCTGCACCGTCGCCAGCGGGGACGAATTGCAGGTCGCAGGCGCAGGTGGCCTCGAAGGCCTTCTCCACCGCGGGGCCGGGCCCCCATTCCGAAGTGAAGCTGTCATAGGTCAGGACGGTCAGGACGGGTGTTTCGGCCATCGCAGGAAGTGCGACAGTCAGAAGGCCCGCAGCAAGGAGGTGTTGTTTCATGTCTCTCTCCAAGGTGCGACGGATTGGTCGGGGATGGAGAAACCCATGCACCTTCCCTCCGCCGGTATGATCCGGTTCAGGTTCGACGGGTTCGCTTTCGCATCTCAGCCGGTGAGGGCTCCCCGAGGTGAGGGCGACCATAGGGCAATGCGGCGGGGGCGCAAGGGCAGTGGTTGGCGAAAGGTGAACGGAAGTAGCGTGGCGGCTGGAGAGCGTCACATTAATACCCTGATTGCGCGACATTTTTTGATATGGATTGAGTATGGATTGAGTATGGAAAGCGGCCATACGCGATATGGCCCTGCAAGAGGTTAACCAACATTAGACCCGGGCTGCGAATCGGAGCTGGCACCCCCTTGGCTGATGGTCGCGCGCCCCACCCCGGGGGGAGGAGGGTGCCTTGGGAAAGCGGTGGACGCCTCGGGCGGAACTACTTGGTCCGTTTGAAAGGCTACTCGCGGCGCAGGTAGATCGTGCCGTTCGGTTCGCCGTTCGTGTCCTCGGCAAAGCCTAGGGCAGCAAGGGCGGAGGCAAACTTCGAGCGGGCGGCGGTAACTTCCGAGGGGTCGAGGAAGGGGACAAGGATGCGGCGGACGCCGGTCAGGGTTTCGGCGGTGAAGGCCTCGGCAGGCAGGGGCGGGCCGGAGAGGCGGATGACCTCTGGCTGCCTGTCGGCAATGAGCTTGTGCAGGCCGGACCAGATACCGTCGGGGTTCAGCGTGGCTTGCGACCAAGCGATTCCGGTCGGATCGGGGAAGTTCAGCGCGGCGATGCGGCGGGACAGGGTCAGGAGCGCGGGACGTTCCTCGTGGATCGTCACCTGCAAGTCGGGGTTCGCCGCCTTCGCCCGAAGCGCGACGAAGCCGATGCCGCAGTCGAGGTCGAGAAGCCGGGTGCAGCCGTTCAGGAAGCCCGCGATATTGCGGGCGTGGCGGCGGTCGAACTTGCCGGACTTCAGCACCTCCAGCGTCGCGGCGGTGAAGATGCGGGGGTCGAGCGGAATTTTCAGGGACTGGTTTTCCACCGTCTCCAGCGGGATCTCGGCGGAAACGTCGGCCTCGCCCGAGACATAGGGCGAAGCGAAGGGCGAGCCCCAGCCGGGCGGGGGCGGGGTACGGCGCTCCACTTTCGGCTGGGCATTGCGGCGCTGTTCCAGTTTGGACTGGACGGCCTTCACCGCCTCGGGATCGCGGGCCTTGGGCGGCTTGGCCACGACCTGACTGATCGGCACGTTCGACGCGGCGACAAGGTTCGCGACATAGGCCTGGTAGTCCGGGGACTGCTGGTATTCGGCCAGTCGCGCCTCGGCCCTGGCATGGGCGGCGGCGTGCAGGCGGCGGACTTCTTCGTCCTTCAGCAACTCGGCCATGATTTCGGCCCGCCGTTCCCGGTGGCGGAAGATGCGGGTATCCTCGACCTCATTCCGGTCCTGAAGTGACCAGTAGTCGGAATTGTACTTGTCCTTCTTGAGGTTGGCGTTGCCGCGGAACTTGCGCAGGGAATAGGCGTCCATCGACTTGATGGCGTAGTGGTTGATCTGCGCCCAGTCGTAGCCCACCGTCCGGCGGATCGACCGCCAGCCGCGGAACTTGAACCAGTCTTCCAGCGGGCGGCCCGAGCCGTTCACCCAGAGGACGCTTTCCGGATAGTCGGTGTCCTTGTGCTGCGACTTGATGATCGGGCGGTGCATGCCCAGCCGCAGAAACTTCGGGTCGAACTTGAGCAGGGTCTTGGTGCCCCAGCCCTTGTTCCAGAACTCGGGCGCGGCGCGGGTGAACTGGTCGGTGATGGGGTCGCGGGACCAGTCGCGCACCCCGGACGACCCGAAGATGCGCCAGGTCAGGACCATGGCATGGGCGTTCATCGCGTTCAGGTCAGTCACCAGCCCGTCCAGCGTGCCGGAGGGGTGGTTGATGCAGAGGAATTCGTCGGCATCCAGAACCAGAAGCCAGTCGGAGTTGACGATCAGCTCTTCCTCCGCCGCGCTTTTCAGCATCGAGGGGTGGGGCTTCATGCCTTCGGGGATCACGTTCTCGCGGTGGTGGACGCCGATGTCCATCGCTTCCAGCCGCTTGAGGAGCGTATCGGTCCCGTCCGAGCAGTCGTTGGTGTAGACAATCACCTCGGTAAATCCGACCGCAAGGTGGTGGGCCACCCATTCCACCACGGTCGGACCTTCGTCCTTCATGGTGGAGAGCGCGACGAGCGAGCCGTGCGGGCTGGTCTGCTTCGTGAAACTCATTCTTCCAGCGCGGCGGTGGCGTCGATGTCGAGCTTCTCGCACATGCGGGCGATGTAGCTGCCTTTCAGCGGCGGGTTCTTGCGCCACCAGGGCCGGGCGGCGTTGGTGTAGATGTGGACGGAAAGGGTCGCGTCGGTGAAATGCCCCTCGACGTTGGAATGCGGGTCGTAGAAGACATCGTTCAGCTGGAAGGGCACGGGGTAAAGCGTGTCGGCCCCCATCGCCTTGTCGATGTCGCCGGTCACTTGCGCAAAGTGGGTGAAGGCTTGCGGACCGAAGGCGGTGCGTTCGGTCTGGTAGATGCGGACGGGTTTCGGCAGCGAGCGGTCCAGCTTGTCCATCTTCCGGCGCTGCTTGTTGCCCCACCAGGCGGGGTAGTCGGGCAGGTTGTCGTAGTAGTCGAGCAGACTTTCGATCAGCTTGCCCGTCTTGGGCATCGCCACCACGCCGCAGTTCAGCGCACCGCGCATCCCGTGGCCCGCGTAGATATGCTCCTGGCCTTCCGGGAAGGGGCGGTAGCAGTAGGCGTCGCAGTCGATCCAGATCGCGCCGGTGGCGGCGATCATCTTGTAGCGGAAGACATTCGACAGGAACGAGGCCGAGGTTTCGGCGACGATGGCGCGGTCGATCTGCATGATCTCCGAGGCCGGGCGGACCTCGACCCCCTGGGGCACATTGCGCACGCTGTCGGTGCAATATAGCGTAACCGGATGGCCCATCACCAGGTGCGATTTCAGGCACAGCTGGTTGATGTAGTGCAGGCTTTCGCCAATCCAGAGCGAGGCGACAGGGCGGCGGTTCAGGGTCATGCGGGTGCCTTTGGCTATGGGGTCAGAAGACCGAGGCGAAGCGGTCGGGAAGGCGGTACAACTCCTTGCTGCGGCCGCCGCCGAAGAAGGTGATCTTGCCGTCATGCAGGTGCTGCTGGCCCTCGATCATCTTCTTGCGGAACTCGGGAAGCTCGGCGTCTTCGCGGCTGGCGGAAAGCCCGGAAAGGGCGAGGAAGGTTTCCAGATCGTTGCCCCAGGCTTTCCCGGCGGCCTTCGGGTCGCGGTCGCCGACCATGGTGGCGCGCATCTCCTTGCGACCCTTCAGGCGTTCCGTGACCATGGCGTAGTCAAAAAAGCGCAAGTGGATCAGGTAGAGATGCGGGTCGAGCGTGCGCGGCTGGTGGCTGTTCGCGTGCCCGCCGATGGTAAAGCCGGTTTCCTTGCGCAGCACGCAAGGCTTGGCGTAGTTCGCATTGGCGCGGAACACGCGGCGGCGTGACAGGATGGGCTGGTCGTCGGCCAGGGGTTCGGGTTCGGCTTCGGGGTTGTGGACCAGTTCGATCCCGAAGGGGCAGAGTGAGGCGGGGGTCGTCTTCGGGTTGGTGTAGCGGCCGAGGTAGGTGACAAGGTCGGGGGCGGCGGCGGGATCGACGATCACCACCTCGTCGACGTCGCCGACGAAGAACCAGTTGTAGTAGCGCAGCATCCCGGCGGAAAACTGGCTGTTGATCCCCCAGCGCCGCCGCTCCATCCGCCACATCGTCGGGTCGCGGGGCAGGCGGATCACGTTGGCACCTTCGCAGATGCGGTCGTGCTCGGGGTCGCCGCCGTGCGACAGGACATAGAGGTGTTCGCGTCCAAGCTGGCGACCGTAATAGTCGACCCAGCGCTGCAGGAAGTAATAGTCCTTGTAGACCATCGTCATCGCCCCGGCCGGCTTCTTCGTCGGATCAAGCGTGGCGAGGGTTTCGGACATCGGGCCTTCCTTATGGCTGCGGGCCGGACGCTACCACGCGGCTTTGCGGCACTTCAAGCACGGGGGACCCGGGGGCCGTTTTCGCGCAGTTGGTCGAGGAACGCGCGCAACAAGGGCACGCGGCGGGGACGGAAACTTTCATCACTCGCGCGGACGTCGGACATCTGCGCCACCTTGAAACGGCGAAAGTCCTGGCGGAGGCGGCAGAAGGCAAGCACCTGCACCTCCCGATCCAGGAAGACGGTGCCGAGCGGCCAGATGCGGCGCGCCGTCTGATGGCCCGAAGTGTCGCAGTAGGTCAGGTCCACCGCGCGCTCCTCCCAGGCGGCTTCGCGCAGGAGATGCAGGTGAGG
The DNA here is from genome assembly GCF_016792905.1 of Tabrizicola sp. Taxonomy (GTDB): domain Bacteria; phylum Pseudomonadota; class Alphaproteobacteria; order Rhodobacterales; family Rhodobacteraceae; genus Tabrizicola. The sequence continues at coordinate 82,150 of NZ_JAEULP010000049.1, forward strand.
GGGCGCAGGATTGCGACGCTCGTAACGGTAGGAGCGGCTGACGGCATGGATTGCCTGGCGCTGTACCCGGTCGGGCAGGGTGGCGATGATCTTGCCCTGCGCCTCCGCCGCGGCCCTGGCCAGCATCGGATCGCCCGACAGCGACACTTCGGCCAGTCCCAGGACCAGCGCCTCGACCTCCAGCCGGGTGAACATTTGCGGCGGCAGGGCGGGGTCTTCGGTGAGGGTGTAGCCGGTGCCTGCCTCACCGTCGATCAGCGCACCCGCGGCGCGCAGGGACTGGATGTCACGGTAGAGCGTGCGTTCGGACACACCCGTTTCCTCGGCCAGCCGCGCGGCCGTTACCGGCTGCGGCAGCACCCGGAAGGCAGAGAGCAGACGGAACAGGCGGTCGGACTTCGGCATTTCATCCTGACAGGTTCTGGCAGGAGGGTGAGGGTAGAACAGTCCCATCGGAAAGCAAAGGAGAGAGAGAAATGCTGACCCTGTTCCATTCCCCGCAAAGCCGGTCTTCGGCGATTCTGGCCCTGATCGAGGAGATGGGCATCCGGGACCGGATCGAGATCCGCGAAGTGACGATTCCGCGCATGGACGGATCGGGTCGGCGGGACCCGGCGAACCCGCATCCCGAAGGCAAGGTGCCCGCGCTGGTGCATGATGGCCGTGTCATCACCGAACGCGGGGCGATCATCCTGCATCTGACGACGCTTTTCCCCGAAACCGGGCTGGCCCCGGCGGTGGGTACGCCGGACTGGGGCGTCTTCGCGATGTGGATGGCCTGGTATCAGGGCGTGCTGGAACCAGCCTTCATCATGGAGGCGGCGGGCGTCTCGCATCCGTGGATGGAGGCCGCGATCCGCGATCACAAGACCGCCGTCGCCCGGCTGCGCGCGGCGCTGGAGAAGGGCCCCTGGATCATGGGCGAAGCGTTCAGCGCGGCGGATGTCCTGTTGCACGCCCCCTATGCCTGGTTCCCGGAGGGCACGCCGGACGACCCGCTGATCCGCGACTGGGTCGACCGCTGCAAGGCCCGGCCCGCGCGGGCGAAAGTGCTGGCGGCGGATGCCGGGCGGATGGCGGCGTAAGTTCGATCTCGTCGAAGCAATCGGACCGGAGCCTTCAGAGGCTCCGGTTGGGGCCTTTCGAAAGGTCCGGGATCAGCCCGGTGGCTGCCACAACTCGATGGGCGTGCCTTCGGGGTCGTGGATGCGGGCGAAAGTGCCGTAGCTGCCGTCGCCATCCCAGTCGGCGCGGGTTTCCACGGCGATGCCCGCGTTCTTCAGTTGCGCGATGAGGCCCCGCAGGTCTTCAACCCGCAGGTTCAGCATCCATTGCCTGTCTGCCGCGAAATAGTCGGTATCGGCCTTGAAGGGCGAGAAGACGGTCGGCCCGGCCTCCTGCATCCAGACCGTCGTGTCTGGCTGGGTGATGCCGAGGTGGGTGGAATACCAGGCGTTCAGCGCGGAAGGGTCGCGCGACCGGAAGAAGATGCCGCCGATGCCGGTGACTTTGGCCATCTGTTCCCTCCAAAGCAAAAGGGCCGTCCCCAGGACGACCCTCTCACGAAATCCGGTCGGGCAGAAGCCTCAGCCGTTGACCACGTCCTTCAGCGCCTTGGCGATGGCGAACTTGACCTGCTTGTCGGCGGGCTTGGTCATCGTCTCGCCAGTGGCGGGGTTGCGGACCTGCCGCTCCGGCCGGGCCTTGCAGGCGACCTTGCCGAGGCCGGGAATCGTCACGGTGCCGCCAGCGGCGACTTCGCGCGACACGACTGCCGCAATGGCATCCAGCGCCGCGTTCGCGGTCTTCTTGTCTCCGCCCATGGCGTCGGCGACGGCAGCCACCAGTTGGGTCTTGGTCATCGGTTTGGACATTTGATCATCCTTCGTTGTTATTCGTTTCGTGTCATATGCACGCTTCGGCCCGCAAATGGCAGGCATCCCTCGTTCCAGGGCCACGGCCCAGACACACGGTTTGGGGGCCAAAATCAACCCCCGAACCGCGAAACCGGGGCATTTGACGGCTTTTTCGCCGTCTAAAGGAACGCGGTTTCCTCGAAAGACCGAAGTTTCCGGCTATGAAGCCTTTCGATGGGCGTGTCGCGCAGCCGCTCCATCGCGCGGATGCCGATCTGCAGGTGGCGGCTGACCTGGGTCTTGTAGAAGTCCGAAGCCATGCCGGGCAGCTTCAACTCGCCATGCAAGGGCTTGTCCGAGACGCAGAGAAGCGTGCCGTAGGGCACCCGGAAGCGGAAGCCGTTGGCCGCGATGGTGGCGCTTTCCATATCCAGCGCCACCGCGCGGGATTGCGACAGACGGCGCACCGGGCCGGATTGGTCGCGCAGCTCCCAGTTGCGGTTGTCGATGGTGGCGACAGTGCCGGTGCGCATGATGCGCTTCAACTCGTAGCCCTCCAGCTGGGTGACTTCGGCCACGGCCTTCTCCAGCGCGATCTGGATTTCCGCCAGCGCCGGGATCGGGACCCAGATCGGCAGGTCGTCGTCCAGCACATGATCCTCGCGCAGGTAGGCGTGGGCGAGGACGAAGTCGCCCAGCGACTGGCTGTTGCGAAGGCCCGCGCAATGGCCGACCATCAGCCAGGCATGGGGGCGGAGAACCGCGATATGGTCGGTCGCGGTCTTGGCGTTGGACGGCCCGACGCCGATGTTGACCAGCGTGATCCCGTTCCCGTCGGCGCGCTTCAGGTGATAGGTCGGCATCTGCGGCATCTTGTCGAAGGTCTGCAGCACGCCGTCGGGCGTCGTGATCTCCTGGTTCCCGGTCGCCACGAAGGCGGTGTAGCCAAGGGCCGGATCGCCAAGGGCGGCGCGGGCATAGGCCTCGAACTCGTCGACGTAGAACTGGTAGTTGGTGAAGAGAACGTGGTTCTGGAAATGCGTCGGATCGGTCGCGGTGTAATGCGCAAGGCGGGCCAGCGAATAATCCACCCGCTGGGCGGTGAAGGGGGCAAGCGGCGCCGAGCCGTCGTCGTAGCGCGTCATCACCCCGTTCACGATATCGTCGTTGGTGGTGACGAGGTCCGGCACGTCGAACACGTCGCGAAGCGAGAAGTCCATCACCCCTTCCTGCGGAATGGCGACCGGGCTGCCCGAGACGGCGAAATGCACCGGCATCGGCGTATCAGACAGGCCCACGTCGACCGAAACGCCATGGTTGCGGATCAGAAGCTCGATCTGCTGGATCAGGTAGTTGCGGAACAGGTCGGGGCGCGTGACCGTGGTGGCATAGGTGCCGGGGGCCGACACATGGCCAAACGCAAGCCGGGTGTCGACCTTGTCGAAGCTCGTGATGGTGATGCGGATTTCCGGGTAGAAGGCGCGGATGCGGCGGCCGGGGTTCCCATTGGCCACCGTGCGCAGAAACTCGGCCGACAGGAAGCGCGTGGCCTGGGTGTAGAGCGCCTCCAGCCGGTCGACGGCGGCAGCGGCGCTGGTGAAGCTTTCAAGCGGCGCGGCGTCGGGGGTAAGGATCGAAGTCTGAAGGTCGTCCATATCGGGTCCTGCAAATTGATCCGGCATATAAGCCGAAACCGGGGCGGCTTCGCAAGTGAAGCGATTGTGACAGGTCAGGCGGCGCGGAACAGCGCAATCATCGCACGGTCGGCGGCATGGTCCGCGTCGATCCGGGCGGCGGCGTCACCGTAGACCTCGACCTCGATCAGTTGCAGGCCGATGATCCGCCCTTCCGCGGCAAGCGTGTCCAGCGCAAGGTCGAAGCCCGCGCTGGTCCAGACCCGACGGTTGATCGACAGGGCGAATTGCGCCTGCGGAGCGGCAACGCCGAGGAGGTTCGGCAACGCTTCCGGTCCGACATGGCCTGCCGTGAAGGTGCCGGAACTTACAATCCCGCCGTAGCGGCGGGGTAGCATCAGCGTCTTGGTGATGTCGGCCTGGAAAAGACCCGCATAGATGCGCTTTTCCGCCGCGCGTTCCAGCATCTCGACCGAGAAGTCCACTGCGTCGATCGGGTCGGTGAAGCCCATCCCCCGCAACGCTTCGGCCAGAAGCCCGGTGCCCGCGCCCACATCCAGCACCGGCCCCTGGCCCCTTGCCCCCATGAAGGCGGCGGCGACATGGGCGGGCAAGAGATACTGCATCTCGGTCGCGAAGCCCTGGTCATAGCTCGCCGCCCAGTCGCGATAGTAGGCAAGGCAGGCCTCCGGCCCGGTCAGGCCAAGCGCGCCTTTCAATCCCCCGTCCTTGCCGTGCTCCATGCGGCACCTCCCGCCTGCCAGCATGGAATGCGCGACCCCTTGCCGCAAGCCCTTGCGCCCCCCGGGCCGCCCCCCGATAGTCGCGCCCATGTCAACGCTTCTGTCCCTTGGCCACGGCTATTCCGCCCGCGCCCTTGCCCGTCGCCTGGTTCCCCAGGGCTGGCGCGTCATCGGCACCACCCGTAACCCGGCCAAGGCCGAGGCCTTCCGGGCCGAAGGGGTGGAGCCGCTCATCTGGCCGGGCGACCTTGGGTCGGCATTGGCCGAGGCGACGCATATCCTCTGCTCCGCCGCGCCGGATGCGCAGGGCGATCCGTTCCTGCGGGCGGTGCCGGAGATTGCCCGCTCGCAGGCGGGCTGGGTCGGCTATCTCTCCACCACCGGGGTCTATGGCGATCACGACGGCGGCTGGGTGGATGAGACGACGCCTTTGACCCCGCAGTCTGACCGCGGGCGGCAAAGGGTGCTTGCGGAGGGCCAGTGGCAGGCGACGGGCCTGCCGGTGCATGTCTTCCGCCTGGCGGGCATCTACGGCCCCGGTCGTGGCCCGTTCGAGAAGGTGCGCGACGGCAGCGCGCGGCGGATCATCAAGCCGGGACAGGTGTTCAGCCGCATCCATGTCGAGGACATCGCGCAGGTGCTGGAAGCCTCGATCCGCCACCCGAACCCCGGTGCCGCCTACAACGTCTGCGACGACAACCCCTGCCCGCCGGACGAGGTGATCGGCTACGCCGCCCGTCTTCTGGGCCTGCCCGAGCCTCCGGCGGCGCCGTTCGAGGAGGTCGCGCCGACGATGACCCCGATGGCGCTTGGCTTTTACAGCGAGTCGAAGCGGGTCCGGAACGACCGGATCAAGGATGAGCTGGGGGTGAAGCTGCTTTACCCCGACTACCCGCAGGGGCTGGCGGCGCTTCTGGCGGGCGGGGACTGACGCCCGACGGGTGATCGGCGTCCCGGGCTTGACCCGGGACCTCTTTTCAATATTGCGCAGACCGGAAGCCGAGGTCCCGGGTCAAGCCCGGGACGGGTTTGCTTCTGGACCGCAGACCTCAGACGTAGCGGTTCCAGAGGTTCTCCAGCCGTTCCTGCCGCCCGGACCGCGGCTGCGGCTCCAGCTTCTCGTCGATTACCCGCGCCGCGGCGGCCTCCAGCGAGCCTTTCAGCATCGCCTGCGCCTTCGGGTCGTTCCATCCGGCATAGCGCGCCTTGACCGCGACCTCCATCTCGCCCGACTCCATCAACGCCGCAGCCGCTTTCAGCGCCCGGGCGCAGGTGTCCATGCCGCCGACATGGGCCAGGATCAGGTCCTCCGGATCAAGGCTCTGCCGCCGGATCTTGGCGTCGAAGTTGACGCCGCCGGTGGTGAACCCGCCCGCTTTCAGAATCTCGTAGAACGCCACGGCCTTTTCGGCGTGGTTGTTCGGGAACTGGTCGGTGTCCCAGCCGGACTGGTAATCGTTCCGGTTCATGTCGATCGAGCCGAAGATGCCAAGGGCAGCGGCAAGGCCGATCTCGTGCTCGAAGGAATGCCCGGCAAGGATTGCATGGCCCTGCTCGATGTTGGTCTTCACTTCCGTCTCCAGCCCGAAGTCCTTGAGGAAGCCGTAGACCGTCGCCACGTCGTAATCGTACTGGTGCTTCGAGGGCTCCTGCGGCTTCGGTTCGATCAGGATCGCGCCCTTGAACCCGATCTTGTGCTTGTATTCGACCACCTGCTGCAGGAAGCGCCCGGCATGGGCTCGCTCGGCCTTCAGGTCGGTGTTCAGAAGCGTCTCATAACCCTCGCGCCCACCCCAAAGCACATAATTCTGCCCGCCCAGCCGGTGCGTCACGTCCATGTTCGCCTTCACCGTCGCGGCGGCATAGGCATAGACATCCGGATCGGGGTTCGTCGCCGCACCTGACATCCAGCGGCGGTGGCTGAACAGATTCGCCGTGCCCCAAAGGAGCTTCGCCTTGTGGCCGGCCTGCTTCTCGGCGAGGTAATCGGCGATCTCGTTCAGGTTCTTCAGGCTTTCCGCGAAGGTGGCGCCCTCGGGCCGCGCGTCGGCGTCGTGGAAGCAGTAGAAGGGCTGGCCAAGGATATCGAACATCTCGAAAGCCACGTCGGCCTTCATCTTGGCCTTGGCCATCCCGTCGCCGAACCAGGGCCGCTCCAGCGTCTGGCCGCCGAACGGGTCGCCGCCCGGCCAGGCGAAGCTGTGCCAATAGGCGACAGCGAAACGGAGGTGATCCTCCATCCGCTTGCCGAGGATCACCTCATCCGGGTTGTAGTGGCGGAAGGCGAATTCATTGCCGGAATTCGGCCCTTCATACTTGATCTGGGGAATGCCCTTGAAGAAATCGGTCATGTCAGGTCCTTGATGGCGGATTGGGCGGCGCGGAACCTTGCAGCCCCGGCGTCGAAGGCGTCGGTAAGCGAGGGATCGGGTTCGATCACCCGGGCGATGGGCGGCAGGGTGGCGATCTCGGCGCCCGCGCCGGTCGCGGCCATCAGCGCCAGCCGCGCGGCCCCGAAGGCGCCGCCGAAGTCACCGGCGACCGGCAGCTGCACCGGGCAGTCCAGCGCCGTAGCGATGAGCCGCAGCCAGTAGTCCGACCGGGTGCCGCCGCCGACCGCAAGGAGGTTCACCAGTGTCGTGCCGGTGGCGGCCAGCGCATCGCGGCTGTCGCGGATGGCATAGGTCACGCCCTCCAGCACGGCGCGGGTGGCGGCCTTGCGGTCGGTCGCATGTTCCAGGCCCGTGAAGGCGCCCCGCACCGAAGCCGAGTTCAACGGCGTCCGCTCGCCGCCCAGATAAGGCAGGAACAGGGTCTTGCCGGGGGCTTGCAGGTCGCCAAGCTCCCCTGTCAGCCGGGCGGCATCGGCTCCGACAAGGCTGGCATACCAGTTTAGCGCATCGGTTGCGGCCAGGATCACGCCCATCTGGTGCCAGGTATCCGGCAGGGCATGGCAGAAGGTGTGGACGGCGGTGTCCGGGTCGGGCTGGTAGCCGTCGTTGGCGGCAAACAGCACCCCGCTGGTGCCAAGGCTGACGAAGGCCTCGCCCGCCCGCACGACACCGACGCCAACGCCCGAGGCCGCATTGTCGCCGCCCCCGCCCGCCACGACCACGCCCTTGGGCAGGCCCCAGCGGGTTGCCAGCGCCTCGCGCAGATAGCCCGAAACCTCGGAGCCCTCCACCAGGCTCGGCATCTGGCCGCGGTCCATGCCGGTGGCGCGCAGCAACTCGTCCGACCAGTCGCGCTTGCCGGTGTCCAGCCACGAGGTCCCCGCGGCATCCGACATCTCGCCGACATGCTCTCCGGTCAACCAGAGCCGCAGGTAATCCTTCGGCAACAGGACCTTCGCCACCCGGTCGCGGATTGCCGGTTCGTGCCGCGCGACCCAAAGAAGCTTGGGCGCGGTGAAGCCCGGAAAGACGATGTTGCCGGTCAGGCGGCGGAACATCGGGTCGCCGTCCAGTTCGGCCGCTTCCTCGTGGCTGCGGGTGTCGTTCCACAGGATGCAGGGGCGCAGCACCTCGTCCCGGGCATCCAGCAGCGTCGCGCCATGCATGTGGCCGGAAAGCCCGATCCCCCGCACCTCGGCCAGAGGCTTCAGCGCCGCCAGCCGGTCGAACACCGTCTCGGCGGCATGGATCCAGTCGGACGGCGCCTGCTCGCTCCAGCCCTCGGCCGGGCGCTGCACGGTCAGGGGCGCGGTAGCTTCGGCAAGGACCGTCTGGTCCTCGCCGATCAGAACCCCTTTGAGCCCGGAGGTGCCGAGATCCAGCCCGATATACATCACGCCGCCAGATGCGCGGGTTTCTTGCCCAGGATGATCATGCCCAGGATGTCGTCGTCGGTGACATCCTTGACGTTGACGGTGCCGACAAGCTGGCCGTTCTTCATCACGCTCGCCCGGTCGCACAGCTTCATGACGTTGTGGATGTCATGCTCGATCAGGAAGATGCCCAGCCCCTGCGCCTTCAGCTCCTGGATCAGTTCGGCCACCATCTGCGTCTCATGCGGGCCAAGGGCTGCGGTGGGTTCGTCCATGATCAGGATCTTGGCGTTGAAATACACCGCCCGCGCAATGGCGACCGACTGGCGCTGCCCGCCGGAAAGCGCCGACACCGGCACGTTGAACTTGCGGAAGTTGGGGTTCAGCCGACCCATGATCTTCCGCGTCTCGGCCTCCATCTTCGCGTCGTCGACAAGCCCGCTCCGCCTCAGCTCGCGCCCGAGGAACAGGTTCGAGGCCGCATCCAGGTTGTCCGCCAGCGCAAGCGTCTGGTAGATCGTCTCGATGTTCTGCGCGCGGGCGTCGCGCGGGTTGTTGATCGTGACTTCCTCGCCGTTGATCAGGATCTGGCCGGCGTCCTTCTGATAGGCGCCCGAGAGGCACTTGATCAGCGTCGATTTCCCAGCGCCGTTGTGGCCCAGAAGGCCGACGACCTCGCCCGGGTGCAGGTCGATCGAGACGTGGTCGACGGCCTTGATCCCGCCGAACGAGATCGAGATGTCGCGCATCTCGACAAGGGGGGTGCGTGCGGTCTGGTTCATTTGGTCAGCCCCAGGCGTTTGCGATACAGGATGTCGACCCAGACGGCGATGACCAGCACCAGGCCCACGATGATGTTCTGGAACGGCGTGTCGACCCCGACCATCGCCATCCCCGATTGCAAGGACTGCATGATCAGCGCACCCAGGACCGCGCCGTAGATCGTGCCGACGCCCCCGGCCAGGGCCGTGCCGCCGATGACGGTGGCCGCGATCACCCACAGTTCCCACTTGTCGCCCAGATCGTTGCCGTGGCTTTGCAGCCGCGCCTGCGCCACAAGTCCGGCAATCGCGCACAGAAATCCCATCAGGGCAAAGATCTTGACGGTCAGCAGGCGGGTATTGATCCCCGACAGTTCCGCCGCATCCGGGTTGCCGCCCATCGCGAAGATATAGCGCCCGAAGGTGGTCTTCTTCGCCACGACCGTCATCACCACGGCAACCAGGATCAGGATCAGGACCGATATCGGCAGCCCGTGCATCGCGGTATAGCCCTCCGGCATCACCTCGCCCCGCGCCTCGAACAGTCGCTTGAGCTTGGCTTCGGGGATCGGATAGCGGCTCAGCCAGCCGACGAAGAACAGGATCGCGCCGACGATCAGGCCCGCCATCACCGTTTCGGCCCAGAGTGGCTTGACCATGAAACCGTGGCCCTGCTTCGTGCGCCGCGCCGAGGCGATCACCCAGACCGCGACAGCCGAGGCGATCAGGCCCACGACCCAGCTCGCGGTCGCGCCAAGCACGCCCTCGGTGCCGCCGAACATCAGGAGATTGGGGTCGGTCAGCGCGACCGACTGGCCGTTGGTGGTGAACCAGTTGAGATTGCGCCAGATCAGAAGTCCGCCCAGCGTCACGATGAAGGATGGAATGCGCTGGTAGCCGACCAGCCAACCGGTCAGCGAGCCGATCAGCGTTCCGGTGACCAGGCCGATCAGGATCGTCGCCACCAGGATCGCCGGGTTGCCGTATTCAAGCCCGAACAGAGCGGGCAGCCATTGCGCCTGGCTCATCGCCATGACGGCGGAACACATGGCCAGCATCGAGCCGACGGAAAGGTCGATATGCCGCGCCACGATCACGAAGACCATGCCGCAGGCCATGATCGCCACCGGCACGGTCTGCACCGCGATGTTGAACACGTTGCGCGGGCCGACGAAGGTGCCCCCGGTCCAGATCGTGAAGACCAGCGCGACAGCCGCAAAGGCCATCAGCATGCCAAGCAACCGCACGTCGATTTCCAGCGTGTCGATCACGCTGCGGCGCGGCCCGGCGCCCTGGGCGGAAAGCCCCTGATCGGTCATGTGAATTCCTCCCTCGCGGGTCGCCTTTCGGCGCCCTTCCCCCGACGAAATCGCCCCGGCCCGCATTCGGCCCGGGGCGACTTTCGCTTTCAGATCATTCGCAGACGGCGACGCCCGAGACACCGGCGCAGAGCACGTCCTTGGTGATCCAGCCCGCATCCAGGACGACGTTCAGGTTGTCCTTGGTGATCGGAACCGGCTTCAGCAGGACCGAGGTCAGGTCCTTGCCGCCCGGCGACTTGAAGACCGCGGCGCCGGGAACGTCGGCCATCGCGGTCCCCGAGGCCAGAGCCACGGCGATCTCGCCCGCCGCCTTGCCAAGGGCCCGGCTGTCCTTCCAGACCGACACCGTCTGCGTGCCAAGCGCCACGCGGTTCAGCGCCGCCATGTCGCCGTCCTGGCCCGAGACCGGGATCCCGGCCATGCCCTGTGCGGTCAGCGCAGCGACCACGCCACCGGCGGTGCCGTCGTTCGAGGCGACCACGGCATCAACGCCGTTGTCGGTCTCGGTCAGGATCTGCTCCATGTTCTTCTGCGCGTTGGCAGGCTGCCAGTCGTCGGTATAGGCCTCGCCGACGATGGTGATGTCACCGGCGTCGATGGCGGCTTGCAGCACCTCTTGCTGGCCGCCGCGCAGGAAGTCGGCGTTCGGGTCGACCGGCGAGCCCTTGATCATGACGTAGCGGCCCTTCGGCATCACCTTCAGCACTTCGGCGGCCTGCATCCGGCCCACTTCGACGTTGTCGAAGGTCAGGTAGAAGGCGCGCGGGTCGTCGATCATGCGGTCGTAGCCGACAACCGGCACGCCCGCATCGGCGGCGGCATCCAGCGCCGGCCCGATGGACGCGCTGTCCTGCGCCAGGATGATCAGCGCCGAGCAGCCCTGGGTGATCATGCCCTCGATGTCCGCAAGCTGCTTCGAGGCCGAGGTCTGCGCGTCAGCCGAGATATATTCGGCCCCGGCAGCGTCCAGCGCGCCCTTGATCGCCGCTTCGTCGGTCTTCCAGCGTTCTTCGCGGAAGTTCGACCAGGACACGCAAACCTTCAGATCGGCGGCCGAGGCTGCCGAGGTCAGGCCCGCAACCGCGACGGACGCGAGCAACAGTGATTTCTTCATTCTTGATCCTCCCTGGGAATCACCGGCTCTCCTGCCGGCCTGGCGACCATCGCCCGCAGTGATCTGACGCAATTCACGGCAAGTTGTCAATTTTTGTTTGTTGCAATGTTTCATGCAGCACGCGCAATCCGACCCCTCATCCATGCAACGCAGGTCACTCAGATTCGACGGAACGAGCCGGAAGATGCCGCGAATAATTTCAGTTGTCAAAATATAAAAGTGAAACCCGCTGCGGGAAAAGCCCTCGGGAACACGAAGCACGGCATGGTGGCCCGAGAATGGTCCTGTCGGCCCCGGCGCTGGTCGGGTCGCGCCGATTTCTGCATGTGCAAACGAATGGTGCCGCGACGTCGGGTGCCGCAACAATTTCAGTTGTCAAAATAATTATACCGTTCAAAGTTGGAGAATCGGCGGTCTTGGCGAAAATCTGGCCGGATTGCGGCGAAAGTGCGGCGCAGCCGGGCAGGACGGGCCATCTTTGCTTTGAGGGGCGAACAAATGCGTGCGAAGGCGACTCGGTCCGCCATCGTGGAAGGGCGCAAGGGCGTTGGTCCGCTGATTCCACCGCTGACGGAAAGCCAGCGTCCCTTGCGGCAGCAGGTGTTCGAACTTGTCCGTGCCGCCGGGCTGATTCCCCGGGTGCAGCTGGCAAAGGACCTTGGAGTCAGCCCGGCCTCGGTCACGACGATTTCCTCTGAACTGATCGACACCGGGCTGATAGAAGAGGTCGCCGCCCCGCGCGACAACGAGGCCGGTCGCGGCCGCCCTGCCGTCGCGCTCGGGGTGCGGGCGCAGGCGCACCGGGTTGCGGGGATGAAGCTTTCGGACCGCGAACATACCGCGGTGATCGTCGACTTCGCCGGTAGGCTGATCGCCGACGATGCCATTCCCCGCCGCCCCGGACCGATGTCCCTGCCCGAAATCCTGGAGGCGATCGAGACGCTCCTTGACCGCGTCTGTGCGAAGGCGGGGGTCGGTCGCAGCGAGCTTTCGGCCATCGGCATCGGTCTGCCCGGCTTTGTCGACTGCTCCGAGGGCATGGTGTTCTGGTCGTCGATCCTGGCCCAGCGCTCGGTCCCGATTGCCGCGGCGGCCACTGCCCAGCTTGGCCTTCCGGTCTATGTCGACAACGACGCCAACCTTGTCGCGCTGGCGGAACTGTGGTTCGGCGCCGGTCGCAGTCTGTCGGACTTTGCCGTCGTCACCATCGAGCATGGCGTCGGCATGGGCTTTGTCATGAACCACCGCATCTATCGCGGCGCGCAGCGGCTGGGGATGGAGCTCGGCCACACCAAGGTGCAACTTGACGGCGCGCTCTGCCGCTGCGGCCAACGCGGCTGCCTCGAGGCCTATGTCGCCGACTATGCCCTGGCGCGCGAGGCGACGACGGCCTTGAACTGGGGCCACAAGGAAAGCCAGCCGATCAACGTTCTTCTCGAAAGCCTCTACGACCATGCCAAGGCGGGGAACGCGACCGCGAAATCGATCTTCCGCCGCGCCGGGCGCTATCTTGCGGTGGGGTTATCGAATGTGGTCAACCTGTTCGACCCCTCGCTGATCATCCTGTCGGGCGAGCGGATGCGTTACGACTATCTCTACGCCGCCGAGACCCTGTCCGAGATGGACAACCTGGCCATCGACTCCGGCCGCCCGCGCCCGCCGATCGAGATCCATGCCTGGGGCGACCTGCTCTGGGCGCATGGCGCCGCCGCGCTGGCGCTTTCGGAAGTGACCGAGGCGATCCTGTCCCCGGCCAGCCGCGACATTGCCGCTCAATAGGGGCCGTAGATGGACCAGATCGACCGCATCCTCTCTGCCAACCCCTTCAATCTGGACGCCGCGGCGCGCGACTGGGTGCGGACCACGCTCGCCGACATGGACCGGGCGGAAAAGGTGCGCCAGCTCTTCGTCCACATCTGCTTCGGCACCGGGCCGGAGGTGGTAGAGCGGATCACGGCCCTTGCCCCGGCCGGGATCACCAAGTTCTTCGGCCCCGATGCGACTGGAGAGCTGGACACGCTCGATGCGCTGCGCGGGGCGGCTACCATCCCCTACCTCGTCAGCTCCGATCTGGAGGGCAGCCGGATGAGCCCGTCCTTCGGGACCGAGGTGCCGAACCCGCTGGCCCTTGCGGCGGTGGACGATGTGCATGCCTCGACCGCGATCGCCGACATCATGGCAATCGAGGCGCGGGCGGCGGGGATCAACTGGTCCTTCACCCCGGTCATCGACATCAACGCGCTCTTCCGTTCGCCCATCGTGGCAACCCGGGGCCTCGGCTCCGACCCCGAACGTATCCGCAACCATGCCCTTGCCCATATCCGCAGCCTGCAGGCGAATGGCGTGGCGGCGACCGTCAAGCACTGGCCCGGCGAAGGGCACGACGACCGCGACCAGCATCTTGTCACCACGCATATCCCGCTGTCGGTCGAGGACTGGCGGGCCACTCATGGCGCTCTGTATCGCGCGGCAATCGACGCGGGCGTGATGTCGGTCATGTCCGCCCATATCGCCTTTCCGGCCTATGTGCTGGCGCATGACCCGGATGCCAGGATCGAGGCCTATCGCCCGGCGTCCACTTCGGCGCTTCTGAACCGGACGCTGTTGCGGGACGAGCTGGGCTTCAACGGGCTGATCGTCTCGGACGCGACGCCGATGGCGGGCCTGGGCGCCTGGGCGCATCGGGACGTGACCCTGCCCGAACTCGTCTCCTCCGGTTGCGACATCATCCTGTTTTCGGACGAGCCCGAGGCCGACATCGCCCGCATTGACCGGGCGCTCAATGATGGTCGGCTGACGCCGGAGCGGCTGGACGAAGCGATGGTGCGCATTCTGGGCCTGAAGGCTGCACTGGGCCTGCATCGCGACGGCAAGGCGCCATCGGACCGAACGAAGCTTGCGACCCCCGAGAGCACGGCAATCGCCCGCACCATCACCGCCCGCGCGCCGACGCTGGTGAAGGATGTGCAGGGCTTGCTACCCCTGTCGCGCGACCGGCATCGCAGGGTGCTGGTCTACTCCACCGGAATCGTCACGCCACTGCACGGCGAAGGCATGCCGATGATCTTCCCCGATCTCCTGCGCGCCGAGGGCTTCGATGTCACGCTCTACGACCCCGTCGCCCGCCCCGACCCGCGCGCCTTCGACCTGGTGCTCTATGTGATGGCCGAGGAAACCCTGCTGACCCGGGGCCGTATCTTCCTCGACTGGAACCGCCTGACCGGCGGCATGTTCGGCGCGATGATCCGGCCCTGGCACGAGGTGCCGACAGCGCTCATTTCCTTCGGCTATCCCTACTACCTCTACGACGCACCGCGCCTGCCCTGCGTGGTCAACGCCTATGCCACGATGGACACGATGCAGCGCGCGACGCTGGACTGCCTGCTTGGCCGCGCCCCGTTCCTGGGCACGAACCCGGTCGATCCGTTCTGCGGCCAGCCCGACGCGCATTTCTGACCGCGCCCCGTTCGACGGCGTTTCCTCGTCGCAGGATCGCGGCGGGGAGGGACGACGTCAGCGGCGAGCGGCCCGCCAGCCCTGCATCCGCGCGTCCAGTTCGGCGTTGATCGCCCCGCCCAGAAGCACGGCCCAGACGCTGAGGTAAAGCCACATCATCAGGATGATCACCGCCCCGATCGAGCCGTAGATCGCGTTGTAGCTGTTGAAGTTCGCCAGGTAGATCGAGAACCCGATCGACACCCCCGCCCAGGCCAGCGCCGCGACCAGCACGCCCACCGTGATCCAGGGCGACCGGAACCCGCCCGGAACGTTCGGACCGAAGCGGTAGAGGATCGACAGGCAGGTGACGACCAGAAGGAACATCGCCCCCCAGGGCAGGACCTTGGTCAACCAAGCCTCGAAGGTGCCGAACTGGACGTAGGACAGAAGGATCGGCACCACCACCACCGTCACCAGCGCCACGAACAGTGCCCCGATCAGCGCGCCGGTCAGGACGAAGTCCACCGCCCAGCCCTTCACCCAACCTCGGGGCCGCGAGCGATGCACGACGTCCAGCCCCTGCACCAGCGCCGAAACCCCGGCCCGCGCGGAGTAGAGCGCGATCAGCAGAGACAGCACCGTCGTCCATTGCAGCGCCGAGCGCGGGGCGGTGATCAGACCCATCACCTGATCGTGGATCAGCGTCCGCGCCTCGGGCGGCAGGAAACGCTCGGCGACCGTCAGATAGCCCGCGATCACGCCCGGATCGGCAAACATGCCCCAGACCGCCACGGCGGCGGCCAGCCCCGGAAACACCGCGAACATCGCGAAGAAGGCGACCCCGGCGGCAATCAGGCCAAAATGCCCGTCACCGACCCGCAGCCAGACCGCAACCACAAATTCCCAGACCTGCCGAAGCTGCCTCATGCCTCCACCATCCCCCGGATTACGGCGCGGCGCAACTTGAAGCCGCCCGAGCCCCGGCGCATGATAGCGCCAACAGGAGGATCCCCATGACCTACGCCCCCGCCGCCGACCGCTACCAGCGGATGATCTACAACCGCTGCGGCAAGTCCGGCCTGAAGCTGCCCGCGATCAGCCTCGGCCTCTGGCACAACTTCGGCCACGACACCCCACACGCCACCAAACAGGCGATCTGCCGCACCGCCTTCGACCTCGGCATCACCCATTTCGACCTCGCCAACAACTACGGCCCCCCGCCCGGCAGCGCCGAGGAGGCCTTCGGGGAACTCCTTAGGACCGACTTCCGCTCCCTGCGCGACGAGCTGATCATCTCCTCCAAGGCCGGCTACGAGATGTGGGACGGCCCCTATGGCGAATGGGGCAGCCGGAAATACGTCATCGCCTCCTGCGACCAGTCGCTGAAGCGGATGGGTCTCGACTATGTCGACATCTTCTATTCCCACCGCTTCGACCCCGACACGCCCCTGGAAGAAACCATGGGCGCGCTCGACCACATCGTCCGGTCGGGTCGCGCCCAGTACATCGGCATCTCCAGCTACAACAGCCAGCGCACGCGCGAGGCGGTGGCGATCCTGAAGGACCTCGGCACGCCGCTCCTGATCCACCAGCCCAGCTACAACATTCTGAACCGCTGGGTCGAAACCGACGGGCTGAAGGACACCCTGACCGAATTGGGGGTGGGCTCCATCGCCTTCGTGCCGCTGGCGCAGGGGATACTCACCAACAAGTACCTGAACGGCATCCCGGCGGGCAGCCGGGCGGCGCAGGACAAGTCGCTGCACCCTTCGGTGGTGGAAAAGGCGCTTGGGTCGGTGCGGAAGCTGAACGACATGGCCGCCTCCCGGGGCCAGACCCTCGCCCAGATGGCGCTGGCCTGGGTCCTGCGGAACGGCGGGATCACCAGCGCGCTCATCGGGGCGTCGAAGGCCGAGCAGGTGGTGGACTGCGTCGGCGCGCTGCAGAACCTCGACTTCACCGCGGAAGAACTGTCCCGGATCGACGCGATTTCCGAGGAGAAGGCGATCAACCTCTGGGCGCGGTCGTCCGAGGATTAATCTTCGACCAAGTTGCGTAGGGCGGGTGCCAACCCACCGCCGCGCAAGGTGGGTTGGCACCCACCCTACGCAAACACCCCGGCCCAAGTCCGGGGCGCTTGATCACTCCGCCGGAACCTTCGCCACCTCGTCCGACAGCGGATAGGGCAGCCGGTCGATCATTTCCTTCGGGCAGACCTGCAGGAAGTTCAGCCGCTCGCGGTCCCAGTTCGTCAGGATGCGTTCCGCGATACGGCTTCCCGTCTCCTCCAGATGCCGGGCGATCAGGCCTTTCAGCTGCATCTCCCAATGCGGATGGCCCACGGCGCAGGTCAGGATCGACTCGAGGTTCATGAAGTCTTCGGCCACGCCCTCGGGATCGTAGACATACCCCATCCCGCCGGTCATCCCCGCCCCGAAGTTCGCGCCGATCCGTCCCAGGATCACCGCGACCCCGCCGGTCATGTACTCGCAGCCGTTCGAGCCGCAGCCCTCGACCACCACGCTGGCACCCGAGTTGCGCACCCCGAACCGCTCCCCGGCTCGACCGGAGGCGAACAGGAACCCGTCCGTCGCCCCGTACAGCACCGTGTTGCCGATGATCGTGTTTTCCTCGGCCTTCAGCGGCGAGGACATCAGCGGCCGCACGGTGATGGTGCCACCCGAAAGGCCCTTGCCGACATAGTCGTTGGCGTCGCCCTGCACTTCCAGCTTGAGGCCTCGCACCGAGAACGCCCCCAGCGACTGCCCACACGACCCGGTCAACTTCACCGTCAGATGGTCGGGCTGCAACGCGTTCCGCATCCCGAACTTCTTGACGATGTGACTGCTGGCCCGCGTGCCGATGGTCCGCAGCGTGTTCCGCACGGCATAGGAGAGCTGCATCTTCTCGCCATCCTCGAAGAAGCGATGCCCGTCCTTGATGATGTCGGCGTCCAGGGTGTCCGGCACCGCATTGCGCGGCTTGGTCCGGTCATAGGTGATCGACCGCGCCCCATCGACGCTGATCAGCATCGGGTTCAGGTCAAGGTCGTCGAGGTTCGCCGCCCCACGCGAGACCTGCGTCAGAAGGTCCGCCCGCCCGATGATCTCGTCAATCGACCGCGCACCGATGGAGGCGAGGATTTCCCGCACTTCCTGCGCGTAGAAGGTGATCAGGTTCACCACCTTGTCCGCGCTGCCAGTGAACTTCGCCCGCAGCCGTTCGTCCTGCGTGCAGACGCCGACAGGGCAGGTATTCGACTGGCACTGCCGCACCATGATGCAGCCCATCGCGATCAGCGCCGCTGTCCCGATGCCGTATTCCTCGGCCCCCATCATCGCCGCCATGACGATATCCCGGCCCGTGCGCAGGCCCCCATCGGTGCGCAAGGTCACCCGCTCACGCAGGTTGTTCATCGCCAGAACCTGATGCGCCTCGGTCAGGCCCATCTCCCACGGCAGGCCCGCATATTTGATGCTGGTCGCCGGGGACGCCCCCGTCCCGCCGTTGTGGCCCGAAATCAGGATGACATCGGCCTTGGCCTTCGCCACGCCCGCCGCAATCGTGCCCACACCCGAGGACGACACCAGCTTCACCGTCACCTTGGCGCGCGGGTTGATCTGCTTCAGGTCATAGATCAGCTGCGCCAGGTCCTCGATCGAATAGATGTCATGGTGCGGCGGCGGCGAGATCAGCGTCACCCCCGGCGTCGAATGCCGCAACCGTGCGATCAGCGCCGTGACCTTCATCCCCGGCAACTGGCCGCCCTCACCGGGTTTCGCCCCCTGCGCGACCTTGATCTCCAGCTCCTCGCAGGCGTTCAGATATTCCGCCGTCACGCCGAAGCGGCCCGAGGCCACCTGCTTGATCTTGGCGGACGGATTGTCCCCGTTCGGCTCCGGCGTGAAATGCGCCGGGTCCTCGCCGCCCTCGCCCGAGTCCGACTTCGCACCGATCCGGTTCATCGCCACGTTCAGCGTCTTGTGCGCCTCGGGCGACAGTGCCCCCAGCGACATGCCCGGCGTCACAAACCGCTTGCGGATCGAGGTGATGCTTTCCACCTCCTCAATCGGCACCGGCTTGCCCAAGGCCTTGATGTCCAACAGGTCGCGCAGATGGATCGGCGGGTTCGCCCGCATCGCCGCGGAATACTGCTTCCACACGTCATAAGACGCCCGGTCACAGGCCGATTGCAGCATGTGCATCGTCTGCGCTTCCCAGGCGTGCTTCTCGCCCGACCGCCGCGCCTTGTAGAAGCCGCCGATGGGCAGCACATCCGCGCCGCCAAGCCAGCCCTTGCGGTGGACCTCCTCCAGCTTCTGCTCCACCCCGGTCAGGCCGATGCCCGAAATGCGCGACTGCATGCCCGGGAAATACTCGGCCACCATGGCGCGGGACAGACCCACCGCCTCGAAGTTCAGGCCCCCGCGATAGGAGGAGATCACCGAGATCCCCATCTTCGACATGATCTTCAGCAGACCGGCGTCGATGGCATCGCGATACTGCCGCATCGCGTCGGTCAGCGAGCCATCCAGCAGCCCCCGGTCGATCCGGTCGGCGATGGAATCCTGCGCCAGATAGGGGTTCACCGTCGTCGCCCCCGACCCGATCAGGACGGCAAAGTAATGCGGGTCGATACATTCCGCCGAGCGCACGTTGATCGAACAGAAGGTCCGCAAGCCCTTGCGCGTCAGCCAGCTATGCACGGCGGAGGTGGCAAGGATCATCGGCATCCCCACCTTCTCCGCCCCTTGATGCTCATCCGTCAGCACCAGCTGCCCGGCGCCCGACCGCACGGCATCCTCGGCTTCCGCCCGGATCCGCTCCAGCCCTTGCGCCAAGTCATCCAGCCCCTCGCTGACCGGGAAGGTGCAGTCGATGAAGGCCACCTGGTCGCCGAAGCGTTCCACCATCACCCCGAACTCGGTGGTGGCGACGAAGGGGCTTTCCAGCACCAGGATTTCGGTCTGCGAGTTGTTCTCGTCCAAGACGTTGCGCAGGTTGCCGAACCGCGTCTTCAAGGACATGACGCGCCCTTCGCGAAGCGAGTCGATGGGCGGGTTCGTCACCTGGCTGAAGTTCTGCCGGAAGTAATGCGACAGCGGCCGGTAGACCGAAGACAGCACCGCGGGCGGCGTGTCATCGCCCATGCTCGCGACCATTTCCTTGCCGTCCTCGGCCATCGGCGCCAGGACCTGCTCCAGCTCCTCCAGCGTGAACCCCGCCGCGATCTGCCGCTTGCGCAGCTCGCCGCCGGTAAAGGTCTGCGTCTCGGGGATATCGCGCAACAGGCCGTTCAGGTCGACGATCTTGCCGACCCACTCGCTGTAGGGCTGCGAGGTCGCCAGTTTGTTCTTCATCTCGGTGTCGTGGTAAAGCCTGCCCTCGGCCATATCGACGGCAATCATCTGCCCAGGCCCCAGCGCGCCCTTTTCGCGGATCGTCGATTCATCGACCGGCACCATCCCGGCTTCCGACCCGGCAATCAGCATCCCGTCGCCCGTCACCACATAGCGCATCGGCCGCAGCCCGTTGCGGTCAAGCCCGCCGCAGACCCAGCGGCCGTCGGTCATCGCCAAAGCCGCCGGACCATCCCAGGGCTCAATCACCGAGTTGCAGTAGGAATACATGTCGGCCCAGGCCTTGGGCATGTTCACCGTCTGCTTTGACCAGGCTTCCGGCACCAGCATGGTCTTGGCCATCGGAGCGTTGCGCCCCGACCGCACCAGCACCTCGAACACCGCGTCCAGCGCGCCACTGTCAGACGTGCCGCCCGGAATGATCGGCTTGATGTCCTCGGCCGCCTCGCCGAAGTTGTTCGACGCCATGCGGATTTCGTGGGACTTCATCCAGTTGACGTTGCCCTTCAGCGTGTTGATCTCGCCGTTGTGGGCCAGCATCCGGAACGGCTGCGCCAGCCACCATTGCGGGAAGGTGTTCGTCGAATAGCGCTGGTGGTAGATCGCGAAGGCGCTCTCGAAGCGTTCGTCCATCAGGTCGGGGTAGAAGGTCGAAACCTGCTCGGCCAGCATCATCCCCTTGTAGATGATCGACCGGCAGGAAAGGGAACACAGGTACATCCCCTGGATGCCCGCCGCCGTCGCCGCCTTCTCGATCCGCCGCCGGATGATGTACAGCTCGCGCTCGAACTGCTCCTGGTCCACGGGCCGATCGCAGCGGATCAGGATCTGCTCGATCTCCGGCCGGGTCGCATTCGCCTTGTCGCCCAGGACCGAGACATCCACCGGCACATGCCGCCAGCCGTAGATGTAATGCCCCATCCGCAGGACTTCCGTCTCCACGATGGTCCGGCAGCGTTCCTGCGCGCCGAAATCCGTGCGCGGCAGGAAGACCTGGCCCACGGCGATCAGCTTCTTCGCATCGGGCTCATGCCCCGTCCGGCGCACCTGGTCGTAGAAGAACTTGACCGGGATCTGCACATGGATCCCCGCCCCGTCGCCGGTCTTGCCATCGGCGTCGACCGCCCCCCGGTGCCAGACCGCCTTCAGCGCGTTGATGCCGTTCTCCACCACCTTGCGGCTGGGCTTGCCGCTGATCGAGACTACCAGCCCCACCCCGCAGGACGAATGCTCGTCCTCGGCCTTGTAGAGACCATTCGCATCCAGCCAGGCGCGCTTTTCTTCCTCGGCCTTCACCCAGGCGTCATCAAACTGCTGCTGCATTTCTCTGTCTCTCTCTCTTGGCATTCTTGCGTTGCTGCCAGAATTCGGCGAAGCGCAGGCCCCCCGCGGCTTCCACCACGGCCCGGGCCTCGTTCTGGTTTCCGTTGATCATCTGCACCATCAGCGGGCGCAGGATCTTCTTGTTCTTCAAAACCTTCGCCAGCATGTGCCCGTACTGCGGCAACACGTAGTGATCGGTCGCGGGCCCGGCGCGGAACCGGCGGGCATGGATCATCTCGTAGGCGTCGCCGCCGTGCAGGATCATCACGTTGGCCAGCGCAGACAGATCAGGCACCGACGGAAACCGCCAGTCCCCGATCGTGCTGCTGAAATGCCGCCAGCGCCGTTCCTCCGGCACGATGTCCGGTTTCACCGAGTACTGCGGCACGATTGCCAGCACCGCATCCAGTCGGCAGAGCGTGGCAAAGATCAGCGCCGCAGTGCCGCCCATCGAGTTGCCGAACGCGACGATCCGGCGGGGCCGGATCGTTTCGACCAGCCGCGCCACCGCCGCCTGCAGGCGTTCGGCCATCCCCGGGGCGTTCATCCAGCTTCGACTGGCGTCGCGGACAAACAGCACATGGTTCACGCCGTCCCAGCCGGTCAGCACCGTTCCCTCGGGCATCGGAACCGGTTTGCTCCGGTCACCGACCCCGCTGAATGCCAGAACCAGAATGTCGCTCGTCCCCGGCAGGTAGTCGAGGTAGAGCGGCGGTTCCTCCAGATAGGATTCGGGCGTCACCATCGGCTCACCCGCTCGCCAGGAGCGGAAAGCGCGCGACGCAATCCGCCCGGGTAAGAACCTTCCGCCCTTCACCGGCAAAGGCATAGCTGTCGGGCTTGAAGTCGATGTAGATCTCATTCGTCATGGTCAGCCCGTTCGCATTGTCGAAGGTGCCGACCAGCAGTTCGATGGTCCCGGCATAGGGGCTGTCGACCGTCACCCGGAACCAGACCGGAGAGCCGCACTCCCGGCACCAGGCCCGTTCGCCCCAAGCCGACGACTGCCGTCTGGCGACATGGTCAAGCCCGGTCCATTCCACGTTTCCCTCAGGCACCGTCATCCCCAAGAGAGCCGAGCCGGTCCATTTCCGGCACATCGGACAATGGCAGGCGCCGAAGTTCGTGCCCGTCAGTCGCGCCCTGAACCGCACTGCGCCGCAAAGGCAGCCGCCTGCTCTTTCAATTTCGGGCCGCTCAGGGCTCATACCGCGCCCTCCACAGGGACTGCGGCAACTCCGCCGTCAGGGCATCGCAGTCGAACAGCGGCTGGCTGGAGAGAAACCCCTCCTCCCCCGGAAAGACGAACTGCATGGGCGAGCCGTCGATCGGCAGCCACTGGCCATCGCCCAGGTCGGTCTCGCCCGGCCCGGCGAAGAACAGTCGCCAGTCGGGGTTCACATATTCATTGCCCTTCGATCGGCGCAGCACGTTGCCCGACAGGTCGTATTCGGTGAAGTCGACCTCGGTCTGTTGCAGGGTGATCCCGTCGATGACGAAACTCTGCCCGGTGAGCCGGTCATACCCCTCGGCACGGCTGCCGGTGCCGTCGGCTTTCGACAGGCCAAAGCTCCAGGTGTCCACCCCCTCGGCGATCAGCTCGCTGTAGCTGGCCGGGTCGGCGGGCGAGGGGTCGAGCGTCTGTTTGATCGGGTCATAGCTTTCGACCCACTGCCCTTCGGCGTCGATCTTCGAATAGAAGAACGGCCCCTCCTGATCGAGGTCCACCCGCCACTGGTCGCCCGGATTGTCCGCCTCGCAGCGGTAGTAATGCGACACCCGGCAGCCCTTGGACTGCACGGTCATGAACACCTCGCAGCCCTCGGGCGCGGTCCAGGTCCCGGCCAGCGCGGGGGCGGCCGGGGCAGTCAGAAAGGCAAGGATCACAAACTTCCGCATCGCCGTTTCACCTAAAGTCAGGTCACTCATCCTGACGTTTAACTTTCCCTGCATCGACCGTACGTAGAGGCGGAAGGAACACGCCTTCAAGACGGGTAAAAGGCTACTCCGCCGCCACCGCCCCGGTCTGGCTCAGATATCCCAGGATCGCCTCCGCCGCCTCGCGACCGTCGCGGATCGCCCAGACCACCAGCGAGGCGCCCCGCACGATATCGCCTGCGGCATAGACACCCGGAAGACTGGTTTCATGCGTGCGGAAATCGGCCTTGATCGTGCCCCAGCGCGTCACCTTCAGCTCCGGCACGCCCCACAGGGTCGGCAGCTCCTCCGGCTCGAACCCCAGCGCCTGCACCACCAGATCGGCGGGCTCCACATAGTCGGCGCCCTCGATCACTTCCGGCGACTGGCGGCCACTGGCATCTGGCGCGCCAAGGCGCATCTTCTGCACCATCACGCCCTCGACCTCGACCCCGCCGGTGAAGCCTTTCGGCGCGGAAAGCCACACGAATTCAACGCCTTCCTCTTCCGCATTAGCCACTTCGCGCTGCGAGCCCGGCATGTTGGCCCGGTCGCGGCGGTAGAGGCACTTCACCGACAGCGCGCCCTGCCGGATCGCCGTGCGCACGCAGTCCATCGCCGTGTCGCCGCCGCCGATCACCACCACCCGCTTGCCGCTGGCGTTCAGCTCGCCGCTGTCATACTCCGCCACCTCGTCGCCAAATCCCTTGCGGTTCGACGCCGTCAGGTAATCCAGCGCCTTCACGATGCCCTTGGCCCCGACCCCCGGCGCCTCGATCTCGCGCGTCTTGTAGACACCCGTGGCGATCAGCACCGCATCATGCTGGCCCCGGATCGCGTCGAAGGTGATGTCCTCGCCGACATTGCAGTTCAGGACAAAGTTCACGCCCCCGTCCGCCAGCTGGCCATTGCGGCGCTCCACCACGTCCTTCTCCAGCTTGAAGCCGGGGATGCCATAGGTCAGCAGGCCCCCCGCGCGGTCATAGCGGTCATAGACCGTGACCTGCACGCCCTGCCGCCGCAGCACATCCGCCGCAGCAAGGCCACCCGGCCCCGCGCCGATGATGCCCACGCTTTCCGCGCGTTCCATGTGCGGGCGGATCGGCCTGACCCAGCCCTCCTCCCACGCCGTATCCGTCAGATACTTCTCCACCGAGCCGATGGTCACGGTGCCATGGCCCGATTGCTCGATGACGCAATTGCCTTCACAGAGGCGATCCTGCGGGCAGATGCGACCGCAGATCTCGGGGAAGGTGTTGGTGGCCTGGCTCAGCTCGTAGGCCTCCTGCAACCGGCCCTCGGCGGTCAGCTTCAGCCAGTCGGGGATGTTGTTGTGCAAGGGGCAGTGCGACTGGCAATAGGGCACGCCACACTGGCTGCACCGGCTCGCCTGCTCGGCGGCCTTGCGGTCGGCGAACTCGCGGTAAATCTCGTTGAAATCCTGCGCGCGCGAGGATGCGTCACGCTTTTCGGGCATTTCCTTCCCGACGGTGACGAATTTCAGCATCTTCTGCGTGGCCATGGGCTGCGTCTCCCAACGAATACTTCCGGGAGCGATGGGATACAGCCGATCCGCCGACAAGAAAAGTCAGTATAGTTTACCTAATTGCGGGTTTTTTACGTTATGCGGCAGGAAAGCTGACGTTTCGGCGTCAAAACAGGTCAGTATAGGTTCCAAACCGCACTAATACCCCAGCAAAAGCGCCCCCAGCGCCGCCGTTCCGACGATGATTCGCCACCAGCCGAACAGGCCATAGCCCTTGCGCGAGATGAAACTCAGCACCCAGCGCACCACCAGGACTGCCGTCACGAAGGCCACGGCGAAGCCCACGGATATTTCCCAGATCGCGCCGAAATCCAGCACGTCGCGGTTCTTGAACAGGTCGTAGGCCACCGCCGCGCCCATCGTCGGCAGGGACAGCAGGAAGGAAAACTCCGCCGCCGCGCGTTTTTCCACACCCAGGAGCAAGGCACCCACGATCGTCGCACCGGACCGCGACACGCCGGGCACCAGGGCAAGGCACTGGAAGAACCCGATGGCCAGCGACTTGCCGAAGGGCAGGGCCAGGGCGTCGCGATAGACGGCCCGTGGCGCGATGCGGTCGATCACCAGCAGCACGACCCCGCCAAGGATCAGCATGACGGCAATCAGGCTCGGGGTCTCGAACAGGACGTTCTTCACGAAGTCATGCGCCAGAAGGCCGACGAAGACTGCGGGCAGGAAGGCCAGAAGCAGCGACACCAGCGATCGGCGCGCCGCGTCCTCGTGCCGAGCGCGCAGGACAAGGCGGGTCAGAAGCCCGGCATAGACAGAGAACAACGCCAGAATCGCCCCCAGCTGGATCACCACCTCGAAGGTCCGGCCCTGCGACTGGAACCCCAGGAAATGCCCCGCCAGCAGCAAATGCCCGGTCGAGGACACCGGCAGGAACTCGGTCAACCCTTCAATGAGCCCCAGGAAGGCTGCGGTGAGTGTCTGGCTTTCCATGACCTACCTGTCGCGGAGCCCCACGGCCCGAACAGATCCCTTGGCCTGCGCCGGCGACATGGCGCGCATCACGCCTTCTTCAGGTTCTTTGCCGAATCCTTGATCGCCGCATACTGGCCCGAGGGGCGATAGCGCCACAGATACTCCGGCAGGACCGCTTCCATCGCCGTGGGGGTGATGCCCAGATCGGCCAGACCCTTCGCTCCCGGCGCCACGACATTGTCATGCCGCAGGTTCTTCACCTGGTCGCGGGTGAGGATCTTGTTCTCGACCAGGCCCAGCGTCACGCCCTGCACCATGTCGAAGCCGAAACCGATGATCCGCGCCAGGAAGAACGGGACATTGACCACGGCGCGACGGCGCTGGATCACATGCAGCATCCGCCCCATCAGCCCGCGCAGGCTGTCGGCCTCCGGCCCGCCCAGTTCGTAGACATCCGCTCCGGCCTGCCCCAGCACACCCTTGACCGCCGCGCGCGCCACGTCATCCACATGGACCGGCTGGAACTTCGTCACCGCCCCGACGATCGGCAGGACCGGCCCCATCCGGGTCATCGAAGCGAAGCGGTTGAAGAAGTGATCCTCGGTGCCGAAGATGACCGAGGGCCGCAGGATCACTGCCGCCGGGAAGGCCGCACGCACAGCGGCCTCACCCGCTCCCTTGGTCCGGGCATAGTCGCTGTCCGCCCCCGCATCCGCGCCGATGGCCGAGACATGCACCAGCGCCCCGACTCCCTCAGCCGCCGCCAGACGTGCGATCCGACCGGCACCTTCGGCCTGCACCGCGTCGAAGGTGTTGGCGCCGATGCCGTTCAACACGCCGACGCAGTTGACCACCGCATCCGCGCCGCGGATCATCGATCGCACCGAGGCGTCGTCGCGGATGTTGCAAGCCAGCGGCTCGACCTGCCCGGGAACCCCGTAGGGCCTGACGAACAGCGCCTCGTTCGGACGGCGGCAGGCAACCCGCACCCGCCAGCCCTCCTTGGCCATGCGCCGGGCGATGTAGCGGCCGACAAAGCCCGAACCACCGAAGATCGTGACCAGCTTGCTCATGCGCACACTCCGCTCAAGGCGCCCGTTCGGCACCGGAAAACATGGCGGATGATTATCCCCGCAGCCCTGCCCGGGCAAGGCCAAAGCGGCCCAAGAAATTTGCGTCGCGGCCCGTTGACTCTGCCAAGGGGCGCCGTTACATCGCCCATCAGTGCCCAGATGGCGGAATTGGTAGACGCACTGGTTTCAGGTACCAGCGCTGCAAGGCGTGGAGGTTCGAGTCCTCTTCTGGGCACCATCGCTCAAAAAGCCCGCGACCGTAACCGGTTGCGGGCTTTTTGCTTTTCCGGACCTCGCGTGAGCAATCGACGCAAATGAAAAACCCGGCCGCGCGATGCGTCCGGGTTCTTGCTCAGGCCCCGCCCAAGGATCAGCGACGGTGATCCTCGTCCTCGTCCTCGTCGTCGTGGCTGCCGGCAGGCAGGTTGAAGAAGCTGTCCGCATCCGAGAAATCCGACGGCTTGCTCTCGTCCTTCTCCTCGTCGCCGAACACCTCCAGCCCCGAAAGGCCCGAGGGCATGCGAGCCTCGGGCGCCATGCCCAGCGACTGCTCGGTCGACACCAGCTTCCGGCGCTCGTCGTCCGACATCACCGTGCCCTCGGCAGCCTTCTTGCGTGCCGCAGCCTGTACGGCGGCGTCCAGCTCGGATTGCTTGCACAGGCCCAGGGCGACCGGATCAATGGGCTGGATGCCCGAGATGTTCCAGTGGGTGCGTTCGCGGATCGACTGGATCGTCGGCTTCGTGGTGCCGACCAGCTTGCCGATCGCACCATCCGACAGCTCGGGGTGGAACTTCACCAGCCAGAGGATCGCGGCCGGGCGGTCCTGGCGCTTGGACAGCGGCGTATAGCGCGGCCCGCGACGCTTTTCCTCGCCCACGGCGGCGGCGTTGAACTTCAGCTTCATCCGGTACAGCGGATCGGCCTGCGCCCGGTCGATCTCGATCGGGTCAAGCTGGTTGTTCGCAACCGGATCGAACCCCTTGACCCCGGTGGCCACGTCGCCATCGGCGATGCCCTGAACTTCCAGCTCGTGCATCCCGCAGAAATCCGCGATCTGCGCGAAGCTGAGCGTCGTGTTGTCCACCAGCCAGACGGCAGTGGCCTTGGCCATAAGCGGTTTCGACATCGGATCTCTCCTTTACAAAGCTTCCCCGAGCCGGGAAAACGGCGGCGGGCGGGGCCCGCGAGTTCCACGTTTTCAGGGAATTCACGGCCCATATAGGGCCGAATTGCAAGAAGGGGAAGCGGAAATGCGCCTGATCCCGTTGGCCATCGCGGCTTTGTGCTGGGCAGGCGCCGCAAGGGCCGAAGGCGAGCGGGCGGGCGATTTCGACTACTACGTCATGTCGCTCTCTTGGTCCGCCGCCTGGTGCGCGCTGGAGGGCGATTCCCGGCACGATCCGCAATGCGACGAAGGGCGCGGCCTGACCTTCGTGCTGCACGGGCTCTGGCCGCAGCATGAAACCGGCTGGCCCTCGTTCTGCCGCACGGGCGAGCGGGATCCGACCCGTGCCGAGACGGCGGCGATGGCCGACATCATGGGCGGCGCGGGCCTTGCCTTCTACGAATGGAAAAAGCACGGTCGCTGCTCGGGCCTGTCAGCGTCGGACTACTACCGAACCGCCCGCAAGGCCTATGGGCGCGTCAAGGTTCCCGACTTCTTCGCCGACGTCTCCGATCCGCTGGAGGTTCCGGCCAGCGTCATCGAGGACGCCTTTCTCGAAGCCAACCCCGGCCTGGCGCGCGACGAGATCACCATCACCTGCGCGGATGGCTTGATCCAGGAGGCCCGCATCTGCCTGACGACTGACCTGGAGTTCCGTCGCTGCGGTACGGATGTCATCCGCGATTGCCGCCTGAAGGATGCGGTGCTGGAGGCGGTGCGGTAGGAGAGGGGGCGGGACCGGATCTGGGGAAAAGCAACTGCTGAGGGGAAGTCTGGGGAAAGTGCTTTGTCAAATCACCGGTGCCGTTGGTGGCTGGGGAACCATCCTCGGGCCAAGAGATGGATCGAAAACTCCGATCCCGCCTGCAACCGGTTTACCCGACGTTAACTTGCGACGCGCGTGAAGAAACCGTCAAACGGCTCACAACTTCCACGAAGGTAAGGAAATCCCTACGGGTTCACCTTCAGGACGATCTTTCCGACATGCCCACCGGATTCCAGACGCCAATGCGCAGCCGGGGCATCGTGCAGCGCGTGCTCGCTGTCCATCACCACCTTCAGCGCCCCACGCTCGATCATCGGCCAGACATTCGCCTCGACCGCCTGTGCGATCCTGGCCTTGGCAAGGTCCGACTGCGGCCGCAGGGTCGACCCGGTAACGACCAGCCGCCGCGTCATCACTTCGGCCAGGTTCAGCGTGACTTTCGCGCCTTGCAGGAAGGCGATCTGCACCAGCCGCCCGTCATCGGCGAGCGCCTTGAGGTTCCGTTCGATATAGGGGCCGCCGACCATGTCGAGGATCAGGTTCGCCCCGCCCACGGCCTTCATCTCCGCCACGAAATCGGCGCTGTGATAGTTGAACGCCGCCTCGGCGCCAAGGTCGCGGCAGACCTGGCATTTCTCCTCCGACCCCGCGGTGGCGAAGACCCTCGCGCCAAGCGCCTTGGCAATCTGGATCGCCGTTGTCCCGATGCCGCTGGTGCCGCCATGCACCAGGAACCGCTCGCCACCCTTGAGGCCGCCGCGCATCACCACGTTGGACCAGACGGTGAAGCAGGTTTCCGGCAGGCAGGCGGCATCGCGAAGCGACATCCCCTTGGGGATCGGCAGGGCATGGGCCTCGGGCGTGGCGACATATTCCGCATAGCCCCCGCCCGGCAAGAGCGCGCAGACCTGGTCGCCGATCCGCCAGCGCGTGACCCCCGGCCCGATCTCGACGACCGTGCCAGAGCATTCCAGCCCCGGCAGCGGTGAGGCCGAAGGCGGCGGCGCATAGGCCCCGGCGCGTTGCAGGGCATCGGGGCGGTTCACCCCGGCGTAGGCAACCCGGATGATGATCTGACCATGCCCCGGCACCGGAACCGGCACCGAGGTCGGCACCAGCACATCGGGGCCACCGGGGGAGGAAATCTCGATGGCAAGCATGCTGTGGGAAAGGGTCATCTCAACTCTCGCTCGTCTCAGCCCTGATGGCGGCCCGGCAGGTCATCCCGCAGTCTTGGGGCACGAATGCTTTCGAATATCTTGCCGGGACCGGCAGCCCAAGCCTTGCCCAGCGGATTTTCCCGGAAATCCGCCTTCAGCTTCTCGATCTGCATCACCTGCTCGATCCGGCGGTCCAGGAAATCCCAGGTCGCCTGCCGCCCGGTCGATTCATCGCCCAGCCAGTACAGTACCGTCGCGCCATAGACCGCCGACAGCGTTGCCCGCTTGGTATACCAGTTCAGGTCCCGCGACGTATCCCCCAGCGCCGTCCAGATCGCATCCGCCGTGCCCCAGATCGCCCGCGCCCCGTCGGCGGCGTGCTGGGGCAGCGAGAACAGCGTCGTCCCCCGCCGCACCAGCTCGCGGTCAGCCAGATCCAGCCGCGTTTTGACCGCGGTGGCGATCCGGTCGCGGAAGCGCAGCGCGCCAAGGTCCATCTCTGCCAGCCGCGTCACCATCCCGGCATCGCCCTGCGCGTGATAGGGCAGCGCCAGGTC
The DNA here is from genome assembly GCF_016792905.1 of Tabrizicola sp. Classification (GTDB taxonomy): domain Bacteria; phylum Pseudomonadota; class Alphaproteobacteria; order Rhodobacterales; family Rhodobacteraceae; genus Tabrizicola. Next base: position 112,578 of record NZ_JAEULP010000049.1, read on the forward strand.
GACGCCCCCGCGCGGAAACAGCGACCGCGCCAGCGCCACCGGCACCCCGGCATCGGCAATCGCCGCCTTCAGCGTGCGCTCGGACCAGCCGTCGAAAGGAACGTGCCCCAGCGCCGCCTCCAGCACCTTCGCCTTCATCTCGTCCTCGACCATCGCGCGCTCCTCCCGGTAGACAAGCCCCACACCCTTTGATATAGGCGCCCGGCCTGCACAAGTCAGTGCAACTCTAGCTTAGGAAGGTGGTGACAACCACATGCAGGTCAGCGTCCGCGACAACAACGTCGAACAGGCTCTCCGTGCTCTGAAGAAGAAACTTCAGCGTGAA
>NZ_JAEULP010000021.1 GCF_016792905.1 Tabrizicola sp.
CTGAACGCTGAAACAGTGATCTCGCCGCATTCGGCATGGGCCATTCCACCCGCCAGCGCGAAGCTGGTGAAGGCGGCGGAGAGTAGCAGTTTCTTCATTGATTTCCTCCCTGAGGGGTTTGCAGTTCTTTACTTCGGCCGCAGCTGCGTCATTGGCACATGGCCGGCTGACACGCAGAGTTTGGCGTCGGTTCCCAACCTGACGACCACGAATACGGGGTCGCATGAAGAGCGATTCTCGTCAAGAAAAACGTATCCGATTTTGGCTTTTCGTTTTCCTTTTTGTCCATTTTTGTATTCCAGAATCCTGCCGATGGCGCCATCTCTCCCAAAGGAGCCGTGGCCACCACCCTGCTAGGAATCCGGTCCGAGTTCACGGCGCGTACGCGGAAATCGGCGACCCGTCTGCGCCGATGGTCTTCATGAGTCCGATGACCTTCTTCAGGTTCTCCCGAAAGTCTCCGCCCGGAACGAACCGCGCATCGAAAAGCGCGCTTCCCATCGTGAAGGCAAACGGGCCGATCTCGGCGACCAGGCGCATGCGGGCTTCGCTGGTGATACTTCCGGCAATTATGACGTCGGTGCCCGCTCCTGTGACCACCGAACGCGCCAAAGCCACTGGATCACCATCGGCATACCGCCAGGCTACGAGATCCAGCCCGTGGACGGCTTTCGCCGCAACCAGCCGTCGTGCATCCGCGACGATCTCCTCGACCGTTCCTCTGAGCGTGACCGGGCTGCCGGAGACGTCGCCGAAGAATGGAAAATACCGGATCGGCTTGTCCCTGAGGTATTCCGAGACGGACGGATAGAAGAGCGTGCCCGTGAGATAGTCGAAGCCCAGGTCCACCGCCATACGGGCATTCTCCAGGCAGGACTCCTCGTCATAGGTTACGACTTCGAGGCAGGTCACTTTCCCGGCGGCCTTCATATCGGCCAAGAGCGCACGCGTTTCCTCGGCAGAGATGCCAACGTTCTTGAAACCCCAAAACTCCACCGGCAGGTCCCGGCAACTCCGGAAAACATCCCGCGCGTTCGGGACGGTCACGTCGTTCAACGTGAGCATGACAATCAGTTTGGCGTCCATTCCCGGAGCGTTCCTTGTATCTGAGGCATGGAAGGGAAAGGGCTGCTGGGCACCCCTTTCCAGTTTGCGGCGCTAGACCCGGACAGACCCCGTGCCCGGCGCGTTGTCCCTGATCGAGTAATTCGCCAGAGCCGGGACGAGGTGCAGCACCCAATAGAGCGCGCCCGCGACCGCGAAACCGAGCAGGCTTGATGTCGTATAGTCGAAGATGGGCAGCCGACCGCGGTAGGCGATGGGATCGAAGACCGCCAGACCGACCGCCACGCCGGCAGCCAGGCAGACAAAGCCGATCAGGTTATAGCCGCCGGTGTATTCGTAGGCCCGGTTGCAATCGACTTCATAAGCTGCCCGCAGGTTCAGCCGCTGTTTCCGGATCACGAAGTAGTCGACGAAGAGAAGGCCCATGACTGGCCCGTACACATAGGCCGCGACCGAGATCATCGCTCCGAAATAGGTGATGATTTCACCCCACAGGACGATAAGCGCGGTGTAGGCCCCAAGCACCAGCACCAGCAAGTTGAACGAGGCGCGCGGAAAGGCCGACTTGTAGACGACCGACCACATGTAGGCGCCGGTGCCGTGCGTTCCGATGTTTGCGAAGGCGACCATCAGCAAGGTCATCAACGCAACCGGCGCACCACCGACGGCCGACAATTCAAGCGCGAGGTCCGACCCCATCGTACCGGTCTGGATGAACATGACGATGGCCAGCGCGCCACCCGCGACGATGAAGAGCGGAGTGACGACGCCGTAGGCTACTACGGTAGCCCAGTAGCCGTTCGACTCGGTCCGGCAGAGGCGGGGAATGATTGCGGTGCTGGCACACCAGGAAAAGGCAAAGGCGAAAGACGCCTCGACCCCGGCCGCATACGGCTCCAACGGACTGCGATAGGAACTGATATCCGGTTGATAGGTCAAAAGATCCGCCATCGGCACTGCAGTGAAAGCAAGAATCACGGCAATGACGCCAACAGCAAACAGGGCCGGAACCACCAGTCGGTTCACCCACTTGATGGCGATTGGCCCGACGATCGCCAGCCAAGTTCCGACGCCCACGCAAAGAAGGCCCAGAGGCTTGTGCAGAGCGGGCGAGAGTTCGACACCAAAGATGTGGAACAAGTTGATCGTCGTGCTGGCAAAGATGTCCGCATTGACGCCGAACCAGGGGAAGTTGATCACGATGATCAACACGATCATCACCCGGATTCCCTTGGTTCCGAACACCGCCTTGAGCCACTGCCACATGTCGATGCCGTAGCGAACGGCGAATACGACCGGAAGCATGTAAAGGGCCAGCGCGAAGATATTCCCGGCGAATGCCGCCACCGTCAGCTGCTTGAAGTTCAGCATCGATGCCATGAACCCGCCCTGGGTGTAGCACCATGTCGCAACGCCATAGCCGCTCAGGACAAGCATCGCGTCCCAGAAGCCGAACTGCCGCTCCCCCGGCATTACGGGAAGAACGCCGAACTCGGCCTCCTTCTGGATTGCTGTATTAATTGTTGATTTTCCAGACATCTTGTCCTCTCCCCGCCCGACAGCCCGGGGGCCGTCACATTCCCGCGCCTGCGATCAAGAACCCGCCACTGACCATGATCGTAAGCAGTGCAAGTGCCCAGTCCGTGCCCGAGAAGCTGCGTGGGAACACGTGCTCCCGCCGCTCCATCGCTTCGACACGCTGCCTGACTTCCTGGTTGAAGCTGGCGCTCCATTCATTCTCGTTCATCGGACTCCCCTCCCTCTTGGTACGTGGCCGGCATGATCCGACTCAGCACCAAAGTTGTTGTACAACTATCCAGATGATGGACTACATTTCGGACAACACGTCAAACAAAATCGCACAAGCGGGCCAGAAACAGCTTCTCGGGACTTGCAGACCGACCAACCGATGACTAACCTTTGGGCATGTCTGTTTCCGCCGGTCCCACACAAACCAAGCCGACGCGCCTCAGCACCACCTCACGCATCGGCGATGTTCTTCGCCAGCGGATCGAGGCGGGCGAATGGCCGGTGGGTAAACGACTCCCGTCAGAGCCGGACCTCGCGCGGGAACTTGAGGCAAGCCGAGGCTCGCTTCGCAGCGCACTTGCTGCCCTCGAAAATGAAGGGCTCCTGCAACGCCGACACGGCTCGGGCACCTATGTCGCTCAGCCCCGTCAATTGGTCAGCAGCCTGCACGTGAACAAGAGTGCAGACCAGATGATCTCCGAGACGGGGCGCACCCCGGGGACATCGGAGCTGGCATGGCGAAGGCTGCGCGCCAGCACCGATGTCTGCAGGCACCTGAACATTCCCGACGGCAGCGAAGTCTTCGAGCTCTTCCGTGTCCGCACCGCCGACGGTCGTCCGGTGACCGTTTCGTTCGACTATGTCTCGACTGCCGTGATCCCGGACCAGCCGGCGCTTCTCGGCCCTTCGTTCTACTCCTTCCTCGCCGACGTCTGTGGCGTGCGGATCCGCTATGGTGTTGCCGAGCTGATACCGGCAACTGCCGACGCTACGATCGCAGCGCATCTCGGGACCGCACAAGGTGCGCTTTGCCTCCTCTTGCGGCAGGTCGATTTCGACGAAGGGAACAAGCCGATTTCCTATTCGGTCGAATACCACCTCGCCGACGCGTTCCGTTTCGAACTCCTGCGCTCCGGTCCCAGCGCGTCCGCAGATGCCACGGGCTGACACGGCATCAGGCAGTCTTTCCCTGGAAAGCCGAGCGAGAGCCCTCCAGGACCTCCAGACGACCGAGATCGACCTTTTGGTCGTCGGCGGAGGGATCACCGGTGCCGGCACTGCCCTCGACGCGGCAACACGCGGACTTAACGTCGCGCTGCTCGAACAGGGGGACCTCGCCAGTGGTACGTCCTCCAAGTCCAGCAAGATGATCCACGGCGGCTTGAGGTACCTTGAGCAGCTTCGGTTCGGCCTGGTTCAGGAAGCGCTTGCGGAACGTGAGCTTCTCGCGACCGTCATCGCGCCGCACCTCGTCCGGCCGATCCCGTTCCTGGTTCCGATCAATGGCTGGATCGAGCGGTTCTATTACGGGGCCGGTGTATGGCTTTACGATTGGCTGGCGCGAAAAGGCAGCTTCCCCAAAGCCAGACACCTCTCTCGCGAGGAGGTCGCGCGCATTGCATGTTCGCTGCGTACCAATCGTCATTCCGGCGCGATCCAGTTCTGGGACGCTCAGGAGGACGATGCCCGCTATGTTGTCGAGACCGCCCGAACAGCGGCCGCCCACGGTGCCCGGATCTGCACCTATTTCCGCGTCGAGAATCTGCTCAGGAACAGGGGGCGGGTAATCGGTGCCATTTGTCGCGACCTTGAGTCCGACGAACCCTTCACTGTTCGGGCCCGACACGTCATCTGCGCTACCGGTGCCTCGTCGCAACAACTAACCCACCACAAGCCTCCCTATCCAAGGATACGCCCCTCGAAAGGCGTGCATATTCTCTTGCGCCGCGACCGACTGGAGCTGCAAGCCGGTCTTATCGGTCGGACATCAACCGGCCTTCTGTTCATTATTCCATGGGGAGACCATTGGCTGGTCGGCGACACCGACACGGACTGGGACGACCGCGAGTGCTCACCTGTCGCGGACAGCGTGGACATCGGCATTCTCCTCGACCGACTCAACGCTGTTCTCACTGCCGATATCCGCCGCAGGGACATCGTGTCCACGTTTGCGGGCCTGCGCCCCCTCGCCGCCACGAGGCCCGGCGGAGACTCGAAGTCGACCAGCCGCTCGCATGTCGTAACCTCGCCGGAGCCTGGCCTGACCGAGATCTTCGGCGGGAAGTACACCACATACCGGCTCATGGCAGAGGCTGTCGTCGACCGGGCGTTGCTGGACCTTCCGGCCAGACTGCGGCGACCATCTTGCACGCGCACGATCCAGCTGATCGGAGCGGACCGCCTAATCGAAATGAAGACTGCCCTCCCCGGTCTTGCAGTCTCGACCGGCCTTCCTTTGGAAACGCTTGAACGGCTCTTGTCGAAGTACGGCTCTCGGATGAGCGAGGTCCTGGACCTGCACGATCCTGAACATGCAGTGGAAGCTGGTAAAACACTTCTTGAAGCCGAGATTCTTCAAGCCTGCCGCCATGAAGGAGCTCTGCACCCGGGCGACATCCTTGATCGCCGCACCCGGTTGAGCCTGACCTCTCCCGAAACGCTCACGGCCCTCACTGAGCGTGTATCCCGGATCTTGGCGAAGGAGTTGAACTGGACCGACTCCAGGCGCCTGTCCGAGCGCGACGCCTACCTACACAACTGGCACCAAAGCCAGTGTGCGCTTTCGGCAGCGTCGGGGAAAGGTTAGCTGCATTTCAGCACGACCGAGCCGACCGTCTTCCGGTTCTCGACAGCAGCCTGCGCCAGTGCAGCATCCTCGAGCGCAAACCCGGTGATCTCGCCCGGCCGGATCGTCCCGTCGAGCAGGGCCGAGAAAAGCCTTGCCCCTGCCGCCTCGAACTCCTTCCGGTCTGACGTGTAATGGGCAATCGACGGCCGCGTCAGATAGAGTGAACCCAGGCTTCCCAGTTGCGCAATTTCGACCGGCGGGACGGGACCCGAGGTTTCTCCAAAGCTCACCAGCAGGCCCCTCGGGCGCAAGGATTTCAATGAACCCGCAAAGGTGTCGGCCCCGACAGAGTCATAGACCACGCGCACCCCTGTGCCATCGGTCAATTCCCTGACCCGGGCGGCAAAGTCTTGCTTTCGGTAAAGGATCACATCGTCGCAACCGTTCGATAATGCCAGCCTTGCCTTCGCCTCCGATCCGACTGTGCCAATGACGCGGGCTCCCTTCGCCTTCAGCCATTGGCAGGCGATCGATCCAACGCCCCCGGCTGCCGCGTGGAACAGAACGTTATCCCCCACCTGAACGTCGATGCAGCGATGCGTGAGGTACTCCGCCGTCAGCCCCTTGAAGATCGTCGCGGCCACAACATCGTCCGAAAGGCCGTCCGGGACTTTCAATGCACGGGCCGCGGGCACGTTACGCTCGGTCGCATAAGCACCCGGTGGACCTCCGACATAGGCGACCCGGTCGCCGGGATAGAACCCCGCCACTCCCTCGCCAACCGCGACGACCACGCCGACACCTTCAACACCGATACCACTGGGAAGCGGAAGCTTCGGCGCAAATACCCCCCTGCGATGGTAGATATCGATGTAGTTTACTCCAATAGCCCGCTGTCGCAGCCTGATCTCGCCCTTGCCGGGGAGGGGCACGTCCAGCTCTTGCACGTTTAAGACATCAACAGAACCGAACTCCGAAAACAGAAAGGCTTTTGCCATGGCAGGTTCCCTTTGCATCTTTTCGGCGCGTAATCGCTTGTCAGCAGGGAAATTAGAACAGCTATTGTCGGGAAGCAGGTTTCCAGGAATGGAAAGCAGATGGACTGGAACGATCTCAAACCCTTCCTCGCTGTCTCTCGCGCCGGCTCCCTGTCCGGTGCTTCGGCGGTCCTCGGCGTCAGTACGTCGACCGTCAGCCGACGGATCGAGGCGCTAGAGACGGCCATCGGGACACGCCTCTTCAAACCACATCGCGAAGGTTACCATCTCACCGATGCGGGCCGGACCCTCCTGCCCTTCGCCGAGAAGGCCGAGACAGACATCGCGGCCCTTCTGCGTGCCTCCAAAGCACCTGAAGACCACCTGCGGCCGGTCCTGATCGAAGCGCCCGAACTTCTGGGCCAAGCCGTTCTGCTCCCGGCACTCGCTGTCCTGCTGGCAGATCATCCCGCACTTCGGATCGAGTTGAACAATTCGGTTCGTTCGATCAGTCTCAGAGACGAGGGTCCCGACATCATCTTCCGCCTCATGCGGCCCACACAGGGCCGATACCGGACACGTCGTGTCGCAAAGATCGGCTTTGGGTTCTATGCCTCACGCGATTACGTCCAGCGCCATGGTGTACCGACCGACCCACAAGATCTCGCGGGAAAACGGTTGATCGGATGGACCGATGCCTTCTCTCACTTGATCATGGCGCAATGGCTCAATGAACTTGCGCCCCACATTGCCCCATCACTGCGCTTGACCTCACTCGGCTCGCAGATGGCGGCTGCGCTTGAAGGCTTGGGCTGGGCAGTGCTTCCCGACTTTGCCGCTAGATCGACGCCGTTGGTGAGAGGGTTGGGAAAAGACTACTCCCTGAACTGCGATCTGTGGATGTTGGTGTCAGAAGAAGCTGAGGACGCACCTATGGTTCAGGTCGTCAAGGACCGGCTTGTGGATGCCTTGCATTCTGCATTGGCGTCTTCAGGCCCGCGCCGTAATTCAGCGAATGACGTCAGGTCGCATCCTGGTGTGTGACTCGGCGATAGGCTACGTGGACCTGTCGCGGTTTGGTGCCGCTCCTTTGATCACGTAATGTGCAGCAAAGGAGATGAACCATGGGCACAGGCAGAACGGATGAATTTCGCAAGGACGCGGTGCGGATCGCGCTGACGAGTGGGCTTTCGCGGCGTCAGGTTGCGGATGATCTGGGCGTCGGCTTGTCGACCTTGAACAAGTGGGTGAACGCACACCGCGACACGGATGTCGTCTCGTCCGAGGATCGCGAGCTGGCACGAGAGAACGAACGGCTTCGGCGCGAGATCCGCATCCTCAAGGAGGAGAGGGACATCCTAAAAAAAGCCACCCAGTTCTTCGCGAGCCAAAAGCCGTGAGGTTCAGGTTCGTCGAAGAACAGCGCGGGGCTTTCCCGGTCGACCGGCTGTGCCGGGTGATGAATGTCAGCCCGCGTGGCCTGCGGGCCTTCCGCAGCCGTCCGGCCAGCCGCAGGCAGCACATGGACATGGTCGTTCTGGCGCACATCAAGGAGCAGTCGCGGCTGAGCCTGGGCAGCTATGGCCGCCCCAGGATGACCGAAGAACTCAAGGAGGTTGGCGTCGATGTCGGGCACCGGCGTGTCGGGCGACTGCTATGACAACGCCGCCGTTGAGACCTTCTTCAAGACGATCAAGGCCGAACTGATCTGGCGCCGCGCGTGGGAGACCCGACGCCAGGCCGAAACCGCCATCTTCCAATACATCAACGGCTTCTATAACCCGCGCCGTCGGCACTCAGCATTGGGAGGCAAAAGCCCCTTGGCCTTCGAACGCCAAGTGGCCTAAACGAGCAATGGGAGCGGCACCAAACCGCGACAGGTCCAACGCGGATTATCCCATGCAGCCTGAATGAGGCGCTCAGAAGGTGCGTCGTAGAACTACATTGGGCGTCGGGAGATCACTTAGCAGGATGCTGAAGACTGACCAGATCTCCATGGGGTCTTATAACTATGCTTACATCGCATTACATTTGAGGGACGTACGAGGGAAGCGGACAACCCCATGAAAGCGTCGTTTACAGTGGAACCAGAATGTCCAGAGGACCTGCAGGGGTCACTCGCGGTGGCATGTCCTGGCCAAGACCATTTGCATCCGAATTATCGTCGCGCTTGCCGAGAATGTGTGAACAAGATTTGCGCGAGAATGTGGGCCATCGGTCTGGACGATGACGGAAACGCGCTCCCAGCAAGTGATAGGCCGTTTTGTGGCGCCAGAACTAGAGCAGGCGGAACCTGCCGGCACAAGGTCGTCCCGTACATGGCGCGCTGCCGGTTCCACGGTGGAAAGTCAACGGGCCCGAGGACCTTGGAAGGGAAGACTCGCATTGCGGAGGCTCAACGGCAACGCTGGGCGAGATGGCGGCAGCGTCAACAGAAGGCCGACGACGACAAACACTGGAAGCTGGCGGGGAGTGTCGACGGCTTCCGAGGATGACGTCAAGCCGAGTTAAGCTTGCGATAAGCCTCTGAAGACAGCCAACCAGTTACGACCTTCTGGAACGATTTGTCATTCATGAACCGTGCAAATATCTCCTCGTTCTGATCCATGCGTTCGACGAAAAGCGCCTCAAGTAGGTTTTTGAAGACGAGTTCAAACTTGTCGCCAGGATTGGCGGCTGCCGCCTGCCTCAAGGCTCCATCAGAGATCGCTGCCTCTACAATTTGGTCGAAGAAGAGCTGATCCGCCTGATTGAAGTCAGTTCCGAACCGGTCGTTGACGACGTCGATGAGCCGCGACAACGGAATCGCTTCTTCGTGCAACACACCGGTACCGACCTCGGACGGTCCATCTAGCTTGTTGGCCTGACCATCATTTAGGCTGATCGAGCCTTCGCTGATTTTCTGCAACCGGTAGTATTCGAGCCGCACCTCATCATCGAACTGGTAGGAAGGGCCAGTTCCGCGCTTTGGCAGCTTAGTCGCAAGATGCCGAAGGAAGACGTAAAGGCGTTCAAGATCCGTGTCCTGATAGGGAATGATCTGGCTGAGGAATCCGTAGAGACTGCAAAAGGCCATCAACTTGCCGCGCCACAGCTCGGCTTCGTCGGGCTTCTCCTGCTGGGTCTCCTTGAAGATGGCCACACAAGGATCAAGCGCGGCGTTCATTACCTGATGATCATTTGGGCTCTGGCGTTGGCGCGGCTTGAAATAGATGGCGCTGAAGCGGTCCACGTCTGCAACGATATAAATGCCCTCGGCGTCCAGTTCGCTCTTCAGCTCGTACATTCTGGCCGGATCGACGTCCTCGCCGACCTCCGCGCCTTCGAAATAGGTCTTGAACGCCTCGCGGATCTCATCGGGCTCGTTGACGAAATCGAGGACGAAGGTGTCTTCCTTCAGGGGGTGGATTCTGTTCAGGCGAGATAGCGTCTGCACCGCCTGGATGCCGGCAAGCCGCCGGTCCACATACATCGTGTGCAGCAATGGTTGATCGAAGCCCGTTTGGTACTTCTCGGCGACGAGCAACACTTGGTATTCCTGCGTAGCAAAAACCTCCGGCAGTTCCTTCTCACGGACGCCGAGGTTCATGCCCTCCTCGGTATAGGTGACGTCCCTCATATTGTCGTCCGTGACTGCGCCTGAGAAGGCCACCAGCGATCTGATTGCGTAGCCCTTCTCCTTCACGTAGCGATCGAAACTCTGCTTGTAGCGAACGGCCTCGAGCCGCGAACCGGTCACCACCATGGCCTTTGCGCGGCCACCGATCTTGTGCTGCGTGGCCCCGTGGAAGTGCTCAATCATCACTTCGGTCTTCTGAGCGATGTTGTGCGGATGAAGCTTAAAGAACCGCGCGAGGGCGCGTGCTGCCTTCTTCCGCTCGACGTTCGGATCATCCTCGCTTGCCTTGAGCAGCCGGAAATAGGTGGCGTAGGTCGTGTAGTGCTTCAGGACGTCGAGGATGAAGCCTTCCTCGATAGCTTGGCGCATAGTGTAGCGATGGGCAGCTTTGCTGTCGCGCCCGAAAACCTTGAGCGTCCTGTGCTTCGGCGTAGCAGTAAACGCGAAGAAACTGAGGTTTGCCTGCCTGCCACGTTTCGCCATGGACCGATACAGCTCGTCCATGCCGTCTTCGTCATTCGCCGCCATGGCTCGCGCAGCCTCTTCGCGAAGGCCTTGCCCGCCGAGAACTTCCCTGACGTCGGTTGCCGTCTCGCCGCCCTGCGAGCTGTGTGCCTCATCAATGATCACCGCACACCGGCGCATCTTCAGCACGCCTCCTTCGGCGTCGCCTCGCTCTTCGGCGATCTTGGCCAACTGACGCGAGACGAATGGAAACTTCTGCAGGGTGGTGATGACGATCGGCACGGCACTTTCGAGTGCTTCCGCCAGCTGGCGCGAGTCCTCGTCGATCTTCTGGACGACGCCGTGCTTGTGTTCGAACTGATAAATCGTGTCCTGAAGCTGTTTGTCCAGGACCACGCGGTCAGTGATGACGATCACGCTGTCGAAAACCCGCGCGTTCGCTTCGTCATGCAGCGATGCGAGCCTGTGCGTCAGCCAGCCGATGGTGTTGCTCTTTCCGCTGCCGGCCGAGTGTTCGATCAGATAGTTGTTGCCCACCCCTTCTCTCAACGCTTGGTCCACTAACAACCGGACCGCTTCAAGCTGGTGGTACCGCGGAAAGATCATCGTTTCCTTCTTGACCTTTCGACCTTGGTCGTCGCGCTTCTCCTCGACCTGGAGATGAATGAAGCGCGCCAGGAGGTCGAGCAGGCTATCTCGCTGCAGCACCTCTTCCCACAGATAAGCCGTTCGGTAGCTTCTACCTTTGGGATCAGGCGCATTACCGGCGCCACCGTTGTTTCCCTTGTTGAAGGGCAGGAAGTGGGTGGCCGCACCGGCAAGCCGGGTGGACATGAACACTGTGTCCGTGTCGGCGGCAAAGTGGACCAACATACGCCGCTTGAATTCAAAGATTGGCTCGCGTGGGTCGCGATCATGCCGGTACTGGTGCAGGGCGTGCTCGACAGTCTGTCCGGTCATCGGGTTCTTGAGCTCGACCGACACGACTGGAATGCCATTGACGCTCAGTACGACGTCTAGGGACTTTTCGGATGTCCTGGAGAAGTGCAATTGCCGCGTGAGCCCGACGCGGTTGGCGGCGTAGCGAGCTTCCAACTCCGGGTTCAGCCCGTGCGCAGCCTTGAAGAATGCAACGCGAAGAGTCTTGCCGTAGCACTTGAAGCCGTGACGCAAGGTGGCCAGAGAGCCCTCTCGGTCCATCCACTTGGTCAGATCGGCCAGGACTTGGGAGCCAGTTTTCTCCCCATGGAGCGCCTCCAGAGCCTTCCATTCCTTCGGCTGTGTGTCGCGGATGAAGGAAAGGACGGTCTCGGGAAAGATGGCGCGATCACGGTCGAATCCCGACGCAGGTTCCGGCACGGTACCATTCGCCAGCATCGTAGCTTCGATGACGGTCTCGAATGCACCTTCTGAATGTCGCGAATGGTTCATTTGGTTGCACCTGCCAACTTCTCTTTCATGAACCAGACCGCTACTGGGCTGAAGGGCTGATGTTCTAGACCATTCACTCGGCTGTTGATCTGCTGCGGAATCTTCGTCTTGGCGTTTGGGGTGGAGCGCCACCATGCCAGTACCGAATCTAGGGCGGCTTTTCGATTGCTACGAAGAAACCCAATATTCAAGCCAAGGACCTCATTCAATTGTGAGTTGAAGTCCACGTCGTTGCTTTCAATTGTACCATCAAAGAGATAACGTACTTTAGTCTCGATCATATGAGCGCTGTCTGCTGGGTTCCACTTAAGGTCTAGATTCCCCTTTTTTGTATCGCAATGTTGTTCAGCCGCTGATCGTCCATCTCCGCCCAGACAGGCGCCTAGGAGGTTCGCATAGACGAGTTGCAGTCCGGCATGATCGGATTGGCATCTCCAATGCTCAATTTTCATCGAAGTCGAGTCAGCGCGGATCCGCCCAGTGCAATAGCAGCACAGGCCTTTCTGTTCGCCGACAAGCGCGGCTCGCAGTTCATCCTTTTGAGTATAGTTGTCGTAGTTGCTGTGTGCTTTCGCCCGATGTTCTGTCAAACTCTTGGGTTCTGCGCCCTTGGTGATCATCCTCATTCGTCCTCCTCCAAGAAGTCGAGGAGGGTCATTGCACGCGTGATTTCCGGATCATCTTCACCAATATCTTCGGAAAGAAGCTTTATTTCGGCCTTTGCAGCTTCTGATTTGCCATCGCCTATTAGCTTCGCAATTCTTGCTATTCTAGCTTCGACGCCTGCATTCCTTGGTCTTGTGTCCATGACCTCTTCAAGGATACGGCTCGAGTCGATACCGAAAGAGCGCGCCGGCGAATATACTTGGCCGTCCTTGATCAGCAGGATTCTGTCGTGAGCTACTTCGCCAATTACCTGCGGTGAATGGGTGGTGGCAATAAACTGGCAACCATGGAACGTCTCCGTCAAAAGGGGCACAATCTGCCGCTGCCAAAGCGGGTGCATGTGCATGTCGATTTCGTCGATAAGAACAACTCCGATGCCGTCTCTGACAGGATCTTCGAGGTTTGGATTGGCTTGCGAGAGGCGGCGAGCTAGGTCGAGCGCCAGCGCAAGAACGCCTCTCTCACCCTCAGAGAGATATCGGACGTCGAGTTCAATACCGTCCTTCGAAATCAGAAGACGCGGCTTGTCCGCGCCATTGGTCGCCCTCAGGCCCGTGCAGGTGGGCAAGAAACGCGCTGTTGCAGACCTGAGAGCCTCAAGGTGGCTGCCCGCCCGCGGCAGTTCATCTGCAAGCGCCTCTTGCGCAAGCATCCAGGAAGCAAGCTCCCGCAGGTGTAGCGGCCGCACATCGGAAAGCGCATCGGCATAAGCCGAAGCGGGCCCAGACTGCGCCCGGCCGCCCCTTATCTGTTCGTCGGATGGGTGGGAACGACGCGTTCCGAAATAGACCGCGATCGGCTGAGAGCCAGGCGGATACGGTTTCGACAGCCGCAGTGGCGTGAACTCCTCCCTTTCAGGCGTCTCGATGGTCCCTTCGCGTACCGATCCTTCCTTGCCCTCGACAAATCTCTCCCGCGGCTTGTGCAATAGGAAGCGCTGCTCGGCGTCATCAGGAAAGCGAAACAAGACGTCCACGGTCAACGATGCGGCGCCCAACCGAATATCATCTGCTGAGAACGCCAAAGGCGCCGCACGGCTTGCCGTGAACTTGGGCATGACCCGGGACAGTGACACACGTAGTGCCTCAAGCACACTGCTCTTGCCGACGCCGTTGACACCCACCAGCAACGTGAACTGCGGATCGAAGTCAAAGGTCGCCTGGTCAAACCCACGAAGGCCGGCAACGCTGAGCTGTCTAATCTTCATGCGGCCTCCGAGATTTCGAGCTGGCCGGTCACGGCGGCCGCGATCAGGGCTGCGCGGCGTTCTTTCAGCAGGGCGATGGAGTTCTCGGTCGCAGTGCGCAGGCGGTCGATCTTGGCGGTCTCGGTGCTGATGTGTTCGACGATCTTTTGCTGTTCATCGAGCGGCGGCACCGGCCACCAGGTTTCGAAGAAGCCCTCGGGATAGAGCCGCAGTCGGGAGGACCAGACACCCTTGGAATAGCGGGTCACTTCCTGCGCGAAGATCGGGATGCGGACCAGCGCATCGACGTAATCGGGCAGCAGGCGCGGGTCCGGGGTGTAGACATTGTAGGCGGGGCTGACGATGCCATCGACGCGGGCGGTGCCCATGGCGCCCATCCAGGCCCAGAGGGTGTTGATGGCGAGGTCCCCGGCGAAGCACAGCTTGTAGCCCGCGGTGCTTTCAGCCTCGAACATGTTCACGTCCTTCTCGGACCGGGGGGTGACGCCGGTCAGGTGAGAGACCGTCAGCATTTCCTCTTCGCCGGTCTGGGACCGCTGGTCGCGTTCGGTGAACAGCCAGCGCGACCGCTCGATCTCCCAATGCGCAGGGATATCGCCAAGCCAGTCGATGCCTGACGGGCGCAGGGGCGCGGAAGGGTCGAGGCCGCGCATGACGGCCTCGGCCACGATGGCACGCCGCTTCTCGGCCATCAGGTCGAGGAGTTTCTGCTTGGCAGAGATGAGGGCGTCGATTTCGGCGGTTTCAACTTCCACATAGTCAGCGATAAGTTTCTGGGCCGAGATTGGAGGCAAAGGGATCGCAATGTCTCCGATCTCCGATGCGTTGATCGCGGGGTAACTGATGCCGGTCGATCGCTTCTCCACTTCGGCCAGAAACGTCGGCTCGCGAAGGACATACCGGCAGAATTTCGCGTCCATCATTTCAGGACGCGGCCTGATCACCGCAAAGCCGGTCGAGACGATAAGATTCTCGGGCGGATTGGTGATCGGCGCAATAGCCTGAAGGTAAGTCCGAACCGTAGAGATTATGACATCACCGTCGCGAACAATACGCCGCGCCCGGCTCGGTGCGGCTTCGAAACGATAGGTTGCGATCTGATGTACTGCCCCTGACGAGTTCACGTTTCCAATGTCGATGTACTGAATCTCGAAATCTGGATCGACATCTTCGGTCAACGTCTCATCGTTGATTGTAGCTGCAAACTTCAGTCGCTCCCGCGGGAACAGGTTGTGGGACATCACGCCGTCACCTCCCGCAAAAGCCGAAGGATCTCGTCCTCCGCCTTCTTCAGGTCTGCGTCGATGTCGACCAGCCTGCGGGGCGGAGTGAACTGATAGAAGTGGCGATTGAAGTTGATCTCGTAGCCGACCTTGTCCTTGCTCCGGTCCATCCAGGCATCGGGCACATGCGGCAGAACCTCGCGCGCGAAGTAGGCGTCGATATCCTCTTTCAGGGGCACGTTCTCGAAGTCGCGCAGGTCAGGGTCGGCCTCGAAACCCTTGCCTTCCCTGACCTTCTCGGCCTCCGGATCCTTCTCGGTGAACACGTTGCGGAACAGCTTGACCTCGGGCGCGCGCCAGCGGGACTCGCGCTTTTTCAACAGCTTCTCGATGCTGGCCCAGACCTTGTTCCAATCCAGTTCCGGCTCGCGCCCCAGCGCCTGGTCGATCGCCTGAATGTCGTCGAGTAGGTGCGGTGCCGCGTCGAGGAAGCGGGCCTTGTCCTCGACCATCATCCGATAGCGCAGCCGGAGCGGACGTTCGACGGTGACGCGGGTATAGCCGAAATCGGCATTGTCGAAGATCTTGGACTTGGCGTTCTGCGCGTAGCCGCCGTAGAGGCGCACGATCTCGGCGATCTGATCGGGTTCGTCCGGGCGATCATCCCCTTCGGGCGCCTTGCCCGCGCCGATCTTGCGGCGCTTGTCGCCCTGGCTGCGTCCCATGGGCATCCAGATGTCGCGCGCGTCGACCAGTTGGATGGTGCCCTTGCGATGGTCGGGCTTGTTGTTGGTGACGACCCAGATGTAGGTGCCGATCCCGGTGTTGTAGAACATCTGTTCCGGCAGGGCGACGATGGCCTCGAGCATGTCGCGTTCGATGATCCATTTTCGGATGTTGCTTTCGCCGCCGCCCGCGCCCCCGGTGAACAGGGGTGACCCCGAGAATACGAGGGCCGCGCGCGAGCCATACTTCTGTGCCTTCGGATTGACGTCTTCGAACTTCGAGATCATGTGCTGCAGGAACAGCAAGGAGCCGTCGTTCACACGCGGTAGGCCCGCGCTCCACGGGCTGTCCTGCGGGGCCTTTTCATGGCGCCGGACGATTTCCTTCTGCTGCTTTTTCCAGTCCACGCCGAAAGGCGGGTTGGCGATGAAATAGTCGAATGTCTGCCCGTCGAACTTGTCGTCGGTGAAGCTGTCGCCGTACTGAACATTCTCCCCACCACCGTTGTGGTCGACCTGCTTCATGAGCATGTCGGATGCGGCCGTCGCGAAGGCGCGCTTGTTGTAGTCCTGGCCGTAGACGTAGAGCTTCGCTTCCTTGTGGTGATCGCGCATGTAGCGCTGTGCCTCAGCAAGCATGCCCCCCGTGCCGCATGCCGGGTCGAGCATGCGCATGACGGTGCCTGGCTTGCTGAGCACGTCGTCAGCATCCATGAAAAGAAGATCGACCATAAGGTGGATCACCTCGCGGGGCGTGAAGTGATCGCCCGCAGTCTCATTGGCCAGTTCGTTGAATCGTCGGATGAGGTTTTCGAATACGAGGCCCATCTGATCGTTCTTTACCCGGTCTGGATGCAGATCGACCTTCAGGAACTCTTTCAGCACGAGGTAGAGGATGTTCGCCTCGTCCATCTTCTCGATTTCGTTGGTGAATTCGAAGAAGTCGAATATGCGCCTCACGTTGGCCGAGAAGCCACTGATGTATGACGAAAGGTGGCGTGCCAAGTTGGGGGTATCGCCGATCATCGTTTGGAACGTCATCGGCGAACGGTTATGGAAGCGGTGCCCGGATGCCTTGTTCAGCATCCGGTCGAGAGCATCGTCCTCCAGCCTTCCACCCTTTCGCTTTTCATACTCCGCCAGAACCTGGTCCTTTGTATTGGCCAGCACGCAATCGAAGCGGCGCAGAACGACAAGCGGCAGCATGACGCGCTCATACTGCGGCGGGCGATAGGGCCCGCGCAGGAGGTCCGCGATCTGCCAGATCAAGTTCGCCAGGTCCGAGTGGCTTGCCATGTCGTTCAGTCTCCTGCCGGTTTGTCCGGTCTGTTGTTGTGCTGATCAGTCTTCTTGCCCCGGGCGTTTGCCCGATGCCCCGGAAGCCACCTGCTTCTTCGCCTTTGCCGTCAGTCGCTCGAATTCTTCAACGGCAAGCACCACGACGACAGACCGGCCGTACTTCTCGATGGCAACAGGCTCCGCCCTCGCCATGTCGATCAGCCGCCCAAAGGCGTTCTTGGCATCGCGCGCCGACATGCTTTGCATGGTGAGCTCCTCCCCGAGTTGGAGCTACTTTAGCCAAGATGTGAAGTGCTGGATAGACGCTCAAATCGAGGGCGAGGGAACTCGGCCGGTACAGCTCTACTTGCACATCGGTCACGGAGACGCGTGCGTTCGGCTTGCACCAAGCTATACCCTCAATCCTGTCGAAAGTGCGACTGGACAGGGGACAGACGGGACACCCCTACAGGGGGGTGTCCCATTTGTCCCCCCTTGGACAGTTGAGAAAGTTGGGACATTTGTCCCTTTTGTCCCATTTGTCCGGCTCTACCCATCGTCATTTACCTTCCACACGTAGCTGTCAAATTGGCGCACTAGGCCGTCGTCCATTAGCTTTTCAACAGCGCGATCGAATGCCTTTTTCAGGGCCGCGGGATTGTCGCTCGCTGTGATCCCATGCCGGCCGCACATCACCTTCCAGTCGCTGAGACTGACAACCGGACGGGTCGGATAGTTCGGGCTGCTGATGATGCGCCCGTTTTCGATAAGGGCTTCCGAAAGGGCCTGCATGGCCACGTCAGGTTTCTGCGAACCGCGTGGCCTTCTGGCGTTGGGCTTTGCGTCAACATCTCCATCCAGGCGCGGAACAAGGGTCGTGCCCCCGCTGGGCGTGTCCACGACGTCGAGGCGGAAACCCCACTTGCCGTTAGAGTCCGCGTCCTTGTGCCGGTCCACCGTCAGGATGGTTGTCAAATTATGCTTTACGCCTTCGGCTTTCAGGCGGGTGTCGAAGCTTCCCCAGAAATGCGTGTGCATCCGGGCGCGGGTTTCGTCAGCCCAGCCAGTGTGTGCCACGGTCAATACCGCACATCCTAACTCGCGCATGATTCGATTGACATTGCGCACCCAAGCCGTCGCTGTCTCATGGACGGTTTCCGGACCGGACATGGACGCGCCGAATATATCGACCAGGACCAGCGTTGGGAGTTCGGGAAGTCCGCGCCCCACCTCGATCAAGGCGTCAACCCAATCCGGCCGATCAAGCATCACCTCATCCGGTATGACCACGATGTTGCGACGAAGGGCTTGCGGAATCTGGTGCGCATCCATCCAACCGGGGATCCTCTGCTTTGCAACACCGCGCGACCCTTCGGTGGCGACGTAGATCACTCGGCTAGGCTTCCCGGCTGTGGTCCCCTGCCAGCTGCTGCCGGTAGCGACCGCACAGGCCATGTCGATTGACAGGAAGGTCTTGAAGGCATTCGACTTGCCAAAAAGCAGAGCCGATGACTTTCTGGCTAGAACGCCTTCAATCAGCCATTCCGGATCATCCAATGCCAGCATGTCGTCATAGGACCAGACGCGTAGCTTGGGTTTGTCGACGATTTGCTCGGCGCGCTCCCCACTTGGAAACCGCATCACGTTCCCCGCCGCTTCCGTGGCGTAGGCCTCATCCGGCAGAGGCGGCGGGCAGCCGTCATCGTCATCCACCGGCGGGGCCAGCTTCAGTTCACGCAGCCACGAGGCGTCATAGTCGAGGGTCATGCTGCGCCTCGCTTGACATAGTCCAGGAACGCCGCGCGGTCAGGCGCCGAAAGGCGGTTGAAACTTGCAAGGGCATAGGCCTTGCGTTCGGCCTTGCTGGCGAACGCGGCCCATTCGTTGGCCTCTTGCATCACAAAAGCGAAGACCGGGTCGGGCGCCCCGGCACGCATGGAAAGCAACGCAGCTTCCATGATCGCCAAAACGTCATCCCGCTCGCACTCGGCAATCGCGGCGCACAGGGCAGTTGCCGCCAGTGCCCGGTTGCGGTATTCCTCGGTCGTAAAGCTTTCCCAAAGCTTATCAGCCCCGGTTGCGCCCGCCAGCGCGCCGGGGTTTTCGTTTTCAACGCTTTCGTTCAGGGTATCAGGTTCACCGCTCGTGCTTGATTTGTCCTGATACGAATTGTAACCCAAGCCATTGAAGTCGCTAACTAGCAGGCCGGATTGCAAATCCGTGAAGACCGGTTCGATTCCGGTACCCGCCTCCACTCCCCTCACGGACAGCCTTGCAGCCATTGCCCGTCGGCCACGGTAGCGGCAACTTGTTGACGTCGGGAAGAAAAAGGGGTGAAGGCGGCCTTGGCGCAGGCTATACTGCGCCCGGACAGAAGAATGGCGCCGAAAGAAACCGGCAATCCAGGGCAGGCGGAGACGATCATCCTGCTGCGGATCGCTTGCAACGGCGCAAGGCTGGAGGCAGCAGTGGTCGGCAAATTCCTTCTCGGCATGGTTACGGGCGGCTTGGTGGTCACGGGGGGGCTGGTCGTCGGATCGCTCCTGTTCCCGACCAGGCCCGCGAACGACAACGCGCCGGTCGCAGCGGCGGAAGCGCCGATTGCGGCACCCGAAGCGACCGCCCCGGAAGCCGGAGCCAAGGCCGATCCGGTCGAGATCGCGACCCCGGTCGAGCCCGAAGCGGTCGTCGCCACTCCGGCCGAGCCTGCGGCAGATCCTGCTCCCGCTGTGGCTGCTGTGCAACCGGAGGAACCGGCGGCGCCTGCCCCGGCAGAGGGCGAAGGCACTGCGGCAAACGAAGCGGCCACCGCGGTCGCGGGCGATGTGGCGAAACCATCGACCGAGGCCGCGCCGTCGAAACCGGCCGAGACCACCGCCGATGCCGCGGCAGAGACGCCAGAACCGGCGGCCCCGGTCGAAGCTGCCGTACCGGCCGGAACCGTGGTCGCGGAGGCCGGAACGGCAACGCCTGACCCGGCACCGGCAGCAGAGCCTGCCACCGTGGAGGAAGCGGTCGAGACCGCGACGCCCGCGACCGAGACCGCGGTTGTCGAGCCTGCGCCCGACGCTGCGCCCGACGCTGCAACCGTCGAAACGGCCCCCGCTGAACCCGCGCCGGTCGAGGCCGCGACGACTGTCGACGCCCAACCCGCCGACGCCGCCCCCGTCGAGCCTGCACCGGTCGAACCGGCTCCGGTGGAACTCGCCCAGGTGGAGGAAAGCCCCGCCGTCGTGCCGGCGCCGGAACCGGAGCCCGCCCCCGCAGCCGAACCTGCTCCGGTCGTGACCGAACCCGCAGCCGAAGCGCCGGCCGAGGCGGCGGTCGAGGAGACACCAGTCACCGAGGCTGGCACCGCCCCCGCAGCGGAGGCACCGGCGACGGCCGCAACGGAAAGCCCGGTTGCCGAAGTCCCGACAACCGAAACTCCGGTTGCCGAGGCCTCCGCAACGGAGGCCGCGACAACCGAGATCCCCGCGACCGATCAACCGGCCACCGAACAACCCGCAACCGAACAACCCGCAACCGAAGAGCCTGCAACCGAACTCGCCGAGACCGCGCCGCTGCCGGAGACCGCGCCCCTGCCGGAGACCGAAACCGCGCCGGGCGCCGAAGTCGCCGAGATGCCGGGCACCAAGCCCGCAGCACTGCCCGGCGCGGCTGACGACAGCACCGCGACGGCCGTGACCGAGGAGAACGGCTCGACCTTCAAGCCCGCGCCCGGCCTGATCCGCGCGGGGGAAGGCGTGATCATCGGTCGCGGCACCGAAACAGCCGTGGACCCGGCTGCGGACAACGGCAGCGCCCCGGTCGATCCGCGCCCCATCGCGCAATTTGCCGCGACCTTCGAGAACCCGGCAGCGAAGCCGCCCTTCGCCATCGTTCTGATTGATGACGGCAGCCCTGACCTTGACCGCACGGGGCTGGCCACCCTGCCCTTCCCGGTCAGCTTCGCGCTGGACCCGCTGGACCCCGCCACGCCCGACCGCGCCGCGATCTACCGCGCCGCAGGAAAGGAAGTCGTGATGCTGGTGACGGGCATCGCCGAGGGTGCCCAGGCGTCGGACGTCGAGGTGGCCTTCCAGTCGATGGAACAGGGATTGCCCGAAGCGGTCGCGGTGATGGATCTGGCCAGCCCGGTGTTCCAGAACAACCGCGGGCTCGCAAGCGCCGTGGTCCCGATCCTGAAGGCGGAGGGCCGCGGTCTCCTGACCTGGGATGAAGGGCTGAACGCCGCCGACCAGGTGGCCCGGCGCGAAGATCTTGAGGCCGCCGTCGTGTTCCGCAACCTTGACCAGGGTAGTGGCGACAAGGTCGCGGTGCGACGGCTCCTGGACCGGGCGGTGTTCAAGGCCGACCAGAATGGCCGTGTGACCGTGGTTGGTACCGCCGATCCCGCGACGGTTGCCGCCCTTCTGGAATGGACGGTCGAAGGCAAGGCCGCCACGGTGGCGCTGGCGCCGCTGACGGCGGTGCTGAAGGTGGACTGACGGTGCGGTCTTAGCTGTTTCCGCGCCCGGCGAAACGGCCGGCATCCTCGGCCGCGCGACGCAGGGCGTTGGATTTGTTGACGGTTTCCTGGTACTCGGCTTCAGGGTCGCTGTCGAAGACGACGCCGCCCCCGGCCTGGATATACAGCGTCTCGTCCTTCAGGACCGCCGTGCGCAGCGCGATGCAGAAGTCCATCTCGCCGTTGGCAGCGAAGTAACCCACGCCCCCGCCATAGACGCCGCGCTTTTCCGGCTCCAGCTCGTCGATGATCTCCATCGCCCGGACCTTCGGCGCCCCCGACACGGTGCCTGCGGGAAGGCCCGCCAGCAGCGCCGACAGCGCGTCCTGTCCCTCGCCGATCTCGCCGACCACGTTCGACACGATATGCATGACGTGGCTGTAGCGTTCGATGATGAAGGTTTCGGTCGGTCGCACCGTGCCAACCTTCGCCACCCGGCCCACGTCGTTCCGGCCAAGGTCGAGGAGCATCAGATGCTCGGCCCGTTCCTTGGGGTCGGCCAAGAGGTCGGCCTCCAGCGCGCGGTCCTCTTCCGGCGTCGCGCCCCGCTTGCGCGTCCCGGCGATGGGGCGGATCGTCACCTCGCCATCGCGCAGCCGAACCAGGATTTCGGGCGAGGCCCCGATCACCTGGAAGCCGCCGAAGTTGAAGAAGAACATGAAGGGCGAGGGGTTGGTGCGCCGCAAGCTGCGGTAGAGCGCGAAGGGCGGCAGGGTGAAGCGCTGCGACCAGCGCTGGCTCGGCACCACCTGGAAGATGTCGCCGGCGCGGATGTACTCCTTGGCCCTCTCGACCGCGGCCTTGTAGCCCGCATGGCTGAAGTTCGACTGCGCCGGGCCGACCGGGGCCTCCTCGCCCAGGTCGCGCGCCGCCGAAGGGGCCCGGTCAAGGTCGCGCAGCGCGTCCATCACCCGCTCGGCGGCCTGCGCATAGGCCGCCCGCGCCGATAGGCCAGAGGCAACCCAGGCCGGGGCCACCACCGTGACATCGCCCTTCACCCCGTCGAGCACGGCCACGACCGAGGGGCGGATCAGTTCGGCATCGGGCAGGCCCAGCGGATCGGGGTTCACGTCCGGCAGGTGTTCCACCAGGCGGATCATGTCATAGCCGAGATAGCCGAAGAGCCCGGCAGAGACCGCAGGCAGCCCCTCGGGCATCTCGATCCGGCATTCGGCCAGCAGGTCGCGCAGGGTTTGCAGCGGGTGCCCGGCCAGATCGGTGAAGCTTTGCCGGTCAAACCGCGCCTCGCGGTTGATCCGGCTTCTGTCGCCATGACACTGCCAGACAAGATCGGGCTTCATCCCCACGATGGAATAGCGGCCCCGGACCTCGCCGCCCGTCACCGATTCCAGCATGAAGGTGTCGGCCCGGGCATCCCCGAGCTTCAGCATCAGGCTGACGGGGGTATCGAGGTCCGCCGCCAGCCGCGCCCAGACGATCTGGTTGCGGCCCGCGTTCCAGCCCGCCTCGAACTCGGCAAAACCGGGGGACAGCTGCATCAGGGCAGGCTCGTATGGACCGCGTTGATCGCGGCCTGATCAAGCGTGATCCCGGCCCCGGCGGTCAGCGCGGCGGTGAAGGCGGCGAAGGCATCCTTCGAGATCGCCTGCCGGGCCTGCGCGTCCAGCGAGGCCCGGAGCGCCGTCGCATCCTCACCCTCGGTGGCGGCGGGCAGGATCTTGTCAAGCTGCACCACGGCAGTGAAGCCATCCGCCTCGATCACCTGAACGCTGCCCTCGGCCATCTTGAAGATATCGGCAAGCAGGGTTTCCGGCGCATCGGCGACAGCACCCGAGCGCGCGGTTTCCGGCGTCGCGTCGACGATGCCGAAGCTGCCGATCCGGGCGCCGCCTTCCACGCCTGCCTTGATCTCGGCAGCGCGGGCGGACAGCGCCTTGGCAACCGCCTCCTTGCGCCAGTCCTCGGCCACCTTCTCCTTCGCCTCCTCGAAGGGGATCGGCGCGGCAGGCACGATCTCGTCCAGGCGCAAAGCGACGACGCCGCCGTCGTCCAGCACGATCGCCTCGGGGAAATCGCCGTCCTGCACCGCCTCGGCCGCGTCGCGGAAGGCCGGGTAGCCCTCGATGGTGGTGTCGCCCTGCTGGCCCGGAACATAATCCAGCGTGGCCAGCGCAAGACCCGCATCCTTGCCAAGGTCCTCCAGCGTCGCGCCCCCGGCCAGAAGATCGTCGATCTCCTCCACCCGGTCGCCGATGACCTTGCGCGCGGCCTCGACCTGCATCTCGGCGGCGAGCGTCTCGCGCGCGTCGTCGAAGCTGGTTTCCTCTGCCGCAAGAACAGAATTCACCCGGTAGAGCGCCGGGCCAAGGTCGCTGGCCACCGGCCCGGCCACCGCGCCTTCGGCCGCGGCAAAGACCGCATCGCCAGCCGCGCCCAGGTCGGCCTTCGACACATCGCCCTGGTCGATCGCATCGAGCGTCAGCCCGCGTTCGGCCACCAGCGCGTCAAAGGTCGTGCCCGCATCGAGCTTGGCCCTGGCCGCATCGGCGCTGGCCTGATCGGGGAACACCAGCCGGTCCACGATCCGCCGTTCGGGAACCACGAACTCGGAAATCCGGTCGTCATAAAGCTTCTTCAACGCCGCCTCGTCCACCGGCTGGTCCTTGGCAATCGCCTCGGGCAACAGCGAGGCATAGGTGATACGCTTGGCTTCCGGCCTGGTGAAGCGGTCGATATGGGCGTCGTAATGCGCCTTCAACTCGGCATCGGTCGGCTCGGCCACCGGGGTCGCCAGGTCCGCCTCGGACAGGCGCAGCATGGAAAACCCCCGGCGCTCGGCGACCCAGGCATACAGCGTATCGGTCAGCGGCTTCGGTGCGGCGAACCCTCCGCCGACCGCGCCCTGCAACAGCTCGCGGCTGATGTCGCGCCGCAGGTTGCCTTCGAACTCCGCCTCGGACAGCCGGTTGCGGTCCAGCGTGGCACGATAGGCCTCACGGTCGAAACCGCCCGATGCGCTCTTGAAGCTGTCCATCTTCATGATCTCGGCCGCGACGACTTCATCGCCGACCGAAAGGCCGACAAGCTGCGCCTCGTTGTCGAGCGCGGCCCGCGTGAGCACGCTTTGCAGCACCTGCTTGTCAATGCCGAAGCTCAACGCCTCCTGCATCGAAAGCTGCTTGCCGAACTGCTGCGACAAGGCGTTGACTTGGGTCCGCAATGCGCGCGCATAGTCGTCCGTGGTGATCTCGACCGAACCGACCGAGGCGATCTTGGTCATCCGGCCGGAAAAGTTGGTGACGCCGAACCCGCCAAGCCCGATGATCAGCATCCCCATCAGCGTCCAGACCGCGGCTTCCTGTGCCTTGCCGCGCGGGCGTTTCGCTTCTTCGGTCGGGATCTTGGCCATGGCTCTGCCTTCGGGTTGTTCGCTTGCGGTGAATAGTGGGAAGGCCGCGGGGGGGCAAGATCAAGATCGCCCGCCCCGCAGCGCTCACGCAGCTGTCAGGCCCGGAAGGCCGCCAGCCGCCGGATCACCTCGGCGATACCCTTCGCGTCGACATTGGCAAAGGCGATGCGGATCTGCCGCTTGCCCGCCGCCGACCCCTCGGGCTGGAACATCGTCCCCGGCAACATCAGAAGCGAGGCCTCGCTGACCAGCCGCTTGCACAGCACGTCGCTCGCCATGTCATAGGGGTGTTCGACATAGGCGAAATAGGCGCCGCATCCCAGAAGCTTCCACCCTTTCAGGGTTGCGAAACCCTCGATCATCGCCTTTCGGCGGGCGAGGATTTCGTCGCGTTCCCCGGCCACCCACTGCCGCAGGTTCCGCATCCCCCAGAGCGCGCCGATCTGGCCCAGCTGGCTCGGGCAGATCGCGACGGTGTCGAGGAACTTCTCCACCTCCGCCAGCCGGGCCTGGCTGGCGATGACGGCCCCCACCCGATGCCCGGTCAGGCGGTAGGCCTTCGAGAAGCTGTAAAGATGGATCAGCGTGTCGGCCCAGCCGGGATCGGCAAACAGGTCATGCGGGGCCCCCGTGCGGCTGTCGAAGTCGCGGTAGGTCTCGTCCACGATCAGCGCCACACCCTTGGCCCGGCACAGGTCGCGGAAAGCCGTCAGCGTTTCCGCCGGATACTCCACCCCGCCGGGATTGTTCGGGCTGACCAGCACGATGGCGCGGGTCCGGTCGGTGATCAGCTTCGCGGCAGCCTCCGCCGAAGGAATCAGCGTCGCGTCGGTCTCCAGCGGCACCGTCGTCACGGCGGCCATGTCGAGCCACATCTTGTGATTGAAGTACCAGGGCGTGGTCAGGATCACCTCGTCCCCCGGTCCCGCCAGCGTTGCCATCACCGTGCAGAAGGCCTGGTTGCACCCCTGGGTGATCGCCACCTGCGACGGCCGGATGGCACCGCCATAGATCGCCGACCACTGCGTCGCGATTTCCTCCCGCAGGGCGGGCATGCCCAGCACCGGGCCGTAGAGATGCGCCTGCGGATCGTTCAGCGCGGCATCCGCCAGCGCCTGCCGCAGGCCCAGCGGCGGGCTGTCGACCGGGGCCGCCTGGCTGACGTTGATCAGCGGGCGGTCGGCGGGGAAAGTGACCCCCTCGACCCAGCGCCGCGCCTCCATCACCGGGGGCGGCTCGGTCGCGGCAAAGGCGGGGTTCAGGGGCAGGGTCATCGGTCGGTCCATCCGTGGCGGGTCCCGCGCAGTGTCCCCGGATGGCGGGCGGTTGCAAGCCCCCTCGTCTTCCGCGCAATATTGATTCTTGGTACCTGTTGGCATAACCTGCGCTTCTCCAGATGAAGGACCAATGCGATGCCCCGCAACACCTCGGTTTCCCTTGGCGACCACTTCAGCAATTTCATCGACACCGAGGTCAGGTCGGGGCGCTACGGTTCCGCCAGCGAAGTCGTCCGGGCCGGGCTGCGCCTGTTGCAGGAGCATGAGGCGAAAGTGAAGGCGCTGGAAGCCGCGCTGATCGAGGGCGAGGAGTCTGGACAGGCCGGTCCGTTCGATTTCGAAGCATTCAAAACCAGAAAGCGGGCGGAGTATGAGGGTCGATGAAAGATCTCTCTTTCTCGCGCCGGGCTAACGCAGACATGGACTCAATCTGGGACTACAGTGCCAAGAACTGGGGACCGGACCAGGCTGACGACTATACCGACATGATCCGGGATACTTGCCAGTGGCTTGCATCTGGCCGGAAGCACGGGCGAAAATCGAGCGTTCGACCCGCTTCCCTGAAATACAACTGCGGCTCACATGTCATCTGGTTCAAGGAGATGGATGATCGGATCGAGATCATCCGCATCCTGCACAGCGCTCAGGACATTGAGCGCCACCTGCACGACTGACGGTTCAATCCGCCCCGCGCATCGGCTGGACGTATTGCAGAGCCATGTCCCAGGGGAAGAAGATCCAGGTGTCCTGGCTGACGGATGTGATGTAGGTGTCGGCCTGCTTCTCGCCCTCGGGCTTGGCATAGACGCAGGCGAAATGCGCCTTGGGGTAAAGGCCGCGGATCAGTTCCAGCGTCTTGCCGCTGTCGACCAGGTCGTCGACGATCAGGATGCCCGATCCGTCGCCCATGATGTCGGCCTGTGGCGCCTTGATCACCTGTGCTTCGCGGCGCTGGTCGGCCTTGCCGCCGCCGGAGTGGTAAGATTTCACCGAAATGGAATCCACCACCCGGATGTCCAGCTCGCGGCTGACGATCATCGCCGGCACCAGCCCCCCGCGGGTGATCCCCACCACCGCCTTCCAGGTCCCGCCCTCGCCGGGCCCCTTGCCGTCCAGCCGCCAGGCCAGCGCGCGGGCGTCGCGGTGGATCTGGTCCCAGCTGACGTGAAATCCCTTTTCATGCGGCAGGCGGTCGGCGGACATGGGTCCCTCCTTCAGGTGGCGACGATCTTCACGCCCAATAGGGCCAACGCGGCCCCGAACGAGCGGTCGATCACGGTTTTCAGGCTGATGTAAGCCGCGCGGGTACGGTCCAGCGAGAAGATGCGGGCGACAAGGCTGTTCCAGGCCGTTTCGGCACCCAGGATCAGCAGGATCAGGCAGGCCAGCACCCAGGTGGGCGTGCCGGGGCCGATGGTGCCAAGGAAGATCGAGGAATACAT
Source organism: Tabrizicola sp. (assembly GCF_016792905.1). GTDB lineage: Bacteria > Pseudomonadota > Alphaproteobacteria > Rhodobacterales > Rhodobacteraceae > Tabrizicola. Next base: position 27,574 of record NZ_JAEULP010000021.1, read on the forward strand.
CACCACGGCCTTCGGATTCGACAGGTTGGTCCAGAGCCCCAGCCGGTAGGCCGCGAAGGGCGACCGCGGGACGGGACGGGCGTCCTCGGCGATGAAAGGCTCTTTCGCGTCGCGCCAGAGATGCCAGGCCATCCACATCAGATAGGCCGCCCCGCCGATCTTCAGCGCCCAGAGCAGCGACGGTGCGGCGTCGAAGATCAGGTGCAACCCGAACATCGCCGCCAGCGCCCAGATGACCGCGCCGCTGGCGATGCCGAAGGCCAGCATCACGCCGGTGCGGAAGCCCTCGGTCAGCCCGGTGCGGGCCGACATCAGGACCGCCGGGCCGGGCGAGACCACGGCGAAAAGCACAAGTCCCGCAAAGGCCAGGAAGGCTGTGAGGCTCATGCCCGGGCGCGGCTCACTGGCCGCCCTCCTTCTTGCCGGTGACGATGTCGATGTCCGGCGCGTCGATCGCCTTCATGCCGACGATGTGATAACCCGCGTCGACATGCAGGTTCTCGCCCGTCGTGCCACTGCCAAGGTCCGACAGCAGATACAGCGCCGCCTTGCCGACCTCTTCCTGCGTCACGTTCCGCCGGAGCGGCGAGTTCAGCTCGTTCCAGCGCATGATATAACGGAAATCGCCGATGCCGCTGGCCGCCAGCGTCTTGATCGGCCCCGCTGAAATCGCGTTCACCCGGATGCCGTCCTTGCCCAGGTCCTCGGCCAGGTACTTTACCGAAGCCTCCAGCCCCGCCTTGGCCACACCCATCACGTTGTAATGCGGCATCACCCGTTCCGCGCCGAAATAGGTCAGCGTCAGAAGGCTGCCGCCCGGCCCCATCATCGCCGCCGCCCGCTGGCAGACGGCGGTGAAGGAATAGACCGAGATGTCCATCGCCAGCGCAAAGCCCGCGCGCGAGGTGTCGACATAGCGCCCGCGCAGCTCATTCTTGTCGGCGAAGCCGATGGCATGGACGAGGAAGTCCAGCTGCCCCCATTCCGCCTTCAGCGCGGTGAAGAGGGCGTCGATGCTCTCGTCGCTCGCCACGTCGCATTCGTAAAGATGCGGCTGGCCCAGGCTTTCCGCCAGGGGCTCGACCCGCTTCTTCAGGGCCTCGCCCTGGTAGGAAAACGCCAGCTCCGCCCCCTGCCCCGCCACCGCCTGCGCGATGCCCCAGGCAATGGACTTGTCGTTCGCAAGCCCCATGATCAGGCCGCGCTTGCCTTGCATAAGTCCGGTTGACATTCCTGACCCCTCGCCCTTTTCGTTGCCTTGACGTGTAGGCGAAGCGGGGCCGCCCTTCAAGGCAGGTCCTTAACGCAAAGGCAGGAGTCGCGCATGGACCGTTCGGGCATCTTCGCTGGCAGCGATCCGTTCGCGCTCGCCCGCGCATGGCTGACCGAGGCCGAGGCGCAGGAGCCGAACGACGCGAATGCCATCGCGCTGGCCACGGTCGATCCGGACGGCATGCCGAACGTCCGCATGGTGCTGCTGAAAGAGATCGAAGCCGATGCTTTCGTCTTCTACACCAACTACGGCTCGGCCAAGGGGCAGGAGATCGCCGCCGCAGGCAAGGCCGCCTTCGTGATGCACTGGAAGTCGCTCCGCCGCCAGATTCGCGTCCGCGGCATCGTCACCCGCGAGGACGGCCCCCAGGCCGACGAATATTTCGCCAGCCGCAGCCTGAAATCGCGCCTCGGCGCATGGGCCAGCCACCAGTCGCAGCCCCTCTCCTCGCGCGAGGCATTGATGGCCGAAGCGGCGAAGGTCGCCCTGACCAAGGGCCCGAATCCTGCCCGCCCGCCCTACTGGGGCGGCTTCAGGATCCATCCGGTGGAGATCGAGTTCTGGGCCGATGGTGCCTTCCGGTTGCACGACCGCTTCCGCTGGTCCCGCGCTGCCGTAGCGGCAGGCTGGACGGTCGAAAGATTGAATCCGTAGGTTTCCGGGGACTTGGCCGTTTATCTGTGGATCAACTGCTGAATAGCCCTTGATCACAGCGGGATTATTCCCCCAATTGTGCCGCCAAGGGCTCATTCTGGGGAGAAGGCCTTCCGAATGTCAGAAGATGAAGAGGTCATGCAGATCGTGCATGGTCGGGTTAAGTGGTTTGATCCTTCCAAGGGTTTCGGGTTCATCGTATCAGACCAGACAGATGCAGACATCCTGCTCCACGCGAACGTTCTGCGGAACTTCGGGCAGGGGTCGGTGGCAGATGGTGCCGGGATCGAAGTGAAGGTCCAGAGGACCCAGCGCGGCGTTCAGGCCGTGGAAGTCGTGCGGATCGATCCGCCCGAGGGTGTCGTGCTGCCCTTTGGCGAGGATGCCGCGCAGCTGGTCAGCGCCGACATCCTGGCCCTGCCGATGGAGCCTGCGCGGGTGAAGTGGTTCGACAAGGGCAAGGGCTTCGGTTTTGCCAATGTGTTCGGCCGTCCTGAAGACGTCTTCGTGCATGCCGAGGTGCTTCGGGTCTCGGGTTTTGCCGATCTGGCCGCCGGCGAGGCCGTGGCGCTGCGCATCATCGAGGGGCGGCGCGGACGGATGGCCGTCCAGGTGATTTCCTGGGAATCCGCCGGGCGGGAGAAGCCCTGATGGCGTCCCTGCGCCATGCCGTCTGTCTGGCTCTGATGACGCTGCCCGGCACTGCCTGGGCCGAGGCCGCCTGCGCGCCCGATCGGCTGGACCTGCGCTGGGATGGTGGACAGGAAAGCTTTGCGGTCGAGCTGGCCGATACCCCCGACGAACGCGCGCAGGGGCTGATGTTCCGCACCGAGATGGCTCCGGCATCGGGAATGCTCTTCGTCTACGAGGTGCCGCGCCGTGTGCAGTTCTGGATGAAGAACACGTTGATTCCGCTGGACATGGTGTTTGCCGACGCCACGGGAACGGTGACGCGGGTCCATTCCGGTGCAGTGCCGGGTGATCTCACGCCCATCGACGGCGGCGAGGGGGTGCAGTTCGTGCTGGAGATCAACGCGGGCCTGGCCAAGAAGCTCGGCATTGTGCCCGGCAGCGCGCTTCGCCACCCGGCAATCCCGGGCGCCGGCGCCGCCTGGCCCTGCGAAGGCTGAGGCTTTTCTTTCCGGCCCACTCCGTTTATGGAAGCCGCAGTCGGGGCGTAGCGCAGTCTGGTAGCGCGACGGTTTTGGGTACCGTAGGTCGCGAGTTCGAATCCCGCCGCCCCGACCATCCGCCCCCAAAGTTCGCGACGGTTGCCCAGGTTTCCTGAGGAAGAAACTTGTCAAAATCCTTGCTCAGGGATTTTGGCTCCCGGTCGATGCCTTGCGCGACAGGCCCTCGGGGCGCATATCTCGGCCATGACCATCGCCTTCGACCATTCCTACGCCCGCGACCTGCCCGGCACCTATCTGCGGGTTGCCCCTGACCCCGCGCCTGCGCCGCGGCTCTTGTACCTGAACCGCCCACTTGCCGCCGATCTTGGTCTGGACCTTTCCGACGCCGAGGCCGAGGCCTGGTTCTCCGGCGCCTCCCTTCCCCCCGGCGCCGACCCCATCGCCCAGGCCTATGCCGGCCATCAGTTCGGTGGCTTCTCGCCCCAGCTCGGCGATGGCCGCGCGCATCTTCTGGGCGAAGTGCTGGCACCGGACGGCCACCGCTTCGACATCCAGCTGAAAGGCTCCGGCAAGACCCCGTTCTCGCGCGGGGGCGATGGCAAGGCGGCAGTCGGCCCGATGCTGCGCGAAGTCCTGGTGTCGGAATTCATGGCGGCCACCGGCGTGCCCACCACCCGCGCGCTTTCGGTCGTCGCAACGGGCGAAGAGGTCTGGCGCGACACGAAGCTGCCCGGCGCGGTCCTTGCACGCATCGCCGCCAGCCACCTGCGCGTCGGGACCTTCCAGTTCTTCGCCGCCCGGGGCGAGCGGGACAGGGTCAAGGCGCTCGCCGACTATGCCATCGCACGGCACTACCCCGACCTTTCGCAGGTGGAAAATCCCTATCTCGCGCTGCTCGACGCCGTCATCGCCACCCAGTCCCGGCTGATCGCGGAATGGATGGGCGTGGGCTTCATCCATGGCGTGATGAACACCGACAACATGGCCATTTCCGGCGAGACCATCGACTATGGCCCCTGCGCCTTCATGGAAGGCTATGCGCCGGGCACAGTCTTCTCCTCGATCGACCACCAGGGCCGCTATGCCTATGCCAACCAGCCGCTGATCCTTGGCTGGAACCTCGCGCGGCTGGCCGAGACGCTGCTGCCGCTGCTCGACCCGGATCAGGACAAGGCCGTCGACATCGCCAACGACCGCCTGTCCGGCATCGCGCCGCGCTACCGCGCCGAATGGACCGGCGTGCTGCGCCGCAAGCTTGGTCTGGTCGGCGAAGACCCCGCCGACGCCCAGCTTGCCGAAGACCTGCTCTCCGCGATGGAGGGTGCCGACTGGACCCTCACCTTCCGCCGCCTCGCCGACGCAGCCGCCCTCCGCCCCCTCTCCAGCGACTTCACCAGGATGGAAGTCTGGCTCCCCCGCTGGCGCGCCCGCGCCGGGGAAGGCGCGGCGCAGCGGATAGCAGCAGCCAACCCCGCCGTGATCCCGCGAAACCACAAGGTCGAGGAAGCCCTGACCGCCGCCACCGCAGGCGACATGGCCCCCTTCCACGCCCTCCTTTCCGCCATCCAGTCCCCCTTCGCCGAGGCCGAACCCTACATGCTCCCCGCGCCCACCGGCTTCGGCACGTACGTCACCTACTGCGGCACCTGAGTTGACGGGGCGGCCCCGCCCCGCCACCATGGGCCCCATGGCCGACCGCTCCGACATTCACGACCGCCTCGCCGCCTCGCTCCGCGCCGCCCGCAAGGACCGCGGCCTCTCCCTTGACGCCGCAGCGAAACTGTCCGGCGTCTCCCGCTCGATGGTCAGCCAGATCGAGCGCGGCGAATCCTCGCCCACCGTCGCCACGCTCTGGGCCCTGACCCAGGCCCTGCAGCTTGACTTCGCCGGCCTCCTCGAAGGCCGCCCCGCCCCCGGCATCGAAGTGACCCGCGCCGCCGCCGCCCCGGTGATCGACCGGAGCGGCGTCACCATCCGCATCCTCTCCGCCCCCGAATCCGTCGGGAGCCACGAGGTATATGAACTCCGCTTCGCCAAAGGTGCCCGCCTCACCTCCGAGGCCCACTCCCCCGGTTGCCGCGAGCACCTGACCGTCCTCGAAGGCCGCCTCACCGTCACCTCGGGCGAGGCGACCGACAGCCTTTCCCCCGGCGATGTCGCCCGCTACCCCGCCGACCGCCCGCATGAGATCGCCGCCACGACGACCGCCCGAGCCATCCTCATCGTGCAGGACAGCTGATTTCCAGTTTAACGGATTGCCATCCGCCAAGTTGACACGCGCCCCGCCTTCTGCCAGTTTCCGCGAAACCGGAAAGGATTCTGCCATGACGGATAGTTCAGCCTTCCTCGACCATATCACCGCGACCCTCGCCAGCATCGACGCCGAAGGCCTGATGAAACGCGAGCGCCTGATCACCGGCGCCCAGGGTGCGCATGTGCAGATGGATGGGCGCGAGATGCTGAACCTCTGCGCCAACAACTACCTCGGCCTCGCCGACGACCCCCGCCTGATCGCCGCCGCCAAATCCGCGATGGACGACCACGGCTTCGGCATGGCCTCGGTCCGCTTCATCTGCGGCACACAGGACCTGCACCGGCAACTCGAAACCCGCCTCGCGCAGTTCCTCGGCCATGACGACTCGATCCTCTTCGCCGCCTGCTTCGACGCCAACGGCGGCCTCTTCGAACCCCTCCTCGGCCCCGAGGACGCCGTCATCTCCGACGCCCTCAACCACGCCTCGATCATCGACGGCATCCGCCTCTGCAAGGCGAAACGCTACCGCTATGCCAACAGCGACATGGCCGACCTCGAAGCCCAGCTGAAACAGGCCCGCGCCGATGGCGCCCGGTTCATGCTGATCGCCACCGACGGCGTCTTCTCGATGGACGGCTTCTACGCGAATCTCCCCGATATCCGCGCGCTGGCCGACCAATACGGCGCGCTGGTCATGGTCGACGACTGCCACGCCACCGGCTTCACCGGCCCGAAGGGCGCAGGCACCCCCGCCCGGGCCGGAGTGCAGGTCGACCTCCTGACCGGCACCCTCGGCAAGGCGCTCGGCGGCGCCTTGGGCGGCTACATCGCCGGGCCCCAGCCGGTGATCGACCTCCTCCGCCAGCGCGCCCGGCCCTATCTCTTCTCCAACGCGCTCCCCCCCGCCGTCGTTGGCGCCGCGCTGGCCGCGCTCGACATCGTGGAAGGGGCCGACGACCTGCGCGCCCGCCTCACCGCCAACGCCACCTACTGGCGCGATGGGCTGACGAAAGCCGGTTTCACCCTCCTCCCCGGCAGCCATCCGATCATCCCCGTCATGCTTGGCGACGCGAAACTCGCGCAGGCCATGGCAGCCGATCTTTTCCAGCGCGGTGTCCATGTCGCAGGCTTCTTCTTCCCCGTCGTCCCGAAGGGCCAGGCCCGCATCCGCACCCAGATGAACGCGGCACTCACCCGCGACGACCTCGACTTCGCCCTGACCGCCTTCCGCGCCGCAGGCAAGGCTACCGGAGTCCTCAAATGACCAATGAAATGAAAGTCCTCGCCAAGTCGAAACCCGAACCCGGCCTCTGGATGGAGACCCGGCCCGTCCCCGAGATCGGCCCCGATGACGTCCTGATCCGCATCCACAAGACCGGCATCTGCGGCACCGACATCCATATCTGGAACTGGGACGCCTGGGCGCAGAAGACCGTCCCCGTGCCGCTGGTGACAGGTCACGAATTCGCCGGTGAGATCGTGGAAATCGGCAAGAACGTCGAGGGCCTGACCATCGGCCAGCGCTGTTCCGGCGAAGGCCACCTGATCGGCAAGACCAGCCGCCAGAGCCGTTCGGGCAAGTTCCACCTCGACCCCGAAACCCGCGGCATCGGCGTCAACGAACCCGGCGCCTTCGCGCAATACCTGCGGCTCCCGGCCTTCAACGTCGTGCCCCTGCCCGACGCGATCGATGACGAGATCGGCGCGATCCTCGACCCCCTGGGCAACGCCGTCCACACCGCGCTTTCCTTCGACCTGATCGGCGAGGACGTGCTGATCACCGGCGCCGGTCCCATCGGCATCATGGCCGCCGCCGTCGCGCGGCACGTCGGCGCCCGGCATGTGGTGATCACCGACATCAACCAGGCCCGGCTCGACCTTGCCGGGCAGGTCGCCGACGTGGTGCCGGTCAATGTCGCCACCACCGACCTGAAATCCGTCTATCCCGCGCTGAAGATGTCTCAGGGCTTCGACGTCGGGATGGAGATGTCGGGCAGCCAGCAGGCCCTCGACCAGATGGTCGAGCACATGGTCATGGGCGGCCGCATCGCCATGCTCGGCATTCCCCCCGGCAAGTCGCCGGTCGACTGGTCGCGCATCGTCTTCAAGGCGATCACCATCAAGGGCGTCTACGGCCGCGAGATCTTCGAGACCTGGTACAAGATGATCGCCATGCTGGAAAACGGCCTCGACATCCGCAAGGTGATCACCCACCGCTTCAAGGTCGACGCCTTCCAGGACGGCTTCGCCGCCATGCGCTCCGGCCTCTCGGGCAAGGTGGTGCTGGACTGGACCTGACCGGCGCACCGCCCAGAAGCCCATTCACCTGGCCCCAAGTATCCCCGCCGGAGGCTCGCCCGAGCCGGTTGCGCGTCCTTCACGCGCAGAGGCGAGACGAAAGGCTTGCGCGCCAGCGCTCGATTTATCAACCGCCCCGACCCGCGAACCGTCTGGGTCTCACAAGACCATGCCGCCGGAAGCGCCTCCCCTCCCCCTCGTGGCAAGGGGCCGGGGGTGGCGCTCCCCCGCCAGTCCCGGACCGCCGCCGAAATGCCCCGAAATAGCCCCGCCCTGTTAACTCCCCGCTAACCAATCTGCGGCGAGTCTGCCCGGGTGGATCAAGGGAACACCAGCATGGACGGATCGAATCCCGCAGACTTCGCCGAGGCACCGATGGCCGCCTTCCGTCCGGCCGAACCGGCCCTTGCCGCCCCGACCCTCGCAGAAGGCCCGCGCTTCCGCGTCCGCTCCCTCAACCTCGCTCCGGGAGAGGCGACCGCGCTGCAATCCCACCTGCACCGCTCCGGACACTGGGTCGTCGTCGAAGGCACCGCCGAGATCACAGTGGGCATTCGCGCCCGGCTGGTGGGCGAGGGCGAGGCGATCCACATCCCCCTCGGCCAGCCGCACCGGCTGGAAAACCCCGGCCGCCTGCCCGTGCGGCTTATCGCCGTGGAAACCGGCTGCTACCTCGGTGAGGACGACCTGATCCGGCACGAAATGCCGTAGGGGCACCCGCCTGACACCGGGCGAAAAGTTAACACCACCCTAACGCCCGCGAGAAAGCCTTTTACTCATAATGGGTTGAATGATTTGTCCACCGTGGACATATCCGGTGGTGTCGCGGTTTACACCGCCCCCCGCATCGGCGATAACCAGCCGGAACCGGCCCGAAGGTGACGCGATGCTCCTCCTGATCGACAACTACGACAGCTTCACCTGGAACCTCGTCCACTACCTGGGCGAGCTTGGCGCGGATGTCGTCGTCAAGCGGAACGATGCCCTGCAAGTCCAGGACGTGATCGCGATGCAGCCGGAGGTGATCGTCCTCTCCCCCGGCCCCTGCGACCCCGCCGCCGCCGGGATCTGCCTGCCCCTGACCAGGGCCGCCGCCACGGCGGGCATCCCCCTCCTCGGCGTCTGCCTCGGCCACCAGACGATCGGCGAAGCTTTCGGCGGCAAGGTCGTCCGCTGCCACGAGATCGTCCATGGCAAGATGGGCACCATGCACCATTCCGGGACAGGCGTCTTCCGCGGCCTGCCCTCGCCCTTCCAGGCCACCCGGTATCACTCCCTCGTGGTCGACCGCGCCACTCTGCCGCCCGAGCTGGAAATCACCGCCTGGCTGGAGGACGGCACGATCATGGGTCTGCGCCACCGCCAGCACCTGATCGAGGGCGTCCAGTTCCACCCGGAAAGCATCGCCTCGGAACACGGCCACCAGCTCCTCCGCAACTTCCTCGACGAAGCTCGCGCGAAAGTCCCGGCATGAGCGACACCCTGAAGCCGCTGATCGGCATCGCCGCCAACCGACCGCTGACCCGCGCCGAGGCCGAAGCCGCGTTCAACGCGCTCTTCGAGGGCGAAGGCACTCCCGCGCAGATGGGCGGCTTCCTGATGGCGCTGCGGACGCGGGGCGAGACGGTCGACGAATACGCCGCCGCCGCCAGCGTGATGCGGTCGAAATGCAACCCGGTTCAGGCCCCGCCGGGCGCGATGGACATCGTTGGCACCGGCGGCGACGGCAAGGGCACGCTCAACATCTCCACCGCCACGGCCTTCGTCGTCGCGGGCGCGGGTGTGACCGTCGCCAAGCACGGCAACCGGAACCTCTCGTCCAAGTCCGGCGCGGCCGATGCGCTGACCGAACTGGGCCTGAACGTGATGGTCGGCCCCGAAGTCGTCGAGAAATGCCTCACTGAGGCCGGGATCGGCTTCATGATGGCGCCCATGCACCACCCGGCGATCCGCCATGTCATGCCGGTCCGGGCCGAACTTGGCACCCGCACGATCTTCAACATCCTGGGGCCCCTCACCAACCCAGCCGGGGTGAAGCGGCAACTGACCGGCGCCTTCTCCGACGCGCTGATCCGACCGATGGCCGAGACGCTCCTGACGCTGGGGTCCGAGAAGGCCTGGCTCGTCCACGGCTCGGACGGCACCGACGAGATCACCATCTGCGGCCCGACCTCCGTCTCGGCGGTCGAAAACGGCACCGTGCGTGACTTCACCGTCCACCCGGAAGACGCAGGCCTTTCCCCGCACCCGTTCGAGGCGATCCTCGGCGGCACCCCGGCCGAGAACGCCGCCGCCTTCCGCGCACTTCTCGACGGCGCTCCGGGCGCCTACCGCGACGCGGTCCTTCTCAATGCCGCCGCCGCGCTGGTCGTTGCGGACAAGGCGGGAACCCTGCGCGACGGCGTGGCGTTGGCCCGGGCGTCCATCGACTCCGGCGCCGCGAAAGCCAAGGTTGACGCCCTGCGCCGTCTGACGAACGCCTGAGAGGCTCCCCATGTCCACCATCCTCGACCGCATCAAGGCCTACAAGCTGGAGGAAGTGGCCAGGGCCAAGGCCGCTACGCCTTTGGCCGACCTCGAAGCGACCGTCAAGGCCGCTTCCCCGCCGCGCGGCTTTGCCCGTGCCCTTCGTGAAGCGACGCTGACCGGCTACGGCCTGATCGCCGAGATCAAGAAGGCCAGCCCCTCCAAAGGCTTGATCCGCCCCGACTTCGACCCGCCGGCCCTTGCCAAGGCCTACGAGGCCGGGGGCGCCACCTGCCTTTCCGTCCTGACCGACGCACCTTCGTTCCAGGGGGCCGATGACTACCTTGTCGCCGCCCACGATGCCGTGGCCCTGCCCTGCCTGCGCAAGGATTTCCTGTATGACACCTACCAGGTCACCCAGTCCCGCGCGCTGAATGCCGATTGCGTGCTTCTGATCATGGCCTCGCTTGACGACAGCCAGGCGGCCGAGCTGGAAGCCGCCGCGATGGGGCTTGGCATGGATGTGCTGATCGAAGTGCATGACGAGGCCGAGCTTGACCGGGCGGCGCTCCTCAAATCACCGCTGATCGGCATCAACAACCGCAACCTGCACACTTTCGAGGTGACGCTCGACACCACGCGCCGCCTTGCCCGCCGGGTGCCGGAGGACCGGATCATCGTCGCGGAAAGCGGGCTTCACACGCCTGATGACCTTGCCGACCTCGCGCAGTATGGCGCGCGCTGCTTCCTGATCGGCGAAAGCCTGATGCGGCAGGACGACGTGACCGCCGCGACCCGCGCGATCCTCTCGCATCCGCTGACGGCGCAGGGCGGGCTGTGAGCGGCCCCGACAAACAGCCGCTGTCGCATTTCGACGACCGGGGCCAGGCCCACATGGTCGACGTCTCGGCAAAGCCCGTGACCGACCGGGTCGCGGTTGCCGTAGGCGCGGTGCGGATGACCACGGAAACGCTGGCGCTGATCTCGGAAGGTCGCGCGAAGAAAGGCGATGTCCTTTCGGTCGCGCGACTGGCGGGGATCATGGCGGCGAAGAAGACCTCGGACCTGATCCCGCTGTGCCATCCGCTGCCGATCACCAGGGTCGCGCTGGAGCTGATGGCCGACCCCGCCCTGCCGGGGGTGCGGATCGAGGCGACCGTCAAGACCTCGGGCCAGACCGGGGTGGAGATGGAGGCGCTGACCGCCGTCTCGGTCGCGGCGCTGACGATTTATGACATGGTCAAGGCGGTCGAGAAATCCATGGTCATCGACGGGGTACGTCTGATCCTGAAAGATGGCGGCAAATCAGGTCGTTACGAGGCGAAATGATGATTTCGGTAGAAGAGGCGCTTGCCCGCTGCCTGGCCCTTGCTGCGCCGTTGCCGCCGGAAACCGTGCCTCTGGCGCAGGCCGCCGGGCGCTGGATGTGCGCGCCCGCCGTCGCCACCCGCGACCAGCCGCCGTTTTCCGCCTCGGCGATGGATGGCTATGCGGTGCAAGGCGACCCCGGCCCGGACGACAACTTCCTGGTCATCGGCGAGGCAGGGGCCGGCCATGCCTTCACCGGGCAGGTCGGCCAGGGTGAGGCGGTGCGCATCTTCACCGGCGCCCCAGTGCCGCAAGGCGCGACGCGGGTGATCATCCAGGAAGACGTGGTGAAGGTCGGCGACCGGATCATCCTGCGCGAGGGGACCGAAGGCTCCACCAACATCCGTCCGCAAGGCCAGGACTTCCGCACGGGCGACAGCCTTTCCCCCCGCCGCCTGCGACCGAACGATCTTGCGCTTTTGGCGGCGATGAACATCCCCTCGGTGCAGGCCAGCCGTCGCCCGGTGGTGGCGCTGATCGCCACCGGGGACGAGTTGGTGATGCCGGGCGAAGACCCCCGCGCCGACCAGATCATCGCCTCGAACAGCTTCGCCCTGAAGGCGCTGATCGAGGCCGAGGGCGGGACAGCGCGCCTCCTTCCCATCGCACGGGACACCGAGGCGGAGCTGGCGACCGTGCTTGGATTGGCCGAGGGTGCCGACCTGATCGTCACCATCGGCGGGGCTTCCGTCGGGGATCATGACCTGGTGGGCAAGACCGCAGGCCTCGACCACAGTTTCTGGAAGATCGCGATGCGCCCCGGCAAGCCGCTGATGGCGGGGCGGTTGAACGGGGTGCCGATGCTCGGGCTGCCGGGCAACCCGGTTTCGGCCGTGGTCTGCGGGCATCTGTTCCTGTTGCCGATGGTCCGGGCGATGCTGGGCGACCCTTCTCCAGCGCCGCAGGCGCGGAAGGCAAAGCTGGCCGTTGATGTCCCCGCCAATGGCCCTCGGGCCCATTACATGCGGTCGCGGCTTTCTCCCGGCGAAGGGGTGCCAGCAATCACCCCCTTCGACCGGCAGGACTCCGCGCTCCTGTCGATTCTCGGGCAGGCCGACGCGCTCCTGATCCGTCCGGTGGCCGATGGCCCGCGTGGCGCAGGGACCATGGTCGACTACCTGCCACTTTGACCCCCCATGGATATTTCTTGACACAAACCGGGAACACGGGCAGAACATTGTGTTAACACACGCTGTTGGGGGCCCGATCATGCTGACACGCAAGCAGTTGGAACTTCTGGACTTCATCAAGACGCGGATGGACCGCGACGGGGTGCCGCCCTCGTTCGACGAGATGAAGGATGCGCTCGACCTGCGCTCGAAGTCCGGCATCCACCGGCTGATCACCGCATTGGAGGAACGCGGCTTCATCCGCCGCCTCGCCCACCGCGCCCGGGCGCTGGAAATCGTCAAGCTGCCAGAGGCGATGGAAAAGCCGGGCTTCTCGCCCAAGGTGATCGCGGGCGACAAGGTCGATCCGCCGCGCGGCGCGATGCCGGTTTCCTCGGTGCATGCGCTGGAACTGCCGGTGATGGGCCGGATCGCAGCCGGTGTGCCGATCGAGGCGATCTCCGAGGTTTCGCACCACATCGCCGTGCCGGGCTCGATGCTCTCGGGCAAGGGCCAGCATTATGCGCTTGAAGTCAAAGGCGATTCCATGATCGAGGCCGGGATCAACGATGGCGACATCGTGGTGATCCGCGAACAGTCGACCGCCGACAACGGCGACATCGTGGTGGCGCTGGTCGAGGATCACGAGGCCACGCTGAAACGCTATCGCCGCCGTGGCAACATGATCGCGCTGGAAGCCGCCAACCCGGCCTACGAGACGCGGGTGTTTCCCGACCACCTGGTCAAGGTGCAGGGCCGCCTTGTCGGGCTGATCCGCAGCTACTGAGCGGCAAGTTTCAGGCCTTTCGCGGACAGGTCCGGCAACCGGGCCTCGCGCAGGGGCGGCGACCACAGCCGTCTTGCCCCCTTGGTCGTCACGATCCGCAGGCCCCCGCCCTCGCGCCAGATGGCCAGCGGGCCGGTGGCGGAAAGGGTCTTCGCGTCGATCAGCGGGCAGGCTTCGGGTGCGGCTGCGGCCTCGGCGGCCAGGATGACCAGCTCTGCCGACTGGCAGACTTCGGGCAGCTTCGCTTCGGCTCCCTTCCCCGACAGCGCCACGGCATGCAGCCCCGCCAGATCGAACCAGCGCTCGCCCTTCGGGCCGTCGAAGCCCGGCCGTTCCGCCGCCAGCGCCTGCGCAGCCAGGTCGCCATCGTTCTGCAACCAGTTCTCGGCCGCGAAGCCGCCGCCCTTGGGCGCGGAAAGCGCCCGACCTTCCGGCCCCTCCAGACCCAGAAGCCTGCCATCACCCGAGACCAGCAGCACTGGCCGCTCCGCCGTCAACCACAGGACCAGCGCCGCAAACACAGGCACCACGCCCGCCAGTTGCACCTTCCCCCGCCACAGGATCAGCCACAGCGCCCCAAGCGTGAAGAGCGGCAGCACCGAAGGATCGGGAGCGGGGATCGCCGTCACGGATCCCTCCAGCCCCGCAATCCAGTGCGCCACGAACAGGATCCAGCGCGCGCCCTGTTCCATCACCCAGAGCGGCAGCGCGGCAAGGCCGAACGGCGCGAGGAGTGCCGCCACCGCCCCCGCGGGCATGATCACCGCCCCCATGACCGGCACGGTCAGCAAGTTCGCGATCAGCCCGTAATCGGTGAAACGGTTGAAATGCGCTGCCGCATAGGGCGCGGTCGAAAGGCCGCCGATCAGCGAGGACAGCACCAAGGTGAAGACCGGCATCAGCCAGCGCGGGATGCGCTCGCGGTAGATGCTGCCGTCCAGTGCCGCGAAGCCGGTGATCAGCGCGATGGTCGCTGCGAAGGACATCTGGAAGCCGGGGTCGAGCAGGCTTTCGGGCCGGGCAAGCAGCAGCAGCATCGCCGCAACCGCCACCGACCGCAGCGTCAGCGCCCGGCGGTCCAGAAGCACCGCGCCAAGGAAGACCGCGATCATGATGAAGGCACGTTCGGTGGCCACGTTCGCGCCCGACAGCAGCAAGTAGAAAAGCGCGACCGCGAAGCTGACCACGGCCGCCACCTTCTTCGTGTTCACCCGCAACGCAGCGAAAGGCACCAGCGCCAGACCGTAGCGCAGCAGCGCAAAGACGAAGCCGGTAAGGAAAGCCATGTTCATCCCGGAGATTGCCAGCAGATGCGCCAGCGAGGAATCCCGCAGCGCCTGCACCGTGTCCTCGGTGATGGCCGAGCGATCCCCCGTCATCGCGCCTGCCGCGAAGGCCCCCGCCTGTCCGTCCATGTGCGCGAGCATGCCCTGCGTCAGCCAACTGCGCAGCCGGTCGACGGGCAGCGCCCCGCCTGTCGGTTCCTCCAGCAGAAGGACCGGCGTCCGGGTGTAGCCGACGGCGCCCAATTGGTCGAAAAAGGCCATGCGGCGGAAGTCGAAAGCCCCGGGTTCCACCGGCCCCTCGGGTGCGGCAAGGTTCGCTGTCAGGATCACGACCTGCCCCGGTGTCGGGTGCAGCCAGTTTTGTTCGTCCTGCAACGAGATGCGGACGCGCAGGGGTGTCCGCGCGGGCGAAACCTCCTGCAGCACCACCTGGTCCAGTGTCAGCCGCAGCGCATCGGACTGCGAGCGGTCGATCTCGACGATCCGCCCCTCGACCGGGCCGTAGTAGCGGAAGCCCAGCATCGGCGCGTCGAGGGAATGGGCGCGGATCCCGGCGGCGATCCAGCCTGCGGCCGCGGCGGCGAGGGCGAGGCCCAGCGGGCGCGCGAGTTCAACCTTCGTGGCCAGCACCAGACCACCCGCCAGCAGGAGAGCCGCTAGCGAGTAGCTTCCGGCCCCCGGTTCCACCGGAACCGAGAACCAGGCGCCGATCCCGCAGCCGACCAGCACGGCGATCCACGGGAAAAGCATCCCCCGTGCCGATTGCAGCGCCTGAAGCGGCCACAGGAGGACCCGCCAGACCGTTCCGACCGCGGCCACCTTGTTTCCCACCCCGCGATTGCCTAAACCCGCTGGAATCCTAAGCCGGCCATGGTTTCCGAAAGGTTAACGCCTGATGTCTTCGCAAGTTGTCACCCGCTTCGCACCCTCGCCCACGGGCTACCTGCACATTGGCGGCGGCAGGACGGCGCTTTTCAACTGGCTTTATGCCCGCGGACGGGGCGGCAAGTTCCTGCTGCGGATCGAGGATACCGACCGCGAAAGGTCCACCCCCGAGGCGACTGCGGCGATCCTGCGGGGCCTCACCTGGCTTGGCCTCGACTGGGACGGCGATGTCGTCAGCCAGTTCGCGCGCAAGGACCGCCATGCCGAGGTCGCGCATGAGATGCTTGCGCGAGGAACGGCCTACAAGTGCTTCTCGACACAAGAAGAAATCGCCGCCTTCCGCGCCGCCGAGGAAGCCGCCGGGCGTTACCCGGTATTTCTCTCGCCATGGCGCGACGCGGACCCGTCCACGCACCCCGATGCCCCTTACGTCATCCGCATGAAGGCCCCCCGAACGGGAGAGACGCTGATCGACGACCAGGTGCAGGGTCGCGTCACGATCAGGAACGAGACGCTCGACGACATGATCGTCCTGCGCTCCGATGGCACGCCGGTCTACATGCTTGCCGTCGTGGTCGATGACCATGACATGGGCGTCACCCATGTGATCCGGGGGGATGACCACCTGAACAACGCCGCCCGGCAGCAGATGGTCTATGACGCGATGGGCTGGGCGGTGCCGGTCTGGGCGCATATCCCGCTGATCCACGGGCCGGACGGCAAGAAGCTGTCGAAGCGGCACGGGGCGACGGGGGTCGAGGAATACCAGGCGATGGGCTACCCGGCAGCGGGGATGCGCAACTACCTGACGCGGCTTGGCTGGGCGCATGGCGATGCCGAGATCTTTACCAGCGAAGACGCGATGCAGATGTTCGACCTGTCCGGAATTGGTCGAGCCCCGGCGCGGCTCGACTTCAAGAAGCTGGAAAACACCTGCGGGCATCACATGGCGATGGCCGACGATGCCGCACTGCTGCATGAATTGCAGGCCTTCCTTGTCGCCGCGGGCCGTGATGCGCTGACCGAAGCGCAGGTTGAGCGGATGAAGATAGCCCTGCCCTTCCTCAAGAAATCTGCGAAGACTTTCCCGGAACTGATGGAAAAGGCGACATTTCTGCTTATCGAGCGCCCCATTTCCCCCGACGCAAAGGCAAGCGAGGCGCTGGACACGGTATCCCGTGGTATACTGAAATCATTGACGCCGCGACTGCAAAATGCTAGCTGGACAAAGGACGCACTGGAACCGATCCTGAACCAGATTGCCGAGGAAAACGGCATCGGGTTCGGCAAGCTTGCAGCGCCTCTGCGGGCCGCGCTTGCGGGCCGGACTGTAACACCTTCCGTCTACGACATGATGCTGACCATCGGTCGTGAGGAAACCGTCGCCAGGCTGTCGGACGCCGCCGCTTGAAGTCGCGCCCCCCGGCCTTGAAGCCGCCCCGACCGGGGTGCAGGATAGCCAATGGCCGCCCCTGCCAGGGTGCGACCGCCATGATCGGGGAGAACCATGTCGGACAACGCTGCCAAGCTTGAGCTAAACGGGACCACCTATGACCTGCCCGTTCTCAAACCCACCCTCGGCCCTGATGTGCTGGACATCCGCAAGCTTTACGGCGAGGCGGATGTCTTCACCTTCGACCCGGGTTTCACCTCGACCGCCGCCTGCGAAAGCGCGATCACCTTCATTGATGGCGACGTGGGCGAGCTTCTGTATCGCGGCTATCCCATTGAACAGCTGGCCGACAAGTCGACGCATCTCGAAGTCTGCTACCTGCTTCTCTATGGTGAGCTGCCGACCTCGTCGCAACTGGCCGATTTCACCCAGCGCGTGACCCGGCACACGATGGTGCACGAGCAGATGCACTACTTCTTCCGCGGCTTCCGTCGCGATGCGCATCCGATGGCCACGATGGTGGGCGTCGTCGGCGCGATGGCCGCCTTCTACCACGACTCGACCGACATCAACGATCCCTGGCAGCGCGAGGTCGCCGCGATCCGGATGATCGCCAAGCTGCCGACCATTGCCGCGATGGCCTACAAGTACTCGGTCGGCCAGCCCTTCGTCTATCCGAAGAACGCGCTCAGCTATTCGGGCAACTTCCTGCACATGTGCTTCGCCGTCCCGGCCGAGGATTACGTCGTCTCGCCGGTCCTGGAAAAGGCGATGGACCGCATCATGATGCTGCATGCCGACCACGAGCAGAACGCCTCGACCTCGACCGTGCGGCTGGCGGGGTCGTCGGGTGCCAACCCCTTCGCCTGCATCGCGGCGGGCATCGCCTGCCTCTGGGGGCCCGCGCATGGCGGGGCGAACCAGGCGGCGCTGGAACAGCTGCGCGAGATCGGGACCGTCGACCGCATCCCGGAATTCATCGCCAAGGCCAAGGACAAGACCAGCGGCATCAAGCTGATGGGCTTCGGCCACCGGGTCTACAAGAACTTCGATCCCCGCGCGAAGGTGATGAAGGAAAGCGCCGACGAGGTGCTGGGCCTTCTCGGGGTCGAGAACAACCCGCTCCTTCAGGTCGCCAAGGAACTGGAGCGGATCGCGCTGGAGGATGACTACTTCATCTCGAAGAAGCTGTACCCGAACGTCGACTTCTATTCCGGCATCATCCTGGAAGCGATGGGCTTCCCGACCGCGATGTTCACGCCGATCTTCGCGATTTCCCGCACCGTCGGCTGGATCAGCCAGTGGAAAGAGATGATCGGCGAGAAGAACCAGAAGATCGGTCGCCCCCGGCAGCTGTACATCGGCCCGGCCAAGCGCGACTACGTCGACCTGCGCCACCGTTGAGGCATCGCATCATGCAAGACAAAGGCCGCCCTCGGGGCGGCCTTTTCCTTCTGAACGCTCGCTTCTAGCCGCGCCCGTCAAGCGTGCCGACGCCCCGGTAAAGCTCCGGCCGCCGATCGCGAAACAGGCCCCAACTGGCCCGAAGCGCAGCAATCGCCTCCAGGTCGAACTGGTGCGTCAGAACGCCCTCCGTCACCCGGTCGGCCTTGGCCATCAACTGCCCGGCATGGTCGGCGATGAAGCTTGACCCGTAGAATGTCACCTCGCGCCCGTCCGGCGCCACTTCCGTCCCGATCCGGTTCGAGGCGATCACCGGCATGATGTTCGCCGCCGCATGGCCGCGCATCGTCATCTCCCAATGCGGCTGGCTGTCATAGCCGGGCGCGGGCGGTTCCGAGCCGATGGCCGTCGGGTAAAACAGCATCTCCGCCCCCATCAGCGCCATCGAGCGGGCGCATTCCGGGAACCACTGGTCCCAGCAGATGCCCACGCCGATCCGGCCAAAGGCGGTGTCCCAGACCTTGAACCCGGTGTCGCCGGGCGAGAAATAGTATTTCTCCTCATAGCCCGGACCCTGCGGGATGTGGCTTTTCCGGTAGAGCCCCAGCACGCGGCCATCCGCATCGACCATGGCGAGCGAGTTGAAGAAGGCCTGGCCCGCGCGTTCGAAGAAGCTGACCGGGATCACCACGCCCAGCTCGCGCGCCAAGGCGGCGAAGCGGCCGACCAGCGGGTTGCCGTCCAAGGGCTTGGCCAGGTCGAAATACTTCGGATGCTGCTCGATGCAGAAATAGGGGGCGGCGAACAGCTCCTGGATCAGCACGACCTGCGCCCCCTGGGCCGCGGCCGCACGCACCAAGGCTTCGGCCTTTTCGGCGTTGGCGGGCAGGTCCCAGCTGCAGGCGAACTGCGTTGCGGCAACGGTGACGGATCTCATGGGGCGCGGCCTTTGCACAGGGTTTGCCGCAGCCTAAAGCGCGGCCTCCGCCGCTTGAAGCCCTATTCTGCCGGTTGCTCGCTGGGCCAGCGCGTCCCGGCGGCAGCTATTGCCGTGGCGTGCAGCCGTTCCGAACGGTCGCGCCCTACCAGCCTTGGTCGCCGCAAGAGGAACGCCTTGCCCCAGCTGCGCCAGGTCCCGACCATCGGCGCCTCTGGATCGCAGGGAAACCGGGATCGCCAGCCCGCGGGCAGCGCGAGACCCAGCGCCTCGGCCCGTTCCAGCATCCAGACAAGGGGGATATTGGCCAAGGGCCGCGCCGCCGCGAAATCACCGATCTGTCCGCCAATGTCGGCATGGGCGCCGCGGAACCAGACCTGCTCGACGTTGCCCTCCCAGCCCGGCGGGCAGTCCCACAGGACCGGCGCAAAGGCCTCGCGCGTCTCGTTCAGGGCCAGGGCGTGATAACCGTGACGGATCGAGCTGCCAAGCTGATGGCTGTGAAAGCCGTGGCGGTCCTTCGCGAGCATCCAGAAGAACGGCAGCCGCAGCCCCAGCGCCTTGACCGTATCCCAGACGCCCACCATCTCGATCGGCGCTTCCGAATGGCAGAACCGCCGGACGAAGGCTTGGCTCGACAGGCTGTCCGACGCCCGTTCATAATGCCGCCAGGCCAGCCGAACCGCCCGTTCCGTGGCATGCTCCCGCTTCAGAAGCCCGACCCGGTCGATCACGCCCGCAAGCGAGCGCACCGCATAGGCGCCCCGCGAATATCCGAACAGGAAGATCCGGTCCCCTTCGCGATAGCCCGAGGCAAGCCAGCCATAGGCCCGCTGAATCTGCGGCGCGGTGCCACGCCCCTCCAGGATCGCCACGCCGCGCAGCCAACCTTCCCACTGCATCCCGGGTTCATAGTACAGCCGCCGGTTGGCGTGGCGGCCCATTTCCTGCAAGAGCCGGAAGAGAAGCCCCGCATTGCCCTCCTGCCCCGGCTCCACGCTCGACATTGTGCCATCCAGAATCACCACATGGTCGACGACCCCGCGAACCCGACCCGGAACCGGCGCGGGCGCAGGTTCCACCTCGGCCTCGACCGTGCGGCGGAAGAAACTGCGGATGCGATCCAGAAGGCGCATGGGCCTCCCCTTGCAGAGGTCGGCCCGCCCGCGTCCAGCGTGGCCATGCTAAAAAGCTAAACGCCCGGCGGGATTTGTCCAGCCGGGCGCCACGATTTCACGAAGGTTTTCAGACAGTCAGAGTTTCAGGCTCAGGACCGTTGCCATCTGCAACTCGCCAAAGCCGTTGAAGCGGGTATTGGTGACGGTCGAATAGGACCCCATCCCCTGCCAGATCACGAAATCGCCCTCGGCCAGATCGGACGGCAGCGAAATCTCTCCCGGCAGCCGGTCGACCGAATCGCAGGTCGGGCCGAAGACGATGCGTGAAACCGGGTCGCCCTTGCGCTTCTCGCCTGCGGGCGTCAGCACCTCGATCCGGTCGATCACCCCGATCATCGGCAGTTCGGTCAGCGAGCCGTAGACGCCGTCGTTCAGGAAGACATGCGTCCCGTCGCGCAGCGCCTTGACCCGGGCGGCCAGCGCGAAGGCATCGCCGCACAGTGCCCGGCCCGGCTCGCAGACCAGCGCCGGGCGATCAGCGCCGAAGGCCTCGGTCGCGACGCGGTCGATCAGGGCGAAGGTTTCCTCGATCTGCGGCACGATCCCTGTCATCCGGTGGTTCGGGAAGCCCCCGCCCACGTTCAGCCGTGCGATCTTCACCCCCGCCGTCCTCGCGATCACCGCCGCCTCGCGGATATAGGCTTCCCAGGCATGGGGGTCAGTGCATTGCGTGCCGGGGTGGAAGGTGATCGAGGGGATATAGCCCGCCTCGGCCACGGTCTTCAGAAGCTCCGCCGCCAGCTCTTCGGTCGCGCCGAACTTGGCGCCGAAGTTGTAGGCGGCCCCCGCAACCGGCAGCTTGAAGCGCACCGAGATCTCGGTGCCTTCGACTGGTACCATCTCGATCAGCTTCGCCAGTTCCGACTTCGAATCGACGCTGTAGCTCTTCACCCCCCGCTCGACGGCATAGGCGATCTCGTGCCGCGCGCGGACCGGGTTGTTGTAGTGGATCGCCGCATCGGGCGCCAAGCGGCGGATCAGGTCGATCTCGAAGGGCGAGGCGCAGTCGAAGCCGCGCACGCCCGCCGCCGCCAGGTTCTCCACCATGGCCTCGCCGGGGTTCGACTTGACGGCATAGGTGACAAGGCCCGGGAAGCCGTCGATGAACCGGCGCGCCGCGGCCTGTGCAGCGGACGGCGCGAAGAACAGCACCGGGTTCTCCGGCGCCTGTTTCTTCAGAAAATCGGTCGGGTTGGTCCAGATTGTCTTGGAGAGTCCCATCGGCGTATTTCCCTTTGCCAACAAGACGCTTCGCCCTTCCCTCGTGCAGCTTCGGGACCGGGCACCAGCGTGGTTTCAAGTGAACCAGGCCAGGTGCGTATGAGCCGCCCTTTTCCTGCAATCGAGGATGCCGCATATGGTGTACAAACTCACCGAACAAAACTATATAAATGCACGTTTTCATAGTTATAATGCCGAAAAGGGACGACATTCTGCATGGATGAGCTGGATCGCAACATCATCGGGCTTCTCTCCGCCGACGCACGGGTTTCGGTGGCCACCCTCTCGCGCCGGTTGAAGGTCGCGCGGTCGACGATCCAGGCCCGGCTGGAGCGGCTGGAGACCTCTGGCGTCATTGCCGGCTACACGCTGAAACTGGGCGAAGCCGCACGGGAAGGTCGGCTGCGGGCGTCCGTCCTGCTCACCATCGAACCCCGCTCGCAGGCGGCCGTGCTGGCGCGACTGCGCTCGATTGCCGAGATCGAGCGGGTGTTTACGACCAGCGGTCGCTTCGACTTCCTGGTGCAGGTCGCCTGCCCCAATACCCAGGTGCTCGATTCGGTTCTGGACCAGATCGGCGCGATGACAGGGGTGCGGGCCTCGGAGAGCCTGATCCACCTGTCGACGAAGATCGACCGGGCGGTGTGATCCGAGCGGGGGCAGGTCCGGGCCATTATTGCCGGTTCCGAAACGATCTGTCCGCCAACCGCCCGGCAATGGCTTGACCCAAGTCAAACCCCGGCAGAGCGGGGCACTCTAGACTTTGCGGGCTTCTTACGTTCCTTGTCAGGTGCGCCCATGGAATTCGGTCTGTTCTTTTTCGCCAATGACACCTCCGGCGCCGGTCAGGTTGGCAAATACGACCTGATCTTCGAGGCCGCCCGCTGGGCCGACCAGAACGGCATGGCCCGGCTCTGGGTGCCGGAACGGCATTTCCACAGCTTTGGCGGGCTGTCGCCGAACCCCTCCGTCCTCGCCGCCGCCCTTGCGGGAGTGACGAAGCGCATCCAGATCTGCGCCGGCAGCGTGGTCCTGCCGCTGCACGACCCGATCCGCGTGGCCGAGGAATGGTCAATCGTCGACAACGTCTCCGGCGGCCGGGTGGGGCTTGGCATCGCCAGCGGCTGGGTGCCGAATGATTTCGTCATCTCGGGCCACCAGGACGATTTCCGGAACCGCAAGGAAGTGTTCCGCGAGCGGACCGAGATGCTGCGCCGGTTGTGGCGGGGCGAGCCGCACCGCGTGACGAACCCGCTGGGCGAGGACTTCGATGTCCGCGTGATGCCGCGCCCGGTGCAGCCGGATTTGCCGATCTGGATCACTGCCGCCGCCAACCCTGAAACCTTCCGCGAAGCCGGGGCGATGGGCGCGAACGTGCTGACCCATCTTCTCGGCCAGACGGTCGAGGATCTGGCCCAGAAGATCGTGACCTACCGCGCGGCCAGGGCGGCTGCGGGACATGACGGCCGGGGCACCGTCACCCTGATGCTGCACACGCTTGTCGGCGATGATGACGAGGAGGTGCATGACCTCGCCCGCCAGCCGATGATGAATTACCTTGGCGCGTCCTTCGACCTTGCGTCCCGGCATTTGGCCTCGGTGCCCTTCCTGAAGGACCCCAGCCGCATCGACGTGACGCAGTTGACGCCGGAACTCGCCGAAGCCGCGCTGGAAGCCTCGTTCGAGAAGTATTTCTACATGGGCAGCCTCCTCGGCTCCTACGACAAGTGTCTGGCGACGGTGGACCAATTGGCCAGGCTGGACGTGGACGAGGTGGCCTGTCTGGTCGACTTCGGGGTCGATCCGGCGGTGGTGATGAAGGGGCTCGAAAACCTCAACGTGCTGCGGAAACTCGCCAATCCGGAGCCCCTGCGCGCTGCGTGAAGTCGCGCAGGGACCGTTGGCGCGGAAACTGCCCGGCTCTCGATCAGGGAACGGCCTGCACCGAACGGGAAGCGATTGCCAAGTCCGTCCTTCCCCGGCTAGGCTCGCCCCGTCACTCAGCACGAAGGAGGAAGCCGGTGCGCCGCCATCGCTTCCAGCACGCAACCGGCCCTGTCTCTGCCCCGCGCCTGACCTCGCGGGGCTGACCTCGGGCCGCATCGCCGTCTCAACGTCAGCCTTTCCGGCACGGCTTCCTGTGCCTTCCTGATCCGTTGAGACCGCCATGTCCCTGATTTCGCTCAAAGACCTCTCGCTGACCCGCACGCACGTCCTGTTCAAAGACCTCGGTCTTTCTATCGCCAAGGGGGATCGCCTTGGCCTTGTCGCCGCGAACGGCAAGGGCAAATCCTCCCTCTTGCGGATCATGGCGGGCATCGACGAAGCCACCACCGGCGCGCTGACCACCGCGCGCGGTCTGGTCGCCGCCCTCGCCCCGCAGGACCCGCCCGCCCACCTCCTGCCCCTCACCTTCCACGATGCCGTGCGCAATGCCCTCGCGCCCGAAGTCGCCGAAACCGAAGGCTGGCGCGTGGACATCCTGCTGGATGACCTTGCCGTCGATCAGGCCACAAGACAGCGCCTTGTCCGCGACCTCTCCGGCGGCTGGCAGCGGACCATGCTGCTCGCCCGGGCCGCCGTGATCGAACCCGACCTCCTTCTCCTCGACGAACCGACCAACCATCTCGACCTTGGCCGCATCGGCGTGCTGCAACGGTTCCTGGCCGCCCTTCCGCGCGACTGTGCCGTCGTCGCGGCCAGCCACGACCGGGCTTTCCTGGACGACACCAGCACCCGGACGCTCTTCCTGCGCACCGATACCAGCGAGGATTTCCCCCTGCCCTATTCCCGCGCCCTTGCAGCCCTGCAGGAGCGCGACACGGCACGCGGGCGGCAGTTCGAAAACGACATGCGCAAGGTCCGCGCCCTGCGCCAACAGGCGGCAAAGCTGAAGAACATCGGCATCAACTCCGGGTCCGACCTTCTGGTGGTCAAGACCAAACAGCTGTCCGACCGCGCCGACAGGCTGGAAGACAGCGCTAAGCCCCTGGTCGCGGAACGGTCGGCCGGATCCATCCGCCTGACCAACAGCGGCACCCATGCCAAGGCGCTGGTGACGATCAAGGACATGACCATCACCACGCCGGACCAGCGCGCCCTGTTCCGGTCCGGGCAGTTCTGGATCGAAAACGGCGACCGCGTGGCCCTTCTCGGCGCGAATGGCACCGGAAAGACCCGTCTCGTCGCGCGGATCAGGGCTGCCATTCAGGGCGAAGGCGCCGATATCCGCCCGGCTGCAAGCCTCAAGCTCGGCTATTCCGATCAGGCGCTGGCGCAGCTTGACGGCTTTGCCTCGCCCTGGGAGGCGGTCAAGGCAAGCGCCGATATCGCCGACCAGCTGGCACGGTCGCAGCTCTCGGGCGCAGGCATCGCCATCGACGCCCAGACCGCGACGATTGCACGGCTGTCAGGCGGCCAGAAGGCCCGGCTGGCCATGCTGATCCTGCGGCTGGCGCAGCCGAACTTCTACCTGCTGGACGAGCCGACCAATCACCTCGACATCGAGGGCCAGGACATGCTGGAAAGCGAGCTGGTCGAACATGGCGCCGCCTGCCTTCTGGTCAGCCATGACCGGGCCTTCGTCCGCGCCGTGGCGACACGTTTCTGGGTCATCGAGGGGGGTCGGCTGACCGAAGTGGATGACCCCGACCCGGTCTTTGACCGGCTGATGCGGGGATGACCTCAGGGGGCGGGCCGGATGCCCGCTCCCCCGGCGTTCGGCCCCTTGTCTGCGGTAGCGGAAGTGTAAAGAACCGGTAAATGTCCGCGGCCAACCCATTGTTTTTAAAAGGGCAGAAATTCTGTCCACCGTGGACACCTCTCTCACCCGCCTGCGAACAGCCCCGCATGGAGCCGTCGAAGTTCCGCCTTCTGGACCTTCCCCATCGCATTCCTCGGCAGTTCCTCCAGCACGATCACCCGCTTTGGAATCTTGAAACCCGCCAGCCGGTCCCGCAGCGCCGCCCGCACCACCTCGGGGTCGACCCCGCCCACCACGCAGGCCACCACCGCCTCGCCGAAGTCCGGGTGCGGCACCCCGATGACAGCCGAGGCCGCAACCCCCGGCAGCTCGTCCAGCGCCGCCTCGACCTCGGCCGGGTAGACATTCAGGCCCCCGGTGATCACCAGGTCCTTCTCCCGCCCCAGGATCGACAGGTAGCCCCCGGCATCGAAGGCCCCCATGTCGCCGGTCACGAACCAGCCGTCCCGGAACTCCTCCGCCGTCTTCTCCGGCAGCCGCCAGTAGCCCTTGAAGACGTTCGGCCCCCGCACCTCGATCGCCCCCGCCTCGCCCTGCGGCAGCGCCCCCTCCGGCCCAGTGATCCGCACCTCCACCCCCGGCAGCGGCATCCCCACGGTCCCCGCCTTCCGCTCCCCCTCATAGGGGTTCGAGGTGATCATGTTCGTCTCGGTCATCCCGTAGCGTTCCAGGATCGCATGGCCGGTGCGGTCCCGCCACTCGGCATGGGTCGCCGGGGAGAGCGGCGCCGAGCCGGAAATGAAGAGCCTCACCCCGGCGCAGACCTCGCGGGTCAGGCCGGGGTCGGCGAGGAGACGGGTGTAGAAGGTCGGCACCCCCATCATCACCGTCGCCTTCGGCAGCGCGGCCAGCACGGCGGCGGGCTGGAAGGCTGGGTGGAAGATCATGCTGGCGCCGGAGTAAAGGACGCAGTTGGTGGCGACGAACAGCCCGTGGGTATGGAAGACCGGCAGGGCGTGGAGAAGGACGTCGCCCCCGGTGAACCGCCACAGCGCCACCAGCGCCTCGGCGTTCGAGGCGAGGTTTTCGCGGGTCAGCATCACCCCCTTCGACCGGCCCGTGGTGCCGGAGGTGTAAAGGATCGCCGCCAGATCGTCGGGGCCGTGGTCGGGGTCGTCGAACGCTGCCCCCTGCCCCGCAGCCGTCGCCAGCAGCTCGGGCAGCGCCATCACCCGCGCGCCAAGGGCGGCGAGGCCGGCCACCCTTGCGGGATCGGTGACGGCGAGCGCAGGTTCAGCGTCGGTCAGGAAATGCGCGGTCTCGGCGACCGTGTAGCCGGGATTGACCGGCAGGAAGATGACGCCGGTCCGCAGGCAGGCAAGGTATAGCGACAGCACCGCCTCGCATTTCTCGGCCTGAAGCAGCAGCCGGTCGCCCTTGCGCAGCTCCAGCGCCAGCAGCGCGTTCGCCAGCCGCCCCGTCTGATCCAGCAGCGCGGCATAGCTGACGGGACCATCCTGCAACCAGACCCGACGCGGATTCTCCGCCGCCTGCTTCAGCTTCGCGATGATGTCGGTGCTCATGGCCCTCTCCCCTGCTTGCGGCATTTAGGCAAGCTGGCGGCGGAACCGCAACCGGCTGTCGCCGATCAGGCGCGGATGATCTTCGGCGGGGTCACGGCGATGCGGAATTCGGCCTCGACCGCGTCCGCCCCATGGACCTGCGCCAGCTTGATCAGCGCGAACCGGACCCGTGCCACTTCGCGGTAGTAGGACAGGAACGCCGCGTTCAGCGCCGCGCCCGAGACGGCGCCGATCACCGGCACCGCCTGCGCAGCCAACTTCTGGCCCAGAACGACGGCCAGCCTCGGCGCGATGGTCTTGATCAGGTTCTGCACCGTCGACCCGGTCAGCGCCAGGCGCGAGGCCAGGAATGAAGTGTTCACGCCATCGTCCTGCGCCAGCGGGCTGCCGGCGGCAAAGACCTGCAGGCATTCGGCGCGCACCCAGTCCTCGTCGGGATCAAGCCCTGCCTCCCGGGCCTCGCTGCGGATCATGTTCAGGATGAGCGTCACCGTGACCGGCAGTTCGGCCACCGCCGTCGCCAGCCCCCCGGCCCCGCCTGCCGCGCCTGCGGCCACGGCGGCTAGCATCGGCGCGCGGTCGCCAAGATCAGGGGCGCGACCCGCCAGCCCGTAGGAGGTTTCCAGCGCCTGCGCCGTCAGCCGCTCAAGCTGGGATCGGACGCCTTCGGGCAACAGCGAGAGCTGGCTTTCCAGCGTCAGGCCCAGCCGGTTCACCAGCCGGATCACCGGGCCATTCGCCCGTTTGTAGCGGCGGGCGAGCGGGGCGATCTCAGCGGCAAGGTCGGTGGCGGACGGCACGGGCAGGTTCTGATCCATGAGGAATGATATGGCCCCGCCAGGCCCGCACGCAATCCCGTCAGGTCGCTTTCGTGACCACCCCGGTCACGCCGTCCCAAGCCCCCGCCTTCAGGTCCAGCCCCAACACGCGGTCGGGGTTGGTGGGGGGCGGCATCTCCACCCCGGTCAGCTTCCTGAACCCGAAGCGGGCATAGTAGGGGGCGTCGCCGACCAGCATCACCCGTTCCCAGCCCAGCCGCCGCGCCTCGCCCAGACTTTCGTTGATCAGAAGGCCGCCCAAGCCCTCGCCTTGGTGGGTGGGGTGGACGGCGACGGGTCCTAGAAGCAGCACGTCATGTTCGCCGATCAGCGCGGGCCAGTAGCGGATGACGGCGGCAAGCGCGCCGCCATCGTCGCGCAGCGTCAGGCAGAGGGGCGCAACAGTCGGCACGCCATCGCGCAGGCGATAGGAGGACAGCGCCGTGCGGCCGGGGGCGAAACAGAGGTCGTAAAGCGCCTCGACCTCCCACCAGTCGTCTTCAGTCTCTTCCTCAAGCCGGTACACGCCTGTGCTTTCCCACCTGTCTTGCCGCTCCGAATCCGCTGGCCCGAAACCACTGGAAACGCGCCGTAACATGGCGCAGTCTCACGATCAATTTGCGACGGGCAATTTGTGAAAAGGCTACCCCATGTTCTACCGCCCCGCCGAGGGCCACGGCCTGCCGCACAGCCCGTTCTCGGCCATCGTCTCGCCCCGGCCGATCGGTTGGATCTCGACCCGCGCCTCGACGGGCGACAACCTGGCGCCCTATTCCTTCTTCAACGCCGTGGGCTACACGCCGCCGCAGGTGATGTTCGCGGGTGACTACCGCGACAGCATGGCGAACGCGATGGAAAGCGGGGTCTTCGCGGTGAACATCGTGGGCGAGGCCGCGCTGGAGGCAATGAACGCGACCTCGGCCCGCTTCCCGCGCGGGACGGACGAGTTCCTCGCGGCGGGGGTGGCGAAGGCCGAGTGCGTCGCCATCGACTGCCCGCGTGTCGACGATGCTCCGGCAACGCTGGAATGCCGGGTGGTGAAGCTGGTCGATCTGATCGGGCCGGAAAAGCTCCTGCTGGGCGAGGTCGTCGGCATCCACCTCCGCGACGACTGCCTTGTCGACGGGCGGCTGGATCCAGCGCGCTACCATCCGGCGGCGCGGCTGGGCTATCACGACTACACCTTCGTCCGCGAAGTGCGGGAATTGCGCCGCCCGAAGGACCCCGCGCAGGAATGACCCCGGCCCGCCGCAAGATCGTCTATGCCGTCAGCTTCGAGGCGCTGGGGACGCTCGTCGCCTCCGTCGCCCTGACACTGATGTCCGACGCCAGCGCCGGGTCGTCGCTGGTGCTGTCGGCGCTGACGGCCACCATCGCTCTGTGCTGGAGCTTCGTCTTCAACACGGGCTTCGAGGCCTGGGAGGCACGGCAGCCGATGAAAGGTCGGTCCCTGAAACGCCGCACCGTCCATGCCCTGATGTTCGAGGGCGGGTTGGTGCTGATCTGCATTCCGGTCATGGCCTGGTGGTTGCAGGTCGGCTACCTTGAGGCGCTGGCCTATGAGGCCGGGCTGATCGCGCTGTTCATCGCCTACACCTACGTCTTCACCTGGGGCTTCGACCGCATCTTCGGCCTGCCCGCCTCGGCCCGTTAGCCCTTGCGCCGGGGCGGGCAATCTGTATAAGGCCGCATCCTTTCCGCTTATCCATGAACCGGCGATGCCTCTCGTGGACGGGCTGCGGGAAGGGGTTTTCGCCCGTCCTATGAAGCCGCCCTGAAACGAAGGAAGCCCGCATGCCTCTTTACGAGCATGTCTTCATCTCGCGCCAGGACCTGTCCAACGCGCAAGCCGAAGGCCTTATCGAACACTTCTCCACCGTCCTCGCGGACAACGGCGGCAAGGTCGTTGAAAACGAGTACTGGGGCGTCAAGACGATGGCCTACAAGATCAACAAGAACCGCAAGGGGCATTATGCCTTCCTGAAGTCGGACGCGCCCGCCGCTGCCGTGCAGGAAATGGAACGCCTGATGCGCCTGCATGACGACGTGATGCGCGTGCTGACCATCAAGGTCGACAAGCACGGCGAAGGCCCGTCGGTCCAGATGCAGAAGCGTGACGAGCGTGACCGCGATGGCGAGCGTTCGGATCGCGGCGACCGTGGCGGTTTCGGTGGCGAACGCCGTGAGCGCCCGTCGTTCGGCGACCGTCCCGACCGTGGCGAGCGCCCGTCGTTCGGCGCCCCGCGTCGTTGATCTGAGAAAGGACATATACCATGGCGAACAAACCGTTTTTCCGCCGCCGCAAGGTCTGCCCCTTCTCGGGCGACAACGCTCCGGCGATCGACTACAAGGACACCCGTCTTCTCCAGCGCTACATCTCCGAGCGCGGCAAGATCGTCCCGTCCCGCATCACCGCAGTCTCGGCGAAGAAGCAGCGTGAACTGGCCACGGCCATCAAGCGCGCCCGCTTCCTGGCCCTGCTGCCCTATGCCGTGAAATAAGGAGCGACGCCAATGCAAGTCATCCTTCTGGAACGTGTGGCCAAGCTTGGCCAGATGGGCGAGGTCGTGAACGTCAAGGACGGCTACGCCCGCAACTTCCTCTTGCCGCAAGGCAAGGCGCTGCGCGCGAACGACGCGAACATCAAGTCGTTCGAAGTAAAGAAGGCCCAGCTGGAAGCCACCAACCTGGAAACCCGCAAGGAGGCCGAAGCTGTCGGCGCCAAGCTGGACGGCCAGACTTTCATCGTGATCCGCTCGGCCTCGGACGCCGGTGCGCTCTACGGTTCGGTCACGCCGCGCGATGCGGCGGAAGCTGCCACCGATGCGGGCTTCACCGTCAACCGCGGCCAGATCGTGCTGGACCGCCCGATCAAGGACCTGGGCCTGCACACCGTTTCGGTGGCGCTGCACCCGGAAGTCGCGGTGAAGATCAAGCTGAACGTGGCGCGGTCGGTCGAAGAGGCCGAGCTTCAAGCGTCCGGCAAGTCGATCCAGGAGCTTGCCGCCGAGGCGGAAGCCCAGGCCGAGTTCGAGATCGCCGAACTGTTCGACGAAGTCGGCGCGGCTGCGTCGGAAGAATAAGGCTTTCCCGTCAAGGGATTGTGAAACCGCGCCCGGGCAACCGGGCGCGGTTTTTCTTTTAGGGCACACATGTACAACACTCTTGTCATTTGTTGTACATGGCGCTATGTACAACAACCACAGAAAATGTTGTACAAATGATCTCCCGCCACAGTCTCATCGCGAATGCAGCCTATCATGACCTCCTGCAAAGCCTGCGGGATGAGGCCGTGTCCACACTGAAAGGCACGCCCACGCGCGAGATGCGCAATGGCCGGGCCTACTGGTATGACGTGCATCGTGTCGGAACCACCGTCCGAAAATCCTATATCGGCGAGGACACGCCCGCTTTGGCAGAAAGGCTACAGCAGCACAGGGATCTCGCCCAGGAACGACAGGCCCGAGCTGCCGCGCGAACCCGGCTGGTCCGCACATTGCGCGCGGAGGGCATGCTTGGCACGGATGCCGCAGTCGGCTCGATCCTGCAGACAGCCGAGCGCCTCGGTGTGTTTCGCCTTGGAGGCACTTTGGTCGGAACTCAAGCCTTCCGCCAGTACGAAGGCGAATTGGGAATTCGCATCTCTGGCCAGCAACTTGCCCAGACCGGCGACATTGACATAGCCCAATTCGAACGGCTGTCGTTTGCACTTGAGGACAAGGTGGAAAGCTCGCTTGCCGAAAGCTTCCACGCCCTTGATTTCGCACCCATCCCTTCCCTCAACCACCGCTCCGTCTGGCGTTGGCGGCAGACGAAATCCAACACGCTGGTCGAATTCCTCACCCCCTCGTTCCGCGCCGAAGAAGACATCCGCGACCTGCCCGCCCTTGGTGTCGCGGCGCAGTCGCTGCATTTCCTGAACTACCTGATCGCCGAGCCGATCAAGGCGGCTGCCCTCTACCGCTCGGGCGTTCTGGTCCAAATCCCCCGGCCCGAGGCCTACGCCATCCACAAGCTGATCGTCGCCGACCGTCGCAAGGGGCAGGATCAGCTCAAATCCCGCAAGGATCGCGCGCAGGCCGCGCTGCTGATCGAGGCCTTGGCCGAGGACAGGCCCGATGAGCTGCGCGAAGCCTACGACGACGCGATGGAGCGCGGGCCGCAATGGCGGGCGCATATCGAGGCCACTTTAAAGCGAGTGCCCGAGACCGCCGCAAAGCTTGCCGCGCTTTGACCAGTCGCTGTCGGGCAGAGGCAAGCCGGACGGCCCGGCCCGGGTAGCCTCACCCCCATGCAGATGACAGCCACCAGCCGCGGAATCCTTGCCCTTGTTGTCGGGATCGCGGTGTTTTCCTTGCAGGACGTGATCCTGAAACTCCTGTCGGGCGACTATCCGCTGTATCAGGCGATGATCATCCGCAGCCTGACCGCGGTTCCGCTCCTCCTGATCATCGTCCGGATTCTGGATGGCCGCCTGACCACGATCACCACGCCGAACTGGGCCCTGATGCTGGCGCGGGGTTTCCTGAACTTTGTCGCCTACACCGCCTATTACCTTGGCCTGGCGGCGATGCCGATGGCGGACACGGTTGCGCTGTTCTTCACCGCGCCCCTCTTCATCACCCTCTTCGCCGCCTTCGTCTTCAAGGAGCGGATCGGACCGACCACCCTGTTCGCGCTACTGGCCGGGTTCGCAGGGATGCTAATGATCTTCAATCCCAGCGACAGCGTGTTCGACCCCGCCGCCCTGCTGCCGGTCCTTGGTGCGTTCGGCTATGCGCTGACCCAGTTGGCGACGCGGGTGCTTGGCCGGACCGAGACGACGGCAGCGATGACCTTCTGGGGCAATCTGACTTTTCTCGCCAGCGCGCTTGCCCTTGCCGCCGTCTTCGGCTCCGGCGCCTATGAGGGCGCAACTCACCCCTCGCTGGCCTTCCTGACCCGGGGCTGGCAGGAGATGCCGCTTCGCGATCTCCTCCTCTTCATGTCCTGCGGGCTGATCGCCTCTATCGGGCTGTCGCTTCTGACCTATGCCTACCGCGTCGCGCCCTCGTCCTCGGTCGCGCCCTTCGAATACAGCTTCATCATCTGGGGCGTGCTCTGGGGCTGGCTGTTCTGGGAACAGCTTCCAACGGAGCTGGCCTGGGCGGGCATCGGGCTCCTGATCGGCGCGGGGCTGCTGGTGGTCCGGGCCGAGGCGCAAAACGAAAAGGCCGCACCCGAAGGCGCGGCCTGATCTCCTCCCGTCGGACCTGACCGGCCTCTTACATCTCGTCCAGCGCCTCGACGGCCTTCTGGAGCTTCTCTTTCGAGATTTCCTTCTCGGTCACTTTCGCAAGCCCGACCAGGTGGTCGACGACCTTGTCCTCGAAGACCGGCGCGCGCAGTTGCTGCTGCATCTGCTGGTTCTTCTGCACGAATTCGAAGAACTGGCGTTCCTGGCCCGGATACTGGCGGGCGGCGGCGAGGACCGCCTGGGTCATCTCGGCATCGGTCACGGTGACTTCGGCCTTGCGACCGACTTCTGCCAACAGAAGGCCCAGACGCACGCGACGCTCGGCCAGCTTCTTGTGCTCGTCCGTCGTCTCGATGGTCCCGTGGTTGTGGCCATGCTCGTTCGGGTTTTCCTCGTGCCAAAGCTGGTGCGCGATCTGGTTCGCCTCGGCTTCCACCAGGTTGCCCGGCAGGTCGAACTTGACCATCCCGTCCAGCTGGTCGAGGAGCGAGCGCTTCAGGACCGCGCGGGCCGCGCCCTTGTATTCGGCTTCCAGACGCTCGGCGACCTGCGTCTTCAGCGCGGCGAGATCGTCGGCGCCGAATTTCTTCGCCAGTTCGTCGTCGATCTCGGCCGCTTTCGGTTCCTTGACCGCCTTCACGGTGCAAGCGAAGACCGCAGCCTTGCCCGCCAGATGCGCAGCGCCGTATTCCGCCGGGAAGCTCACGTTGACCGAAACCTCGTCGCCGACCTTGGCGCCGACAAGCTGGGCCTCGAAGCCGGGAATGAAGGAGTTGGAGCCCAACACCAGCGGATAGTCCTCGGCCGAGCCGCCCTCGAACAGCTCACCGTCGACCGAGCCCTTGAAGTCGATCACGATCTGGTCGCCGTCCTTGGCCTTGGCGCCCTTCTTGCGGTCGTCGTAGGACTTGGCGGAGCCGGCAAGGTTCTCCAGCGCCTCGGCAATCGCCTTGTCGTCGGCCTTCACGACCAGCTTTTCCAGCTTGATCTTGCCGGCGTCGACATCGGGGATCGGGGGCAGCGCGTCATAGGTCATCTCGACCACGACATCAGTTCCCTCTTTCCAGTTTTCGCCGCCGACCATCTTCACCTCGGGCTGAAGCGCGGGGCGGTCGCCGGTCTTGTCGAAATGCTCCTTCATCGCGCCGTCGATGGCTTCCTGCATCGCGTCGCCCAGGATACGGGTGCCGAACTGTTTCTTCAGGATGGCGAGCGGAACCTTGCCCTTGCGGAAGCCCTTGATCTCGACCTCGGGCTGCGCCTCGATCAGCTTTTCCTGGACCTTCGCGTCCAGTTCGGCCGCCGTCACCGTGATGGTGTAGCCGCGCTTGAGGCCTTCGTTCAGGGTCTCGGTGACC
>NZ_JAEULP010000068.1 GCF_016792905.1 Tabrizicola sp.
ATACCCGCCCCCGCGACAGCTCGCGACAGATCGTGCTGGCGGACCGGCCCAGAAGCCGCGCGATCTCCCGCTGGCTCGTGCCCCGGCGATGCTCCGCAAAGATCACCGCACGCTCGCATGCGTCCAGATGCCGCCCCCGCCTCTCCATCGCAACCCCCCTCCAAACCTCAGGTGTTGCGTTCCTTTCTAGAGGCTATGCTTTCTTAACAGTTCGCCCGGCAGGTTCGACCGCCGTCACGCAACCCGGCGTTCGACCGGGGCAAAGGTGCTGAGCTTCAGCCAGTGCTGCATCGCGCGGCGGATGGCGGGATCGCCCTCCAGCTGGACATGGCCTGCCCGGACCTCGGCGTCCAGCCGGGCAAGGCCCATCCAGATCGAGGTCATGGTGCGGAGCGAGCTTGTCACGAGGAGATCGATCTCGAAGCCGGGGTCGGTGTAGCAGAGGTCGACCCCGCCCGATTCGACGACCAGCCAGTAGTTGCGATGGGTCGTTGCCAGTTCGGGATACAGAAACTGTATCGTGCAGCGGCGCGGCGGAAGGGGGTCGGTCGAGAGGTTGCGGCGCATGTCCCACATCAGGAGCGTCGGGTCGAGGTTGCGGAGCGACAGGCGCGATTCCACCCAGCGCTGGCCCCAGTTGCCGATGCCGAGGATGATGGGGCGCAGGTCTTCGCCTGCCTCGGTCAGCTTGTATTCGGACGCGCCGGAGGGGGTGGGAACGCTGCGGATCACCCCGGCCAGTTCAAGTTCCTTCAGGCGCTTCGACAACAGCGTCGGCGACATGCGTGCGAGACCGCGGCGCAGGTCGTTGAAGCGGGTGGAGCCGCAGAGCATTTCGCGCAAGAGCACGATGGTCCAGCGCGAACAGAGGATCTCTGACGCCATGGAGACGGGGCAGAACTGGCCGTAACCGGATGACTCGGGCATGGCGCTTTCCTGATTGGAGACCCGATCCTACCACCGGCGCCCTGTGCGACCTAGTACAGATCGTGGACTGGCCGGAAACCGGCGATTTCGCGATCCTTGGGGCATTCATTGAAACGGAGTGAACCAATGAGTTTGACAGCAGAGAAACGGGCCGTGGAGACCGGGGATGCAGTGACGATTGCCGAGGGTTTGTCGGAAAGGATTGGGGCGGGCGCTGCCCGGGCGGATGCCGAGGATCGGTTTGTCGCCGAGAACTACGGGTTGCTGAAGGACGCGGGGCTGGTCGAGGCCGGGGTTCCGGCGGAACTGGGCGGCGGCGGCGCGGAGGTGCGCGAGCTTGCGGGCATGCTGCGCGTCCTGGGCCGGGCCTGCGGGTCGACGGCGCTGGCGTTTTCGATGCATACGCATCAGGTGGCGATCCCGGCCTGGCGCTGGCGGCACCAGAAGATTGCGGCGGTGGAACCGCTGCTGCGGCGGGTGGCGGCCGAGCGGATCGTGCTGCTGTCGAGCGGCGGGTCGGACTGGATTGCCGGGTCCGGCACGGCGGTGAGGGTCGAGGGCGGCTACCACGGCGGTGAGGGTCGAGGGCGGCTACAGGGTCAGCGGGCGCAAGGTCTTCACCTCGGGCGCCGAGGCGGGCGATCTGCTGATGACCGGCGCGGTGCTCGAGGAGGGCGGTGAACGCTTCGTGCTGCATTTCGGGGCGCCGATGAAGGCCAAGGAGGTGCGGGTGGAGGACACCTGGCATACGCTCGGGATGCGGGGCACCGGGTCGCATGACGTGGTGATCGACGGGCTGTTCGTGCCGGAGGCGGGCGTCGCCCTGAAGCGGAAGGCGGGGGAATGGCACCCGCTGTTCCAGATCATCGCGACGACGGCGTTTCCGCTGGTCTATGCGGCCTATCTGGGCGTGTCGGACCGGGCGCGGGAGATTGCGCTGGAGTTGGCGAAGAAGCGGGCGATGACGCCGGACCTGCGGTCGCTGGTCGGGCGGATGGAGACCGAGCTGCGGGGCGCCGAGATCGCGCATGGCGCGATGCTGGCGGCGGTGGACAGGAATGCTCCGTCAGCCGACAGCGTGAACGAGGTGATGATGGCGAAGACCCTGGTCGCGGATCACGCGATCCGGGCGGTGGAGCTGGCGATGGAACTGGCGGGCGGGGCGGGGTTCTATCGGGCCGCCGGGCTGGAACGCTGCTTCCGCGACATCCAGGGCGCGCGCTATCACCCGATGCAGAAGGGTGCGCAGGCGCAGTATGCGGGCGCGCTGGCGCTGGGCGAGCCGGTGGCGACTGTGTTCTGATCCGGCGCGTGGGGCATAGCCCGCCCGACCGCTGCCGTCAGGACTGGCTGCGCAGCAGAAGGGCGACGCCCGCAAGAAGGATCGCCAGCCCGAGCAGTTCGCGCGGGCTGGTGCGCTGGCCGAAGGCTATCCGGGCGAGGAGGAGGGCGAAGATCACCTCGACCAGCGCCAGCGTGCGGACATTGGCGGCCGTGGTCAGGGCAAAGCCGGTGAACCAGAAGGCCGAGGCGAGGGCGCCAAGGAAGCCTGCCGCCAGCGAGGGGCCGAAGGCGCGAAGGCTGCCGGTAAGGGCAGGGCGGTCGCGGAAGGCGAGCCAGAGGCCGAGCGCTGCGGTCTGGAGGGCGAGCGAGAGGGCAAGGATGGTGAGGGCGCGGATCAGGAACGTGCCCTCGGGGAGCGCGGTGATCGCGCCGCGAAAGCCGATGGCGGAGAGGCCGAAGCAGAGGCCCGCCGCAAGGCCGAGCGCGGCGGGGCCGAGGCCGGACAGCATGGCGCGGCCCTGGCCGGGTTTCAGGGTCATCACCAGCACTCCGCCGATGGAGACGGCGATGGCGCCGAGCATCGGCAGCGTCAGCGGCTCGTCCAGCACGGCCCAGCCGGTGAGGGCAACCAGGACGGGCTCGACCTTCAGCCAGGCGGTGACGATGCCGAAGCCCCGGTGGCGCATGGCTTGCAGCATGAGCGCGGTGGCGGTGATCTGCGCGGCGGCCCCGAGCGCGGTGAAGCCGAGGGCCCGGGGGGTGAGGGGGAGCGGCGGTGTGCCGCTTAGCCAGAGGGCGAGGCCGAGGAAGGCGCAGGCGAAGGGCAGGCCGAAGAGGAAGCGGACATTGGTCGCGCCCAGCGTGCCGAGCCGTTCGGTCAGCCCGCGCTGGGCGGCGTTGCGCCCGGTCTGGGCGAGGGCGGCGGCGAGGGTTACGGGGATCCAGAGGTGGTCCATGGGTCGGCTGCTGTCGGTGGCGGGATGTCCCGGGGGGGGGCGGGTCGACGGGCTTGATCCGCCCTGCGCGCGAAGACGGGGGGCGAGGGCGGGGAGGATCGCAATTGCCGCGCCTTGGCGGCGTGTCGCGCGCTGGCCGGTGGCTCAGCCCGGGCTGGCGATGGCGTCGGCCATCCGGCCCCGAAGGGCGGCGACCCGGGCCTCGGCGCCGACAAGCTGGATGCCGAAGACGGCGTTGAAATCGCTGACGTAGCCGCGGATCTGCTGGCGAATGCAGCTCTTGAACCGGTCCGGCACTAGGCCTGCCTTGCGGAATTCGTCCTCGGTCACGTCGGGGCGGCGGGCATAGGCCAGGAGATTGTCGAGGATCATGCCGCCGGACTGCGTCGGCTTGCCGGCTTCGCCATGGCGGTAGGACCTGACGACGACGGCCGCGCGCAGGGCCGCGCCAAAGCCGTTCCGGGCCAGCCGTTCGGCAATCAGGCAATTCTCGGCCGCGCGTTCAAGCACCGGCTTGTCGATCGAGGCGGCCCATTCGGCGGCCGTGTAGCGCCGGAACATCTGGTCGGGCGGCGCGGCGCGGACGACCTCAGGATCGGGGGCAAGCGGGTGGTCGTAGGCGCAGGTGCCGTCGGCCGCCCGCAGGATCTTCATTTGCAGTTCGGGCACATAGAAGGCCCAGGTACCGGCCTTGATCGCGTAGGACTTGCCGTCGATC
The DNA here is from genome assembly GCF_016792905.1 of Tabrizicola sp. Lineage (GTDB taxonomy): Bacteria > Pseudomonadota > Alphaproteobacteria > Rhodobacterales > Rhodobacteraceae > Tabrizicola. Next base: position 3,886 of record NZ_JAEULP010000068.1, read on the forward strand.
ACCGCGCTTTCCTTGGCGACGACGACCTCGTCGATGGTGACGACCGGAAGCTCGCCCACGGGTTTCGCCGTGATGAAGGTGACGCGCTTCTTGGCGTTTTCCTCGATCACCGCTTCTTGCACGACATCGAGGCCCACGCGGCGGAACATGGCGCGGACGTCCTGTTCCTCGTGCAGGTGGTAGATGCCTTTCTCGCGGATGCCGAGCCGGGTGCGGAGGTTCTTCCACGAGATGCGCAGGCGGGCGCGCAGCCGCTGGGCGGCGGACCAGTGCTGCGGAATGTAGGCGATCATCAGGAGATAGGTGCCCGCCCCGGTCTGGCGCATCTTGCGCAGGCAGATCTCGACGTCGGCGAGGGATATCCAGTTGAGGAAGTTGGTGGTGACGACCGTGTCGGCCTTGGGGAAGGGGGTGTCGTCGATCGCGCTGATCTGTTCGACGCGGGCCTCGACCCCGAGCGAACGGGCCTTTTCGGCGGCTATGGCCAGCATGTCGGCGGAGGCGTCGGTCAGCGTGACCTTCAGGTCAAGCTCCTTGTAGACGGGAAGCCAGCGCGCGGTGCCGGCGGCGACATCAAGGACGCTGCTGCGGGAGGGAATGCCGCGCAGGACGGGTTCGATCACCGAGGCTTCGCGCTTCCAGCGCGGCAGGCGGTTGCGGACCTCGTCATACCTGGAGGCGACAGAGCCGGTGTAGACGTCGTCGATTTTCTTGGCCATCGGCTCTCTCCAGTGGCGGATGTGCGACCGTCATTACAGGTGGGTCGTCGGGATGTCTATCGGAGGGCAGTTCGGCGGGTCAGGTGCCGCGGATCGTGTCGATCATCAGTTGGACGTTGTCGGGATGCGCCTCGGGGGTGATGCCGTGGCCGAGATTGAAGATGTGCGGCCCTTTGGAGAAGGCCTTCACCACATGCCGGGTGGCGGCGATCAGGGCCTGGCCGCCGGTGACCATGTGCTCGGGCGCGAGGTTGCCCTGGACGCAGCCGTCGATCTGGACGTTGGCGGCGGCCCATTCCGGGCTGACGGAATTGTCGATGGCGACGCAGTCGGCGCCGGTGCGGTGGGCAAAGCCGATATAGCCCTGGCCGGCCTCGCGCGGGAAGGCGATGACGGGCACGCCGGGGTGGCGGGCTTTCAGGGCGGCGATGATCCTGGCGGCGGGGGCTTCGGCGAAGTCGCGGAAGTCCTGGCCTTTCAGGCTTCCGGCCCAGCTGTCGAAGAGTTTCACCACCTCGGCCCCGGCCTCGATCTGGGCGGAGAGGTATTCGACGGTCGCCTCGGTGATGCGGTCGATCAGGGCCTGGAAGGTGGGGCGGTCGTGGGATTTGAGCGCATGGGCGGCGGCCTGGTCCTTCGAGCCGCGCCCGGCAATCATGTAGGTGGCGACGGTCCAGGGGGCACCGGCGAAACCGATGAGCGTTGTCTCGGTCGGGAGTTCCCGGGTCAGGATGCGGATGGTTTGGTAGATGGGCGCGAGGGTCTCGTGGATCGCTTCGGTGGGCTTGAGGTTGGCGACCTGGGCGGCGGTGTCGGTGGTTTCCATCCGGGGGCCTTCGCCGGTCTCGAACCAGAGTTTCGGGCCGAGCGCCTGGGGCAGGAGGAGGATGTCGGCGAAGAGGATGGCCGCGTCGAACCCGTAGCGGCGGATCGGTTGCAGGGTGACTTCCGCGGCGAGGTCGGGGGTGTAGCAGAGCGTGAGGAAATCGCCCGCCTTGGCGCGCGTCTCGCGGTATTCCGGCAGGTAGCGGCCGGCCTGGCGCATCATCCAGATCGGGGGGGTGGGCAGCACCTCGCCCTTGAGCGCGCGGAGGATGGTCTTGGTCATGGGTCTGCTTCCTGTCGGGTCGCCCTTGGGTCGGCTGACAGGCGGGGGATGTCAAGAGTTGTAAGCCTGGCCCGGCGGGGGTAAGCCATGCCCATGCGCGATGACCTGCCCACCCCCGCTGAACCTCTGAAGATCGGAACCCGTGGCTCGCCCCTGGCCCTGTGGCAGGCGCATGAGGTGCGGCGCTGCCTGATGGAGGCGTTCAGCCTGCCCGAGGCGGCGTTCGAGGTGGTGGTGATCAAGGTCACGGGCGACCAGGTCCAGGACAAGGCGCTGCGCGAGATCGGCGGCAAGGGGCTTTTCACCCGCGAGATCGAGGAGGCGCTCTTGGACCGGGGCATCGACATCGCGGTGCATTCGATGAAGGACATGCCGACCTTGCAGCCCGAGGGGCTGGTGCTGGACTGCTACCTGAAGCGGGCGGATGTGCGGGATGCCTTCGTGTCGCCGCGCCATGGGTCGATTGCCGAGCTGCCTTTGGGGGCCACGGTCGGGTCGTCGTCGTTGCGGCGGCGGGCGCAACTGGCGCTGCGGCGACCGGATCTGAAGCTGGTGGAGTTCCGCGGCAACGTGCAGACAAGGATGCGCAAGCTGGAGGAAGGGGTGGCGGAGGCGACGTTCCTTGCCATGGCGGGGCTGACGCGGCTGGGGATGGCGGATGTGGCGCGCGGCGCGATCGCGCCGGAGGAGATGCTGCCTGCGGTGGCGCAGGGGGCGATCGGGGTGGAGCGGCGGGCGGACGACGCAGGGGTGGCGGCAATGCTGGCCAGGGTCCATGATGCGGAAACCGGCTTGCGGCTGGCGGCGGAGCGGGCGTTCCTGCTACGGCTGGACGGATCGTGCCAGACGCCGATTGCCGGGCTTGCGGTGGTCGAGGGCGGGGAAGTCTGGCTGCGCGGGGAAATCCTGCGGCCGGACGGGTCGGCGTCGGTCAGCGGCGAGCGGCGAGGGCCGGTGGATCAGGGGGCGACGATCGGTCGCGTGCTGGCGGAGGAACTGCTGGAGCGCGCGGGCCCGGGGTTCTTCGGCTGAGGGCCGGGAGTGCGCGCTTGATCGATCCTGACCTGGAGACAGCGCTGCAGGCGGCATTGGCCGAACCACCCCGTCGGGTGCGGGCAGTCGTGCTGCCGGACGGTCGGCGGTTCTGGCTGAAGCGGGTGGAGCGGCTGTCGGGGCGGCTTCGGCTGCAGAAGGGCGATCCGGGGCGGGCCTTCGCGGCGGAACGCGAGGGGCTGCGGGCGCTGGCGGCGGCGGGGGTGCCGGTGGCGGGCGTCGCGGCGGAGGGGCCGGACTGGATGCTGATGCCGGATGCGGGGCCGGTTCTGACGGCGGTGGTGGCAGACACCGGTCGCGGCGAGGCGGAAAAGCTGCGGGCCTTTGCCGAGGCAGGGCAGGCACTGGGCCGTTTGCATCGGGCTGGGTTGGCGCATGGCCGCCCGGCGGTGCGTGATGTCTGCTGGGACGGGGCGGAGGCGCGGTTCATCGACCTGGAGCGGTTCCGGCGGGCGCGGCGGGCGGGGTTCTGGCAGGCGGCGGATGTGGTGATGTTCGCACAGACGGCGTTCACCGCCTGGCCCGGTGATCCGCGCTGGCTGGATGCGGCGCTGGATGCTTACGCGGTTTCGGCGCCGGAAGGGGCGATGGTGGCGGTGCGGCGGCTGGTCTGGTGGCTGACGCCGGTGGGGTGGCTGGCCGCGGGGCTGGCCCGGTCGCGGTCGGGGAGCCGGGAGCTGCGCGCGGCGGGGCTGACCCTGGGGCGGTTGCGGCGGTAGGGCGAGAGGTGGGCATTTTGCCCACCCTGCCCGTTTCTTGCGAGGGGGAGGCGCGTTGAAGGGCGCGCGACCCGGTCAGGCGTGGATCGCGCCGTCGCCGCAGGCGAGGGCGGCTTCGCGCACGGCTTCCGAATAGGTCGGGTGGGCGTGGCAGGTGAGCGCGAGGTCCTGGGCAGAGGCGCCGAATTCCATCGCGACGCAGACTTCGTGGATCAGGTCGCCCGCGCCGGGGCCGATGATGTGGCAGCCGAGGATGCGATCGGTTTCCTTGTCGGCGAGAAGCTTGACGAAGCCTTCGGCCTGGAAGATCGCCTTGGCCCGCGCGTTGCCCATGAAGGGGAACTTGCCGACCTTGTAGGCGCGGCCGTCTTCTTTCAGCTGTTCCTCGGTCTTGCCGACCGAGGCGACCTCGGGCGTGGTGTAGATCACGCCGGGGATGACGTTGTAGTTCACATGGCCGTGCTTGCCGGACAGGATCTCGGCCACCGCCATGCCTTCGTCTTCCGCCTTGTGGGCGAGCATCGGACCGGCGACGGCATCGCCGATGGCGTAGAGGCCGGGGATATTGGTCTGGAAGTGGTCGTCGGTCTTGATCGTGCCGCGGGGGCCGGTCTCGACGCCCAGGACTTCGAGGCCAAGTCCGCTGGTGTAGGGTTTGCGGCCGGTGGCGAGGAGGACGATGTCAGCGTCGAGGCTGGCCTCGCTGTCGTTCTTCTTCAGCTTCCAGGTGACGGTCGCGCCGGTCTTGCCCTTGGTGACGGACTGGACGGCGGCCCCGAGCACGAATTTCAGGCCCTGTTTCGACAGGATGCGCTGGAAGCTCTTGGCGACCTCGGCGTCCATGCCGGGGGTGATGGCGTCGAGATATTCGACCACGGTGACTTGCGTGCCGAGCCGGGCGTAGACCGAGCCCATCTCAAGCCCGATCACGCCCGCGCCGATGACGACCATCGACTTCGGAGGCTTGGCGAGAGTCAGGGCGCCGGTGGAGGTGACGATGGTTTCCTCATCGACCGTCACGCCGGGAAGGCTGGAGGCTTCGGAGCCGGTGGCGATGACGATGTTCTTGGCCGAGTGGACCTCGTCGCCGACCTTCACCTGGCCGGGGGCGGGAATGCTGGCCCAGCCTTTCAGCCATGTCACCTTGTTCTTCTTGAACAGGAACTCGATCCCCTTGGTGTTGCCGGTGACGACATCGGCCTTGTAGGCCTGCATCTTCGCCCAGTCGACGGTGGGAGGAGCGCCCATCAGGCCCATCTTCTCGAAGTTCTCGTGCGTCTCGTGCAGGAGGTGCGTGGCGTGGAGAAGCGCCTTCGAGGGGATGCAGCCGACGTTGAGGCAGGTGCCTCCGAGCGTCTCGCGCCCCTCGACACAGGCGACCTTCTGGCCAAGCTGGGCTGCGCGGATCGCGGCGACATAGCCGCCGGGGCCGGCGCCGATGATGATGGTGTCGAATTCTGCCATGGTCAGGTCCTTGGGTAGGGGTGATCCACGCCTAGAAAAGGGCGGCCAGGATCATCGTCAGGGTTGCGAGGAAGCCTATCCCCCAGATCGCCGAACGCCAAGGGCGCCAGCCGAAGGCATAGGCGGGTATGTAGAGCACGCGCGCGGCGAGATAGGTCCAGGCGGCGTATTGGGTGAGGGCGGTGGACTGGTTGCCGAGGGTCACGACGGTGACGGCAAGGGTGAAGAGGATCAGCCCCTCGAAATGGTTGTTCATCGCGCGTTGCAGCCGCCCGGTCAGGGCGGAGAGCGGCCGGGACGGCGGGGTGTCGCGCGGGCTGGAGGTGTAGCCGGTGCCAAGCTCCAGGTTCGCGGGAACGGCGAAGAGGTTCAGCTGCACGGCCTGCAGGAGCCCGGCGAGGGCGAGGGCGGTCAGTTCCGGGGTCATGCGGCGGCTCCCTTGGGACGGTGGGGTTGGGTCGGGCGCTGGGTCCGGGCTTCGGTGAACCAGTCGCGGCAGGCGGCCTCGGCTGCGCTGACGCCGGGCAGGGCGCGGAGGCGGGCGAGTTCCGCCGCGACCTCCGGCCAGCGGCGGAGGATCGAGCGGTCCTGCACCTCGTTGCGGTTGGCGTGGCGGTGCCATTTCGAGCCGAGGCGATACTTGTTCGACAGGGGCCCCATGCCGCCGCCGCGGTCGTGCTTCAGCAGGAAGACGTCGGTCGAGCGGATGGCGTAGTGATTGATCACAGCCCCGCCCCGGACCGCGATCTCGGCCGGAGCGTAGCGGGCGCGCGGGGGGCCGTGCAGCACGGCGGAGGACAGCGGTTCGCCCGCGCCGTTCACGGCAAGGGGCGTTTCGATCCGGGGCGCGGTGGGCATGTGGTCGCTTGCCGCCGCGAAGTCGCGGAAGCGGAACAGCGACTTGAACTTGACGGTGGCGGGGTCGATCGCTGCCTCGCAGGCGGTGAAGGCATTCAGCGTCTCGCCCGGCCAGTCGTTGTGACCGTTGTCGCCGAAGAGCCGCCAGGGCAGCGCGATCACATGGGCATCCTCGGCCCGGGCGACGAGCCCCCCCACCGGTGCCGCCCCGGGGGCGATGTTCAGGAATTCGTCGCTGTCGAGATGGGCCAGCCAGTTGGCGGGGCTGGGCTCCAGCTGCGCCATGACAAGGGACGTGCCGCGGATTTGCGGCGGAACGCCGGGGGTCATCGGGTTCGGCAGGTGGTCGACGGCGCCATGGGTGGCGAGAACGTCGAGCAGGTGGTCGGAGCCATCGTCGCAGTCGTTGGTGCATATGACAATGGGGCCGAAGCCGATCACCCGGTGGTAGGCCAGCCATTCCAGGATGTGGATGCCTTCGTTCCGCATGCAGGACATGAGCGCGATGGCGGTCACTGGAAGGCCCCGGGCAGTTTCAGCTCGAGGATCGTCAGGTTGAATTCGTAGTAGGTCTTCTGCCAGTCGGGGTGGGTGTCGCAAAGGCCCTTGACCTCGGCCCAGGGGGTGTCGTCGGCGGGCATCAGGACGGCGGGGTCGGCGGCGGTGGTGAAGGCGGCGATGGCGTCTTGCGGGACGGTGTGGGCTTGCAGGATGGCGGTTGCGGCGGCGGTGTCCTTCTGCCAGTTCGTCAGGATTTGCTGGTGCGTCAGCGGGTCGAGGGCGGAGCAGGTGAGGAAGACGCGGTGTTCCGCGATGGCCTGCGACAGGAGGATGTCGGCGGCGGGGGTGCCGGTGGGGATGACCTGGGCCGACAGCGGGGCGGCGAGGAGGAGGGCGAGGAGTGGTGCGCTGTAGCGCACCCTACGGGTGGGATGCGGGCGGCACTCTACCCCCGGCCCCTGCCCACGAGGGGGAGGGGAGGCGCTTGGCGCGGCGGTGTGGATGGGGCGGGTCATGCGGTTTCCAGGAATTCCGCCCGGTAGCCGCGACCGAAGGCGGCCTGCTTGTCGAGCCACGCTTGCGCGTTCTTGCGGTCGGCGACCTCGAAGAGGACGAGGACCGCGTTGCCGTCGCCTTTCCAGATTTGCAGGGTGTTGAGGCTGGCTGCGGCTATGTTCTCGGCTTCCGCGTCGAAGGCGGCTTTCCAGGCGGTGTAGTCGGGGGCGGAGGTCTGGATCAGGAGTTGGGTCATTTGTGGGCTCCTTGGGCGGGCGGGGTGCCCCCCACCCCCCGGCCCCTTCCCACGAGGGGGAGGGGAGGCGCTTTGCGGGCGGCGGTGGGGGTGGGGTGGGTCATGTGGGGTCCGGGGTGGGGGTGGCCGGCTGGAAGTAGTGTAGGGTGCGCTACAGCGCGTCGGCGGATGGTGCGCTATAGCGCACCCTACGAAATGGAGCCTCACTCTTCACGCGAGAACAGCCGTCTCAGATGAACAAGCAGATCTCCAACCGATAGAAGCAGCAGCAGGCCGAAGAACAGCAATGCAACCGAAACAAGAATGTGCAGTCCTATTCCCCACATGCTGCTCCAACCAAAGAGGTGCGCGATCCACAATGCGAGGACAGCGTTTGGGATCAGCAACCACAAGACTCTGGCCATCAAGGTAGACCTCGCGTTTGACGGTTTATCAGCGAAAACAGAGTTCTCGTTGTTTCACAAATCCATCAACAGCCGCCTCGGGTCCTCCAGCGCTTCCTTGACCCGCACCAGGAACGTCACCGCGCCCTTGCCGTCGACGATCCGGTGGTCGTAGCTCAGCGCGAGATACATCATCGGGCGGATGACGATCTGGCCGTTTACCACGACGGGGCGGTCCTGGATCTTGTGCATTCCCAGAATCCCGGACTGCGGAGGGTTCAGGATGGGCGACGACATCAGGCTGCCGTAGACGCCGCCGTTGGAGATGGTGAAGGAGCCGCCCTGCATCTCTGCCATCGACAGTTTGCCGTCGCGGGCGCGGAGGCCAAGCTCGGCGATCTTCTTCTCGATGGCGGCGAAGCTCATCTGGTCGGCGTCGCGCACCACGGGGACGACGAGGCCGGAGGGGGTGCCGACGGCGACGCCCATGTGGACGTAGTTCTTGTAGACCACGTCCTGGCCGTCGATCTCGGCGTTGACCTCGGGGACTTCCTTCAGCGCGTGGCAGCAGGCTTTGACGAAGAAGGACATGAAGCCGAGCTTGACGCCGTGCTTCTTCTCGAAGGCGTCCTTGTATTCGTTGCGCAAGGACATGATGCCGGACATGTCGACCTCGTTGTAGGTCGTCAGCATCGCGGCGGTGTTCTGCGCGTCCTTCAGGCGGCGGGCGATGGTCTGGCGCAGGCGCGTCATCTTCACCCGTTCCTCGCGCGCGGCATCATCCGCTGGCACCGGGGCGCGCGGGATGGCGGCGGGGGCGGGTGCGGGGGCAGCGGCAGCGGCGGCGGCACCTGCGGCACCGGCGACGGTGCGGGCGACGTCTTCCTTCATCACCCGACCGTCGCGGCCGGTGCCCTTGACCTCGTCGGCGGAAAGACCGGCCTCGGCCAGCGCCTTTTTCGCGGAGGGCGCGTTTTCCACGTCGGCGCGCGGGGTGACTTCCTCATGCCCCGCACCCGGCGAGCCGATGGCGGCGGCGGCCTTGATCTTCGGATCGGGCGTCACCGGAGCCGGGGCCTCGGCCTTCGGGGCCGCCGTCGCACCCTCGGTCACGATGGCGAGGCGGGCGTTGGCGGCGACGGTCGTGCCCTCCGGCGCCAGGATCTCGGCGAGGACGCCGGCGACGGGCGAGGGCACCTCGACCGAGACCTTGTCGGTTTCCAGTTCGCAGAGCATCTCGTCCTGCTTCACGGCATCGCCCGGTTTCTTGAACCAGGTCGATACGGTGGCCTCGGACACGGATTCGCCGAGGGCGGGCACCATTACATCAGTCATGTCTGTTCTCCGGTCTTCGGTCAGTTCAGGCCAAGGGCCTGGGCGACGAGTTGTTGCTGTTCGAATTTGTGGCGGGAGGCGAGGCCCGTGGCGGGCGAGGCGCTGGCCTTGCGGCCGGCGAAGCTCATCCGCGTGGGCTTGCCGCGCAGCTTGGTGAGGATCGCCTCAAGTTCGGGCTCGATGAAGGACCAGGCGCCCTGGTTCTTCGGTTCTTCCTGGCACCAGACGAATTCAGCCTTCGGGAAACGCCCGAGTTCCTGGGTGAGCGAGATGGACGGCACCGGGTAGAGCTGCTCGACGCGGAGGAGATAGGTGTCTTCCAGCCCCTGGGCGTCACGTTCGGCGAGGAGGTCGTAGTAGACCTTGCCCGAGCAGAGGACGACCCGCTTGATCTTGTCGTCGGGTTTCAGCTTCTGGGTCGAATTGCCTTTCTGCGCATCGTCCCAGAGGACGCGGTGGAAGGTCGAGCCATCGGTGAAGTCTTCCGCCCGGCTGATCGCCATCGGATGCCGCAGGAGCGACTTCGGCGTCATCAGGATCAGCGGCTTCCGGTAGGTCCGGTGCAACTGGCGGCGCAGGATGTGGAAGTAGTTGGCGGGCGTCGAACAGTTGGCCACGATCCAGTTATCTTCGGCGCTGAGTTGCAGGAACCGTTCCAGCCGGGCCGAGGAATGCTCCGGCCCCTGGCCCTCGTAGCCGTGCGGCAGAAGCATGACGAGGCCCGACATCCGCAGCCATTTCGATTCGCCCGAGTTGATGAACTGGTCGATCATGATCTGCGCGCCGTTGGCGAAATCGCCGAACTGGGCTTCCCAGAGCGTGAGCGCGTTCGGTTCCGACAGCGAATAGCCGTATTCGAAGCCAAGGACGGCATATTCCGAGAGCATCGAGTCGATGACCTCGTACCGCGCCTGGCCGGGGCGGATGTGGTTCAGCGGATAGTAGCGTTCCTCGGTCGTCTGGTCGACCCAGCCGGAATGCCGCTGCGAGAAGGTGCCGCGGGTGCAGTCCTGGCCCGAGAGGCGCACCGGGAAGCCTTCCAGCTCCAGCGATCCGAAGGCCAGAGCCTCGGCCGTCGCCCAGTCGAAGCCTTGACCTTTTGCAAACATTTCCCGCTTTGCGTCGAGCTGACGGCCCACCGTCTTGTGCAAATCGAACCCGTCGGGCACGCGGGTCAGGGCTGCTCCCACTTCGGCAAGGGTCTCGGCCTTGATCCAGGTCTCGCCGCGCTGGTAGTTGTTGAGGTCCTTGGTCACAAGGTTCTTCCAGCGGCCGTCCAGCCAGTCGGCCTTGTTCGGCAGGAAGGACTTGCCGGCCTCGAACTCCTCGTTCAGCCGGGCCTGGAAAGCCGCTTTCATCTGCTCGATCTCGCCTTCCGGGATCAGGCCGTCGGCGACGAGGCGGTCGGTGTAAAGTTGCAGCGTGGTCTTCTGCTTGCGGATGCGGTTGTACATCGCCGGGTTGGTGAACATCGGCTCGTCGCCTTCGTTGTGACCGAAGCGGCGGTAGCAGAAGATGTCGATGACCACGTCCTTGTGGAACTTCTGGCGGAACTCGGTCGCGACCTTGGCGGCATGGACCACGGCTTCCGGATCGTCGCCGTTGACGTGGAAGATCGGTGCCTCGACCATCAGGGCGATGTCGGTCGGATAGGGCGAGGAGCGGCTAAAGGCGGGCGCGGTGGTAAAACCGATCTGGTTGTTGACGATGATGTGGATGCAGCCGCCGGTGCGGTGGCCCTTGATGCCGGAAAGCTGAAGACATTCGGCGACCACGCCCTGACCGGCAAAGGCCGCGTCGCCGTGCAGAAGGATCGGCAGGCAGGCGGTGCGGTCGATGGCGTCGTTCATCTGGTCCTGCTTGGCGCGGACCTTGCCAAGGACGACGGGGTTCACGGCTTCAAGATGCGAGGGGTTGGCGGTCAGCGACAGGTGAACCTTGTTGCCGTCGAACTCACGGTCCGAGGAGGCGCCGAGGTGGTATTTCACGTCGCCCGAGCCATCCACGTCCTCGGGTTTGTAGGACCCGCCCTGGAATTCGTGGAAGATCGCCCGGTAGGGTTTCAGCATCACGTTGGCAAGAATGTTCAACCGCCCCCGGTGCGGCATGCCGATGATGATGTCCTTCACCCCAAGCGCTCCGCCGCGCTTGATGATCTGCTCCATCGCCGGGATCACCGATTCCGCGCCGTCGAGGCCGAAGCGCTTGGTGCCCATGTATTTGACATGGAGGAACTTCTCGTAGCCCTCTGCCTCGACCAGCTTGTTCAGGATTGCCTTGCGGCCCTCGCGCGTGAAGGCGATTTCCTTGCCATAGCCCTCGATCCGCTCCTTCAGCCAGGCCGCCTGTTCGGGGTCGGAGATGTGCATGTACTGGAGCGCAAAGGTGCCGCAATAGGTGCGCTTCACGATGTCGATGATCTCGCGCATCGAGGCATGGGTCAGCCCCAGCACGTTGTCGATGAAGATCGGCCGGTCCATATCCGACTCGGCAAAGCCGTAGGAGACAGGCTCCAACTCCGGGTGGTTGCCGCGTTCGGTCATGCCGAGGGGGTCGAGGTCGGCGGCGAGGTGGCCACGGATCCGGTAGGCCCGGATGATCATGAGCGCGCGGATCGAGTCGAGCACGGCGCGCTGGATCTGTTCCTGGCTGAGGGCGACGCCTGCCTCGGCGGCCTTGGCGGCGATTTTCTCGCCCGCGGCCCGGGCTTCTTTCGCCGGGGGCGGAGCGGCCCATTCGCCGGTCAGCGCGGCGGTCAGGTCGTCGGCCGGATGTGGAGGCCAGTCGGTGCGGGCCCAGCTCGGACCGGACGCGGCGCGCTTTGCGTCGACCTCGCTGTCGCCAAGGGCGCGGAAGAACTCGGCCCAGGCTGCGTCGACCGAGTTGGGATCGGTGGCGTAGCGGGCCTGAAGCTGGTCGACGTAATCGGCATTGGCCCCGTCGAGGAAAGAGGAAGAGTGGAACTGGGCGTTCGGGGATTGATCGGTCATTTGCCTGATCCCTTGTGGTTGTGCGGAGACGTGGAAGCGGTCGGCCCGGCAGATGGAAGAACCGGGGCCGGACGAACGGATGGCCAGTCAAGGACGCGCATCTGCTGCGCTTGATACCAATCGTCAAAGCCTGTGCGGCCGTGGCGGAAGATGGCCACGGTGGGCCAGAAGGCGGAAAGCGCGCCCAGGAACTGCGGGAAGGTGAAGCGGCGACTGAGCCCGTCCTTCAGAAGCTCGGCCACGAGGCGGCGACCGTAGCGCAGGTAATAGGCCGGGATGTCGCGTACCGGGCGGGCGCTTTTGCGCGCAACGAAGGAAGCGAGGTTCATCAGCCCGAGCGTGATGGCCTTGCGGCGTTCGATCCGGCCGGAGGCGGCTTCGAAATGGTGGACGCGAGCGGTCTCGCAGAGGACGTTCATGCCGTGCCGAGAGAAGCGGTAGGTGGCGTCCAGATCTTCCGCCGGACAGTAGGAAAGCAGCGCGCTGTCGAAGGGCTCGCGCCGCGCGATCTCGGCACGGACGGTCATGGCATAGCCGGGCAGGAGCGGCAGGCGAAGGAGACGGAGGGCGCCGACTGTCACCGTCCCGGGCTTCTCCAGCCGCCGGGGCGTGTCGTAGGCGATGAAGTGGCTGGCGGCGTTCATCATGAAGACATGGTCCCAGATCCAGCGCAAGGCGGGATGGTCGCGCGGGCCAGAGCGGATGGCGGCGGACCCGGTGACCTTCCGGTCGTCGTCGGCGACCCGGGCTGCACCGGGGAGGTCAGGGGTGTTGACCGCAGATGCGGCGGCAATCTTGTGGCCGGTGTCGCCGGCGTAGATCTTGAGGATCGCTTCGGCGCAGTCGGAGAACATCAGGGTGTCGTCGTCGAAGAGAAAGAGGACATCGCCCACCGCGCGCCGAATGGCAATGTTGCGTTGATGGGTCAGCGATCTGAGGGGGCTGGCGATGTAGTGGAGCGCGGGTCTGGGGCCTTCGTGGGCCGCGAAGATGGCCTCGATCCGGGCGCGGTGCCGGTCCACGTTGTCGCTGGCGTCGACGATGATGATTTCCTGGGACGGGCAGGTCTGGAGAAGCGACAGCCTTACCGCCTGCTCCAGGATGTCGATCCGGTTCAGCGTGGGGATGCAGTGCGACCAGGTGGGGAGAGTCATGGGGCGACCCTCAAGCAAGACAAGGGCGTGGGCCGCCATGAAGCGGACCGGGATGCCCGGTCCGGGACTTGCACGGACTTGGCAAGGCCGGTCCGCATGGCTTGCGTCGGCTTCATGCCGCACGACCGCGACGCAATTGCCACTGGTCCGATCAGGGAGGTGAAGGTCAGCTCTTGGTGCGTGCCTGTCATCGGATCACAACCAGAGCGAGGGGGCGTACCGCCGGGTCATCCGGCGGACGGAATTCTTCAGTCGCGAGGGCAGGTCGTTGTAATTCTTGTTGGAGTCCGCGCCCACCCCGATCATGACGGGTTGCACGGCGAAACGGGGCTCGATCGCGGCGCCAGCTTTCCAGGCGTCGAGGTAGACCGGAAACAGCGCCTCTTCCACGACGAAGACATGGTCCGGCGTTCCGACGATCTGCCGCTTGTCGAGGATATGCTTGCGGTAGCCTTCGGGGGTGAAGCCGATGATCCGGGTGTCGGCCCATTTGTCCGTGCCGAAGCCGCGCAGGGCGCGCGGCACGAGGCGCAGGTCGATGTAGAGCTGGAACGCAGGCGGGGCGGTGCGGATGAGGGCGGCGATGTTCTGGATGATCAGCCGCCCGGTGACCTTCCAGTACCGGGTGGTTTCCGGCTGGCCCTTGATGGCTTCCGCGTAGCCCTTGTCCATCAGGGTCAGCTCGGCATGGCCCTTGCCGTAGTCAGGCGGGCAGTCGGAGAGCGCCTGGATGAAGCGGGCCGGGATCTTGTCGGGGTTGTCGGTTTTCGCGATGGCTTCGAGGCTGGAGAGGTCGGCGTCGGAGTTTTCAAGGAAGAGGATGCCGTCCACGACACCTTTCCCGAGCCCGAGATAGAACCGCAGCGCCTGTTCGTAGTCGCGGCGGCGGACCCCGGGGTCACACCTGGCGGTGCTGAAGTTGTCCGCCATCGGTCGGATGGTGGCGGTCAGCAGGATGATGTTCTTCGGGCGGGTCATGGGGAGACCTCCCGCCTTCCTTGGAACCCCTGCTGCCCTCCGCCCCGTCGCATGATCAGCCCTTGATTGCCTTCAGCACCGCCTCGCCCAAGCCCGCCGGGCTGTCGGCCACCACGATCCCGGCGCGTTTCATCGCCTCGATCTTCGAGCCCGCGTCGCCCTTGCCGCCCGCGACGATGGCTCCGGCATGGCCCATGCGGCGGCCCGGGGGGGCGGTGCGGCCGGCGATGAAACCGGCGGTGGGTTTCCAGCGGCCCTTCTTCTTTTCATCGGCGAGGAACTGGGCGGCGTCTTCTTCGGCGGCCCCGCCGATCTCGCCGATCATGATGATCGACTGGGTCGCCGGGTCGGCGAGGAACATCTCCAGCACGTCGATATGTTCGGTGCCCTTGATCGGGTCGCCGCCGATGCCGACGGCGGTGGTCTGGCCGAGGCCGACATCGGTGGTCTGCTTCACGGCCTCATAGGTCAGCGTGCCGGAGCGGGAGACGACGCCGACCGAGCCCTTGGAGAAGATGGACCCCGGCATGATGCCGATCTTGCATTCGCCGGGGGTCAGGACGCCGGGGCAGTTCGGGCCGATGAGGCGGGACTTCGAGTTGATGAGCGCGCGCTTGACCTTCATCATGTCGAGGACCGGGATGCCCTCGGTGATGCAGACGATCAGCGGGATTTCGGCGTCGATGGCCTCAAGGATCGAGTCGGCGGCGAAGGGCGGCGGGACGTAGATTGCGGTCGCATCGGCGCCGGTCCTGACCACGGCCTCGTGGACGGAGTCGAAGACGGGGAGGCCGAGGTGTTCGGTCCCGCCCTTGCCGGGGGTCACGCCGCCGACCATCTGCGTGCCGTAGGCGATGGCCTGTTCGGAGTGGAAGGTGCCCTGCGAGCCGGTGAAGCCTTGGCAGATGACTTTCGTTGATTTGTTGACGAGGACGGACATGGGGCTTTCCTTGTGACGATCTCAGGTGGGGGAAGCGGGCGGGCCGCCGTCCGGCATCTGCCCGACGTGGAACGTCGGGTTCCGCCGCAGTTTGTTGCGGATAATGTAGGCAAGGTTCAGCGCGCTGCCGATCATTCCGATCGGCAGGCCGCGCAGGCTGGGGTTGCGGGGCAGAAGGCGAAGCATCGTGCGGGCCAGCGCACCATCATTGGAAATCCAGGCCGTCTGGCCAGGGGGCATGTCGGCGCTGTGCGCCTTGGCCCATTGCCGGTGCAGGCTGAGCTGGCTTAGCAGCGACAGCGCTTCGGGAGAGCCGGGGGTGTAGCGCCAGGTCTTGCGGCCCTGCGCATGGACGAAGCGCGGTTCGCCGTTGCGCAGCGTGGCAAGGCGCTGGAACAGGCCGAAGTCGCCCGGCAGCATGTCATGGGCGATGTCACGGCCAGTTTGCAGCGGAGTGACCGGAACCTGCGCGAAGTCGGTTCCGCCCAGAAGACCGCCCAGGACGTCCTGGTCCCCCGTGATGAAGCGCGGGTCAGCGGTCTGGTAGAGGTCCGAGCGCAGCAGGGATTTCCAGCGCTCCAAGAGCGGCTGGTGCCGCGCGGTGACGCTGACGACGCAAGAGTTGACGGTGTAGCCCAGTTCGCGCGCGATGGGCTGGCCGATGGCGATGGTGCGGCCGCCGGTGCCGGCGTGACGGCTGCGAAAGCCTTCCTGAGCCACAAGGATCGTGTCATCGGAAAGGTAGCGGAAATAGCCCGAGAGATCGGCTGTCACCATCAGGTCGGCGTCCAGCCAGGTGATGCGCCGGATGTCGCGGGCAAGCATCTGTTCAAGGAGGTACGGCTTGATGTTCCAGAACGTGTCCTCGGCCCACAGGTCTTGGTGCAGGACGACGTTCGGTTGTCGGCCCAGCCAATCGAGAGCTGTCGAGCCAAGGTTGCGCGCCGGCAGGTGCAGGCGGGACCCCGGGCAATTGCGCCCCAGGCTGACGGCCAGCAGTATCAGTGCCGGCAGGTCCTGCTCGCGATCCTCGAAGGTGAGGAAGTCCATCTGCACCGGGCTCCTTTGCGTGTCAGCCGACTGTCGGTCTTACCCCTTCACCGCCTTCACGATCTTCTCGGCCCCGTCCTTCAGGTCGTCGGCCGCGATGACGTTCAGGCCCGACTTGCGGATGATGTCCTTGCCAAGCTCGACGTTCGTCCCTTCCAGCCGCACCACCAGCGGGACCTTGAGGCCGACTTCCTTCACCGCGGCGATCACGCCTTCGGCGATGATGTCGCAGCGCATGATGCCGCCGAAGATGTTGACGAGGATGCCCTTCACCTGCGGGTCGGAGGTGATGATCTTGAAGGCTTCCGTAACCTTCTCCTTCGTCGCGCCGCCGCCCACGTCGAGGAAGTTGGCCGGTTCGGCGCCGTAGAGCTTGATGATGTCCATCGTGGCCATCGCAAGGCCCGCGCCGTTGACCATGCAGCCGATCTCACCATCCAGCGCGATGTAGTTCAGGTCGAATTTCGAGGCGGCGAGTTCCTTCGGGTCTTCCTCGGTCTCGTCGCGGAGGGCGGCGATGTCGGGGTGGCGGTAGATCGCGTTGCCGTCGAAGCCCATCTTGGCGTCCAGAAGGCGGAGGGTGCCGTCCTTGAGCAGACAGAAGGGGTTGATCTCCAGCATGTCCATGTCCTTGTCGAGGAACAGCTGGTAGAGCTTCTTCACGATCCCCACGCATTGCTTGACCTGCCCGCCGGAGAGGCCGAGGGCGAAGGCGACGCGGCGGCCGTGGAAATCCTGCAGGCCGGTGGCGGGGTCGATGGTGAAGGTGTGGATCTTCTCGGGCGTGTCATGCGCCACGTCCTCGATACTCATCCCGCCTTCGGTGGAGGCGACGATGGAGATGCGGCTGGTCTGCCGGTCGATCAGGAAGGCGAGGTAGAACTCGCGCTCGATGTCCGAGCCGTCCTCGATGTAGATGCGGTTGACCTGCTTGCCTGCCGGCCCGGTCTGGATGGTGACAAGGGTGCGGCCCAGCATCTGGCGGGCGAATTCGGCGGCCTCGCCCACGCTGCGGGCAAGGCGGACGCCGCCCTTTTCCCCGGCCTCGGGTTCCTTGAAATGGCCCTTGCCGCGGCCCCCGGCGTGGATCTGCGACTTCACCACCCAGAGCGGGCCGTCAAGCTCGCCCGCGGCGGTCTTGGCGTCCTCGGCCTTCAGGACCACGCGGCCGTCACTGACCGGGATGCCGTAGCTGCGCAGAAGCTCTTTCGCCTGGTATTCGTGGATGTTCATGGGGCGCCCCTTGGGTATCACGGTCGGGAAGTGGTCAGGGGCGTTCTGGCATGGGTTCGTTTCCGATCCAAACGGCAAATGCCTGTAATGCGGGCGAAATGCCGGGAAAATGAACGATGTGATCACATTTCTGAAACGTGTGATCACACGATGGAAAAGCGTGATCACATGGTGGCGGTAACGCCAGATCAGGGCGCGAATCACCGGCGGCATGGCCAGATTGACAAGGATCGGGGCGCTTGCGAAGGCTGGGCGGCAAACAGAGGAGGCCCTCATGCCGCGCCCAAGCGCCAACGACATCACGCAAGAAACCCTGCCGAAGATCAGCCATGGTCGCGGCGTTTACCTGTGGGATGTATCGGGGCGACAATACATCGACGGCTCGGGCGGGCCTGCGGTGTTCTCCATCGGGCATGGCGACCCACGGGTGAACGCGGCGGTGGCGCGGCAGATGGAGAAGGTGGCCTATGGCTACCGTTACCTGTTCACCACCGATCCGCTGGAGGAGATGAGTGCGATCATCTGCAAGGCCACGGGGCTGGCGGACATGGTCTATACGACCAGCGGCTCCGAGGCGGTGGAAAGCGCGGTGAAGATCGCTTTGCAGTACCATTTTGACCGGGGCGAGCCAGGGCGGGTGAAGTTCATCGCGCGGCAGCGGTCCTGGCATGGCAACACGCTGATGGCAACGGCGCTGTCGGGGTTCGAGGACCGGCAGCGGGCGTTCGCCGGGGCCCTGCCGGTGGTGGGCCGGGTGAGCGCGGCGAATACCTACCGGCTGCCCGAGGGCGTCACGCGGGAGAAGCTCGTCGCGCATCTGGCGGCGGAGCTGGAATCAGAGATCCTGCGGCTGGGGCCGGAGACGGTGGCGGGCTTCCTCTTCGAGCCGGTCGTCGGGGCGGCGGGCGGGGCTTTGCCTGCGCCGGAGGGCTACGCCAAGGCCGTGGCCGAGGTCTGCCGCCGTCACGGGGTGCTGGTGATTTGCGACGAGGTGATGTGCGGCTCGGGCCGGACCGGGGTCTGGCGGGCCTCGGAAGAGGACGGGATCACGGCGGATATCATCACGGTGGCGAAGTCCTTGTCGGGGGGCTATCTGCCTTTGGGGGCGGCGGTCTACACGAAAGGCATCGCCGATGTTATGGCGGCAGGCCATGGCGGACCGCTGACGGGGCACACCTATACCGGACACACGGCCTGTCTGGCGGCCGGGGTGGCGGTGCAGAAGATCGTGGAGGAAGAAGGTTTGCTGGCGCGCATCCGGGACAAGGGGCCGCGCTGGCGGTCGGACCTGCGGGCGCGGATGGCACATCTGCCGCAGGTCGGCGACGTGCGGGGCCGGGGGTTCTTCATCGGGGTGGAGCTGGTGGCGGACCCGGAGACGAAGGCTCCGTTCGCGGCGTCGCTGGGGGTGAACGGGCGCATCCGGGCCGAGGCGCTGCGGCGCGGGCTGATCTGTTACCCCTCGGGCGGCCATGTCGACGGGGCGGCGGGGGATACGGTGATCCTCGCGCCGCCGTTCAATGCAAGCGACGCCGAGCTGGACGAGATCGCCGACAAATTGGTCGCGACGCTGGAGACGGTGCTGGCGGGGCTGCCGAGCTGAGCGCCGGAAACTTGGAAGTTTCCGGACCGGAGCCTTTTAAGGCTCCGGAACGATTTCTTCGAAGAAATCGATGGCCCGTCAGTTCAGGAACACGGCGAAGAGCATGGCGTCGCCCTGGACGAAATCCTCGAAGTCGCGCCAGGACTGCATGCTCATCTGGGGGCCCTTCTCGGCGTAGGGCAACAGGCCCTCGCCCTGGATCCAGGTGATCAGATCGACGGGCGGCGGGTTGTCGAAGGCCTTCTTCAGGTTGATCCCGGCCTCGGCCCCGAAGCGCCAGTGCGGGATCAGGACTTCGCCTTTCAGGAGCTTCTCGGCATCGGCCAGCACGGCCTGCCAGCGGTCGCCGGTGCCGGGCGGCATGGTCAGCCCGAGGCCGGAGACCTGATGATCGTTCGGGACCCATTCACCGGTGTTGTCGGTCTCCAGCGCGACTAGGGTCCAGAAGCGGCGGTTCTCCTCGATCATCGACAGGAAATGGCCATAGGCGTCCTGCGCCAGCGCCTTGTCGGGGGTGTTCGAGAGGGCGTGGAGGACCATTGCTGCGCGGTCGACCTGACGGCCGAACATCATGTCCATCGCGTTGTTGGGCGGCGTCGTGCCCCAGAGGGCGTAGATCGCCTTGGACGAGTCGAGGACGCGCTGGATCGCGGGTTCCGGGTCGTAGGCCAGAGCGGTCGAGGCGAAGCCGGAGAGGAAATGGGTGTAGGCGGAGAGCCAGGCGGCGTCGGCGGTGTCGAAGGTGATGACCGGGTCTTCGACCTGAACGCCGGATCTGCGACCGCCACCGAGGGCCATGCCGGTGACTTCGGCCAGGCCTTCGCCGGGCTCGCGGCTGCCGTTCGCGTTGATGTCGAACCAGAGGTCGGCGACGCGGATGGGGAGCTGGAAGGGCTTGTCGCCGAGTTGGGCGAGGGCCTCGCGCGAGGCGTCCATATCGGCGTCGAGGTTCTTGATCAGGGCGGTGAAATCGGCGGCCTGGAAGGGGATGGCGTTCGGGTTTTCCGGGATGGGGAGGCGGAGGATCGGAAGCTCGGACCAGTCGGCCTTGACCCCTGTCTGCCAGCGGAGTTGCAGGGCCTCTTCGATGCCGCCGAGGAAGCGGAGGCCCGCAAGGGCGAAGAGGTCTTCGTTGCTGGGCGAGGGGAGGGCGGCGAGACGGGCTTCGGTGGGCGCGAGGCCGGTGCGGGCGATTTCCTCGGAGAGGGTTTCGGCCGAGAGGGGGGTGGCGAGGAGAAGGGCGAGGGCGAGGGTGCGCATGGGGGTCTCCTTTGTTCAGGAGAGTGTGGGGGGCCGTGGGTGACTGCGCAAGGTGGGGAAGGCCTCAGGTGGCGGACCAGAGGACCTGACCGCGGGGGAGGAGTGTGGGGAGGCGGGTGGCGATGAAGCCTGCAGCTTCGATCGCGGTCGCCACCTGGGATTCCGGGACATGGTAGGGCGGGCGGTCGGGGTGGGTGACGACGCCGTCGGGTTGGCGGGTGGGGCCGGGGGCGTCGGAGAGGAATGTGGTGAAGAGGGCGGCGCGGAGGCTCGGGAAGCGGCGGAGGTTTGTCAGGGCGGCTTGCAGGGCGGAATGGGGCAGGTGGGTGAAGACGCCGAAGGCGATGGCCAGCGTGATGGTGTCGGGAATGCCGGGGAAGGCGAAGGTGGCGTCCTCGACCAGATGGTCTTCGGGGAGTTGGGTGGGGTCGGGGAGTTCGGTGAGGCGACCGTGCCGCATCAGGGCGAGGGAGGCGTCGGTGCCCCAGTAGTGGCCGGGGCGAAGAAAGGGGACGGCCTTGTGGCCGAGACGGAGGGCGCCGCAGCCGATGTCGAGGACGTGGTCCTCGGGCGTCATTCCGGCGGCTGTCAGGGCGGCCATCTGGGCGCGGCCCGTCTCGTCCCAGCGGCCGCCGACGATGTCGCGGTGGCGGCCCTTCGCGATGGCGTCGTCATAGAAGCCGGGGGCGAGGTAGGGAGAGGCGAGGCGGGTCAGGCCTTCGGGTCCTTCTTGGCGGCGGCCTTCATGCGGGCGAGGAGGTCTTCCTGGGACTCGCGGGGGGGCTTGACCGACTTCGGGGCGCCCTTCTGGGCGTGGTCGGGGCCGCGAAGGGTGCTGCGGGCGCCCTTGGGGTTGCCGGATTTCGAGTAGTCCATCGGGAGGCCTCCGGGGGATGGTGTGGCCCTTGGGGATGCCGGATTCGGGGGGCGGGGGCAAGGGGGTGTGGGAGTGTCCACGGTGGACAGTTTTTTCGAGTGAGCTATTTCAAGGGGTTGGTCGCGGACGTTAGGGTAATGTTAAGGTTTGTGACCCGGGAGTTCGGGTCCGGCCCCCCCACCCCATCCCTCCCCCACGAGGGGGAGGGAGGCGCTTTGCCGGTGAGCGTGGTGCGGGGTTTGGGGCGGGGGAGACCGGGGTAGGGTGGGTGGCAACCCAACGATGACGCGGCGGCGGTGGGTTGCCACCCACCCTGCGGAGAGTCGGGGCGAGCCCCGACCTACAGGTCGAGGGCGCCCTGGCGGTGGGGGGCTTCCTCACGCGCGGCGCGCTTGAAGGTGTCGTCGCGGCGGGCGGGGAGGTGGACGGCGCGTTCCCGCAAGGCCATCGCCTGTTCGACGGTGACGATTTGCAGGCGGGGGACGGGGGCGAAGCCGGGTTCCTCGTGCAGGCCCGCAGAGGCGGCCTCGGCGATCATGGGCTTGGTCGGCTCGGTCAGGGTCAGGAACACGCCGACCCCGGCGCGTTCGCGGTCGAGCACGCCCTTGAGGTCACGGATCATGCTGACGCCGATGTTCTCACCCGCCTTGACGCTGACGATGCCGAGCGTGGTGCCCTTGGCCCCGAAGTAGAGCCGCCCGTCAAGGCCGCGGTCCGCGCCCTTTTTCCCGAAGTTGCCGGGCTGGGCGGCGATGAGGGAGAGCGCCCATTTTTCGAACTCGTGGTATTTGCCACGGGCGGCGAGGTCGCGGGCGGCGTGAATATCCTGCGGGACGCCGTGGGTCTGGAACTGGACGGCCGGAAAGGCATCGCGCAGGCGCTTTTCGATCAGGCCGATGGCGAGGTGGGTGACGTCGATGCCGATCCATTGCCGCCCGAGCTTTTCCGCCGCATGGACGGTGGTGCCGCAGCCGCAGAACGGGTCGAGCACCACATCGCCGGGGTTGGAGGAGGCGTTGAGGATGCGTTCGAGGAGCGCGACGGGCTTCTGGGTGGGGTAGCCGAGACGTTCCTGGGCTTGGGAGTTGATTGGGAAGATGTCGGTCCACACCGAGGAAATTGGAGTGCCCTTCATTTCATCGAGGTAGCGCTTGAAACGAGGCGCGCCGGACTTTGTGTAAACAAGTCGGCCCTCGTCATGCATCTGCTGCATGCGTTCCCGAGTCCACCTCCAGACCTTCGTTACTCCTTGCCATTCGTAGTTCAGGTTCGGTCGGTCGGGGTTTGGGTTGGTGCAGTCGCCGAGAGTGTATTGGCGTCCGGTGCCCTCTTCGATATTGCCGTAGTGGGACTTGATGTAGCTTTCTGAGTGGGGAAGAAACTGCGCGTTCCATATCGCGGGTTCGCCCTTGCGATAGAACAGAATTACGTCGTGCGACGAAGAGAAGCGCGTGAAAGCATGCGCTTTTGTGTTGGTGCGTTGCCAGACTATTTCGTTCGTAAAAGCGTGCTTCCCGAACACCGCATCCAGCAGGATCTTCAGGTAGTGGCTCGCTGTCGGGTCGCAGTGCAGGTAGAGGCTGCCGGTCGGCTTCAGCACCCGGTGCAGCTCGATCAGGCGGGCAGCCATCATGGCAAGGTAGGCCATCATGTCGTTCTCGCCCAGAAAGCCGCGCATGGCGCGCAGCATCTCGGCGGCGGCGCTGTTGCCCGAGCGGAGGACATCGGCGAAGGCGGCTTCTGCGCTGTCGTTCCAGTGCCAGGTGTCGTCGAAGGCCTCGATCTGGGCGGCGCTGCCGGAACCGTCGGGGGCCTTGAAGAGGACGTTGTAGCCCGCGTTCGAGTTGAAGGGCGGGTCGAGGTAGATGAGGTCCACGGACTCGCTCGCGATGCTGTCACGCAGGACGGTGAGATTGTCGCCGTAGTGCAGGTGGTTGGGCATCGGATCCCCTTCGCGCGCAGGATGGGGAATCCTATGCGGGGGGAAGGGTTAAGCGCAAGTGAACGGGTGGGGACGGTGGGCGGATTGCAGGGCCTGCGGAAAGGGGAGGTTCGGCGATCCGGCAGGCTCATGGATGCATGAATCTTTTTGACCTTTACGGAATCCGGTCCAAACCGCACCGTCATTGCAGGTTCACGACGACAGGCGCTCCGGACGCCTCGGTCGTGGGGCTTGGCAACAATGAATGGCGGGACCGTGTCGGTCTGTCGGGCCGCGCGACGCTTCGCCGGGCGCGGAACCGGCCCCCCTCGCATGAGGCGGAGGGGCCCGCCTCGCGAACGTCACCCACAACAAGGAGAAGTCACTTGCAGAAGTTCCTGATTTCCACCGCGGCCGTCCTTCTGGGCACCGCAGCCAATGCCGAATGCGGCGACATCTCGATGGCGGTGTTCAGCTGGCAGGCGGCCGAGGCGCATGCCTATGTCGACCAGTTCATCCTGACCCATGGCTACGGCTGCAACGTCGAGATGGTCGCTGGCGACACCGTACCGACGGTCGCGTCCATGGTCGAGAAGGGTCAGCCGGACCTTGTTTCGGAAGGCAATCCGGGTGCGATGGGCGCCACCTATGCCGACGGCCTGGCAGAAGGGCGCATCGGGCCGATTGGCCCGGGGATCATCGAGGGGTCGGAGTCCGGCTGGTACATCCCGCAATACGTCGCCGATGCGCATCCCGACATCAAGACGGTGGAAGACGCCGTTGCCCATCCCGAACTGTTCCCGGCTCCGGAAGATGCCAGCAAGGGCGGGGTGATCCAGGGTCCGCAGGGCTGGGGCGACACGGTGGTCACGGCGCAGCTGTACAAGGCGCTGGACCTTGACAACAAGGGCTTCATGCTGGTGCCCTCGGGCTCGGCGGCGGCGCTCGACGGGGCCATCGTCAAGGCCTATGAGCAGAAGCAGGGGTTCATTGCCGCCTATTGGGCGCCGACCTCGCTGCTGGCCCAGTATCCGATGCTGCGCCTGACCATGGCGCATGACGCCGACGAGTGGACGCGCTGCACCACGGTCCAGGACTGCCCCGATCCGAAGCCGAACTACTGGGAGTCCTCGCCGGAGCTCCGGATCGCGACCAAGGCCTTCATGGATCGCACCGATATCCCGGAGGTGAAGGACTATCTGGCGAACAGTGGCTGGACGCAGGCCGAGGTCGGCAAGCTGATGATCTGGATGACCGAAAACCAGGCGAACGGCGAAGACGCCGCCAAGTGGTTCATCCAGAACATGCCCGATGTCTGGACCAAATGGGTTCCCGCCGACGTGGCGGAAAAGGTCAAGGCTGCGGCGATGTAACCGGTTGTGCCGGAATGGCGGGGCCCCGGACCATCGGGGCCTCTTCCTGTCTGACTTCAGAGGCCGCTCATGGACTGGCTCATCAGCTTCCCGCAACTCGACCCCGACCTGCTGTTGTCCGTCAAACGGGCCATCGACGGGTCGCTCAAGGCCCTGACCCGGACCTGGGGCCAGGGGATCGAGGATTTCTTCCATCCGCTGCAGGTGATCCTGATCCTGTTCGAGCGGGCGATGACCGGAGTGCCGTGGCCCCTGGTGATCCTGGCGCTTGGGGCGGTTGCCTGGGTGTCCACCCGGTCGTGGCGGATCGTCGCGGTGGCGGTGGCGCTTTTGTGCGCCGTCGGCCTTCTGGGGCTGTGGGAAGATGCGATGCTGACCATCTCGCTGGTCCTGACATCGACGATCTTCGCGATCCTGATCGGGCTGCCGCTGGGCATCGTGATGAACCGATACCCCCGCCTCGGTCGCGTGATGTCGACGGTGCTGGACGTGATGCAGACGATGCCGCCCTTCGTCTACCTCATCCCGGTGGTGATGCTTCTGGGCATCGGGCGGGTGCCGGGCTTCATCGCGGTGGTGATCTACGCCCTGCCGCCGATCATCCGGCTGACCGACCTTGGCATCCGGCTGGTCGACAAGGAAGTGCTGGAGGCGGCCGAGGCCTATGGCTGTTCGCCGAACCAGAAGCTGTGGAAGGTGCAACTGCCGCTCGCCTTGCCGACGATCATGGCAGGGATCAACCAGACCATCATGATGGCGCTTGGCATGGTGGTCATCGCCTCGATGATCGGGGTGCAGGGGCTGGGGTTGAACGTGTTGCAGGCCATCGCGAACCAGTATTTCACCCAGGGCATCTTCAACGGTTTCGCCATCGTCGCGATCGCCATCATCTTCGACCGCATCAGCCAGGCCTACGGCCGCCGCCTGCAGAAACATCGGGAGGCCGGACATGACTGAGGCGCAGAGCATCGAGATCCGCAACCTCTACAAGATCTTCGGCGGCAATCCGGCGGCGCATGTGGGCGCGGTGCGGGCGGGCATGTCCAAGGCTGACCTTGGCAGCAAGCATGGGCATATCCTGGGGCTGAGGGACATCAACATCTCCATGCCCGCGGGGAAGATACAGGTTGTCATGGGGCTTTCGGGGTCGGGCAAGTCGACCCTGATCCGCCACATCAACCGGCTGATCGAGCCGACCTCCGGCCAGGTGCTGGTCAACGGACAGGACGTCCTGCGCATGTCGGAGTCCGAGTTGCGGGACTTCCGGCGGACGCATACGGCGATGGTGTTCCAGAAGTTCGGCCTTCTGCCGCACCGGACCGTCATCGACAACGTGACCTTCGGGCTGGAAGTGTGCGGGATTGGCCCGGACACGGCGCGGAAGACGGGCCTGCGCTGGCTGGACCGGGTGGGGCTTTCCGGTTTCGAGGCGCGGTATCCGAAGGAGCTGTCGGGGGGCATGCAGCAACGTGTCGGCCTAGCGCGCGCCTTGGCCAGCGATGCGCCGATCCTTCTGATGGACGAGGCCTATTCGGCGCTTGATCCCCTGATCCGCACCGACATGCAGACCATGCTCCTCGACCTGCAGGCCGAGCTGAAGAAGACCATCGTCTTCATCACCCACGATCTGGACGAAGCCCTGCGCCTGGGCGACGGGATCGTCATCTTGCGCGATGGCGAGGTGGTGCAGGCCGGCGACAGCCAGTCGATCCTGCTGCGCCCCGCCGACGACTACATCTGCCGCTTCGTGCGCGACGTGAACCGGGGGCGCTTCCTGCGCGTGGAGTCGGTGATGGAGGAGACCCCGGGCGACGGCATGCCCATCGCCTCGGGCACGGTTCTGGAGGCTGCCGCAGCAGCGCTTACCCGCGAGGGGCAGGATGCGGCCCTGGTGATGGACGGGGCGCGGCGGCTGGGTCGGCTGACCTTGCGGCAGATCACGTCGGCCCTGTCTGCCGGATAGGGCGGCCCCCGTTCAGGGGTCAATCCCGGCACGGCCTGCTTCCGCCATCAGTTCCGCCGCCAGCCAGGATTTGACCAGTTCCACCTGCGAAGAGGCCCTTCGACCGGTCGCCACAACGAGGTTGTAGGCCGCCGGCGAGATGATTTCCCGGTCGCCGACCCGGACAAGGACGCCTGAGGCCAGATCGTCGCCCAGCAGCATCCGCCAACCCATCGCGATCCCCGCCCCGGCCCGTGCGGCCGCCAGCGTGTCGGTGAAATAGGTAAACCGCAACGTGGCGCTGGCCTGCCGGGGCCGCGTTCCGGTTTGCGCGAACCAGTCGGCCCAGCGGTACCAGCTGCGATCCGGGACATCCTGTTCGATCAGGTCGAAGGCGCAATCCGGAAAGGCGGAGAGGTCCTGGCGCGCGGCATAGCCGGGGGCGCAGACCGGCAGGATCACGTCCCGTGCCTTCGCCACCACATCGCCATCCGGGAAAGACCCCTGACCGAACCGGATCACCATGTCGGCCTCGCCGCCGTCCAGGTCGATCCTGTCGTCGCGGGACACGACCCGGAAGGCCGCCGTTGGATGCACCGCGCGGAACCGCAAGAGCCGCGGGACGAGCCAGAGATGCGAAAAGGCGACCGGTGCCCCGATGGTCACCACATCCTTCGACGTCGTGCGCATCGCGTCGATGGCTTCGGCCATGCCGTAGAAGTTGTCGGCCAGCACCCGGCCCAGCATCAGGCATTCCGCCGTGGGCTGCACCGCCCGATGCGCCCGGACGAAGAGCGGGCGACCGAAATCCTCTTCCAGCGCGGCGATCTGGCGGCTGACGGCGGCCTGGGTCACGCCAATCTCGCGCGCGGCGGCGGAGATCGAGCGATGACGGGCGACGGCCTCCAGGGCGACGAGGGCGGTCAGGGACGACAGCTTGCGACGGAAGTGCATGGGTAACTCCTGCTTGCTGCAATCTGCATCAATTTCAGCCTCAACGATACTTCATGTTATGGATACCGATAGAATTGGTGATCTTGAGTGAAAAGGACGTTGCGTTAGTCTCTGGCGAAGCTTGCGGGAGATGCCCATGAACGATCACGCCCCACCCCATGCCCGTCGCCGCGGAGGCCGGGCGGTCGTGGCCGCCGCCCGTCAGGCGGAACGCATCCCGCGCCTGTCGGTCATCCGCTACGGTATCGACCCCGTTACGGCCCTGACCGAGGCGGAGCTTGACCGCATCCACGCCGCCTCGATGACGATCCTGCGCGACATCGGGATCGAGTTCCGCGACGAGACCGCAGTTGTCCAGTGGCGCGCGGCGGGGGCGGATGTTCAGGGCACCCGCGTGCGGCTGAGCGAGGCAATGATCATGGAATTGATCGCCAGGGCGCCCGACCGCTTCACGATCCATGGCCGCAACCCGGACCATGTGGTCGAGATCGGCCCCGACACGATGGTCTTCGCCACGATGCAGGGCGCGCCCTGCGTGCGTGACCTTGATGGCGTGCGCCGTGCCTCGACGCTGGAGGACCTGCGCAATTTCAACCGGCTGACCCAGTCGCTGCCCGGCTTCCACATCGCGGGCGGCTTCACCTGCGAGCCGACCGACGTCGCGGTGCCCTGGCGCCACCTGGAAATCGTGCGGACGGCGCTTCTCGACACGGACCTGCCGTTCTTCGGGCTGGCGACCGGCCAGGCCCGGGCCGAGGACTGCGTCGCCATGGCGCGGCTGGTGCATGGCGACTTCATGGACGAGCACGCGGTGATGGCCTGCCATATCTCGGGCAATTCGCCGCTGGTCTGGGATTCCACGATGCTGGAAGGCCTGCGGGTCTATGCCGAGGCGGGGCAGGTCGTGCTGATGTCGCCCTTTGTGCTGGGTGCCGCGAACACCCCGGCCGACGTGGCGGCGACCGTGGCGCAATTGAATGCAGAAGCGCTTGCCGGATTGGCCTATGCCCAGTTGGTGCGGGCGGGAACGCGGGTGATCTACGGGCAATACACGGTTTCCGTCTCGATGAAGTCCGGGGCGCCGATGTCGGGCATGCCCGAGGTGACGCTGATGAACGTGATGATCGGCCAGCTGGCCCGACGCTACGGCCTGCCCTGGCGGACAACGGCGTCGCAGGCATCGTCCAAGCTTTTCGACGCGCAATCCGGTTATGAATCGGCCACGGCGATGATGTCGGGGGCGACGGCGGGGGCGAACCTGATGCTGCACGCGGGCGGCTGGGACGAGGCGGGCCTGGTCTGCTGCATGGGCAAGATCGTGGCCGATGCCGAACAGAACCTTCTGATCGCGAAATATGCCCAAGGCGTCAGCTTCGACCGGTTCGACGAGGCGCTGGAGGCCGTCACGCGCATCGGTCCCGGCGGACATTATCTCGGCGATGCCTTCACGCTGAAGCACTTCCGCGAGGCCTTCATCGCGCCGGAGATGCTGGACTACCTGAGCCACGAGCAATGGAAGGCCGCGGGCGAGAAGAGCATGGACCAGCGCTGCCGCGAGAAGGCGGCAGAGATCCTCGCGGAGTTCGAGGCGCCGCCCATTGACCCCGCCTTGCGCGCCGCCTTGGACGAGTTCGTGACAATGAGGCAGGCCGAAATCTCTCCGGCGATTGCCTGACGGTCAGCGCGCCTCGGCCGCCAGCCAGTCGACGAACTGCCGCACCGCCTTGCGAGGGCGGGCGGCTTTCGGCGTCAGGATGTGGAAATACATGTCGGTTTGCAGCACCTGCGGCAGGGCCTGGACGATGCGGCCCTGTTCCAGCGCGCGGTCGGCAGTGATCCGCCAGCCAAGGGCCAGCCCCTCCCCCGCTTCGGCGGCCTGCAACGAGACGAGCGAGTCGTTGACCTGCATCGTGACAGGCAGCCTGCCCGACAGCTCGACACCCAGGGCGCGCAGCCATTCGGCCCAACCGATGCGAAAGCGCAGCGGGTCGACATAGAGGATCAGCCGGTGGTTCAGCAGCTCGGCCGGATCCCGCAACGGATGGTCGGCCAGATAGGCCGGGCTTGCCACGGCGAAGATCTCCTCGCGCCAGAGCCGGATTGCCTCGTAGTCCGGCCAGACCCCGTCGCCGAGCCGCAACTGCACGTCGATGCCATGCGCCATCATGTCGGGATCGCGGTCGAAACACCGCACATCGACCTTGAGGTCGGGCAAGGACGACCGCAGGCGCGGCAACCGTGGCAGAAGCCATTCCGTCGCCATGATGGTCGAGCAACTGACCACCAGCGTGTCCTTCTGCGCGGCGGCGCTGATGTCGCCCACCGTCTCGGCAATCGATCCGAAGCCCCGCGCCACCGAGGCGAAGAGTCTTTGGCCCTGCGTGGTCAGGGTCAGCGCCCGGTTCTCGCGCAGGAAGAGCGGATGGCCGAGGGTATCTTCCAGCTGCTTCACGGCATGGCTGACCGCCGACTGCGTGATCGACAGTTCCTCTGCCGCCTTCGAGAAGTTCAGGTGACGGGCCGAAGCTTCGAACACCATCAGCCCGTGCAGCGAGGGCAGGCTTTGGCGCAGGGTGCGGCGGATCGTGTTCATGGGTCCATGAATCTTATTGGCCTTTACGGATCACCCCACCAGGGGCACCCTTTGGCGCACAGATTACAAGGAAATCAACACCATGTCATCCGATCCGCTGCTTCAGCCCTACCGGCTGAAGCACCTGGCCCTGCGCAACCGCATGATGTCGACGGCGCACGAGCCTGCCTATACCGACGACGGCCTGCCGAAGGAGCGCTATCGCCTCTACCACTCGGAAAAAGCCAAGGGTGGCATGGCCTTGACCATGATCGGGGGGTCTTCGGTCATCGACCTCGACAGCCCGCAGTCCTTTGGCCAGATCCAGCTGCACAAGGACGAATGCGTGCGCTGGCTGGGGGAACTGGCCGATGACGTGCATTCGCACGGCGCGGCGGTGATGATCCAGATGACCCACATGGGCGCGCGCGGGAGGTGGAGCACGGCGGAGTGGCTGCCGCTGATCGCGCCCTCGTCGATCCCCGAACCCGTCCACCGCGCCTTCCCGAAGGCGATGGAGGACTGGGATTTCACCCGGGTCCTGAAGGCCTATGCCGATGCGGCGGAAAAGGTGCAGGCGGCGGGGCTGGACGGGATCGAGCTGGAATGCGCCTCGCATCTGGTGGCGCAGTTCATGTCGCCGGGGACGAACAAGCGGACGGACCAGTATGGTGGCTCGGTCGAGAACCGGTTGCGGTTCCTGCGCGAGGTCATCGGCGCGATCCGCGACCGGATCGGCGAGCGGATGATCCTTGGCGTCCGCATGGTCTGCGACGAGGACTGGCAGCGGGGTCTGGTCAAGGACGACGGCGTGGCCATGGCGCGTCTGTTGAAAGACGACGGGCAGATCGACTTCCTAAGCGTGATCCGGGGCCGGGCTGCGACGGACGAGGCGTTGTCCAAGGTCATCCCGTCGATGGGGTCGCGCTCGGCCCCGCATCTGGAGTTCGCCGGAGAGCTGCGCCAGGAGGTGAAGTTTCCCACCTTCCACGCCGCCCGCATCCAGGATGTGCCGACCGCGCGCTATGCCATCGAGGCGGGCAAGCTGGACATGGTGGCGATGACCCGCGCCCATATCGCCGACCCCCACATCACCCGCAAGATCATGGCGGGGCAGGAGGACCGGATCAGGCCCTGCGTCGGCATGGGCTATTGCATCGACTCGATCTATGGCGGCCAGGCGGCCTGTGTCCACAATCCCGCGACCGGGCGTGAGTCGGTCCTGCCGCATGACGTGCCGAAGGCGGCTGCCCGCAAGAAGGTGGTCGTCGTCGGCGCGGGGCCCGGGGGGCTTGAAGCGGCCCGGGTGGCAGCGGAACGCGGCCACGATGTCGTGGTCTTCGAGGCGGCCTCCAAGGCCGGGGGACAGATCCAGTTGATCGCCGCCCTGAAGCGGCGGCGGGAAATCCTCGGCATCGTCGACTGGCGCGTGTCCGAGTGTGAGCGGCTCGGCGTGCGGTTCCACTTCAACACCTGGGCCGAGGCGAGCGACGTGCTTGCCGAAAGCCCGGACTATGTGGTGGTGGCAACCGGCGGCCTGCCGAGCTTTGACCTTCTGTCGCACGGTCAGGATCTCGCGACCTCCAGCTGGGACATCCTGTCGGGGTCGGTCATGCCGGGGCGCCAGGTCCTTGTGATCGACAACAACGGCAGCCATTCGGCCATGACGATTGCCGAATACCTGTCGGAACGCGCCGACACCCTGGAATTCGTGACCTCGGACCGCATTCTTGCGCCCGAGATCGGATCGACCAGCTATCCGGGCTACCTGCGTGTCCTGCACAAGGCCGAAGCCACGATGACCATGAACCTGCGGATTGACCGGCTTGAGACGCGGGGAAACAAGATCGCCGCGATCTTCACCGATGAATTCGCCGGGGTCGAGCGGGTGAAAGAGGCCGATCAGGTGGTGGTCGACTATGGCACCGCGCCCCTGGATGACCTTTACTTCGCGCTGAAGGAAGGTTCGGTGAACCGTGGCGAAGTCGATATTGCGGCGCTGCTGAAAACCCGGCCCCAGACCTTGAAAGTCCAGGACGGATCGTACCGGCTGTTCCGTATCGGCGATGCCGTGGCCAGCCGCAACATCCACGCCGCGATCCTGGATGCCTATCGCCTGATGATTGCGGCGTGAGGGGAAAACGGGGTCATCCCGCCGCCGCGACGGCTGCGGGCCTGCCCGCCGAAGCGAGGCGTTTCAGCGCCTCGGACACCTCGACCCGGCGGTAGGTTTCCGTCGCCAGCCCCTCGGGCGAGCGCAACCGCTGCCGGGATTGCTGCGCCCGTTGACGGCCTTCGGGGGCAAGGTCGGCGTCGCAGGCGACCAGCCAGCGGGCATAATCGTCGTCGGCTTCCTTGATCGGGATGCCGCTTGACGACACTGCCCCCGGGGCGCGGCGCGCGGCAACCAGTTCGGCCACCGGGCGCAGCGTTTGGGAAGGGTTGAACTCGGTCCGCTTGTCGGTCCCGGAGATCTCCAGATCGCCCCCGCTCAGGCGTCCGGTCGCACTGTAGACAAAGGCCGAGGCGATGCGGTCAAGCGCGGCCTCCACCTCCTTCGGGCGGTGAACGACGTCGCGCAAGGGACGGTCGGGAATGGCAAGCCGGGTGATGCCACGATCATTGATCGCGTCGAGAATTTCCCGGTGATCCTCGGTGCGCAATATCACCTCGCGCCGGGCAGGCCAGAAATCATAGGGCGCATGCGCGCCGTGGCTTTTTCCGATGTGGAAGGCATAGATCTCGGGATAGACCGCCCGGCTCGTGCGACGCTCGGGCTTCGCGTCGTAATAGGCCATCATCGCGCATTGCAACAGGTGGGTGGCGCCCACGCCCCCAAGCGGTTCATCTATCACCAGCCCGAAACGGTCCAGCGCCGTCCATCCGGGGAAAAGCGCGTCCAGTCCGGCAGGCTGGCCACCGATCCGGATCTCGAACATCTCGGTGCGAAGCAGTGATACGACGTGCATGAGGGATGCTCCCGTGGTCTCAAATGGTGCCGAAGGGGATTGATAGCGGACGGCTTTTCAGTCTTTCCCGCCGCGCTTCGGCAAGATTCTAGGCGCGTCCATGCTCCGCGGCAATGGCCGGGAGCGGATGGCGCCTGGATTGTCCGGTGGAATTCCCCTTCCGATCAAGCCGGTTGATTCTCGTGCGGGATCGACATCGGCAATGCACATGGGCCTCATCGATCATCGTGCCCATGGATTGTGTCTGCACTGGGAAACCCGGTCTGTTGGCACCATGCGGGAAGACCGTTTGTCATGTGGCCCGCGCAGGCGGCTTCGACGCAGGTGGAAAGGCTGGCAAAGTGAAATGCCTTTCCGACGAGAGACGGGCCGTAGTGGGCGTATTTTCCGGAGTTTGTTGCGATGTTGCGGATTGAGCCCGACACGATCGGCTCGCCGATCAGGCACCAGCAGGTGTCGTTCAGGAAGCGACCGCCGAAAGCGTGTATCCGTTCGACCAGGCCTGCATCCTTGGCCTGTGAAAACACCTCGCGCCCGCACGCAATGATGAGAGCGACCTCCGGATGCTTCAGCCGCCCGTCGCAGAGCTGCGCCAGTGCCGCGATCTCGGTCAGCGAGAAATGCGGGTTGCCGAGGGAGACGAGGTCGACGTCCGGGCTGGTGGCGCTGTTCAGTTCGGCCCAGGTTTCGGCGAGGTCAGCGTGGCTGATGGCATGGCGGGGCAATCCGGTCAGGTCGGGGTCCATCGCCCCGGGCGTGATGCCGCGGATGTGGAACATGGCGGCGGCAGACGTGGTGGCGAATGCCGCGCCGAAGGCCTTGAGGTCATCATGGCTTGCGGGCAGGTGCTCCATCCCGCAGATCACCGGGATGTTGTTGGGCGAGAGCTTGCCGACCAGATAGCCGAGCAGGGGATAGAAGGCGTCGTCCACCCCGGCCAGTGGCGGCAAATCAAGGCGCAGGGTGGGTTTGCGGTGTTCATCCAGATAGCAGTCGAGCGCCGGGGCGCGGCCGGTCAGGGCCACGAGGATGTCGAGGTAGTCGGGGTATTTCAGCGTCCGCGCGCCAAGGACTGAATTGGCAAAGACCACTGCATTGGATTCGCCCCAGGCGATGCGCTGGCCGGGCTTTGGCGCCGGGTCGAGGAGGTAGGGCGCGCAGGTGTAGGTGGGTTTGACCCCCATCGCGACATAGGCCTCGGCCAGGTCTTCGGACGCCAGCCCGAGCGCCTCGGGCACGCCCTGCGCCCGCCAGGTTTTCCGGTCAATGCAGATCGCGTTCATGGTCGAGGGGATGCGGACCCTGCCGCCAAGTTCGACCAGCCGACGGGCAAAGCGCAGGCCCGCCGGGCCGTGGTAGAATACGCCGTCCATATGGGCCATCTCGACGTCGATCAGTTCGCGTGCGCCCTCGATGCGCGCGACGTGCAGGATCAGGCGCATGGCAAGGCGCGACGCTTCGCCCTCGGCCGCGTCCAGAAGGGCAAGGTCGCGCGGGGTCAGGTTGAAGCCTGAGGGGTCGAGGTCGGGCAGGTATGCGGCGGATGCGAGCGAACCTGCCGGTGCCGCGGCAATCCGGTCGCCGTCGATCCGGGCGAAGGGCATCCCGGCCAGCGCATCGAAATCGGCCTTTTCGAGGAGAAGGACCGGAATGCCGCGCTGGAAAAGCTCCAGCCCGATCAGGACTCCCAGGGTCAGGATCGTCTCGCGATGGCAGAAGACCAGTGCAGCCGGGGCGTGGCCGTTCATAAGAAGCTCGAACATGACCAGAGAGCCCGAGCAGGAGCCGCGTCCGCTGGGGATGGCGAGGACCTTGCCCGCAACGGATTGGCCCTGCAGCGGATGGTGCGTGTCGATCACCACCCCCGTTGCCGGATCGACCCCGCCCATGAAGCTGAGCCCGACGTCGGCGTGCAGGAGAGCGCCTGCCGCCTGGCCCGCGATCAGCGCCTTGCCGTTGAGGACATGTGCCATGGGGTTTCCTTCCGGTCGGGTCAGATCACGAGGCCGTTGTTCACATGCAGCGACTGGCCGGCAATGTAGCCCGCCGGGCCGGACGGGAGGAAGGCCACGGCCGCCGCTACCTCTGCCGGGCGACCCGGGCGGCCAAGCGGGATCCGGCTGTTTGCGGCGAGCCTCTCGGTATCGGGGATGGCATCGGCGGTACCTGCATCCTTTGCGATCAGCCCGGGCACGACGCAGTTCAACGTCACGCCATGCGGCGCGAAATGCATGGCAAGGCTTTTCATCCCGGACTCGATTGCGGCCTTCGAGGCGATCTCCGGCGCGACGACCGCCCCGATCCCGGACGACGCCCCGGGAGATGTGGCAACCTTTCCAGACATGGGTCGCTTCCTTGCATGGGCTATCGAGTGGAGAAATCCGGTCGGTCCCGCCGGTCAGTGCCCGAGCACCTGCGACAGGAACAGGCGGGTCCGGTCGCTTTTCGGGTTGCCGAAGAAGTCCTCCGGCGGAGCTTCCTCGATGATCTCGCCCTTGTCCATGAAGACCACCCGGTCGGCCACCTTGCGGGCAAAGCCCATCTCGTGCGTCACGCAGATCATGGTCATGCCTTCCTGGGCGAGCGTGACCATGACATCCAGCACCTCGGCGATCATCTCGGGGTCAAGCGCGCTGGTCGGTTCGTCAAAGAGCAGGATTTCCGGCTGCATGCAGAGCGCCCGGGCGATGGCGACGCGCTGCTGCTGGCCGCCGGAGAGCTGGCCGGGATACTTCTGCGCCTGATCCGGGATGCGAACCTTTTCCAGGTAGCGCATGGCGGTCGCCTCGGCATCGGCGCGCGAGGTCTTGCGGACCAGCATGGGCGCGAGGGTGCAGTTCTCCAGCACGGTCATGTGCGGGAAGAGGTTGAACTGCTGGAAGACCATGCCGACCTCGCGCCGGATTTCGTCGATCAAGCCGACGTTGTCGTCAAGCGTCGTGCCGAAGACGCGGATCGTGCCGCCGTCATGTTCCTCCAGCTGGTTGATGCAGCGGATCATGGTGGACTTGCCGGAACCGGAGGGGCCGCAGACCACGACCTTTTCACCCTTGGCCACGGTCAGGCTGATGCCTTTCAACGCGTGGAAGGTGCCGTAGAACTTGTCGAGATCGGTCAATTCGATGGCGGGGGCGGTCAGGTCCATGCGGTCAGTCCTTGCGGTGGCCGACGTTCATCCGGGCTTCCAGATAGGCGCCGTAGCGCGAGAGGCCGAAGACGAAGGCGAAGTAGATGGCGGCGATGAAGACGTAGACTTCGGCATAGGCGAACTTCCACTCGCCGGTCTTGAAGGCGGTGTTTCCGGCGGCCAGAAGCTCCATGAAGCCGACGACGACGATCAGCGAGGTTTCCATGAAGGCGATGACGAACTGGTTGATCGTGGCGGGCAGCGCGAGGCGGAAGGCCTGCGGCAGGACGATGCGGCCCATGCGCTGCCAGTAGGAAAGGCCCAGGGCCTTGGCAGCCTCTTCCTGGCCCTTGGGGATGCCCTGGAACCCGCCGCGGATGATCTCGGCCTGGTAGGCGGCGAAGAAGAGCGCGGCGCCGAAGACGACACGGTAGAGCTTTTCGCCGATCAGGAAGCCGGGCAGCATGAAGGGCAGCACGATGGCGCAGGTGAAGAGGATCGAGAGCAAGGGCAGCGAGCGGATCGTGTCGATGATCCAGCCCGAGACGCGCGCGATGACCGGGTAGTCCGAGCGGCGGAGGAGGGCGAGGCCGATGGCGAGCGGCATGCCGATGATGCCGGTCGCGACGAAGACGAAAAGCGTCAGCGGCAGGCCGCCCCACTGCTGTTCGTTGACGGAGGCCAGTCCGAGGATACCGCCACGCATCAGCGTGTAGAAGACGATGGTGCCGATGGTCCAGGTCAGGGCCAGCTTGCCGAAGCTCCACATCCTGGGCAGGCAGGACAGCACGATCACCCCGGCGACCACAAGGCAGGCCAAGGCGGGGCGCCATTGTTCCTCGTAAGGGTAGATGCCGAACAGGATCACCCGCCAGCGCGTCGCGATGACCGACCAGCAGGCGCCGCCCTTGGCCGCGCAGGTTTCCTGCGTGCCGCTGGCGTCGAAGGTGGCGTGGATCAGGCCCCAGTCCAGGAGCTTCCACAGGATGAAGCCGAGGATCGCGGCGCTGAGAAGGGTCATCAGCGCCGACAGGGGCGAACCGAAATAGGCCTTGCGCAGGCGTCTCAGGCGCGCGGAACCGGCAGGAGCGGTCATGTCGCCCCCGTGGTCTGGTGGCCCTTGAGAGCGATGGCGCGGTTCAGGCGGTTCAGCACGGCGGCAAGGCTGAAGTTGATCAGGAGGAAGCCGCCCATCAGGATGGCGATGAACTCCAGCGTCTGCCCCGAATGGGTGATCGACGAGGCGATGACCATGAAGAAGTCGGAGAAGCCGACGGCGATGCCAAGGGTCGTCGCCTTGATGAGCCAGACATACTGGTTGATCAGGATCGGCAGCATGGCGCGGAAGGCCAGCGGAAACCGGACGCGGGAAAACACCTGCCAGGGCGACAGGCCGAGGGCATTCGCAGCCTCCATCTGGCCGCGACCCACGGCCTTGAAGCCGCCGCGGACGATCTCGCCGACATAGGCCGCGCCGTAGGTCATGATGGCGATGGCAAGGGCGTAGAATTCGGGCTGGATGCGGAAGCCGCCGTCGATCTTCAGGCCGGCAAGCTTAGGCATGGTGATCCAGGGTTGCGAGGGGTCATGGCCCAGAACCACCGCCAGGGCGGCAAGCGCCAGTCCGGCGGCGGTGCTGCAAAGTGCGAGGCGGCGCTGGCGGGTGGGCTCGATCTGCCGGAAGCGGCGGGAGGCGAGGATCCAGACGGCGAGGGCGGCGCTGACCAGGATCGCCAGCACGGCCAGCGCAACGGTTCCGCGCCCGATGACCAGGCCCGGCAGGTAGATGCCGCGCGCGTTGAGCAGCGCGCCCGCGAAGGCGAGAGAGTTGCGCGGGTTCGGCAGGGCGTTCGCCAGCGCGTACCAGAAGAACAGTTGCAGGATCAGCGGCAGGTTGCGGAA
Source organism: Tabrizicola sp. (assembly GCF_016792905.1). Lineage (GTDB taxonomy): Bacteria > Pseudomonadota > Alphaproteobacteria > Rhodobacterales > Rhodobacteraceae > Tabrizicola. The sequence goes on from NZ_JAEULP010000068.1 coordinate 41,622, forward strand.
CAGCTCGATGTAGATCGTGCCGAGCAGCCGCGCGGCAGGGTTCCTGCCGGACCGCATCAGGCCGACGATCAGGCCAAGGATCGAGGCCCCCGCAAGGCCGATCACGCCCATGAACAATGTGTTCAGCAATCCCATCAGCAGATACCACCAATAGGGATCGGTCGTCGTGGTCTCCATCAGGGTGAAGTTTATTTCCCAGCCCGTCGACTTCCACAGGAAGCCGAAGCCCGAGGTCAGGCCCTGTGCCGACAGGTTGGCGCGCGCGGTCAGGGTGGCGCCGATGATCAGCGCGACCAGGACGGCGACGAAGCCGGCCTGGATCGCGGCGCCGCGAAATCTCTTGCTGCGCCAGATGGACGGTGCGGCCATGGGACTGCCCTCAGCAGATGGGAAAGCCCGTGGCGGCAGGTCCGCCACGGGCGATGTTCGGGATCAGTCGAAGACCAGCGGGAAGAGGACGCCGCCGTCTTTCCAGAGCGCCGTCATCTCGCGCGGCATCTTGTAGGGCGAACCCTGGCCGAGGCTGCGCTCGAAGATTTCCGAGAAATTGCCGACCTTCTTGATCACGTTGTAGCCCCAGTCGTCCGACAGCCCGAGGTTGGCGCCGACGCCCGGGGTGGCGCCAAGGAACTTGCCGATCTCTGCCGAGGGCGGGTTGGCCTTGATCTCGTCGACGTTGGCCGAGGTGATGCCTTCCTGCTCGGCGAACAGAAGCGCCGAAAGCGTCCAGTTGGCGACATCGACCCAGTTGTCGTCGCCCTGGCGGACGATCATCACTTCCGGCTCGAGCGCCAGCACGTCGGGGAGGAGGACATGGGCCGTCGGATCATCCGATTGCGAGGCGGCGATGGCCAGGACCGGCCCCCACTGGGCGTAGGTGTCGCAGCGGCCCGAGAAATAGGCGGCCTCGACTTCCTCGTTCTTCTCGATGGCGACGATTTCCATCTTGATGCCCTTGGCTTCAAGGTAGGACGCCACCTGACGTTCGGTCGAGGTCGAGGCGGGGACACAGATCGAACCGCCGTCGGCATCCTTCAGCGAGGCCAGGTTCAGCTCCTTGTGGGCCATCACCTTGGTGGTGCCGAGGTAGTAGGAGTTCGAGAATTGCAGGCCCAGCTCGGTGTCGCGCGAGCGGGTGCCGCCCGAGGCCTTGATGACGATGTCGATGTCGCCCGATTGCAGGGCGGGCCAGCGCTGCGCCCAATCGATCGGGACGATGTTCGACTTGGCCGGATCGCCGAAGATCGCGGCGGCCATTGCGTGGCAAAGCTCGATGTCGAGTCCCTTCCAGACGCCCTTGTCATCGACTTCGGCAAAGCCGAGGTAAGAGCCGATGTCGCCGGGGCAATTCAGCGTGCCGCGGGCCTGGACGGCTTTCAGCGTATCGCCGTTCTCGGCATGGGCCAGCCCGGCCGACAGGGCGACTGTCGCGGCGGCGAGGGTCAGTTGCATGGTCTTTTTCATATGGACTTCCCTGGTTGATGGTTGGTGCAGACATGCTTTCCCAGTCACCGGAACCGCCTGCGGAACCTCCGGTGTCTGATCGTGTTGCTGTGGAGGATGGGCCGGGTCAGGCCGTCAGGCGTAGATGTAACCGCCTGACACGATGATGTTTTCCCCGGTCATGTAGGTATTCTTCGGGCTGCCGGCCATGACGACCCACTCGGCGATTTCGCGGGGTAGGGCGCCACGGCCAAGGGGCGAGGCCTTGGCGAGTTCATCGAGGAACCCCGAAGCCCGGGCCTTTTCGGTAGCCATCCCGGCGGGAGCAACCGAGTTCACCAGGATGCCGTCGGGGGCCACATAGTCGGCGACCGACTTGGTCAGGCTGACCACGGCGGCCTTGGTGGCGGCGTAGTGGATGTTCTTCGGATGCGCCTTGAAGGCATCGACGGAGGTGATGTTGACGATCCGGCCGCGGACATGGGCGACGGGGTCCTGCGTCTTCATGTGGGCGATGGCCGAGACCATCATGTGGTAGGTGCCCTTGATGTTGATCGCATTCGAAAGGTCCCATTCCTCGTCGGTCACGCCCAGCGTCGGCTTGCGGGGATAGATCGCGGCGCAGTTGACCAGCGTGTCGACGCGGCCCAGCTTTTCGGCCACGGCGTCGAAGGCGGCCTGGCAGGCGGCGGCAGTGCGGATGTCGGCCTTGGCAGAGGCAGTCTTCACGCCCTTGGCGGCCAGCGGCGCAAGAACCTCCGCCGCGTCGGCAAGGTCGATGATCCCGATGCCCTTGGCCCCGGCCTCGACGGCCATTTCGGCAATCAGCGCGCCAAAGCCCATGGCCCCGCCGACGATGACAATGTTGAGATCCTTCATTTCGTCCTCATTTCAGAGAGATAGGGGGAACCGGGCGCGTCGGCATGATGTCGAGGCGCGTGACATCGGCATGGGGCGGCAAGCGCAGCACGGCCAGGACGACGTCGGCAATGTCGGAGGGTTGCAGCGACCCGCCGCCCGCATACATCGCGGCGCGGGCGTCGTCGCTGATCACGCCCTGATAGAGCGCGGTCTCCACCCGGCCGGGGACAAGCTCGGTGACGCGGATGCCGTCGGCAGACACCTCGGCGCGCAGCGCAGTGGCGAAGGCGGCAATGGCGGCCTTGGTTGCCGCGTAGACCGCGAAGTTCGCGCCCGGCGCATGGGCGGCGGAGGAGCCGGTGAAGATGACATGACCCGACTTCCGCGCCCGCATCTGGGGGATCAGGAGATGGGTCAGCGAAAGGACGGCGGACAGGTTGACCTCGACCGTCTGGTCGATGGCTTCGATTGCCATGGCGTCGAAGGCGCCCGGCCTGGGCATCACGCCGGCGTTGTTGATCAGGATGTCAACCCGGCGACCTTGAAGTGCCGCCTCGACTGCAGGACGGTCGGACAGGTCCAGACACAGCGTTTCGATCCCGGGCGCCTCGGAGGCCAGTTCGGCCAGGGCGGTCTGGTTGCGCCCGGTCGCGGCTACCGGGAAACCGGCCTTGTGCAGGGTCACGGCAATTGCGCGGCCGATGCCGCTGGTTGCTCCGGTGACGAGGACCTGGTTCATGAAACCCCCAAGGATGATTGCGGCAGGATGTCGCCTTGATCGTCACGACAAAAGGAAGAAATGGCGTAAAAAGCAAAGCTCAGCTTTGGCCTCACGGGGCGATTCATCGCCTGCGCAAATGCAAGCGAGCTGTCGAACACGACAGCGGGCGACCGGGGCGGGCTGGCAGCTTCAGGTATCAGGCCGCGCCGGGCAGGGGTCTCGTGCCCGCCACTTTGGCCAGGGCGCGCAGCCTTTCAAGGCTGTTTGACAGGTGGTTCCGCATCGCCTCGCGCGCGAGATCGGGATTGCGCTGTTCGATCGCCTCGACCACGGCGCGATGTTCGCCATGGATGCGGTCGAAATATTCGTCCTTCAGCGCGGGCAACAGGATATAGCCCAGGCGCAACCGGGGTCCGATCTGCTGACCCAGATAGGAAAGAAAGTCGATGATCTGAGGATTGTGCGACCCCCGGGCGATCAGCAAGTGAAACTCATGGTCGTAATGCACCCGGGTCGAGGTGGGGTCGGGGTGGGTGGCATCCACGCGCTCCATCTCGGCCCGGATGGCCTGAGCCTCATCCCTTGTGCAGCGCAGGGCACAGAGGCCGGCCGATTCCACCTCGACGCCCAGCCGAAGCTCGAGCAGGGCCAGGGTTTGCGGCAGGGCGTCAAGGTCTTGGTCGGGAATGGAAAAGCTGCCGAGTGGGGCCTCACTGACAAAGACGCCTTTGCCCTGACGCGGGATCACCAGCCCTTCGGACCGCAGGCGTGCCACGGCCTCGCGCACCACGGTCCGACTGACGGCAAAGCTGTCGCACAGGTCGGCTTCGGTCGGCAGTTGGGCGCCGGGGCCAAGCCTGCCGGAGCGGATCTGATCCAGCAGGCCTTCGAAGACAACGGTGGATAAGGATTTGCGCTTCATCGGCACCCTGTCGGCTCGGCTGCTTCAGACCTATCAGACGGCGGCGGTGACGATCAACTCTACCAGCATGCCGGGCTTCGCCATCCGTCCCTCGCCGCTGGAGCGGGCGGGGGCGTGTTCGGGGGTGATCCAGCGATCCCAGACCCGGTTGACCGCGTCGAAATCACGGATGTCGTCCAGCCACATCTGGACGTGCAGGATCCTGTCGCGGCTGGTGCCCGCCTTTGCGAGCAGACGGTCGATCTTGTCCAGCACCTCCTGCATCTGCGCTTCGGCGCTGGTGCCGGGGGTGCCGACCTGGCCGGTCAGATAGACCGTGCCGTTGTGGACCACCCCATGGTGGATGCGGGTGTCGAAGTCGAAGCGCGTGATGGTCATGTCAGCCTCTGATCGGGTTGCCGCGCTGGTAATGCGCGAAAGGTGCCTGGACGAGCCAACCGGCGTCGACGGGCAGGGTGACGCCGGTGATGCTGGCGGCGCGGGGGGAGCAGAGGAAAAGCGCGGCTTCGGCCACATCCTCGGGCTGGACGAACTTCTTCAGCGCGGTCGTGTCGAGGATGGCTTCGGGGTTGCGTTCCCCCGCCGCGATCTTCGCCTTCAACCCGTCGGAGAGCGTGAAGCCGGGGGCGACGGCATTGACGCGGATGCCCTTGGGGCCAAGCTCGCAGGCGAGGATTTCGGTGAGCGCCTTCACGGCCTGCTTGCCGGGCGTATAGGCGGGCAGCGACAGCGGCGCGAAGGAGGCGAGGGAGCCGACGTTCAGGATCGCATCCCCCGGGCCCATGCGACGGCCAAAGACCTGTGCGCCGACCAGCGTGCCGCGATAGTTGATGCGCCAGAGCCGTTCGTCTTCGTCCAGCGGCTGATCCAGCACCCGCTTGCCGCTTTGCAGGATGCCCGCGCAGTTGACGAGGATATGGGGCGCCTCCGGCATGGCCTGCGACAGGGCTTCGACGCTGGCCGGGTCGGCGACGTCGACCGGCAGGAAGTTGGCGTCCGGCGCGCCCGCCGCCCGGCAGTCCTCGGCCACAGCCTTGCCGCGCGTCGCATCGCGCCCGGCGACGGTGACGCGCATGCCTTCGGCGGCAAGGCGCAGCGCGATGGCGCGGCCGATGCCGGACGTGCCACCGATGATCAGGGCGAGAGTGTCAGCCATTGCGGTGCGTCCGGTCCATGTCGAAGAAGTCCACCCAGGCCTGCATCTGCGCGTCCATCATCGGTCTCCCGCCATGGGAATGGCAGCCGCGCGCCCTCGCCTCGGCCATCAGGCGGGTCTCGGCGGGTTCCATGATGATGTCATAAACCACCATGCCGGGGCGCAGTCCTTCGACGGCCATCGGGAAAGGATCGGCGGGTTTCATTCCCACCGGGGTCGCGTTGACCGCAATGTCCATGCCGGTCGGATCCGCGGGGCCGACCTTGATCTTGCAGGACGGGAAGTTCGCCTGCACCGCCGCCGCCAGAGCCTGGACCTTTTCGACGTCCGTGTCGGCGATGGTCAGGTCGGCCACGCCTTCCTCGGCCAGACAATGCGCGATGGAGGATCCTCCGCCACCGCCGCCGACCAGCAGGGCCTTCTTGCCCGCCATCACATGCCCGGCATTCTTCATCGCCATGATGAAGCCGTAGCCGTCGAAATTGTCGGCCTCCCAGCCACCCTCGGGCAGGCGGCGCATCACGTTCACTGCCCCGACCCGCGACGCTCGCGGATGGGCCTTCGCTGCCTTCTCCAGAAGCTTCCCCTTGTAGGGAATGGAGACGATGATCCCGCGCAGGTTCGACATCGCGTCGAGGCCGGTCCAGAGATCCTCCAGCCGATCCGGCGTGCAGGTCACGGGCACCATCAGGCTGTCGAGACCTCGCTCTTCGAAGAATGCATTGCAGGCTCCCGGACTTTTCGCGTGGCCCACCGGATGGGCCAGCATGGCGAATACATCCGCTTTTCCAGTTCCACGCATCCGTCAGTCTCCAATGCAGATTCGAGTCTTGCAATTTCCATGTTATCAGTCATCATACAAATGACAACTATTAATGAGATCCACGATGCCGATTCCGTCCTACGCCGCTCCGAAACAGCAGTCCTATGACGTGGTGATCGTGGGGGGGGCCGCCGTGGGTTCCTCGGTCGCCTACTGGCTGGGCGAGGAGATGCGGGGCAAGCTGTCGATCCTGGTGGTCGAGCGGGATTCGACCTATGAGTTCTCCTCGACCGCACTCTCGACCAGCGCGATCCGGCAGCAGTATTCCAACCCGATCAACGTCAAGATCAGCCAGTTCGGGGTGGAGGTCATCCGCAGCTTTCAGGAGCGGATGGCGCCATATTTCCCCGGCGAACCGGCACCGGACCTGGGGTTCAAGGAATATGGCTACCTGTACTGTTGTTCGCCGGAAGGGGTCGATGCCGCCAAGGCCCGGGTCGAGATGCAGCAGGCCCATGGCGCCCATACCGTGTTTCTGGAGCCGGGCGCGCTGAAGGCGCAGTTTCCCTGGCTGAACGTCGATGACCTTGGCGGCGGGTCATGGGGCACCCAAGCCGAGGGCTGGTTCGACTCGATGGGCCTGCTCATGGGCTTCAAGCGCGGCGCGCGGGCGCTGGGGGCGGAATATATCGACAACGCCGTGACCGGGCTGGACCTTGAGGGTGGCCGCGTCAGCTCGGTGCGGCTGGCGACGGGCGAGGTGGTGTCCTGCGGCATCCTCGTCAACGCCGCTGGCCCGCGTGCGCAGCAGGTGGCGGCGATGGCAGGGCTGTCGATTCCGGTCGCGCCTTACAAGCGTTACAGCTTTGTCTTTGCCAGCGCGAACCCGATCCCCGGGCGGATGCCCAACGTGATCGACCTGTCCGGCACCTTCGTTCGCCCCGAAGGCCCGCTGTTCCTGACCGGCAACACGCCGGGCGACGATGGCCCCGCCGATTATGATGACTTCGGGCCCCGTGACGAGGAGTTCGAGGAGGCGATCTGGCCCTCTCTCTGGCATCGTATCCCCGATTTCGATGCGCTGAAGGTGCAGACCCGCTGGACCGGCCATTATGAGATGAACATGATGGACCACAACGGCATCGTCGGCTGGTCGCCGGATGTGACAAACTTCATGTTCTGCAACGGCTTCTCCGGCCACGGGCTGCAACAGTCGCCTGCCACGGGGCGCGGCGTGATGGAACTGATCGTCCATGGCGGCTTCCGCACGCTGGACCTGTCGCCGATGGCCTATGAGCGCGTGCCGGCGAACCGGCCCTTCATGGAAGATGCGGTGATCTGAACGCAAAAAGGCCCCGGAGAAAATCCGGGGCCTTTCGCTTTGAACGGGCGTTTGATCAGCCCTGCGGATCGTCGGGGTGGCCGGTTTCCACGAAGAACCCGCCCAGGCACTGAACGGCGGGGGCCTTGGGGTCGGGAACCGGGGTTTTCGCCTCCATAGCGGCGCGGAAGCGTTCGGTGTTGTCCTGCGGGATATAGCCCAGATGCCCGGCAAGGCGGTTGTCGACCGGCTTTTCGTTGTTGTCGGAAATCCCGAAGGACACGGTGAAGCCCACGCGCGGCGCGGTCAGGGCGGCGGCGGTCAGGCGGTTGCAATCCTCGAACGACAGCCACGACCACAGGTGCCGCCGGTCGGCCGGTTCGGGGAAGGATGAGAAGATCCGCAAAGCCACGCTTTCGATGCCGAACTTGTCCCAGTAAAGCCGCCCAAGGTCTTCGACGAAGCATTTCGACAGGCCGTAAAGCCCGTCGGGGCGGTGCGGGGCGGTGGTGTCGATATGGTCTTCAAGCTTGTGAAAGCCGATGGCATGGACGGACGACGCATAGACGACGCGCTTGACGCGATGTTTCCGTGCCGCCTCATAGATGTGATAGCTGCCGCGGATATTGCTATCGAGGATTTCCTGCCAGGGCCGCTCCATCGGCGCGCCGCCGAAATGGACGATGGCATCGACGCCCTCGCAGGCGGCCATCACCGCCGCCTCATCGGACAGGTCGAACACCACCGATTCTTCGTTGGCGGCAAGGTTGGCGATCGGGGCGCGGGCGGCCAGACGCAGCTTGCGCGCCAGGGGCGCAAGGCCCCGGCGCAGCTCGGTTCCAAGGCGGCCGGCGGCGCCGGTGATCAGGATCGTATCGTAACGAGGGGTCATTTGGCCTCCGAAAGGGCGGCGACGGCGCGGGCAATGCGGGCGATGGCCTCGGTCAGCACGGCGTCGGACGTGGCGGTGGAGATGCGGAAGAACGGCGACAGGCCAAAGGCGGCGCCCGGAACCGAGGAGACATGCCCCTCGGCCAGAAGATAGGCGACGACGGCGGCTTCGTCCGACAGGATCGTGCCCTTGGGCGTGCGCTTACCGATCAGGCCACCGCAGCCGATGAAGGCGTAGAACGCCCCTTCCGGCGGCGGCAGGGTCAGGCCCGGAATCTTGGCAATGCCCGCCACGACCAGATCGCGGCGACGTTCGAAAGCCGCCTTGAAGGTGGCGATGCAGTCCTGCGGCCCGGTCAGCGCCGCCAGCGCGGCGGCCTGCATGGGCGCGGCAACCGAGGTGCAGCTTTGGCTTTGCACCGTGGCCATCGCCTTGATCAGCGGCGCCGGACCCGCGGCATAGCCCACGCGCCAGCCGGTCATGGCATAGGCCTTGGCGACCCCGTTCACGATCAGCGTGCGGTCCTTCAACTCGGGGCAGGCCTTGCCGAAGCTGACGAACGCCCGCCCGTCGAACAGGATATGTTCGTAGATTTCATCCGACAGGATCAGCACCTGCGGGTGCCGCGCCAGAACCGCCCCCAGCGCCTGCATCTCGGCCAGGGAATAGACCGCGCCCGAGGGGTTGCCCGGCGCATTCAGGAACAGCCATTTGGTTTTTGGCGTGATCGCGGCTTCCAGAATCTCCGGCGTCAGGCGAAAGCCCGCTTCGGCGGAACAGACCGCCGTGACCGGCACACCGCCCAGCAGCTTGGTCATCTCGGGATAGCTGACGAAATAGGGCGCGGGGGTGATCACCTCGTCCCCGTCGTTCAGCGTCGCCATCAGCGCGTTGAAGATGATCTGCTTGGCGCCATTGGCCACCACGATGTCATCGGGGCCATAGTCCAGCCCATTCTCGCGGCGGAACTTTTCCGCCACCGCCGCGCGCAGGGCGGGCGTGCCGGGCGAGGCGGTGTAGAGCGTCTCGCCCCGCAGGGCGGCGGCATGGGCCGCCTCGGCGATATGCGGGGGCGTCGGGAAATCGGGTTCCCCAAGGCCAAGGTCGATCACGTCCACCCCGGTCGCCCGCAGCGCCTTGGCCGCCATCGAAGCCGCCATCGAGGCCGAGGGTTTCACCGCCGCCAGACGGCCTGCGACATAGCTCATTTGCGATCTCCGCTGATATAGCCCTTCGAGATGTCATTGGCGCGTGCCGCCGGATCGCGCAAGGCCGGGTCGCCATAACCGCCGCCGCCCGGCAGGTGCAGCACCAGCTTGCGGCCCGCAGGCACATGCTGCCAGCCCTTGGGGTTCAGGGGGGTGCCATCGTCCAGGGCAACGGTGCCCTTCTTGCCCTCCTTGCCACCATTGCGGCCGCGCGGGGCGTTCAGGGTGCGGTCGAACATGGCCGAAAACTCGAACTCATGGCCCTTGGCCGGTTCGATCTCGATGATCTGGCCAAGGCCGCCGCGATACTGGCCATCGCCTGCCGAGTCGGGGCGCAACTCCTTGCGCCAGATCACCACCGGCCCGGCATGTTCCGTCGCCTCGATCGGCATGGTCATCACGCCCGAGGGGAAGGCGGTGGCGTTCAGCCCGTCCTGTTCGGGCCGCGCCCCCATGCCGCCCGAGTTGAACATCAGGATCTCGGCGCGTTGGCCCTGCTGCCCGGCGGCGGGGCGCACCGACATGTGGATGTTCCACAAGGCGCCCGACCCTTCGGCCAGAATCCTGCCCGGCAGCGCCTGCGCCAGCGCGCCCAGCACGAGGTCGGGCACCATATGGCCAAAGACATGGCGCAGCGAGACGGGCGCGGGGCGCGGCGCGTTCAGGATGTTTTCGGGGCTGGAGACGGTGAACGGTTCCAGCGAGGCCCAGTTGTTCGGAATATCGGGCGCGACCACGCATTTCATCGCATAGCAGGCATAGGCCTTGGTATAGATGATCGGGGTGTTGATGCCCCAGCGGCTGATGCCGTCGGTGCCGGTGAAATCCACGTTCACCTCGGCCTCATGCGTCGTCACGGTGGCTTGAAGCGTGACGGGCTTGTCATAGCCGTCGGTCGTCAGGCGGTTGGTCCAGGTGCCCTTGGGCAGGGCAGCGATGCGTTCCAGCGTGGCCGCCCGTGTGCGGGCAAAGATGAACGCGCCCAGATCGTCCAGCGTATCGAGGCCGACCTCCTCCATCATCGCGATCAGCCGCCGGTGGCCCACATCGTTGCAGGCGGCCAGCGAGTAGAAATCGCCCACCACCTGATTGGCCTCGCGCACGTTGGCGCGCAGCATCTGCACGAGGAAGGCGTTCACCACGCCCCGCTCGGCAAATTTCATGATCGGGATCTGGATGCCTTCCTCATAGACCGACTTGCCATCGGCCCCGAAGCCGCGCCCGCCCACGTCGACCACATGGGCGGTGCAGGCGAAAAAGCCGACCAGCACGTGGCCCTTGAAGCTGGGCGAGACCATGGTGATGTCATGCAGGTGCCCGGTGCCCTTCCACGGGTCATTCGTCACATAGGTGTCGCCGGGGAACATGTTCTGGCGGCCGATCTCGTCGATGAAATGCAGCACCGCCTCGGCCATGGTGTTGACGTGGCCCGGCGTGCCGGTGACGGCCTGCGCCAGCATCCGGCCCTCGGGATCGAAGACGCCGGCCGACAGGTCGCCCGCCTCGCGGACAGAGGTGGAAAAGGCGGTGCGCAGCAGGGTCATCGCCTGTTCTTCCACCACGGAAATCAGGCGGTTCCACATGACCTGCATGTGGATTTCACGGGTCTGGTCGCGGGTTGCGGCGGACATCAGACGATCTCCTTCTTCAGCATCAGAAGCGAGCCGTCGGATTGCATGACGACATCGAAGGGGGCGGTGACGACGGTCGAGGTTTCACGTTCGACCACCACGGTGGGGCCGGAAACCCGGTCACCAGCGGCAAGGCTTTCGCGGGCCACGATGCCGGTTTTCAGCGCGCGGGCCGAGGACGGGTCGAACACCGCGCGGAATTGGGGCGCGGCCACGCTGCGGGAGCCATGGGTCAGCGTGGCCGGCTCCGGGGCGGGGCGCTTGTCCGCCGCCTTGACGGAAATTGTGACGATCTCGATCTCCAGCCCCGACAGCCCGTCGATGGCGCGTCCGAAGAAGCGGGCATAGGCCGTGAGGAACCCCTCGCGGATCAGCGCCACATCGGCATCGGTAAAGGCGCGGTCGGGCAGCGGCACCGGAATTTCCCAGCCCTGCCCGCGATAGCGCATGAAGGCCACGATCTCGGCATGGATCGCGCCGTCGGTGCCCTGGCGCACGAAGCTCTCGGCGGTGGCCTTCAGATCGGCGATCAGCAGGTTGACGGCAGTGGCATCGAAGCTGGACAGGCCGATGATGCGCGAGGCAAGGGATTCATAGCCGAAGGGCGCCTTGAGGAACCCGATGGCCGAGCCCACGCCCGCGCCGGGCGGCACAAGGCAGCGGTCGATGCCCAGCTTTTCGCACAGCCGCGCGGCGTGCAGGGGGGCGGCGCCGCCAAAGGCCACCATCATGTTGTCGGAAATGTCCTTGCCGTTTTCCACCGCATGAACGCGGGCGGCGTTGGCCATGTTTTCATCCACCACCTCGCCAATGCCAAAGGCGGCGGCTTCGGTGTTCAGGGAAAGGCGGCTGCCCACGTCACGGTCAATCGCGGCCTCGGCATTGGCGAGTGACAGCTTGATCGCGCCCCCCGCGAAGTTGTCGGGGTCAAGCTTGCCCAGAACCAGATCGGCATCGGTGATCGCCGGGCGCTTGCCGCCGCGCTGATAACAGGCGGGCCCCGGTTCCGACCCCGCCGATTCCGGGCCGGTCTGGATGCGGCCCATGGCATCGACCCAGGCGATGGAGCCGCCGCCCGCGCCGATCTCGATCATCTCGATCACCGGGATGGAGATTGGCATCCCCGATCCCTTGGCAAAGCGCGTGGTGCGGGCAACTTCGAAGGTGCGGGCGGTCTTGGGGGCGAAATCCTCGATCAGGCAGATCTTGGCCGTGGTGCCGCCCATGTCATAGCTGACGACCTTATCAAGGCCGAACTTCCGCGCCACGTCGGCGGCAAAGATCGCCCCGCCCGCCGGGCCGGATTCCACCAGCCGCACCGGAAACTCGGCGGCAGTATCGACCGAGACCAGACCCCCGCCCGAGTGGATCATGAACACCGGGCAGCCCGCACCCTTTTCCTTCAGCCGCACTTGCAGCCGGTCGAGATAGCTCGCCATCTGGGGCCGCACATAGGCATTGGCGCAGACGGTGTTGAACCGCTCGAACTCGCGCATCTGCGGCGAGACTTCGGACGAGATCGAGATCGGCAGATCGACCGATGCCGCGATGATGTCGCGCGCCCGGCGTTCATGCGCGGGGTTGAGGTAAGAGTGGATGAAGCCGATGGCGACCGCGCCATAGCCGCCCGCCGCGATGCGGTCGGCCAGCGTGTGCAGCGCGGCCTCGTCCAAGGGCGCGAGTTCCTGCCCCTGCGCGCCGATCCGGCCCGCGACGGTGAAACGGTCCTCGCGCGGCACCAAGGGCGTCGGCAGCGTCAGGTTCAGGTCATACTGATCGAACCGGCTTTCGGTCCGCATCTCGATCACGTCGCGGAAGCCTTCGGTGGTGATGAAGGCGGTCTTTGCGCCGCGCCGCTCGATCAGCGCATTGGTCGCCAGCGTGGTGCCGTGGATGACGATCTCCAGATCGCCATAGCCGATCCCGGCCTGGTCCAGCACCATATCCATGCCGTCCAGAATGGCCTGTTCCGGCGCGGCATAGTTGGTCAGCACCTTGGTCGAGAACATCCGGCCCCGGCAGTCCAGCGCAATATCGGTGAAGGTGCCGCCGATGTCGGCGCCAAGTCGAATGGTCATGCGGTTTCCTTTGCTTTCAGCGCGGCTTCGCGCATCTGGCTGAGTGTCTGGCGCGGGGTCAGCGCCTCGGGAGAGATGTTCAGGTCCAGCACCGCGCCAGTGCCCGAAGCCATGGCGCGGGCGAAAGCCGCCGCGAAATCCTCGGTCCGCTCCACCCGTTCCGAATGGAAGCCATAGGCGCGCGACAGGGCCACGAAATCGGGGTTCACCATGTCGGTGCCGGAAACCCGGGTGGGATAGGTGCGTTCCTGATGGGCGCGGATCGTGCCGTAGATGCCGTTGTTCAACAGCAGGATGATCGGCTGCGCGCCATATTGCAGCGCGGTGGCCAGTTCCTGACAGTTCATCTGGAAATCGCCGTCGCCCGCAAAGCAGACGACCGTGCGGGCCGGATCGGCGACCTTCGCGGCCACAGCGGCGGGCAGGCCATAGCCCATGGCGCCCGACTGCGGCGCCAGCAGCCGCGCCTTGGGCCCGAACTTGTAGAACTTGTTCGGCCAGACGGTGAAATTGCCCGCGCCGTTGGTCAGGATCGCATCCTCGGGCAGCACTTCGCGCAGATGCGCCATGGCCACGCCCATATCGACGGGCGAGGGCAGGGGGGCCAGGTCGAACCCCGCCTCCCAATCGGCCCGCGCCCTGGCGCGCCATGCAGCCCAGCCGCCCCTGACCGGCGACAGCGCGGCGGCAAAGGCGTTCGGCCCGGCCTGAATGCCAAGCGTCGGCTGATAGACCTTGCCGATCTCGCGGTCTGACGCATGGACATGGATCAGCTTTTGCACCGGCACGGGCACCGACAGCAGAGTGTAACCATCCGTCGTCATCTCGCCAAAGCGGAGGTTGATCGCCATGATCACATCCGCCTCGGTGATCAGGCGGCGCACGGGGGCGGGCATCCCGACCCCGGCCTCGCCGGCATAGGCGGGCGAGAAATTGTCGAACTGGTCCTGATAGCGGAAGGCGGCGATGACCGGAATGTCGCTGGCCTCGGCAAAGCCCTGCAAGGCCGCCTGTCCGGCTTCGGTCCAGTTGCAGCCGCCCATCAGGATCAGCGGGCGCTCGGCCGCGCCCAGCATCGCCTGCACCTCGGCCATCGTGACGGCATCGGGGGCGGGCTCGGCCACGCGGGTCGGCCCGGTCAGCGGCAGGGCCTCGGTCAGTCGGGTCAGCATGTCCTCGGGCAGGGCAATCACCACCGGGCCGGGGCGGCCCGTGATCGCCGTCGTCCAGGCGCGGGCGAGGATTTCGGGGATGCGGTCGGTGTCGTCGATCTCGACCGCCCATTTCGCCATGGTGCCAAAGACGGCGCGATAGTCGATCTCCTGAAACGCCTCGCGGCCCTTCATGTCGGTGCCGACCTGGCCCACGAACAGGATCATCGGCGCGCTGTCCTGCATCGCGGTATGCACCCCGATCGAGGCATTGGTCACACCCGGCCCGCGCGTGACCATGCACAGCCCCGGCTGCGCGGTCAGCTTGCCCCAGGCGGCGGCCATGAAGGCCGCGCCCCCTTCGTTCCGGCAATTGATGAAATCAAGGCGGCCCTTGGTGTCGTGCAGCGCATCCAGCACGGCCAGATAGCTTTCGCCCGGCACCCCAAACGCCTTGGTCGCCCCCAGCGCCACCAGGCTTTCGACCAGAATCTGCCCGCCGTTCCGCTTCATCAGATCATCCTTTTTCGACCCATCCCAGCGCCTGCGCGCAGGAAGCCTTGCCGGTCATATTGTCAAGCAGCGCCTTCGGTGAAAACAAACTTCCACCCGTAATTAGAAATTTCTTCTTTCCTGTTTCCGGGGTGGTCCGATCAGCCCGCATAGGTATAGGCGGTCTTGACCGAGGTGTAAAAGTCCATCGCCATGCGGCCCTGTTCGCGCCCGCCCAGGCTGGAAGCGCCGCGCCCGCCAAAGGGAACGTGATAATCGACCCCTGCGGTCGGCAGGTTCACCATCACCATTCCCGCTTTCGACCGGCGGCGGAACTCGGTCGCTTCGCGCAGCGACCCGGTGCAGATGCCAGAGGAAAGCCCAAATTGGGTGTCATTGGCCACGGCCACCGCTTCCTCGAAGTCGGCGGCCTTGATGACGGCGGCGCAGGGGCCAAAGATTTCCTCGCGCGCAACGCGCATGTCGTTCGCCGCGCCAAGAAACAGCGCGGGGCTTTGGAACGTGCCGGGCCGGTTCAGGCGCTGGCCGCCGATGACCTCGCAACCCTCGTCGCCCGCAAGCCGCACATAGTCCAGATTGCCCGCCAGTTGGCTTTCCGACACCACGGGGCCGATCTGGGTCGCCGCATCCAGCGGGTCTCCGATTCGCAACGCCGTCATCGCCGCCGTCAGCTTTTCGACAAAGGCATCGTGGACCGGCGCCTCGACGATCAGCCGCGACGAGGCGGTGCAACGCTGGCCGGTGGAAAAGAATGCGCCGTTCAGGCAGGCGGCAACCGCAAGGTCCAGATCGGCCTTGGCCGTCACCACCATCGGGTTCTTGCCGCCCATTTCCAGCTGCACCTTCTTCATGCCGCGCGCGCAGTCCAGCGCAATGCCGCGCCCGACCCGTTCGGATCCGGTAAAGGATATCGCCGCCACATCGGGATGCCCGGTCAGCGCCGCGCCGATCTCGGATCCGCGCCCCATGACCAGGTTGAACACCCCCGGCGGGCAGCCTGCAGCTTCCAGCACCTGGGCCAGCAGATGTGCGCAGCTGGGCGTCAGGTCTGCCGGTTTCAGCACGACCGCGTTGCCGGCGGCAAGAGCTGGAGCTGTCTTCCATGCCGGTATCGCGATCGGAAAGTTCCAGGGCGTGATCAGGCCGACGACGCCCAGCGGTTCGCGCGTCACTTCGGCTTCGACGCCATCGCGCAACGACGGCAGTTTCTCCCCGGGATTGCGAAGCGCTTCACCCGAGTAGAAATGGAAAAGCTGCGCAGCGCGCAAGGCCTCGCCCCTCGCCTCGGCTAGGGTCTTGCCCTCTTCCCGCGCCAGAAGGCGGCCCATCTCCTCGACCCGGTCAAGCAGACGATCGCCCACCCGACGCAGCACGTCCGACCTGATCTGCGGCGACGCGCTGCCCCAGGCAGGTTGTGCCGTTCTGGCCGCCGCCACGGCAGCGTCCACGTCCGCTTTTCCACCCCGCGCGTAGACCCCGACCAGATCCTCCGGGTTGGCCGGATTGCGGTTTTCGCTGGTCTGATCGGCGCGACTCCACTCGCCGTTGATGAAGTTGTGCTGGATTTCGATCATTTCGGGCCTGCCCTGTTGTCATCAGGCGCGAAGCAGCGCCGTCGCGCCGAAGTTAAGCGCAACGCCGACAGAGCGATTGCAAAAATCACTTTGGAATTGGAAGGATTTTCTTTCGTTTTCACCCCTGCGGCAGGCAGGCGCATTTCCCGTCACGGGATTTCCGCTTCACCGCCGTATTGAAACGCACCGCGAAGAATGTCTTCCCCGGACCCGGCAGACCGGATCAGCGGGGCCTGAACTGCGCCACAAGCGCATCCGACCCGCGCGCCAGAAGACCAAGGTCGGATCCGATCGCGACCATCGTGAAACCGGCCGCAAGGTACCGCTGTGCATCGGCCTGCTGCGGCGCAAGGATTCCGGTGGCCTTGCCCTGCGCCTGCGCCGCCGCCAGCACGGAGGCGATGGCGTCCTGCACATGCGGGGCCGCGGGGTTGCCCATCGCCCGCATGTTCGTGGACAGATCGCCCGGCCCGACGAACAGCACATCCACGCCCGGCACGGCAGCGATCTCGGCAGCATTGGCCACGCCCGTCTCGCATTCGATCTGCGCGACCAGCAGCTGCTGGCGATGCGCATTGGCGTGGTAGTCCTTGACCCGTCCGTAGGCATTGGCGCGCTGCGCGACGGAGAAGCCGCGAATGCCGTCAGGAGCATAAGCCATGGCCGCGACGATGGCTTTCGCCTGTGCGGCCGTGCGGACATTTGGGATCATCAGGCTGCGCGCGCCGATGTCCATCGCCTGCTTGATCAGGTTCGGGTCATCCGAAGGCAGCCGCACGGCCGCCTCGACCGGAAACGCGGCCGCAGCCTGAAGCTGGGCCAGGATGCTGCGCAGGTCGTTCGGGCTGTGCTCGCCGTCGATCAGCAGCCAGTCCGCTCCGGATCCGGCAACAATTTCGGTCGTGATCGCCGAGGCGAGCGAGCACCAGATCCCGATGGCCGGACGCCCGTCACCCAGGGCCAGTTTCAGACTGTTGACCCGTTCCAGCATTCCGGCACCTCTGAAGATTGATCTTGTCAGTTATCATACATCATATAAATATGTGACGCAAGTCACCACCTTGGAGAGGGCATCACATGCGGATCGGATTCATCGGGCTGGGGGTCATGGGTGCGCCCATGGCGGGGCATCTCACGGCGGGCGGAAACACGCTTGTGACCTGCCTCAACCGCTCACCCCTGCCCGAAGGGTTGGTCGCGACCGTTGCGCAGAACCCGTGCGCCGTGGCCCGCGACAGCGACATCGTCATCCTGATGCTGCCCGACACGCCCGATGTCGAACGGGTCCTTATGGGCGCAGATGGCGTTATCGCGGGGCTGAACCCCGGTACGCTCGTCATCGACATGAGCACGATCAGCCCGATCGCGACCGCGCAATTCGCCGAAGCGGTGCGTGCGGCTGGAGGCAGCTACCTTGACGCGCCGGTCTCGGGCGGCGAGGTCGGCGCGAAGGCCGGCAGCCTGACGATCATGGTTGGCGGAGCGGAGGAAGACTTTGCCCGTGCCCTGCCGCTGTTCCAGCTGATGGGCAAGAACATCACCCTTGTCGGCACCGCCAACGGGGCGGGTCAGACCTGCAAACTGGCCAACCAGATCATCGTCGCGCTGAACATAGAAGCGGTGGCAGAGGCGCTGGTCTTTGCCAGCAAGGCCGGATGCGACCCCGCCAGAGTACGGCAGGCGTTGATGGGTGGGTTCGCCGCAAGCCGCATCCTTGAGGTCCATGGCGAACGGATGATCGCCCGCAGCTTCAATCCGGGCTTCCGCATCCGCCTGCATCAGAAGGACCTCGCGCTCGCCCTGTCATCGGCGCGTGAACTGGGGGTGGCCCTGCCCAATACCGCGACCGCACAAGAGCTGATGAATGCCTGCTCTGCGAAAGGGTTGAGGGACGCCGACCATTCCGCCCTTGTTCAGGCACTTGAGTCGATGGCGGATCACGCCCTTTCCGGCGGCTAAGGCTCCTGCCAGTCCTGCTCCAGAAGCCAGCGGTGCAACGCGGCGACATGCTTGGCCCGAAGCCGCGCCTTGGTGGTGATCAGGTAGAAGCCGGGCACCGTCTCTGGCGGCATGTCGGACAGGATGTCCATGCCCAAGGGTGCCACCAGTTTGCCCGAGGCGATGTCTTCCTCGGCGTCGAGGACCGAGATCAGCCCGATCCCCAACCCCTGATAGGCCGCGCGGCGCATCGTGGCCGCATCGTCGAAGGTCATGCCCCGGTCAAGCTCGGGCGCCTCGACACCGAGATGCCGCAGGATGTCCGGCCACAATCGCTTCGACCGGGCCGGTTGCAGAAGGTTGAACTGCAACAGATCTGCGGGAGATGTGATCCTGTCCGCCATGTCGGGGCGGCAGCAGATGACCTTGGGGTCGCGCGTCAGTAGGTGGCTTTGCCCATCGCGTCGCTCGCCGTAGCCCCATTGCACGGCAAGGTCGATCTGGTCCCGTTCCAGATCGACAAGGTCGATCATCGTCGTCAACCCGATCTCGGCATCGGGCACGGCCTGCCGGAACAACGCCAGCCGCGGCATGAGATACCGCGTGCCAAAATAGGGGCTGACGTTCAGGTTGATCCTCTCGCGCTCGCGAGGGCCGGTTACTCGGCGGATGCCTTCCTCGAATTCGTCAAAGCCGGCACTGACGTAATGCGACAGGGTGATCGCCTTTTCGGTAAGCCGGATGCCCCGTCCCTCGCGTTCCATCAGCACGACGCCAAGCGCCTCTTCCAGAAGCCGGATCTGCTGGCCCACGGCCTGCGGCGAGACATAAAGCTCTTCTGCCGCCTCGCGCAGCGACCTGTGACGGACGACGGCGTGAAAGACACGCAGGGAATTCAGGGGCGGCAGGCGTATCTTGGATGACATGGGCAGGCCCTTGGCCGAACTACGGCACCGGGCATACCTAGCACCTTGTCGAGCCAATACAAAGCGCTGCTTTCCTTTGATGTACTGCAGTCAAGCCGTGGGCCGCAACAGATCGACAAAGGCGCGCGCAGGATTCGATAGTCGCCTGCGCGCCGGGATCAGCAGGTAGAGAACGCGCCAGAGGTCCAGATCGCGCAGGGGCACAAATCGCAGGGTGGGGTCGGCGAACAGCATCAGCGCGTTGCGCGGGAGCAGCGCCACCCCCATCCCGGCCCGGATCATGGCGATCTGTGCAATGGTGGAATGTGCCTCGATCGCCCCGACCCGAAGCGCGGCAGGCACTGCGGGGCATCCCGCGAGAAGCGCCTGTGTCCCGGTGCCCGGATCAAGCGAGATCACCTCGGCCGGATCGATATCCTGCAAACCTGGGCTTTCCCGTTGCGCCAGGGGATGTGTCACGGCGCAGGCCAGGCCAAAGGGATCGCGGCGGATTTCCGTCTGCTTCAGGTCATCCGAATGCAGGGCGCGGCCCGCGACGGCAAGATCCAGCGCCCCCTCGACCACGCCCTGCGCCAGCCGTTCGGCGATGTCGTCATGAACCCGCAACCGCAGGTCGGGATGCTCCTGTCGCAACCGCGCCAGAACCGGTGCAACGGGATCGGAGATGGCAGAAGGCGTGCAGCCGATGGAAAGCCTGCCTGCCGTCTGGTCCCGTCGGGCTCGCAAACGATCCAGCGCCAGGTCAAGCCCCTCCAGCAGCGGGGCGGTTTCCTGCAGGAAGGCCAGGGCCAGCGGCGTCGGGACCGGTGGCCGCTGGCTGCGGTCAAAGAGTGACGCACCCGCCTCTGCCTCGAAATGGCGGATGGTCTCGGTCAGGGCTGACGGCACCACCCCCAACTCCTGCGCGGCGCGAGCAAAGCTGCCGTTGGCGCGGATCGCATGCAGGGCGCGGATGTGGCGTAGGGAAATGTTCATGAATTTCGAAACTATCTTTATCAGATACTAATTCTATGAATTTCATTTTCGTGTTTCAAGGCATTGTTGCAGGAGGCAGCCTTGACCGACAAAAGCCCGGTTCTTCCCGTCACCCGCCTTGCCGCCGACCTGGGCAAGGCCGGGTTTGCTGGCCAGATCGAGACGGACCGGGCCCTGCGCGCCGCGATGTCCACCGACAATTCGGTCTATGCCATTCTGCCCGATCTGATCGTCGCCCCGACCGATGCCTCCGATGTCCAGCGCTTGTTGCGGGTCATGGCGCGTCCCGACTGGGCCGACACCCCGATTACCCCGCGCGGCGGCGGCACCGGCACAAACGGCCAAAGCCTGAACCGTGGCGTGATCGTCGATCTGCGCCGCCACATGAACCGGCTTGTTGCGGTGAATGCGGTCGAAGGCTGGGCCGAGGTCGAGCCGGGCATGGTGCTCGATGACCTGAACGACCGGCTTCGCCCGACGGGATGGTTCTTCGCGCCCGAAACCTCGACCTCGACCCGTTGCACCGTCGGCGGGATGGTCGCGACCGATGCCTCGGGCAAGGGCTCCCGCATCTATGGCAAGACCAGCGACAACATTCTCGCGCTGGAACTGGCTTGCCCCGAGGGTCTTCTGCACAGCGCTGAACCGCCGCCTGACTGGGCACGTCCCATGCTGAAGGCCGCCGAGGCAGCGGCGAGGGCCGGGCGCGACGCCTTCATCGCCGCCACCCCCCGCCTGAACCGCCGCTTCACCGGCTACGACCTTGACCGGGCCTGCCCGCCGGATGGCGGCTTTGACTGGTGGCGCCTTTTCCTCGGGGCCGAGGGCACGCTGGGCCTGATCACCCGCATCCGGGTCAAGCTGCGCCGGATCGAGCGCGAAAAGCGGCTTCTGGTCGTCGGATTCGACAGCTTCCGCAACGCACTTGCCTCGGCCGCGCCACTGTTGCAGGCCGACCCGACCGCGATCGAGGTGATGGACGAGGTGGTGCAGGATCTTGCGGCCAAAGCGGGCATCCTGACCCGGCTTCCCCCCGCCTTGCAGTCAAAGCAGGGCGAGCGGCTGGCCTATAGCTTCATCGAGTTCAACGGTGACGACGCGACCGCCCTGGATGCGCAGGTCGATGCTTGCCGCAGACTGCTGGCCGATCTTCCGGGCGCCTCGGCCGTGCATGAGGCGCGCGACAGGGGCGAAATCCGCGCGCTTTGGGCAATCCGGTCAGCCGGGGTCGGGCTTCTGGGCAGGATCGACGGACCCGCCCGTCCCGTGGCCTTCGTCGAGGATTGCGTGGTCCCGCCCGAGAATCTTCCTGCCTTCATCGACGATTTCCTGGCGCTTCTGACACAGCACGGCCTTGGCTTCGGCATCTACGGGCATGTCGATGTCGGTTGCCTGCACGTCCGCCCTGCCTTGAACATCGACGCCGACGAAGACCGAGCCAAGCTCGTCGCCGTTTCGGACGCTGTCTTTGCCTTGACCCGCAAGCACGGCGGCATCTTCTGGGGCGAGCACGGCAAGGGGGTTCGCGGTGCCTACCTGAAGGACTGGATCGGCGATGAGGCCTACCGCGCCCTGCAGGGCGTGAAAGCCGCCTTCGACCCTCAAGGCCGCTACAACCCCGGCAAGCTCGTCTCGGACCGGGACGACATCATGGGTGTCGCCACCACCCCTTTCCGCGCCTTCAACACACCGGAAGACGATGCCTTGACCAAGGCGTTCCGCTGCAATGGCAACGCGCAATGCCTGAGCTACGCCGCCGCCACCCCGATGTGCCCGTCCTTCAAGGCCACCGCAGACCTGCGCCACAGCCCCAAGGGCCGGGCCGATGCGCTGCGCGACTGGCACCGCGCGCGAAGCGCCGGAACAGTCTCGCCGACCATGGAAACCGACCTGATGGCGGCGCTTGACGGATGCCTCGGTTGCAAAGCCTGCGCTTCGTCCTGCCCGGTACAGGTGGATATCCCGAGCATGCGGACGGCTTTCCTCTCGGACCATTTCCAACGAAACCGTCGGCCGCTCTCCGACCGCCTGGTGCTTGCGGCAGAGCGGCTGAGTCCTCTGCTCCAGCGCCTTGCGCCGGTTGTGTCGCCCCTGTGGCCGGTTCTGGTGAAGGTGGGCGAGATCGCCACCCGGACGACAGATCTTCCCCGCCGTCTGTCGCCCCGTACGCCGCGATCGCTGCGTCTGGGCAGCGGGCCGTATCCGGAGAACACCGTCGTTCTGGTCGACGACTGGTTTACTGCGCTTTTCGATCCCGGCCTGCGACGCGATGTCGTGACCGGGATGACCGCGCTGGGCTATGCGCCCCGCCTGCTGGACCTTCTGCCCTCAGGCAAGGCGGCCTTGAACCTTGGCGACCTCGATGGTTTCCACAGAATGGCGCAAGCGCTGGTCAGACGCCTGGAACCGCTGGTTCACCAGGGCGTTTCCTTGATCGGCATGGACCCCGCACTGGTCATGCTGTTCCGGCAGGACTACCCGAAGCAGGGTCTCCCCCGCCTTCCAGTGCTTCTGCCGCAAGAGTTTCTGGTCGGCGCGCTGGCATCCGGCCGGAGGTTCCCGCAGGCTTCGGGCAAAGTGCGCACGCTGCCGCATTGCACGGAAGCTACCGGCCAGCCCGAGGCCCAGGCGCAGTGGACGCAGGTCTTCCGTGCCATCGGGATGGAATCGGAAACCCTGGCCACAGGCTGTTGCGGCATGGCAGGGCTTTTCGGCCATCAAAGGCGGCATCAGGCTGTCTCGCGAAAGCTTTTCGACATTTCCTGGCGCGACGCCCTCCTGGGGGAGATTCCCGTGGCAGCGACGGGCTTTTCCTGCCGTTGCCAGGCCGAGCGCCTGGCCTCCCGCAGGCTTTGCCATCCCCTTGGACTCATCGCGGACGCGTTGTCCTCTGGCCAGGTTCCGGATGGATCGAAGATCCCGACGGCGATGATCCAGGTGTGCGCAAGCCACTGAGCTGCGCGAACAACCGGTACGCTGCCTTGACGAACCGGTTGGGTACGAATACCTACCACTGCAAGCGCGGGTGTTGTGTAATGGTAAGACCCTAGCCTTCCAAGCTAGAGACACGGGTTCGATTCCCGTCACCCGCTCCATCCTCACCCATGTGATGCCATCCACTGTCCACGGTGGACAGAATGCGATCACGGCGAAATTTCAACGGCTTGTGCCTGGTCGTCGGCACCCTGTCAGGTGTTTGCAGCATCTCGGGCCGGCCTGGCGACGGAATGTCTCTCCCTGCGCGTACTACTGCGCAACGTCGAAGGAGACCTGCGCATGACCGACGCTGACGACCACGGACCCGAGGGCCTTGCCGCCGACCTGCCGCATCTGACCCGGCGGCGGCTGGTGCTGACGGGGTTGGCCATGGGCGGGGCGGCCTTGTCTCTCTGGGCGGCGCGCGGCCGGGCGGGGACCGTGACGGGGACTGCGGCGGACGGTTCGGTCTGCGTGGCGAACCCGGTCGAAACCGAAGGGCCGTTCCCCGCGGACGGGACGAATGTCCGTGAGGGGCAGACGGTCAACATCCTGACCGAGGAGGGTGTGATCCGCGAGGACATCCGCACCTCGATCGGCGGGCTGACCCCGGTGGCGGAGGGCGTGCCGGTGACGCTGGAGATCACGCTGGTCGATGTGAACCGGGCCTGCACACCCCTGGGCGGGATGGCGGTCTATGTCTGGCAGTGCGATGCCGCTGGGATCTATTCGATCTACGCGGCCCAGGATCGGAACTACCTGCGCGGGGTGGGGATCAGCGACGATCAGGGCCGGGTGCGGTTCACCACGATCTTCCCGGCCTGCTATCCGGGCCGCTGGCCGCATGTCCATTTCGAGGTCTTTTCCAGCGCCGAGATGGCGGTGTCGGGGAAGGGGGCGCTGCTGACTTCGCAGTTTGCTCTGCCCGAGGCCGAGTGCAGGGCCGTCTATGACAACCAGCCGCTCTATGCCCGCAGTCGCGAGACCATCGAGGAGGTGAGCCTGAGCGGTGACGGGATCTTCCGGGATGCGTCCAAGGCGGAGCTGGCTGCGCAGATGCTGGTGCTGGAGGGCGATCCGGCAGGCGGGTATCGGGCGACGGGGCGGGTGGGGGTGATGCTGTAGGGTCGGTGCGTGGGAAAATTGCCAACCCTACGCAGCGTCCGGTACGGTGGGCAATCTGCCCACGTCTCAGGCCGTCTCTACAAATTCTCCGCCTGCGGGAAGCCAAGCGCGTGATAGCCGCCGTCGACGTGGATAATTTCCCCCGTCGTGCAGGCGCCGTAATCGGAGCAGAGCCAGACCGCCGTGCCGCCGATGGCCTCCAGCGTCGCGTTGGCGCGGAGGGGGGCGTTTTCCTCGGTGTGGCGGAAGGTGGCGCGGGCGCCGCCGATGGCGGAACCGGCGAGGGTTTTCATCGGGCCGGGAGAGATGGCGTTGACGCGGATCTTCTGCGGGCCGAGGTCGTTGGCGAGATAGCGGGTGGCGGATTCCAGCGCGGCTTTCGCCACGCCCATCACGTTGTAATTCGGCGAGACGCGGTTCGAGCCCTGGAAGGTCAGGGTGATCAAGGACCCGCCTTCGGTCATCAGGGGTTCCGCGCGGCGGGCCACGTCGATGAAGCTGAAGCAGGAGATGTTCAGCGAATTCAGGAAGTTGCCGCGCGTGGTGTTGACGAAGCGGCCGGTCAGCTCGGTCTTGTCGGAAAAGGCGATGGCGTGGATCACGAAGTCGAGGCTGCCCCAGCGGCGGCCGACCTCGGCGAAGCAGGCGTCAAGGCTGTCTTCGTTCGTCACATCAACGTCGATCAGGAAATCCGAGCCGACACCGGCCGCCAGCGGCTGCACCCGTTTGCCGAAGGCGTCGCCCTGGTAGCTGAAGGCCAGGTCCGCCCCTTCTGCCGCAAGCGCCGAGGCGATGCCCCAGGCGATGGAACGGTCATTCGCCACGCCCATGACAAGCCCGCGCTTGCCCTGCATCAGATTGGCCATTCGAAGGCTCCTCAGGACTGGTATTTCGACATGACGAGAGTGGCGTTGGTGCCGCCGAAGCCGAAGGAGTTGGAGAGGACGGAGTCGATAGTCACGCCGTCGCGCATCTGGGTCACGATCTCGCCCGGCAGAAGCTCCGGGTCGGGGGTGATGACGTTGGCCGAGGCGGCGATGAAGCCCTTGTTCATCATGATCAGCGAATAGATCGCCTCCCACACGCCCGCGCCGCCAAGGCAATGGCCGGTCAGCGACTTGGTGGAGGCGATGGGCGGGGTCTTGCCCTCGCCGAAGACGCGGCGGATCGCCTTGACCTCGCCGATGTCGCCGACCGGGGTCGAGGTGCCGTGACTGTTGATATAGTCGATCCGACGGCCCTTCGGCAGCGTTGACAGCGCAAGGCGCATGGCGCGTTCGCCGCCTTCGCCGCTGGGCGCGACCATGTCGTAGCCGTCGGAGGTGGCGCCGTAGCCGGTGACTTCGCCGTAAATCTTTGCGCCGCGGGCGAGGGCGTGTTCCAGTTCCTCCAGCACGACGATCCCGCCGCCGCCGGCGATGACGAAGCCGTCGCGGTTGGCGTCATAGGTGCGCGAGGCGGTTTCCGGGGCGTCGTTGTATTTCGACGACATCGCGCCCATGGCGTCGAAGAGGCAGGAGAGCGTCCAGTCCAGCTCCTCGCCGCCGCCGGCAAAGACGATGTCCTGTTTGCCCATCTGGATCAGTTCGGTGCCGTTGCCGATGCAATGGGCGGAGGTCGAGCAGGCGGAGGTGATCGAGTAATTCACGCCGCGGATCTTGAACGGGGTGGCAAGGCAGGCCGAGACGGTGGAGGACATGCCCTTGGTCACGCCGAAGGGGCCGATGCGCTTTGGCGAGCCGGTCTCGCGGACGATGTTGTGAGCCTTGAAGAACGACTTGGTGGACGGCCCGCCGGAGCCGACGATGATCCCGGTGCGGTCGTTCGAGATGTCGGCCTCGGACAGGCCGGAGTCTTTGACGGCCTGGTCCATGGCGATGAAGGTATAGGCGGCACCGTCGCCCATGAAGCGAAGGTCGCGCTTGTCGATGTGGTCTTCCAGCACGATGTTGGGCTGGCCATGGACCCGGCAGCGGAAGCCATGCTCGGCATAGTCGGGGGCGAAGACGATGCCGGACTTGCCCGCGCGAAGGGAGGCCTCGACCTCGGCGGCATTGTTGCCGATGGACGAGACGATCCCGATCCCGGTGATGACGACACGGCGCATGGGGCCTCCCTTGGTGACTTAGGGCCTGTTTAGGGCAGCGGGGGGGAGGGGGCAAGGAGCTTGGCCGCCCAGATCAATGCGGTGCTTGTTTCCACTGGGGCGAGCGGCTAGTCCTTGGGCCATGACGACAGCCGGTTCTCAGTCCCGATTTGACGCGGCATTCTTTCGCGACCTGTTCGACCGGGTCTACGTCATCAATCTGGCGGAACGGACGGATCGTCGTCGCGAGATGGCGGGGCAGCTGGCACGGATCGGGCTGGAGGTCGGCGATCCGCTGGTCGAGATTTTCGCGGCGGTGCGCCCGTCCGACCGGGGGGATTTCGGGTCGATCGGCGAGCGGGGGTGTTTCCTGAGCCATCTGGGCGTGCTGAGGGACGCGGTCGCGAAGGGGTATCGCAGCATCCTCATCCTGGAGGATGACGTGGACTGGACCCCGGCGGCGCTGGCCCCGGGGGTGCGGCTGGATTCCCTGCATGAGACCGGTTGGGCCTTCTTGCACGGGGGGCGGAGTCAGGAGCGCGCGGTGGACGGGGCGATCTCGCTGACAGCGGTGGAACCGGAGCAGGAGTTGCTGCTGGCGCATTTCATCGGGATGCGGGGCGAGATCATCGCGCAGATGACGAACTATCTGGAGGCCATCCTGCAAAGGCCGCCGGGATCGCCCGAGGGCGGGCCGATGCATGTCGACGGGGCCTATTCCTGGTTTCGCAGGGCGCATCCGGGGGTGCCCGCCTATATCTGCGTGCCTGCGGTTGCCAGACAACGGTCGAGCAAGTCGGACATCTCGGTCGCAACCGGATGGAGAGCGACGAAGGCTGCCGGCTGGGCGCGGCGGATGCTGCGGCCGTTCCGGGCGATGCTGCCGCGGGGGTAGGGTGCGGGCAGCCTGCGGGCGGCGCAAGATCGCGTCCAACCAGGGATTCCGTAAGCTTGGCCTCGGTCCGGTCGGCCATCGCGGGGCGGCCCGGCAACAGCCCGGCAGCGATGCAGTCCCAACGTGAAGACCCTGGCGCCGCTACGCAAAGCACGATGTTCGCGAATGCCTGGGTTCGCGAACGCCTGGGTCAAGACAGGCAGTGTGCAGCTAGGGACCCGCGCAATTCCGATGTCGGACCCGATCAGGGCGTGACCCGGCCCATACGGCCGCTTGCCGGGAATGCAGAAGGCGAACCACCAGAAACCAACTGTCAGAGCGATCGGAAAGTTTGCGAGCGCGCAAAGGCCTTCGCAGTCTTCCGGGCGCACAGCGCGCTCCGGTGACGCCGCAAGCTGATCTTTTTCCAGGGCGGGAGAGGTAGAGCCTTCATCCACCACCACGAAATGAACGTGCTCAGGCCTCGCTCAACGCCACCTTCATGTCCTTGACGAGATAGATCACCTCGCCATCCGCCTCGACCCGACCGTCCGCCACGCCCATGGTCAGGCGGCGGGTTTGCAGGGCCTTGGTGAAATCGACGTGGTAGGTGAGCTTCTTGCGGTCGGGGCGGACCATGCCGGTCAGCTTCACCTCACCCACGCCAAGCGCATAGCCGCGCCCCTGCCAGCCGCGCCAGCCGAGGTTGAAGCCGGTCAGCTGCCAGAGCCCGTCAAGGCCAAGGCAGCCCGGCATGATCGGGTTGCCGGGGAAGTGGCAGTCGAAGAACCAGAGGTCGGGGGTGATGTCGAATTCGGCCACCACATGGCCCTTGCCATGCTCGCCCCGGTCTTCCGAGATGTCGGTGATCCGGTCCATCATCAGCATCGGCGGGGCGGGCAGCTGGGCATTGCCGGGGCCGAAAAGCTCGCCCCTTGCGCAGGCAAGCAGAGCGTCCTTGTCGAAGTAAGTCGGGTAGGGCGCCATGCCTTGCGATCCTCCAATGCTGCTGGCCCTACCTAGCATCGGCCCAGGAAGAGTGGCAAGGGCAAGGGAATTCGGTGTCGGCACGCGCCGGGCCAAGAAATCTGCCGGAAAGTGTTTGTGCCGCTCTGCCGCCGTAGTCCGGACCGTCGCTAGTCTGATTTCCGCGCCAGACCGCCGCCGATTTTCAGCAGATCCAGCGGAAATCGATTGAAGTTGCAGGGGTTCGCGCACTATATCGGGGCAGTCTGGATCGCGACGGCAAGTGGCGGGCAAGTGGCGGGCAAGGTTGAAAGTGCTGACTGGCTGAAAGCGGGAGGGTTGCGCCCCACCCGTCAGAGGCTTGCTTTGGCCGAGCTTCTTGTCGGCGACGGAATGAACCGGCATGTGACCGCCGAGAGCCTGTTCGCGCTGGCGCAGGACGCCGGCGAAAAGGTCAGCCTCGCCACGATCTACAACACTTTGCGCGCCTTCTGCGACGCCGGTCTGATGAACGAGATCGTTGTCGATGGGTCGAGAAGCTATTTCGACAC